>NZ_JBWDNO010000009.1:0-292088 GCF_056269245.1 Paenibacillus sp. J31R98
GTGCGAATAGTCCCCAAACCGGCGTTGAGGTCAGTTGAGAGAACCAATATGTTCTCTCGGCATAGGAAAAGCCGGTTTTGATGGGCGAGAGCACGTATATGTGCTCTCGGATTGGACTAAAGCTAATGCCGTGCCTTGGGGGCCGGATTTACGCTGATTGAGAGCGGGAAAACCCTCTCTCAACAATCAAAAATGCCTAAACAAGCACCAGAGAGAGGAAAAACCCTCTCTCAAGGAGCACAAGAGCAAGAATTCCCCCGAAAAGCAGAACGAGAGCGGGAAAACCCGCTCTCGATCAGCAAAATGGCCTAAACAAGCACCCGAGAGAGGAAAAACCCTCTCTCAGTGAGCACAGGAGCAAGCATTCCCCCGAAAAGCAGGCTGAGAGCGGGAAAACCCGCTCTCAGCCTGCTGCAGCAAGGCGCGGTGACTCGCTTCGCCTCGCCCCGCTGCACCATACCACAGCAGCGGATATTTCTACGCAGCCGCTATAATCGAACGCGGACTTGAACAGAACCGCTCCGATCGCGTAAGCTATAAGAGACAGCTACTAAAGCTGAGCACCAATTATAAGGAGCGTGCATCGTGCATGGCCAAGAGCATGGCGAAGAAACGATTAGAAACGAAACTAAGGCAAGGTGGAGTCGACCCGAGGATGCAGCGAGGAAGCTGGAACGGTGTGAAGCCGGTAACTCAGATTAAGCCGGACAAACGCAGCAAATACATTTTACCGAAGAATGACGATGATCGAGGCTTTAAGCGACCGCAAAGTGGCTTGAAGCTTGGATCATCGTCATTCTTTTTTACACGAGCTATAGTCATTTCACCTCAACGACAAACACAACCGAGCTATCGCCTTTGGAATACTGGCCATCATCCGTCTTCCAATAAGCCGATACGCCGTAGTGATAGATGCCAGGTGATGTAGGGGCTTTGAACACGCCATCCGTGAGAGTCACTGTTTCATACGTGTTATCTTCCAGAAACTTCTGGGCGATCAATTCCGATGGTGCAGGCACATCCTTCAAGCTAATGCGGATCTCTTCACCTGCTGTAATCACAGTTGGCACGATGTCCCGCGTCATCATAGTCCCCCACGCATAATCGGCGCAGCCACGTTTGCCCCAGCAGTAGGTGCTCTGGGTAACAGGAACCTCCGTAACTCCTGCCGCAACATGAAATTCAGGCAGCGAATCTTGGGATAGTTCACGGACTTTTGAGGATACCTGCGACTTCCAATCCTTAGTGTCAGGCAAGTTCAGTATCCAAGCAAGCGAACCTGCAAAGACCAGCACAAGCAGTATCCACCGCCATGGCAGTTTTTTCATTGTTGGTTCCCCCTTTATCTACAGTTTAGACGAGCATGAGAGAGGAAAAGTTACAGTTTATGAGCGCGGATCAATGGTCGAGATTCAAACGATAAATGGAAAGCTATTGATTAAAAACAAACAAAAATATATAATATCTATAAAATAACCAAACTAATTGCGGAGTTGTTTATAAATGAACATATCGGACTCATTCTACAACGCTTCTTTCACAGAGCTTAAACAAGGCTATGCTTATCATGCGGATACGGAGAGCTACTATTGCCTAGTGTGCGGCGAACAGTTCGAAGAAGGCATCGTATATCAGATTGATTCACGCTTGATGGAAGCCCATAAAGCGGTATCTTCCCACATTGCCAAGCAGCATGGATCGATGCTCGAATATTTGCTCGGACTAGACAAGAAGCTCACAGGTCTGACCGATCTGCAGAAAGAGCTTATCGGCGCATTCGCATCAGGTATGTCCGACGCCGACACGGTCAAGCTAACCGGAGGCGGCAGCGCCTCGACGATTCGCAATCACCGGTTCGCGCTCAAGGAGAAGGCGAAGCAAGCGAAGCTGTTCCTTGCCATTATGGAGCTGATGGACGGAGGCTTAGCTAACGGACAGAAGTTTGTCCCTGTTCACCGCACCGCGCCGCTCGTTGACGAACGGTATGCGCTCACCCGCGACGAGTACAGCGCTCTGCTAGCTAAGTATCTGCCGCAAGGCTTAACTGGTCCGCTAACCGGACTTCCTCGCAAAGAGAAACGCAAAGCAGCGCTGCTCCGCCATGTCGCAACTGCCTTCAAGAAAGGCCGCAAATATAAGGAACCCGAGACCAATGAGCTGCTCAAACGGTTTATGCCGGAGGAGTATGTGACACTGAGACGATATTTGGTCGACTACGGCTTTCTCGCTCGAGAGAACGATGGCAGCACATATTGGTTGAACGTATAACAGGCTATATGCCATTTGGTTTGAACTTTGAACTTTGTACGAAATAAGGAGGATCATCACATCATGACAGTGAACAGACGCAAGGAATTGCAAAATGAGTTTGGCATGAAACAACGCGCAATGGGCGTGTATCAAATTGTAAATGACCGCAATGGCAGACGGTATATTGCTTCTTCGTCCACGATTGAATCGGCATGGCAGCGCGAGAAATTCACGCTCGATATGGGCGGACATATCAATAGCGAGCTGCAGCAGGAGTACAAAGAGCAGGCAGGCGCAGATTTTCGCTTCGAGGAGCTGGAGCGGCTGAAGCTTGGCGAAGAAGTGCGCAATGATTACAAGGATTCACTTATTCCAGGCACGAGTGTGCTTAACCGATCCGTCGTCCAGTCCTACCGGGATTCGCTGAAGAAGCTGGAGCACAAATGGCTTCAGGAGCTCCAGCCATACATTCCGGATGGCTATAACAAGCCGCCCAAATAAGCAACTAAAGGGGTTTGACAATTGTGCTTCGAAATCGTTTTTTTCAAACGGTATTAATGTCTAATATTTTGCTGCAAATCGGCATATGGGTCCGTAACTTCGCCATCCTGCTGTATGTGACGGAGAAGACGGGCAATGATCCGATTGCCGTATCGCTTATTTCGGTCGCGGAGTTCTCGCCGATCTTCTTGTTTGCCTTTATCGGCGGCACGTTCGCTGACCGCTGGCGTCCGCGCAGAACGATGATATGGTGCGATTTCCTGTCCGCTGCTGCTGTTGGCGTCGTGCTGCTTGCACTTATCTACGAATCATGGGCGGCTGTCTATTTTGCCACATTCTTATCGGCTACGCTCTCCCAATTCTCCGCGCCTTCTTCGATGAAGCTGTTTAAACGCTATGTGCCGCAAGAGCAGCTGCAAAGCGCGATGGGAATCTTCCAGACGCTTATGGCGCTGTTCATGATTGCAGGTCCTTCTATTGGCACGATTGTCTTCCAGAACTTCGGCATTCATGTCTCGATAGCCGTTATGGGTGTCGCCAGCTTGCTGTCCGCACTCGTCCTCATTCGCATTCCGCGCGATGAAGTACCAGAGATTTCTGCCGATGCGTTGCAGACGACAGTCATGGCCGAGATGAAGGAAGGTCTCAGCTACGTATGGAAGAACCGAGTTCTTCGCACGATGTGCATTACGTTCCTGCTTGCCGGTTTATCCGGGGGCATCGGCCAAACGATGGGGATCTTCGTCGTTACAGAGCGGCTCGGGCAGCCAAAAGAGTTTCTGCAATATGTGCTCATGATCAGCGGAGTTGGCATGCTTCTAGGCGGCGCTGGTGTTGCGGTGCTGTCCAAGAAGATGGCGCCGGTCAAAATGCTCGCGCTTGCGCTCGCCGTCTGCACGGTAGGCACGATTGGCGTCGGCTACTCCACGAACGTTCCATTTACGCTTACATTGCAGCTGTTCATGGGCATGATATTCCCAATGATTCACATCTCGATCAATACGATTATGCTCAAATGGTCCGAGGCCGCGTTCATCGGGCGAGTCAGCGGTATCATGGGGCCAATGTACATGGGCGCGATGGTGCTCATGATGGCAATCGCAGGTCCGATGAAGACCGTACTGCCGCTCACCGTCATCTACACGATCTCTGCTTTGTTCATGCTGGCGGGTACGATTTCGCTCCTGCCGCTGTTCAAGCAGCACGCTCCTAAGACACCGGACACGAGCCTAACTGCGTAATTTTTCCAAAAATACCTGTTGACACGTAAGGGGTCAGCAGGTATTATCATGTTAAATCATAGTAAGTCGATAGGAATATAATAAAATAAATCCACCGGATATCCGGAGAGGGACCGTTCATCGGGAGATGAATGTGTCCCTTTTTGTTTCCTTACGACCAAATTCCGATGGAGGTCATGCTCATGAAAACTTATTTTACGAAAAAATCAGCTTTATCCGCTTTCGCCCTCGTTATCGCTTCATCCCTCGTATTATCGGGCTGCGGGGCTAAGTCGGCATCGACGACAGCTTCGGCGAAAGGCAGCGATGGCGCTCTAGAAGTCACAGAACTGCGCTACCAAGGCTCAGTCGGCGCAGTGAGCTTCCCGGAGCTGGCGGAGGATCTCGGTTACCTCGCGCCGTTGAAGCTCAAATTTATCGGCAATACGATTAGCGGACCGCAGGATATTCAGTCCGTCGTGACGGGGGATATTGATTTTGGCGGGGCGTTCAATGGTGCGATTGTGAAGCTGCTGGCGGCGAAAGCGCCGATCAAGTCCGTTATCTCCTACTACGGCGTGGATGATCAGACCTGGACCGGATATTACGTGCTCGATGGCAGTCCGATCAAGTCGGCGAAAGATCTGATCGGGAAGAGAATCGCGGTCAATACGCTTGGCGCCCATCATGAATTTGTTATCAAGGAGTACCTGCACCGGGCGGGTCTGACCAAAGACGAGATCGAACAAGTGACGCTCGTCGTCGTGCCACCGGTCACTTCAGAGCAGACGCTAAGGGCGAAACAGATCGACGTTGCGGCGCTCGGCGGCATCCTTCGGGATAAAGCGGAGGAGCGCGGCGGTATCCATCCGCTATTCAAGGATAAGGACCTGTTCGGCACATTCAGCGCAGGCAGCTACGTGCTGACGAACAAGTTCATCAAGAACAATCCGAACGCGACTCGCAAATTCGTGGAAGCAACGGCCAAAGCCATTGAGTGGGCGCGTACGACGCCAAGGGAAGAAGTCGTGGCGAGATTTGAGAAGATTATTGAGAAGCGAGGACGCAAGGAGGACGCGGGCGCAATCAAGTTCTGGAAGAGCACTGGCGTCGCGGGCAAAGGCGGACTCATAGCAGATAATGAATTTCAGACTTGGATCGACTGGCTCGTGAAGGAAGGGAACCTGAAGGAAGGGGAGCTGCAGGCGAAGGACCTGTACACCAACGAGTTCAGCCCTTACAACGACGAGGCAAATGCCAAGTAGCGGCGCGAATAGGAGAGGAGAACTGCGATGACGACAGAGGCGACAAAAGCGGAAGCTTCAACGATAGAAGCGGCAGAGAGATCAGAGTTGACGGCGAAAATCAGTCTGCAGCATGTACGCAAGTCTTTTCGCATCAACCGGAACTTAAGCCATATCAAAGAAGAGCAGCAGCCGGTATCGGCGCTTCAGGATATTCATTTAGACGTGAGACCTGGGGAATTCATGGTCATCGTTGGTCCGAGCGGCTGCGGGAAGTCGACGCTGCTTGATCTGCTGGCAGGGCTCACGAAACCTAACAGCGGGCAAATCCTGATGGACGGCAAGCCGATCACGGGACCGAATCTCGACCGGGGTATTGTGTTCCAGCAATATGCGTTGTTTCCATGGAAGACGGCGCTTGCGAACGTAGAGTTCGGCCTCGAAGCGAAGGGAGTGCCTCGCAAGAAACGAAGTGAAATCGCCCGCAAGTATATTCATCTTGTCGGCTTAGCGGGCTTCGAGAACCGTTATCCACATGAGCTGTCCGGCGGCATGAAGCAGCGCATCGCTATCGCTCGCAGCCTTGCTTACGATCCGGAAGTGCTGCTCATGGATGAGCCGTTCGCAGCGCTTGATGCACAGACACGGGAGACTTTGCAAACGGAGCTGCTGCGCATTTGGGAGGCGACGAAGAAGACGATTATTTTCATCACGCACGGTATCGAAGAGGCGGTCTATCTTGGGCAACGGGTGGCTGTCATGACGTCGAGGCCGGGGCGGATTAAAGAAATTATCGAGGTGCCATTCGAATCCAGAACGACGGAAGAGGATTTGCGGTCGAACCCCGAGTTCGTGCGGATTCGGCATCAAATATGGGATTTGTTGAAAGACGAGGTGTCTCGGGCGCAAGAGCAAGAGAAGAACAAGAGTCTGACCGCGGCAGGCAAGAAAACAGCAGGTAAAGGAGCGGGTGTTGATGGCTAACGTATCGACAACGACAACTTTAACGTCGACAAGATCCAGCGGTGAGGTACTTGGCCGGTATGAGACGGAGAACCAGCGAGGCAGCCGAATTAATAGCGGAACGGTGCTTCGTGCAGTGAGAGTAAAGGCACAGCAGTGGTTTCGCAATTTGATTGTCATTGCCGCATTCCTCGCATTATGGGAGATCGCACCGCGAACGGGGCTGGTCGACAACACGTTCTTCCCGCCGCTCTCAACGGTGCTTAAGGCTTGGTGGCAGCTGCTCCTGTCAGGCGATCTGGCTGAGCATACGGAAGCCAGCTTATCCCGCTCGCTCGGCGGCTTCCTGCTGGCGCTTGTCGTCAGCGTCCCGATTGGTCTGGCAATCGGCTGGTGGAAGCCAGTCGCCGCTTATCTCAGTCCGCTGCTCGAAGTGATGCGCAACACGGCGCCGCTTGCGATCCTGCCCGTGTTCATTCTGCTCCTCGGGCTTGGCGAAACATCGAAGATCTCCATCGTCTTCTACGCCTGCTTCTTCCCGCTGCTGCTCAACACGATTAGTGGCGTGAAGAACGTCGATCCGCTGTTGATTAAATCTGCCAAGTCGATGGGACTGTCGCCTATTGCGCTTTTTCGCAAAGTGATTATTCCGGCTGCGGTACCTACGATCTTCATCGGTATAAGGCAGTCCGGAGCGGCGTCCATATTAGTCCTCGTTGCTGCGGAGATGGTCGGGGCCAAATCAGGCCTAGGTTATCTCATCCAATATACGCAGTTTAGCTTTCAGATCCCTGAGATGTATGCAGGCATTCTATCCATCTCCGTCATCGGCCTTATTCTCAATTATGTCATCTTGTTTATAGAGCGGAAATTAACGGCGTGGAGACAGACCTACGGCGACTAAGCAATTACGGAAGGTGCGTGAAAAGCAATGAGCAAGCACAAGAAACAAATGAACCTCAACGTATTCATTATGAACGCTGGGCATCACGAGGCGGCTTGGAGGCATGCAGGAACCGAGCCGCACAACATTACAGACATTGCTTACTTCCAGCGGATCGCTCAAATTGCCGAGAAGGCGAAATTTGATTCGCTCTTCCTGGCAGACGGACTCGCAGTGAACAACAACATTAAGCATGGCGCTTTCGTCGGGCTCGAGCCATTCACGCTGCTCTCCGCGCTCGCTGCCGTAACGAAGCAGATCGGTCTGATCGGAACGGTGTCGACGACCTATAACGAGCCATTCCATGTCGCTCGCAAGTTCGCTTCGCTCGACCATATCAGCAAAGGGCGAGCAGGCTGGAATATCGTGACCTCCGGCAGCGAATTTGAAGCCAGCAACTTCAGCAAGGATCCGCACCTTGCGCATCATAAGCGGTATGAACGGGCTCATGAGTTTCTGCGCGTTACGACTGGCCTATGGGACAGCTGGGAGGACGATGCCATCGTCATCGACCGAGAAGCCGGCGTGTTCGCGCAGCCGGATAAGGTGCGGGCGATCCAGCACGAGGGAGATACATTCCATGTGCGCGGCCCTCTGAATATTCCGCGCTCGCCGCAAGGCTATCCGGTGCTCGTGCAGGCTGGCTCGTCGGAGGACGGCAAGGAATTCGCCGCGCAGTTCGCGGAGGCGATCTTCACGGCGCAGCAGACGCTCGCGGATGCACAGCAGTTCTACCGCGACGTGAAGGCGAGAGCGGCAAGGTACGGCCGCAACCCTGATGAGCTGAAGATCCTGCCAGGCATCTGCGCGGTCATCGGCGCGACGGAGTCCGAAGCGAAGGAGAAGGAGCAGCAGCTGAACGAGCTGACAGTGCCCGAGTACGGTCTCGCCCAGCTCTCCAACATGCTCGGCATCAGCCTGTTCACGTATCCGCTGGATGGACCGCTGCCTGAGCTGCCTAATGTCAGCGACATTAACGGCAACAAGAGCAGATTCCAGCTCGTTGCGGATCTTGCGGGGCGTGAGAAGCTTACGATTCGCCAGCTTATTCACCGCCTTGCTGGCGGCCGCGGCCATCGTGTATTCGCGGGTACTGCAGTGCAGGTTGCGGATCAGCTGGAGGAATGGTTCACGCAAGGAGGCAGTGACGGCTTCAATGTCATGCCGCCGTACTTGCCTGCTGGCCTAGAGGAGTTTGCATCGCAGGTCGTGCCGGAGCTTCAGCGCAGAGGGTTGTTTAGAGTGGAGTATCAAGGCAGCACGCTCCGGGAGCATTTTGGACTTAGCCGTCCGGTGAATCAGTTCGCAGCAACAACGATTTCGAAGAATAGCCAAATCATCTAATCTAAGGAGGCCATAATCATGAGCCAAGTAGAACGTAATGAAGCAGTGGAAGCAAGTGCAAACGTGAATTTCGAGGTACGCCCTGTAGCAGGAAGAATCGGTGCGGAGATCCGAGGCGTGGAGCTGAGCGCTGACTTAAATGAAGAGACAGTCAGCTTCATTCGGCAAGCATTGCTGAAGCATAAAGTCGTCTTCTTCCGTGGCCAGCATCAGCTGGATGACGCAGGTCAAGAGGCTTTCGCGAAGCTGCTCGGCAGCCCGGTAGCGCATCCGACCGTGCCGATCAAGCAAGGCACCGACTACGTGCTGGAGCTGAATTCCGAGCATGGCGGCCGCGCCGATTCGTGGCACACGGACGTAACGTTCGTTGATGCGTATCCGCAAGCGTCGATTCTTCGCGCGGTTGTCGTGCCGGAAGCGGGCGGCGATACGGTGTGGGCGAACACGGCAGCGGCATACGACCACCTGCCTGCGGAGCTGCAGAAGCTCGTTGATGGTTTATGGGCGGTTCATTCGAACGAATACGATTACGCTGCATATCGGAGCAGAGAGGTGGATGAAGTGGCGCAAGCGAAGTATCGCGAAGTGTTCGCGTCCACGGTGTATGAGACCGAGCATCCGCTTGTCCGTGTTCATCCGGAGACGGGAGAGCGCACGCTTGTACTGGGTCATTTCGTGAAAAGGATTCTCGGCTTGTCTTCGGCGGACTCCGCTCAGCTGTTCTCGCTGCTGCAAAGCCATATTACGAGACTGGAAAATACGGTCCGCTGGCGCTGGTCGGAAGGCGACGTGATTATCTGGGATAACAGAGCGACTCAGCACTACGCTGTAAATGACTATGGCGATCAGCACCGTGTCGTGCGGCGCGTAACGATAGACGGCGATGTGCCGGTTAGCATCGACGGACGTCAGAGCGTAACTCGCAAGAAAGTGCCGGCATCACAGCAGGCTGCCGTGGAATCCGCATAATCGTTTGAATGAATCGAACAGCCTCTAACATTCAGGCGCCCGCAGGTGGTAGCGAGCGGCGCCGATGTTAGAGGCTTTTTTTGGCGTGTCAGGGCGAATTGTCTGCTATAGTAGACTGTATTGAACGATTTCGCTCGGGTTGGGCGCTCGTGAGCTCGGTCTATCGGGCAAGAAAGGAAGGTGAAGATGATCGTACCGCATGAGCTGGCTCCCTCACATGATGCAATGATGGTTTCTAATATAATCGGCTATGGCATGCTGTTCCTCGTGGCGATCCTCGTTTGGCTGACAGGTCGCAAATCCTCCACAGCGGAGCCGATGCTCTTCCTGAAGCTGCTTGGTTACTTGGTATTGTCTGTGTTTGCTTTTCGCTTCAATGGCTTCGCGCTGCCGCTTGGCTTATTGCTCGCTTATGTGAATATGCGGAGAACGAAGCGTAATCGTCCGGTGAAGCAGACGGCGGTGCTGTTCGGCGGCATGCTGTTTCTGCTCTCCTTATTCCCGCTCGCTGAACGGATTGACCGGCTGATGGACCCGCCGAATCAGATCTCGACATACTTCGATCGCGACTTAAATCCGACCAAGCAAGGCTTTAATATGACGATACTGGACCGCGAAATGAAGATATGGGCGACACTTGCGGAGCGTGATACGGAGAGCGTTCAGCTCTATAAGGAGCTTGCGGCTTCTCGGTCAATCGAGACCGTGCCGGTATTGTGGGAACCGTATTATACGATAGAGCTGAGGCAGTCTTATAAACAAGATCGCTTCAATGAGCTGCAGCTGAAGTTCGATAAGGATGGTCGCTATTTCACGCTATATAACGGATCCGAGACCTATAGTTTTGAGAGTACGGCTGCGTTACGGGAGATTTTCGTGAAGAAAATCATTCCGCTCGTTATGAACGAGACGGCAGCCTGAACAAGCCGTATCATGCGAAAGTGCCTGCTGAAATGGATGTGTCTAATCCATTTCAGCAGGCACTTTTTGCATTGTGATCGCGTCCCTAACGAACTCCAGCGACGCTATTCGGCTCATATTGCGAAATAACGGAATGTAACGAATCCCAGACGCGTTATTACGAGGAAATGAGTCATGGTGGAGTGGAAAAGCGGTCAATAACGACGCTGGAGTTCGTTAGAATTTCAAACGCGCTAAATTTGGGCAAATAAGGTCATTACGGTTCGTTAGGAGTCTGCGAAGGATCGTTACGTCGCACCCTAGCGACACCGTATCTTGATCTTTGCTTCGCCCTAGCTTTGCCCTAGCTTCGCCTTTGTTTCGCCCTAGCTTCGCCCTAAGCCTCGCCTTAGCTTAGCTGTCCTTCATCTTCACCAGGAACGCGTCAATCGCATAGTGCGCCGCGCCGCGTACTGCGGACGTGTCCCCGAGCTCCGCATACAGAATTCGCAGCTGACCGCGGTGATACGCAAGCGCGCGACTCGCCACTGTATTCGCGATTGCTTCGCTGATCCAAGCTTCGGCGCGTCTCATCCGGTTGCCGATAATGACGACATCCGGATTGAAGATGTTGACGATATTCGCGATGCCTGCGCCGATCCATTCTCCGATGCTACGGAACAAGGCGATGACATCCTCATTGCCTTGTTCGGCGGCTTGCAGCAGACTGTCCAGATCGTGGGGCCCGAGTCCAAGGGAAGAGGCCTGTTCAAGCAATGCATTCTCCGAAGCATACAGCTCCCAGCAGCCATGGTTGCCGCAGCGGCAAGGCTTGCCGGCGGCTTCGATGGACAGATGGCCTAGCTCGCCGGAGAAGCCCGATGCTCCCTTGTACAGCTCCTTGTCCAAGATAATGCCGCTGCCAATCCCGATGCCGATACTGACATAGATTTGCGTTGCAATGCCTCGTCCTGCGCCATACTTCTGCTCGCCCTGCGCACCGGCGTTCGCTTCATTGTCGATCGTCACCGGAACGCCGAACCGTTCTTCGATCAAGGCGCGCAGCGGCACATCAGACCAAGATAGATTCGGAGCGAACAGAATCGTACCCTCACCATTGACGATGCCCGGCACGCCGATTCCGATACCTACTAGCCCATACGGACTGGTAGGTATCGCGGTTTTAAGCCCTTCGATGCAAGCAATGAGCTGATTAATGACTTTTTCCTGCTGCTGGGTATGCAGCGGCAGCGTTCGTTCGACGATGACGCTGCCTTCGAGATCGGTGAGAATGCCGCGGATATAGTTGACGCCGAGATCGATTCCGACGGCGTATCCTGCTCTGGCATGGAACAGCAGCATATTCGGCTTGCGCCCGCCGCTTGATTCGCCCGGACCGATATCGACGACGAGATGACGATCAATCAGATCTTGAACGAGGCTCGACACCGTGGCCTTGTTCAGTCCGGTCCGCTCCGAGATTTGAGCGCGCGAAAGAGGCGCGTGACGAAGCACCGCCTCCAGCACGATTGCTGTATTTATCTTTTTGACTAGCGCCAAATCCCCGGTTTTCTTAATCGCCATGCTCCTAACGTCCCTTCGAATCCGCCTCTTACGATGATTTGGAAACGATTTTACCACGAGGAAGTGGAAGTTGCATCTTTTTATTCCTCTTCGTCGTAGACGCGGACGGTCCATACGTTGGATAGCGATGTGCCTCTGACTGTTGTACCGGCATCTGTAAACGTGAAGCTGGCGTTCGCTTGGTTATCCAGCTTGCCGCCTGCCGGCTCCTCCCTCACCGTCGCTCTGAACGACACGGTCGCATATCCGCCTGCCGCAATTGTACCAATTGGGATACCCGCGCTACCTGTTGGCGACGCATCCGGCAATCGTTCGCCATTCAACCAGACGCTGCCTGGGACGAACACGGCTTCGCTCGGCAATGGGTCGCGGAGCACCACATTGGTTGCTGGGTAAGGGGTAGGGTTGCGGACGATCAAATTGTACGTGATGCGGTCACGGACATTGACGGATAGCGCGCTGGATGATTTCTCGATAAGGAGCCCCACAATATTGACCGTTCGGCTTGCTTCAATCGGACCTGTTTCGTTCGACGAAATGACGGCTGTGTTCACGATCCGCGAGCCTGGCTGGGCATCCGTCGGAATGATGAACCACAAATACCCGAGCTCGCTAGCGCCAGGAACCAGCTCATCGAGATGGAAGGACAGGTTCGCAAGGGGATCCACGAGCAGAATATTATTGAGCGTCACATTCCCCTCGTTGATGAAGTACAACGACATCCGCAGCTTGCCGCCAGGTAATCCAATTGTCGGCAGCAGCTTCGTGAGGCTAAGCCGCGGATCCGGGAGAATGAGAACCGAGGCGCTCGTTGTCGCCGGCGGCGTCTCTGACGAAACCGCGGTGACGATGTTCGTCACGAACGAGCCTGCTGGAGTACCTGCAGGAACGGTATAATCCGCGAACAGAGTGATGGATTCTCCGATATCCAGCGTATTGATCCTTTCAAAGATATTGAGCAGCGGATCGTTCAGCGTCACATTGGTGAGCGGCGCATTAGACGTATTCGTGACGGTCGTTTCGAACGTGATGACATTGCCCGGCACTGCTTCGCTCTGAGAAGCCGTTTTGCTGACATTGATTGAGTAGATTGGCAGAATGGTCAGGTTGGTCATCGCTTCGACAGGAGGCGTCTGATCCGAAACGGCAACAACGGTATTGAACACCCGTGCCCCGGCCGAGAGTCCAAACGGGATCTCGAATGGAATATGGATTGTAAAAGAGTTCAGCGGGTTCAAGAGCGCGATCGTCTCGTCGAAGCCAAGCAGCGTATCTGTTAAGTGAACGTTCGTTAACGGCACGTTGCCGGTATTTGTCACCACGATCGTATAAGTCACCGTATCTCCAGGTTGAGCCGAAGACTGGCTCTCGATCTTCTGCAGCGTTAGCGCAGGTCCCGGGGTTACAGTCACAGATGCAACCGCCGTAGCTGGCAGCGTCTGGTCGGAGGTCAATGTGACGACGTTCGGAATAACGGTGCCGGCTGGTGTGCCAGGCGGTATCGTATAATTCATCACAATTGTTCTCGACACTCCCGGTGCAATGATTGGAGCATCAATGAACAATCCAAGGAGTTCATCGATCATCAAGACATTCGTTAGCTCGCTGCCTGACGTGTTGGCCGCTTCAATCGTGAAGGTGACGACTTCACCAGGCGCGGCGGTGGCCGGCGTAACGCTTTTTGCAAGAAACACGTTGGCAGGCGAACCAATGCTAATCGAAGTCGATGCCGTTACAGGCGTCGGCACCTGATCGGCAGTCGCTGATGCGGTATTGGTCAGAATCGTGCCAGGCGGCAGGGCAGGCACGACGAAAGGCACATTCAGCGCTTGGCTGGCGCCAATGGCAAGTACGGGAACAACGGTCGCAAAGCCAAGCGTGGCATCGGTGACGGCAACATTCGTTAACGGCGTGTTGCCTGTATTTTGCACGGTAATTGTGTAATTGACGACATCGCCAGGAGTCACCGTCTGCATGTCGGACGACTTCGTAATCGAGAGGCCAGGGACTGCGGTTACGGTCACGCTAACGCTGGCTTCATGCGTCTCTCCTAATGCTTCGACGGTTACGGTGTTCGTGATGACCGTTCCAGCAGGCGTTCCGAGAGGTATGACATACGGCACGCTGAGCGTATACAGCGTGTTCGGTTGAAGCTCGGCGATCGTTTCGCTGATGCCAAGAAGCGGGTCGGTAATTTGGATATCGTTCACAACGCCGGTCGAGTCATTGAAGACAAGGAGCGTGTAAAAGATCGTCTCGCCAGGGCTTGCCGTTAATGTGCTGACGAGCTTCTGCACTTGGATATCGCCTGCCGGTATCGGCAATACGAGCACGCTCGAGCTTGCCGTACGGTCACCGGTTTGCGCGGAGGTGGCCAAGACGGTATTCGTAATAATCGTTCCTGGAGCAGCATCTTCCGGAATTGTGTAAGGAATCATACAAGTTTGAACTTGGTTTTGAAGAAGGACAGAGATAACCGTAGAGAAGCCCAGGAACGGGTCGGAAACTTGCACGTTGAAGAGCGGTGCATTGCCCGTATTGGTCACTTCTAATGTATATACGATGGTCTGCCCAGGCAGCGCCGTTGCGATATTTACACTTTTGGTGACAGCCATATCGTAGAACGCTTCGGTGGTCACGGAAGCATCTGCGGATATTGGCGGCGTCTGGTCGGAGGAGACAGTGACTTCGTTCACGAAGACGGTGCCAGCAGGCGTGCCCGCCGGGATGGTAAAGTCTCCGGTAATCACCCGGGAATCGCCGGACTGAAGGGCGCCGAAGGTGTAATCGATCTGGAAGAACGGATCAACGAGATGGACGTTCGTCAATGTAACGGCAGACGTATTCGTCAGCGTGATCGTGAATACGACGGTTTCTCCGGGCAGAGCGGTGGCAGCGCTGACCGTCTTGGTCAATGTCAAAGACGGCGGCGTGCCGACGGAAATAAAGGCATCCGCAAACACTGGCGTAGGCGTTTCGACGGAAACGGCGTTTGCAACGTTCTGGACAATGGTGCCCGGAGGCAACGCCGGAATGACCGAAGGGACATCGAAAGCGAACTGGCCGCCGATAGCGATGTTTGGTATGGTCGTATCCACGCCAAGGAGCGGGTCCTGTACTCGTACTTGCGTAAGCGGCGTATTGCCGGTGTTTGTCACGGTAAAGGTATACGTAATCGGGGTGCCGGGAAGTCCGCTTGCTGGGGTAACGCTTTTATCCAAAGTAAGAGAAGGCGCTGCCCCGACAACGACCTGAACGATAGCCGAGTGCGGCTCCGTTTGGTCTGAATCTGCGGTAACGGTATTCGTCACGAGCGTTCCCGCAGGAGTGCCGATCGGGATCGTAAACGGAATGTGGTAGATCTGCGTCCCGTTTTGTTCCATGACAGGGATCGTATCGTTAATCTGCAGAAGCGGATCGCTAATGACGACATTCGTGATCTCGGTGTTGGATGTGTTCGTAACGACGATGGTGAATTGCACCGTATCTCCGGGCAGTGCGGTCGCCTGATTCACTGTCTTCTCAACCGATAAGCCGAATACGGCAGCAACGGTCACTTCCGCGCTTGCCGTGGCAGCTGGCGTCTGGTCCGTAATGACGACGGCGGTATTGGTCAGCTTCGTGCCCGCAGGCGTCCCAAGGGGGATGACGAATGGAACCGTCGCAACATATTGGCCGCCAACTGGCAAGGTAGGAACCGTTACGGAGAACGACAGCTCCGGATCCGTTATCATAACGTCCGTCAGCGGGATATTGCCCGTATTGGTCACGACGATTGCGTATTCAATCGTAGCGCCTGGGGGCGCGAGCAGCGTGCTTGGCGTCTTCGTGATCGTAATGAGCGGAGCGGGGATAACCAGCACGTTGGTGCTTGCCGTTTCGGTGCCAAGCTGGGATACGAGCGTTGCGGTATTGTGAATGACCGTACCAGCCGGAGTTTCTGCCGGGACGGTGTAGTTGCCGAAGAAAACAACCGAGGTGTTCGGGTCCAGCTTGGCAATGGTCTGATTCAATTGCAGGAGCGGATCGTTTAATAACAGATTGAAGAGCGGCGTCGCTTGGGATTCGTTTCTGACCGTAAGCGTGTAATGGATGGTTTGGCCGGGGATCGCCGTGGCGGTATCGGCTTCTTTGGTCAACGAGACAGACGGCGTTTCCGTGATGAATACCGAAGCGGAATCTGTCAGTGTTACTGGCAAGTTGCTGGCCGTCAATGTTGCCGTGTTGACGAAGTTGCTTCCAATCGGAGCACTGGCCGGAATAACGAACGGCACCTGCAGCAGCTCTCCGCCTGTAAATGTAGGGAACGTCATGTCGATACCAAGTATCGGATCGACCAAGTGAACATTGGTCAATGTGACGAATTCCGGAAGCTCCACGGTAAACGTGTAAATGACCGTATCTCCATGCATCGCTTCCGCTGGCTGCACGGACTTATGGAAGATAGCGGTAACGTCTCTATTCTGGATCGTAATCGTGACGGAGGCGGATTGCGGAGGCGTCAGGCTGCTCTGAGCCGTTACGGTATTCAAGTAGCTGCTTCCGGGAGGTCCAAGCTGAATTTCGGATAGAATGGTGAATTGCATCGATTGACCGGCAGGCAGCTGAGGGATCGTTTGCTGGAAGTTCAGTAGAGGGTCGCTGACAGATATGTTCGTTAACACGCCAGCACCGGTGTTGGTCACGGTAATGACATAGATGAGCGGTGTTCCTGGCGGACCGGTGACGGAGCTGCCCCCGTTCACGGTCTTCGTGAGCGTGAGCCTTGGGGTACAGAAAGCTTCCGGCAAACAGCCCGTGAACGGCACGTTATGCTCTTCAATGGAGCCGGTCGTATTCGTGAGCGAATCCGCTACGATTGTGCCGTCGATATTGCCGAAGCCAGAGGCGCTCCAAGCGGCGAACGGCGCGAGCACGGAGCCTTTGATCGACAGGTTGAGGTTGAATGCGTTCGTCGCTTGAAAGAAGTTCCACATGATGAACGCGCCGTCGGCCGCTGTGGATTGGCCGCCGTTTCTGAAGATGGCGTAGCTGCCGAACCCGACGCTTGTTCCGGAGATGTTGACGAGTATCGTAGAACCGGGCGGGGCTATGATATTAATGCCGTTCGCAGAGGAGAGCGAGACGCCGGAGCCGGCGACGTTGTTCCCGTTGATCGTGAATATATTCAGTGTCGGACTGTTCCCCTGCAGCACGATCTGGCCGAAGTTAACGAATGCGGTTCCGTTCGGGCTCAGGTTACCCCACGAGGAAGAAGCGCAAGTCAAGTATTGTTTGGCATCTGCAAAGTCAACCGGCGTTCCGCGGAATGGTTGACCGGCGACGCCGTTATTGTTCGTCATGGTGTATTTGATGATGGTTCCGGTCGGACTGATAACGCTGTTGCCGCTAAAGTTGGTACCGCTTGTAATGTTCATATTGCCGCCGACGATGAGATCGGCTCTTGTTTGCGAGACAGGCAAGGATGAGCCAATGCCATAGCTATTGTAGGTCGCATTGCCGCCAACCGCTACACGTCCGCCGGAATCGACGAACGATTGCGTATGATTGCCGAACACAAACACGTTAAAATCATTAGCCACGCCTAAATTGCCGCAAGCCATATAGAGGTTCGCCTCCTGAAGAGTGCCCTAACTTGGTTGAAAATAAACTACATACAAGGTATGCGAAAGGCCAAGCTTCGGAAGCTTGTATCCAAATAATATTTGGTTAAAAAAACATACTTTGTTTAGTAGACAAACAAAGTTTCTTAATGCTAGAATAGACCCATAAGAACGTTTACATTATTTCTAGGAGGCCATCTCAAAATGACATATTTCAAGAACATTGGCAAAATTGCTTACGAAGGCAAAGGCTCGGATAATCCACTTGCATTCAAACATTACAACCCTAGCGAAGTTATTCTTGGCAAAACAATGGAAGAACACCTGCGCTTCGCAGTTGCTTACTGGCATACATTCACTGGCGCCGGCTCCGACCCGTTCGGCGTAGGTACAGCAGTTCGCGGCTGGGATAGCGCTGACGCAATGGATCAAGCGAAGCGCCGCGTAGAAGCGAACTTCGAGTTCTTGAACAAGATCGGCATTCCTTACTACTGCTTCCATGACCGTGACATCGCACCGGAAGGCGATACGCTGGCTGAAACGAACAAGAACCTCGACGTAATCGTCGACATGCTTGAAGAGAACATGAAAGCAACTGGCGCGAAGCTGCTCTGGAACACAGCTAACATGTTCACTAACCCGCGCTTCGTGCACGGTGCAGCAACAACTTGTAACGCAGACGTATTCGCATACGTTGGCGCACAGCTTAAGAAGAGCCTTGAAGTGGGTAAACGCCTTGGCGCTGAGAACTATGTATTCTGGGGCGGCCGTGAAGGTTATGAGACGCTGCTGAACACAGATATGGCGCTTGAGCTCGACAACCTTGCTCGCCTGTTCGAAATGGCGATTGCATACTCGAACGAAATCGGATTCGACGCTCAATTCTTGATCGAACCGAAGCCGAAAGAGCCAACGAAGCATCAGTATGACTTCGATGCGGCTACAACAATCTCGTTCCTACAGAAGTATGGCTTGAAAGACAAGTTCAAGCTGAATCTTGAAGCAAACCATGCAACGCTCGCAGGCCACTCGTTCGAGCACGAAATCCGCGTAGCTGCAATCAACGGCATGCTCGGATCGCTTGATGCGAACCAAGGCGACCTGCTGCTCGGCTGGGATACAGATGAATTCCCAACTGACCTTTACTCGACTACGCTTACTATGTTCGAAGTACTCAAAGCAGGCGGTATTGGCCGCGGCGGCATCAACTTCGACGCGAAAGTACGCCGTGGCTCGTTCGAAGACCAAGATTTGTTCCTTGCTCACATTGCAGGTATGGACACTTACGCTTGGGGTCTGAAAGCAGCTGCGAAGCTGATCGATGAGAAAGTAATCGACAATATCGTTGACAACCGTTACCGCAGCTTCCGCGACGGCATAGGCGCAGAGATCGTAGCTGGCCGCGCTACATTGGCATCGCTTGAGCAATACGCTTTGCAGAACAACGTCATCAAGAACGAATCCGGCCGTCAAGAGCGGATCAAATTGATGCTGAACGAAATCATCTACAGCGTATAATAGGAGGAAATTCCGCATGTCCTACGTCATCGGTATTGACCTCGGCACTAGCGCGGTAAAGGTGCTGCTTCTTGATCGAAGCGGCACTGTGGCCGCCGAAGCGTCGCGCGAATATCCGCTTTATCATGAACATTCCGGCTGGAGCGAGCAAACGCCGGAAGATTGGGTTACGGGCACGATTGGCGCGCTTCGCGAGCTGGTCGAGAATGCAGGCGTGCCGGCAGACGCAATCGAAGGCATTAGCTTCTCCGGTCAAATGCACGGTCTTGTTCTGCTGAATGCGGCAGGGGAGCCGGTGCGCAGAGCGATTCTATGGAACGATACGCGCACAACGGCGGAATGCCGCGAGATTGAGTCGCTTGTCGGCCTCGAGCAGCTGCTAACGGTAACGCGCAATCCGGCACTGGAAGGCTTCACGCTGCCGAAGATTCTGTGGGTGCGTAAGCACGAGCCGGAAGTGTTCGCGCAGGCCGTTTCGTTCCTGCTGCCGAAGGATTACGTGCGTTACCGGTTAACGGGCGCGCTTCATATGGATTACTCCGATGCAGCCGGCACGCTGCTGCTAGACGTAGCGGGCAAACGCTGGAGCAGCGAGGTGCTGGAGGCAGTGAACCTGCCTGCATCGTTCTGCCCGCCGCTGGTCGAGTCGCACGCACTGACAGGCACTTTGCTGCCTGAACAAGCAGCGGCTTGCGGCCTCAGCGCAGACACGAAGGTGTTCGCTGGCGGCGCAGACAATGCATGCGGAGCTATCGGCTCGGGCATCTTGCAAGAAGGACTGACGATGTGCAGCATCGGTACGTCCGGCGTTATTCTCTCTTACGAGCAAGGAAGCGGCAACGACTTCCGCGGTAAAGTGCATTTCTTCAATCATGGCAAAGAGGATGCCTTCTATGCGATGGGCGTAACGCTCGCGGCAGGCTACAGCCTCAGCTGGTTCAAGAATACGTTCGCGAAGGGCGAGTCTTACGATGAGCTGCTTCAAGGAGCGGGCGATGTGCTGCCAGGCTCGAATGGCCTCTTGTTCACGCCGTATCTCGTTGGCGAGCGTACGCCGCATCCGGATTCCGTCATTCGTGGCAGCTTTATCGGCATCGACGGCTCACATGAGCGGATTCATTTTGCAAGAGCGGTGATGGAAGGCATTACGTTCTCGCTGAATGAGTCGGTCGATATGTTCCGCCAAGCAGGCAAGACGGTCGACACGATCATCTCGATCGGCGGCGGCGCGCAAAATCCGGTCTGGCTGCAAATGCAAGCGGATATCTTCAACGCAGACGTGGTTGCGCTTGAGAACGAGCAAGGCCCTGGCCTCGGAGCAGCAATGCTCGCGGCATATGGCTCCGGCTGGTTCGAAAGTCTCGACGCTTGCGCAGAGCTGTTCGTGAAGCGCTCCTCCGTGTATAAGCCGAACCCGGCTGCCGTAGATGCGTACGCAGGCCTATTCCGGATTTATCAAGATATTTATGCGCAGACTCGCGGCATCAACGCTGCACTGCAGCCTTATCGCAAATAATAAGGATATTATTGAAGAAATCCGCTGCTTCCGTTCAATGACGGGAGTAGCGGATTTTTTTCATTAATGCGACTATTTAATTATTTAAACTTCTGTTAAGAGATGGTAAAATGGACAAGTTCATATGTCGCTAGTACTAGAATGGAAGAAGTTACAAGTGTATTTTATCGGGATTTGTCGGCAATATCGCTTTTTATCCCAGGCTGATCCCAAGTATACTAGTGTAGTATTACTAGATTATAGCAATCCTATTTATTCGATGGCAGAGGCGGAGATCCATGAGATGAAGAAAAAACTGAAGCTAAACACGAAGACTGATCTGCAACTGAACCCGATGAATGTGAAGCTCAAAATTTCGGTTGGCGCCAAATTAATGCTATCGTTTATCAGCGTACTCCTGCTGCTCGTTGCTAATGGATTGATTAGCTCCATGATGATGTCCAAGATGAATGACAATTCCAAGGTTATTGCGGACAGATGGCTGGCTGGAGTCGAAACCATCAACAATATCAATTATATGGCGGACCATGTATTGTCCACGCAGTACAAGCTTCTCATTGAGCAGAACGAGAACCTGAAGGATCAATACAAAGCGGAAGCAGATGCGACGATTCAGAAAGTAAATGACAGCTTTGCATCCTATAAAGCGATTATTAAAGACACGGATTCAGACGATCAAGGGCTGCTCGCTAACCTTGAAGCGGCTTGGAAAACGTACGAGAATACATATGAGAAGACCGTTGAGCTTTCGAAGCAGAATCTTTCCATTGATCAAGTATCCGAGTTTATGAAGGATTCGGAGAAGGCGTATATGGCGATTCAATCGAATATCGACTATCTGGTCCGCAATAACCATAGCGGTGCCGAGGATGCCAAGCAGTTCAACCATAATATTTATAATCAATCGAAGCAGATGGTTCTCATTGCATTGGCGGTTGGCGTATTGCTCGTCGTGCTGCTTACCTGGTATGTACGAGCTGCGATCTCGAAGCCGATTAAGCAAGCGGCTACGGCTGTGAACGAGATTGCCGGCGGCAATCTGCTCGTCACGATGCCGAAGATTCGCAACAAGGACGAGATCGGCGCGTTGTTCGCTTCGCTAAGCAGCATGATCAGTCATCTGCAGACGGCGATGCGCGGCGTACAGGAAGCGTCCGCTGGCATTGCGTCTTCATCGCAGCAGATGCTTGCGATCTCGGAGCAGAACGCGAGCGCGTCCCAGCAAGCAGCGGATTCCGTGTCGCAGATGGCTGCGGGTTCGGAAGTGACGCTGCAGCGCTTCGAGGAAGTGAGCAAGACGACGCAAGATCTTGGCGATGGCATCAACCGTATTGCGGAGTCGACGTCAGTCGTTGCGAGCTTGTCAGCGGATGCGAGCCGTGAAGCGGCTGTCGGCCTTGAAGCGGTGAAGCAGGCGATGGTGAGGATGACCGGTATTAATGAAACGGTGCAGAAGTCCGTTGATCAAGTGAATCAGCTGGAGCTGCATACGCGCAATATCGGCATGATCTCGAAGCTGATCGGCGAAGTATCGAAGCATACGAATTTGCTAGCGCTCAACGCTGCCATTGAAGCAGCGCGCGCTGGAGAGCATGGCCGCGGCTTCGCTGTCGTTGCCGATGAAGTGCGCAAACTTGCGCAGCAGACGTCCGAGGCGGTTGACGAGATTGAGAACGTCATCCAGCAGGTAACGGATGATATGCTTGTAGCTGTTCAGTCTATGCAAGCAACAGCGGTTGAAGCAGAGGACGGACTGCGCAGCGTGCGCGATGCAGGGGATTCGTTCGCAGGCATCGCTGCCGCATCGGAGCGAGTATCCGGCCAGGTGCAGGAAGTTGCCGCGGCTTCGGAGCAGATGGCGGCAGGCTCGGAGCAAGTCATCAGCGCCATGCATCGACTGAAGGAAATCGCAAGAGACAGCTCGGAAACCGCGATGACGGTAGCGGCGACGACCGAGGAGCAAACCGCTTCTGCAGAGCAGATTGCCCTGTCATCGCGCTCGCTCAGCGAGATTGCGCAAGGGATGAACGAAGTCGCGTCGAAGTTTAAGCTCTAGGCGATAAGCGATAACGAACAACAACCTCCAAACCACTTCGTGATGAAGTGGTTTGGAGGTTGTTTGTTTAAGGAGGGTCGCCTACGTCTTCCGTTATAGCGATCCCCAAATATCGTCTGGCGAGACACCGAGCTGCTCCGCTATGAGATGCGCGGTGAGGCGCTGCGGCTTCCTGATCTTTCCATTGCGGATGTTGGAGATTGTCGTTAAAGATATTTGCGTGCTTTCGGCGAGCTTCGTAACCGACATGTTCCGCTTCAGCATAAGCAATCGAAGCTTGTAAGACGGGTCGTTCGATTCATCCTCGGCATATTCTTCTACTGCGATCGATATATTCTTGACTGGATGATCATCCGTCTGATCGAGCGTTTCAACCGATAGAATGCAAATGGCGAAGCATCGGAAAGTGCCGTCCGCATAAAAGAATGGTTTAATGAGTGCGTGGGCTAAGTATTGGTCCTCGAATAACTGGAGCTTAAACGAAAGCGGTTCCGCATCTGCACCGATTAGGCTTCGAAGATTGTTAAGAATCGCTCTAACTCGTTCTCGGTCGGATTCGGCAACGAATTTCTGACTCGGCTGCATCGTAATGGTCTGTCGGTCAAATGGAATTGGCTCATGATAGCTTCGCATCGACGTAATAGAGCTGGTGTTCGTCAAGATGAGCGATAATTCTACGCGATGCTGTACGAGTATATCATCGATCCATTTATGCTCGGAACGGTCTCTGAAGGTGAGCAAATAATAGTTGTCATTCGCGTACCGAATTGGCTTCACGTGCAACTCTGCAAAAATATGCATGTTTCCTGGCGTAGTAATATCGATCTCCGCATGCGCTTCAGGCAGCTTGTCCGAAATAGATCCGCACATCCGGTCAATGAATAGCCACAGCTCGTTCGAGACAAAGTCAGGCATGTTCATCAGCTTGTTGCCAATGAGCGCTTCTTGGGTAAATCCTGTTACATGGCAAAATGATTTCGTGCAATCATGAATATATCTGGAGTTCTGCTGCTCGCGTATTATTAATATCGCATTTGCAGTATTTGCGAACATATCAACCATCATTGTGCATCGCACCCCTGCATGTGTTGTATGCGGGTATTATAACATATCTTTACATGTAGCATAAAATATCGAGCAAAGTGGAATTCTAGCTAAGAATGGATAATTTTAGCTAAAAAGAGGATGTGCACGATATGCAGGAGGATACAGCATTAATGTTTCAATTCGGGGATTCGGGTGCAGCGCAGCTCGCAAGCTCGACCTTGCAAGAACTAGGCTATGATCCCGTTATACAGCAAGGAGCAAGCGTACATATTCATATTCGCGGGAGCGATCTGACTTCGGCTCTGGAGATCGCGCAGTCACACGGCGGTCAATTGGCGGTGCAGTCCTCGATTCCGGATATTGAGCTGACGAACGATGCCTACAATATGGCGAATATTACGATTCCCGCACATGTTGTGAATGAGGATCTGGTCGCTCAAGAGGATGCACAGAGCGGTTTGAAGAATTGGGATGATGATGCGGCGGCTGAGGATGAGTTCTTCCCGGACGATGGGTCGTACGGTTACTTCTCAGGCGACGTACATACTTGAACAAACAAAAAAGGCTGACAAGCGATTGCGATAATCGTCTGTCAGCCTTTTTCTATTGAAGCGCGGCATTCGTGCCAGCGGTGTAGCCTGTCGTGAACGCTGCCGTAATATTGTATCCGCCCGTGTACCCATGAATATCAAGCACTTCGCCGCAGAAGTAGAGTCCGTTCTTCATCTTGGATTCCATCGTCTTCGGATCGATTTCCTTCAAGTTCACGCCCCCGCCCGTGACAAAAGCATCCTCCAGCTTCAGCGTCCCGTAAGCGCGGAGCGGGAAAGCCTTGATCAGCTTCGCCAGCGCAAGCCAAGACTGCTTCGGAATGTTGTCGTAGGTCAGCTGCTCGTCAAGCTCCGAAGCTGCCAGCAGCAGCGGAATCAGGCGCTCGGGCAAGTAGCCTTTGAGCACATTCTTAATCGACTTCTTCGCTTCGGATTTGACCAGCTGCAGCGATTCGTCGTATACCTCGTCAGCGCTCTTGCCAGGTAGGAGGTCGATCGTCAGCAGGACATTGCCGCCGCCAGCTTGTTTCAGCTGCTTCACGACAAACTGGCTGCAGCGCAGCGCAATCGGCCCGGATATGCCGAAATGCGTGAAGATCATATCGCCTTCATGCGAGATTTGCTTCTTGCCCTTCGCATTCCAGACGGAGAGACTTACATCCCGCAGCGATAAACCTTGCAGCTCTTTGCTAGCAATGAAGGGCTCATTCACGGTGATCGGCACCTCGGTCGGGAACAGCTCCGTAATCGAGTGGCCTGCCGCTTGCGCCCATGGATAGCCGTCGCCGGTTGAACCGGTATGCGGTACGGATTTGCCGCCAACTGCAACAATAACGCTTCTGCCGTTGATCATTTCGCCGGATGCGGTTGTTACGCCTAGCACGCTTGTCTCGTTGAAATTCACTCGTTTCACCGGAGTGTTTACGCGAATATCGACGCCTTGCCCCCGCACTTGATTGATGAGCGCGTCAACGACGGTTTTCGCTTTGTCCGAGACGGGGAACATCCGGCCATTATCTTCTTCCTTCAGCCGAATGCCGAGCTGCTCGAAGAACGCAATGATATCCTTGTTGCCGAAATTCGCTAGAGAGCTGTGCAAGAATCTCCCGTTGCCGGGAATGTGCTTGATGAGCTCGTCGATATCCTTGTTATTGGTGACGTTGCAGCGGCCACCGCCGGAGATGCCAAGCTTACGGCCGAGCTTGTCGCCTTTGTCCAGCAGCAGAACTTTCGCGCCGTTCTTGCTCGCTGCAATTCCAGCCATCAAGCCTGCAGAGCCGCCGCCGATTATAATTACGTCATATGTCATAGGTAAATCCCCTTATTGTTGCTTTTTGCAGAAAGGTGCTTCATGCCGTTACCTATCATACTATCCAGCTAATTGTGCGTCTACACGGCAAGAAGTGCGAAATCTACTAATTCGCTACATTGTCAAATAGCGTCACCTGTGCTTTAATCGGGATAACAGTATAATTTTGCCCTAATAACTGGGTATTAGGAAGGGTGGGATTCTACTTTGTGTGGAAGCTAATGCTCCTGCAGTTTCTTGTCGCATTATTGCCGGTCTTCATCTTCCAGATCTGGTTTGACTTTACAAAGCCACGTAAAAACATCCTGCTTCTCATCACTTCTGTATGTGCTTCAAGCATGATCCTGGCGCTATGCATTTGCTCGGATATTCAAGGCTTCGACCTGGATTACCGCTATGTGCCGATGATTATTGGTTCCTTATATGGCGGGAGCGGCATTATGTTGTCATTAGCTGCAATCTTTGCTTTATCGGAATGGACAGTCATGCATGGCGATTGGAGCTGGTTTGAGATCGGCGGCGTCTTGCTCCTGCTGCCTATGATCTATAAGTTTCACAAAGGCTTTCTGAACTTATCGCATCGGCGCAAGCTTACGATTGTTCTAAGCTTGACGACCGCTGTTCTTATCATCCGTGCTTCCTGCTTCTTGTACTACTACCATGTGAAGCATCCTCAGTTTACCTCTTCCGAAATGAATTACCTTATTCTTCATGAGCTTGCTTACTTCTTAGTGATGTGGCTGTTTGTTGTTTTCTCGGAAAGTCTGCTGCGCAGAGAACGGATCGCGCACCAGCTTAAAGGCGTCACGAATAATTATCGCATCGAAGTGCAGAAGCTGCAGCAGTTTATCGATGAGACACCGCTTGGCGTTA
Organism: Paenibacillus sp. J31R98; assembly: GCF_056269245.1. Taxonomy (NCBI): domain Bacteria; kingdom Bacillati; phylum Bacillota; class Bacilli; order Caryophanales; family Paenibacillaceae; genus Paenibacillus; species Paenibacillus sp. J31R98. The sequence continues at coordinate 26,392 of NZ_JBWDNO010000009.1, forward strand.
TTTTCGTCGATTCGTACGGCGTTATCACCCATATTAATGAAATGGCGATTCATCTGCTGAGGGACAAAGTCGGCGGCAAAATGCGCCATGAGCTGCTGGGCCAGCATTTTACGATTATGTATGATCATATTGAGAAAGATGTGCTCGGCCGGTTGCTGCATCAAGCGCTCAACGGGCATAAGCTATCGACGGAATATGTGCAGGAGCAGGGGAAAATCTACCTCAACTCAGGCATTTGCGTACGCGATATTCAAAATAATACGATTATCGGCGCAGCTCTCATCGCGCACGATATTACCGAGCTGAACCGGCTTCGGGCGGAGCTTGGCCGAATGGAGCGGCTTAGCCTTGTCGGGCAGATGGCTGCCAGCATTACGCACGAAATCCGGAATCCGATGGCCGTTATTCGCGGCTTCGTACAATTGATGAAAGAACGCAGTCCCGACGATCAGCAGGAATATTACCGCATCGTCATGGACGAGCTCGACCGCGCAAACAGCATCATTAATGACTTTCTGTCGCTTGCGCAGAATCGGATCGTCGAGAAGGAGAATTGCTCGCTCCATGCCATTATTAACGATATCATGCCGCTCTTGATGGCTGATGCGAACATGAGAGGACAATCTATTGAGCTTCATCTGGCGGATCGAATTCCTGCGCTTATGCTGAATGAGAAAGAGATGAAGCAGCTCATCTTGAACTTGGCTCGCAACGGTATGGAGGCTATGGATCAGAACGGCGTGCTTCGGCTCGAAACGACGGCGTACCCGGATTATGTAGAGCTGCGCGTGACGGACACTGGCAGCGGCATTCCGGCAGAGAAGCTGGAGCGGTTGTTTGAACCGTTCTTCACAACCAAGACTCGCGGAACCGGCCTTGGCTTGCCGCTATGCCTCAGTATCGTTGAGGGGCACGGCGGCGAAATCGCTGTCGACTCGAAGGAAGGGTCAGGCACGACGTTCAAGGTGAAATTCGATCGGAACCGGAATTATTATGGCGCGTCAACTGCAATTGCTGCTGGGGTGCATCTTGCATAGAAGGAGAGTGTGCTTGTGCCGGAAGTTATTGCTGTAGGAGCGCTGCGCCTTGATGCCGTGCTGCTTGCTGCACTTATATCAGGTACTGCCGGATATATCGCGTTCAAATTAAAGCTGGCAGGAACGGACCGCTCCGAGCTGTGGGAAAGTCTCTATGTGAATGCCGCGATTATTGCGCTGCTCTGCTGGAAGCTGCTCTTTCTGCTGCGTGATCCTTCCATGCTGTGGGAGCGACCAAGCTCGCTCGTGATCATGCGGGGCAGCAGCTTCGATGCGATGATTGGCTTCGCCGTAGCAATCGCGTATATCGCTTATAAGCGATACCGCGCGCGGATACCTGGCCTGGTGATGCTGGATAAGTGGCCTTTTGCCATCATCCCGGCTTGTCTCGTATGGACGCTGCTTACGAATATATTATATGGACTTGCTTATACCGTTCTCTATGCGCTCGTGTATGTTGCGATGCTGCGGGTTGATGCAGAAGTAGGGAGCGGGAGACTCGGTTCGATTGCATTATTAGGCATCGGTATCGGTGGTCTGCTTGTTAGCCTGTTCGCCCCCTACGCTCCTGGTGTTGTGCCGGATTTGATGCTTGGTCTCACCCGTCTACAGTGGCTTTTTGCAGGCTGCGGTCTGGTCGGTGCACTCTTGCCTGTGCCTGTTGAACAGACAGGAATTAAGGATAAGGAGCAGGAGAGCCGCACATACTAGGCTTGGAAGGGGGTGCCAGCAATGGTAGACAAACAGGGGTCGCGCGGGAAAGCAGCAGCTAGCAAGAACCAGCGTGGCAATGAAAAAGCACCGGAATCAGACGGTTACGATAAGAAACTAGATGGCCCCAATCGCCCTTCAATTTAAGGAGGAAGGTTGGGAATGAGCAGTCAAGATAGACGCGGCAGTGCAGGGGGCGGAGAAGGCGACCATCGTGATGGCTTGCGAGATGACCCTGCGCTTGATCCGTATGAAATCAATTTCTTGCCGGGCTTTCGGCAAGGACGCGGGCCTAGTGCTCCGTTCGTGAACGAGTTTGGCGTCACGATTGGCGATCATCAATATGAGTCGCCTGAATCGCCGCTCAGCCAATGGACGGAAGAGACGGACCCCGCCGTCATGGCAGGCGATCAGTGGGTGCATCCGTTCAAGGACATCGGCTTTATGACGAGCGAGAATCGGGAGTATTTCGAGCAGGGGATCCCGCCGCAGAGCGGCATCTTCATGCATCCCGACAAGAACGTCGCATCGGGAATTATAGAGGGCGTTGATCCTGAGAAGGGTGAACAATCCGGTAATTGAATGAGCAATCGGGCGATAGCCTGGTTGCTTTTTCTTTGCTTTCATTTTCAGCGAGGCGTATAATAGAAAGAAATTGAACTCATAAGGAGCGATTACACATGTCGATGTCTTTTGAACGATACATGCTTGATATGGTACAGCCGATGCGCGATGATCTTACACGTCTTGGAATTGAGGAGCTCCGCACGCCTGAGGATGTTGAAGCGAAACTGCCAAGCGCCAAAGGTACTGCACTAGTTGTTGTAAACTCCGTTTGCGGCTGTGCTGCAGGCCAATGCCGTCCAGGCGTAGCGCAAGCGCTGCAGAATGACCTGACGCCAGATCACCTGTATACGGTATTCGCAGGTCAAGATAAAGAAGCTACAGCTAAGGCTCGCGAATATTTCGCGCCGTACCCGCCATCTTCGCCTTCCATCGCATTGATGAAAGATGGAGAGCTGGTACACTTCATCGAGCGCCATCAAATTGAGAATCGTTCAGCTGCTGATATCGCTGCAGATTTGACTTCCGCTTTTGAACGCTTCTGCCGTTAAGAGGTGAATTGCTACGATGAGTCTACAAGGGGAAATCATCAAGCAATTAGGAGTTAAGCCGGAAATCGATCCGCAGGCGGAGGTTCGCCGCCGGGTGGATTTCTTGAAGGAATATGTACTAAAGTCGGGTACGACTGGGCTGCTCATCGCAATTAGCGGCGGTGTGGACAGCGCAGTTGCGACTGGTCTGTGCAAGATCGCAACGGATGAATTGTCCGCTGAGACTGGCAAAGATTATATGACGCTCGGCGTGTTCCAGCCGTATGGCGAACAAGTCGATATTGCAGACAGCTACGCGGTAGCTGATGCACTCGGCCTCAAGCACCGCGTCGAGACGAACATTCAGGAAGCGGTCGATGAGATTGTGCTTGAGGCTGAACACAGCCTGAAGGCAATCGGCATCTCGCGGCACCTGAGCCGCGGCGGCAAGGGCAATGTGAAAGCCCGCACGCGGATGGTAACGCAATACGCGCTCGCGTTCGAGCTGAACCTGCTCGTTGTCGGCACGGATCATGCGTCCGAAGCAATCACCGGCTTCTACACGAAGTGGGGCGACGGCGCGGTTGACATCACGCCGCTCAGCACGCTGAACAAGCGGCAGGTTCGCCAGCTCGCGGCCGTTCTCGGCGTGCCGGAGACGGTCATCACGAAGGCGCCGACCGCTGGCCTATGGGAGGGCCAAACCGACGAGACGGAGCTGGGCATCACTTACGATGAGAACAGCGACTATCTCGAAGGCAAGCAAGTGAGCGACGCCGCTCGCGAGAAGCTCGAGAAGCAATTCGCGCGCACGGCTCACAAGCGCGACCCGATCCCTGGGATTTAATTTGTTGGCTGTATCCCCTCCAGTTGTTGGAGGGGGTTTTTTGTTGTGTCCGCACTTCGACCCCCGCACCCCGCAACCCCGGCCCCGACCCCCAACAAAGTATCTGAAATACTGTCGCTGAGAGAACGTATATGTGCTCTCACCGCCGAAAGTGGGTAAACTAACCAAGATTCTTTCGCTGAGAGAACACATACGGGCTCTCAGCGTAAAAAAAGCGCCGAAAGTAGGCTGAGAGAACGTATATGTGCTCTCAGCGCCGAAAGTGGGCAAACTAACCGAGATTCTGTCGCTGAGAGAACACATATGTGCTCTCAGCGTCGAAAATCCTCCGAAAGTAGGCTGAGAGAACGTATATGTGCTCTCAGCGCCGAAAGTGGGCAAACTAACCGATATTCTGTTGCGAGAGAACACATATGTGCTCTCAGCGTCCAAAAAGCGCCAAAAGTTGGCTGAGAGAACGTATATGTACTCTCAGCGCCGAAACCGGACAAACTAATCGATATTCTATCGCTGAGAGAACACATATGGGTTCTTAGCGTCCAAATGCGTCGGAAGTTGAGAGCGGGAAAAGCCTCTCTCAGCGCCGAAATCACAGAAAAAAAGACTGAGAGAGTTAAAAGCCTCTCTCGCACTTGAAATTGCAGTGCTTCGCGGAAAAACAGCTTCCGAGAGAGGTAAAAGCCTCTCTCAACGCTGAAATCACACAAAAAACGAACCGAGAGAGGAAAAAGCCTCTCTCGTATCTGAAATTGCCGTGCTCCGTGGCAAAAAAGCTTCCGAGAGCGGGAAAAGCCTCTCTCAGCGCCGAAATCATACAAAAAAAATACCGAGAGAGGAAAAAGCCTCTCTCGCGCCAGAGGCGAATTGCCTTACCTTCGCGAATTGCCCTGCACCTAACTGAAGATACTGGAAACTCCGAGTACAAGTGGTATGATAGACGTAGATTTGCAACTTAGGCATGTGACCCGCATTAAAGCTTGTGGGGGAGGAATGAATGACGATGGATGGAGCAGTTTGGAAGCATCGCAATCCCTTAGTTCATACATGCAAGGCGCTTGAAGAGGGGCAGCTGACGGTCGGTTTTATTGGCGGGTCGATTACGGACGCCAGGCCAAGGAATAATTGGCCGGAGCCGGTCATTGCTTGGCTCGTGGAGCAGTATCCGCAGGCGAGGATCATTGTTGAGAATGCCGCTATCGGCGCGACGGGCAGCGAGCTTGCCGTGTTCCGGGCGAAGCGGGATCTGATTGACCGCGGCTGCCAGCTGGTGTTTATCGACTATGCGGTGAACGACTCTGGTGAACCGTCCGATAAGCGGCAGCGAACACGAGAAGGCTTAGTCCGCAAGCTGCTTGAAGACGGCAGCCGGGACGTGGTACTCGCGCATACGTTCATGCAAAGCATGTATGCAGCGATGAGCGAGGGCGGCGTGCCAGACACGATTGCAGAGCTGGAAACACTCGCCGATCACTACGGCATCGGCTCGGTTTGGATGGGCTTGCACGCACTGGAGGAAGTGCGCAAAGGCCGCATGCGCTGGGAGGAGTGGCTGCCGGACGGCCTGCATCCGACTCATCGGGGCAGCTTGAGCTATGCGCAGAGCGTCATTGCTTTTCTCGAGAAGGAGCTGTACAATCAGCACAATCAGCGACTCCGCACAGAAGCGAAGCCCCCGAACTTTCAGCACTCCCTCCAGCAGCAACAGCTACCAAGTCAGCTGCACCCGCATCACTGGGGCAATGCCGCATTGCTGCCGCTCACCGAGGTGCGGACGGAAGGGCCATGGGTTCTCAGGCGCTGGCCATTCTACGAGTGGATCGATCAAGTCCTGGAGACGGCTGCGGTCGGAGCGAAGCTTGCTTTTGAGTTCGAAGGGCGAGGACTGTCGCTTGGCTTTGATTTTGGCAAAACATCATCCGAATTCCGTTACCGAATCGACGGCGGCGACTGGGTTACGACCTCGCGCGAACGTCCGGAATGGTGCGGCGACGACGGCTGGTACCGCGATTGCTTCTTGGGTGATGAGCTTGCGAGTGGCATGCATCAATTTGAACTGGAAGTAACTCACGGGGACAGGCCGGAATGCCGGGGTACGAATTTCCGTTTGGCGCATATCGGCGTCATTCGATAGATAAGGCGGTTGAACTAGAGAAGTGATTATAGGAATCGGCCATGACATCTCGTCGATTGACCGAATGGAGAAGCTCCTCCAAGGCGAGACAGGAAATAAATTCATCAGCAGAATATTGACCGGGCGGGAACAGGAGCTTGCAGCACTCACGAGCGGGGGAAGACGAGTGGAGTTTGTGTCGGGCCGCTTCGCTGCGAAGGAAGCGGTGTCCAAAGCGTTCGGCTGCGGCATTGGCAGCACGCTCGGATTCCAAGACATTGAGATCGACCGGCACAGCAGCGGCCGTCCAATCTGCCGGTTAAGCGAAGCGGCTTGGTCGCGGCTTGGCCTCAGCTCTGCGCAAACGCGAATTCACGTCTCCATCTCACACGACCATTCGCTCGCTTCCGCCTATGTCATTGCTGAGCAGGCTTAAGTCTGCAGCGAAATGAAAACGAATGCATAGCAGCGTCACCTTTTGCCCATAATTGGAATACACCAATAGCAACGATAATGGGTCTTGTAGGAACGGAGCTGCTCATGCATATGAAGAGTGAAAAAGCATCCAAGCGGTATTACAAGAGCGGAGAATTCGTCCCGTTCGATGGCATGTACGGAGACGTATGGGGCGGCTGGCTGCCTCTAATCCAAGGAGACCGTTTCCCGGCTCATCCGGAGATGGGCGCATCTAAGTGGCTTTATCAAGGACCGCTTGGAATGGGATTGCCAACACCTCGCAAAGGCAGCCCGACGCGCAGAACAGAATCCCTATAACGAGAACAATGAACAAATACCTGATAAGTAAGACACTTATGCACAGGCAGAGCAGGCAAAGGCAAGATTAGCCGCTCCCTGCTTTGCGGATAAGTGTCTTTTTTTATTTCTTTTTGCTAAGCCAGCTGGCGAGATCTTCGACTTCCGCTGCAGACAGCCTGCTTCCGAACGCGGGCATGCCGCCTCCTCCGTCTTTGATCTGCTTCGTAATCTCATCCTTCGTCATACGCTTACCGACTTCCGTCAAATTCGTTGAAGCTCCCATGCGACCCTGCAGGTCGGTGCCATGGCACGATATGCAATTGGATTTAAATACCTTCGGGACATCAGCCGCAGCCGTTTGGACCGAAGAAGACGAGCCGCAGCTGCTCAGTAGCACTGCTGCAAGTGCGGCGGGCAGTAGGGAAAAGCCCCATTTTGCTGCAAATTTCATATATGTAGTTTGGTTTGGTCTCATAGAGCAAGCCTCCTGTTAGATCGTTATATTCAGTATAGGTCGCTCGGGAAGCAGGATGCAACTGTGCGACACATGCCCCATCATGAGGTATAATAGAGCGTATTGCCGTAACATCAAAAGGCTGCATAATGGGAGAATGGCATCAATATGAAGCTCACGTTCAAAACAATCCTGCAAAATTATTTTCACCGGTTCCATGCCGATGTATCCATGGCTGCACATTCCATGACAAACAAAGGCTGGCAGTCGGAGCAACCGCCGGAGTTTTATCGTCTTTGGTTCATTAAGGATGGTGAAGGCGGGCTACAAATCAAAGACCAGTACTATGAGCTAAAGCCAGGACGGCTATTACTGCTCCCGCCTGGGGCGCAGCAATTCTTCGGTCCGGTTGAAGGAAAATACGTCAGCTTGTACTGGTGTAATTTTCGGGCGCCGATTGGCGATATGGAACTTTTTGATATTTTGAATTTAAAAGTAAGCATAGCACTGAACGATCAGGAGCAGGAGCATATTGAGACACTGTTCAAGCATTTGGTTGAAGCGTATCGCTCGGTGACGTTGACGCGAGGTTTGCGTGTACGGGCCGCGCTGTTCGAGATGATGGCTTATTTTCTGGAGTATAGCGGTTTTAATGAAGAGAAATTTCTCGAGATTGAGCCGATTGCTAAGATTGATCATGTGCTGGAATATATTGAAGAGCGTCTGTGCGAACAGATTTCGGTGGACGAGCTGGCGAAGCTGGCTTTTTTGCATCCGAATTATTTTATAGGCTACTTCAAGAACATTGTCGGCTACGCGCCAACGCAGTATATTAATATTCGCAAAATGGAGCGTGCCAAGACGCTGCTGGAGGATGTGAACGTCCAAATTGCGGAGGTTGCCAGTCAGGTCGGGCTTCAGAATCACTACTTGTCCAGGCTGTTCAAGCAGTATACGGGGCTGACGCCTAAGCGTTATCGGCAAATTTATATCTATAACACTGAGCAGGGCAATGACAGCGAATAGGACCTAGTTTGGACCAATTTAAAAAAGAAGTTCTTGCATGAACGTAAGGCCTGAGAGGGGAAGAGAGCAATGACAACGGAAGCAGCCCGTTATTTCAGCAGAGAGCTGCTGAGCTGGTATTTGGCGAATCGAAGGGATCTCCCTTGGAGGCAAAATCGTGATCCCTACCGGGTATGGGTGTCGGAAATTATGTTGCAGCAGACGCGCGTGGATACGGTGATCCCGTTCTATGAGCGATTCATGGCGAAGTTCCCGACAGCAGCTGCGCTAGCGGAAGCGCCGGAAGCAGAGGTGCTCAAGAGCTGGGAGGGGCTTGGGTATTATTCGCGAGCGCGCAATCTGCAGGCTGGGGCACGGGAAGTGGTAAGCCGTCACGGCGGCGCCGTTCCCGATGATAAGGAAGCCGTCGCTGCGCTGCGCGGCATCGGTCCTTATACGAGCGGAGCGATTATGAGCATCGCATTCAATCGGGCGGAGCCGGCGGTGGACGGCAATGTGATGCGGGTATTGTCGCGCTACTTCTGCTTGGAGGACGACATTGCAAAGCCGGCGACTCGGGTCGGCATTGAGAAGATCGCTGTAGCGCTCATCCCGGAGGGAGCCGCGGGCGACTTTAACCAAGCACTCATGGAACTGGGCGCGATGGTGTGTACGCCGAAGTCACCGGGCTGTCTCACTTGCCCGGTGATGCAGCACTGCGAAGGAAGGATGGCTGGCAAGGAGCACATCCTGCCAATCAAGACGAAGGCCAAGCCGCCGCGGCCGGAGACGCGGCTTGCCGCAATCATTACCGGCAGCGGCGAGCACGCTGGCCGCATTCTTGTGCGCCAGCGGCCGGAGAGCGGCCTGCTCGCGCAGATGTGGGAGCTGCCGCATGTGCTGTTCGCCCCGGAGGGCGACAGCACCGGCAGCATGGCCGCGAAGCGGCGCGGGCGCGGCGCCAAAGCTGCGGCTGCGGCGGGAATAGCCGCAGCCGAGGCGCAGCTCGCGAGCGCGAGCGAAGACGCAGGCGCCGCGCTGGCTGCGGCGGCGAGGGCGCCAAGCGCGCTCGAGCAGCACGCGCGGCAGGCTGATTATATGAGCCGCGCGCTGTCAGCGGAGGAAGGCTTGCTCGTGCGGCCGACGAGCTGGTGGGGCGAGATGGAGCATGTGTTCAGCCATATCGTGTGGGACGTGCAAGTGTTCCGCGCGGAGTTCGGCTTCTGGCTGCAAGCCGCTGCGAAGCAGGAGGCTGCCGTGTTGGCGGGAGCTGCTGCGGAGTCGGCTGTGTTATATGAAGCTAGCAGCACGGCAGTTAATAGTGAGGCGCTACCTGCCAATTACCGCTGGATCGGACCGGAGCATATGAAGGAGCTGGCGTTCCCGAACGTATTCGTACGGATTTTGCGGGATTACTGGAATGAACTGGACTAATTTGAATTGCTTTTGCAATCGGGATCGTTCTACAATGGGTTATAGCAAAGTCAGGTTAAATCAATCAATGATTCGCAAGTGATAGAAACCAAGGAGGCTGCTTAACTTGAGTCAAATGTTCGAACGATTACAGCAAGAGAAGATTGTTGCGATTTTCCGTTTTATTGAGGACCAATACGCAGATCAAGCTGCACAGGCGCTACTGGACGGCGGTATTTCGCTAATGGAAATTACGATGAATACCGAAGGTGCTGCAGGAATGATCAGCCGCTGGCGTGAGAAGTTCGGCGACCAAGCCGGTATCGGAGCGGGCACAGTGCTTGATCTCGACATGGCGAAAGAAGCGGTAGCCGCAGGTTCTCAGTTCCTGATCTCTCCGAATTTAGATGAATCCGTAGTCGACTATGGCTTGAAGACCGGCGTGCCGGTATGGCCTGGCGTTATGACGCCTACCGAGATTGTTCGCGCTTGGAAAGCAGGCGCTGAATTGGTCAAAATCTTCCCGATGGCTTCACTCGGCTTGAAGTATCTCACCGAAATCCGCGCGCCACTCGATAAGATTCCAATGCTCGCATCCGGCGGCGTTGACCTCGACAATATCGCAGATTATTTCAAAGCAGGCGCATGCGGCGTTGGCATGGGCAGCAAGCTTGTTAATATGGATTGGGTGCGGAGCGGACGTTATGATCTATTAACGGAACGTGCACGGAAGTTTGTAGAGGCAGCGAGCGCGCTGTAATGAAAATGATAGAATGAATGATAGAAACCGCCTTGGAGCAGCTATGCTTCGAGGCGGTTTTTTTGCGTGAATAGGCGCTATAAAAACAAAGAGGCCTGCGGCATATCCGCAGGCACAAGAGAGAAAATATATAATAAAGGGGGGTCATGTGTTTATTATAGTTTCGTAATATGAAAGGAACATGAAATGAATATTACAATTTCATTACAGAGGAAGATTTTAGAATTCCTTTAGGTAAAAATTGATAAGGGAAAATAAGGCTCTTTAATTGAAAATAAGATTCGTCGCAGGTTAGACATGGAACAACCCTAAGATGACTCGTGCCGGTACATAATTAAAAACTTACTCGATAGTGATGGCTCACAAAATTAGTCGATTATAAAACAGTATCCTGAAAGGAAGTCAAACATGAAAAATCATAATACACCAACATTAGAAACTGAACGATTGATATTAAGAAAGTTCACTGAAAATGACATACAAGCCCTTTTTGAAATCTACAGAGATGAAGAAGTGAATACTTTTTTGCCTTGGTTTCCTTTGAACTCATTAGAAGAAGCTGAAAATTTTTTCAAAGATAAATATTTAGAAGCCTATAAGCAGTCAAGAGGATATAAATATGCTATCTGCTTAAAAGCAGACAATATCCCAATTGGTTATGTAAATGTAAGTATTGAGGAGAACCACGATTTAGGTTATGGGTTGAGAAAAGAATTTTGGCATAAAGGGATTGTAACAGAAGCAAGCAGAGTTATTGTTGAACAGGTAAAGAAAGACGGCTTCCTTTACATCACTGCTACCCACGATATTAAAAATCCTCGCAGTGGTGGAGTAATGAAGCAGTTAGGCATGAGCTATAAATATTCCTTTGAAGAACAATGGCAGCCTAAAGATATACTGGTTATATTTCGTTTGTATCAAATAAACTTTGATGGGCAAAATGTTCGGATTTATAAAGAATACTGGAATAAAAGTGCTGTTCACTTTATTGAAAATGATATATAAACTGCCGGCATGAACGGCAGCCGGCCTCCCAATCGTGTGCCGTTGTTCATTGAAGTAACAGGCAGGATAACTTAATTAAGTCTGGGAGTTTAGGGAGGAGCACCGAAGGAGCAGATTAGTTTAATACTTTAATTAAAGAATAGTTATAAAATTCCATGTTTCAGTTTCATTAATCCATTCAAGATTCGGTCGAAATTGTTACAATTCAATTAAGCATTACAAAAAATGAAAAAAGAAGCTTCTTGAGATATGCAAGAAACCTACTTAGTTAATATGCTATCATTATGGAGGGGAAATATGGAAGGAAGTCAAAACTATATTCGTTATATTCGAGAAAAGGTCGGAAATGATTTAATATTTCTTAACTTTTCCGGAGGAATTATTTACAACGAAAAGAATGAAGTACTATTGCAAAAACGAGGAGATAGAAATGCTTGGGGATTTCCGGGCGGTGCAATGGAACTCGGAGAATCCGCTGAGGAAACAGCAATTCGCGAAATTTTCGAAGAAACTGGTTTAACAGTGAAAGTTGAACATCTAATCGGCATATATACCAAATATTTTGAAAAATATCCAAATGGAGGGGAAGCTCAAACCATTTCATTCTTTTTTCAGTGCAAGCCCGTTAGCGGAGAGCTAATTGCAGACGGGACAGAATCATTAGAGGTAAGATATTTCTCTGTTGAAGATTTTCCACCTCTTTTTAATAAACAACACGAAGATGCTCTAAAAGACTGGATATCCAATAAATTAGGCAATTTTAGATAGGTTCATTGTAAACTTGGGAATAGAATATTATCTACTGGAGTTGCGGGGTATCAAGTGGACGACGCATTGTGCTAACGGGCACGATTACGTATAACAACATGCTGCCGAACAACATCGGCGGTCTGTTACGCTAGCGAACGTTTGGTCATTCTTTCCTACGACGGGTACTATAGTTGAACGAAGACATGATGGCAACCAATAGACAATAAAAAAGTGCCCAACCTTGCTTTAAAGCAGGGTTGGGCACTTTTATTTGTTTAAAAACCTAATAATGATCTGTACAATTTCAAGCTACTATATCCATTAAACTTGTTTATCCAATTCATGTGGCTTTACAACTGCACATCTAGTGCGATGAACTGTACTCGCTGCTTTCCACCATAGCGTCAAGTTTTTCGCGGCTCATGAAGAACGCGAAAACTAGCGCAAGCACGGATGGGATGATCGCCCACAGGAAGGTGTAAGTGATAGAGGAGGATAGCGCGGACACGATTTTGTCCAGCACATCCGTTGGAATTTGCTCTCGCGTCTCCGGCGTTAGAATCGCGCGCGGATCGCTAAGATCTAGGTTCGCAGGGATTGTTCCGCCGCCTTCAGAGCCAGCAAAAGCAACTTTGATATTGTTCGTCATCGCGTGACTTTGAATGATACCGAAAACCGTTATACCTATAGTCATACCAAGGGAACGTAGGAAGTTCAACGTGGCGCTCGCCGACCCACGCTCTCGCGCTGAGAACGAATAAATCGCGGCATTGCCAAGCACGGAGAACGACGCACCGATGCCAATACCCATAATGACCATAAAAACCGTCACGATGAAACGAGAGGAATCGACGCCAAGTGTTGTTAGAAGCACATTGCCTGCGACAAGCACAGCTAGCGTTGGAATCATAAGCGAACGGAAGGTAATCTTCGTATTCAGGAAACCGCTTCCGGTTGCTGTTACAACAGTACCGAGCATCATTGGCAGCAATACAAGGCCGGCATTCGTTGCTTTGCCCCCGAGTACCCCCTGGATAAAGATCGGAATGAACACGGTAGCTGTCATATAGGCCGCACCGCTGAACATCGCCATCGCATTGCTGGTCAAGTACAGCCGCTTACGGAACATATTAAAGCTAATAATTGGTTCAGCCGCTTTACGCTCGATAAGTATAAAGGAGATCAGCATCACCGAAGAGCCAGCGAACAAGCCTAAGATTCGAGCCGAATCCCAAGCGTAATTCGGTTTGCCGCCGAGTTCAAGGGCGAACATCAGACAGATAATGCCGGCTACCAACGTGAATGCTCCACCCCAGTCGATCTTCTGCTTGGAATGCTCCACCGACTCTTTATAGAAGAATGCAATCATGACGAACGCGATCAGGCCAAGCGGGAGGTTGATGTAGAATATCCATTTCCAGTTGATATAGTCTGTAATATAAGCACCGAGCAGCGGACCGAATATACTCGACATGCCGAAGACGGAACCGAATAGACCACCAAGCTTGCCACGGCTTTCAAGAGGCACGGCGTCGTACATAATGGTGAATGCGATCGGCACAAGCGCGCCGCCGCCGATCCCTTGAATCGCGCGATAAACGCTAAGCTCAGTAATCGAATCCGCCGTTCCGCAGAGGATGGACCCGATCATAAAAGTAATAATCCCGAAAATAAAGAACTTCTTCCTTCCGTACATATCGGACAGCTTGCCGAATATCGGCATACCCGCCATTTCTGCAACCATATACGCCGAAGTGACCCATACGAACTTATCCATGCCGCCGAGATCATGAACGATCGTGCCCATTGCTGTCGTGACAATCGAATTGTCCATGGATGCCATTAGAATACCTAACAGCAAGCCGGCGATTACAATGCCAACATGTTTCCGCTCTGCCTTCATTGTGTGCAGCCCCCTTCAGTAACAGCTCTCCATCCTGCAACTTCATAAATCGGCAAAATGAGTAATCATCGCAGCTTCACCTTCTTTAGACAACAGTCCCGGTAGCAGGCCCGCGGTTTCCGCGGACAAGCAATGTGAGCGCGAGGAACGAGTCGAGCACTCGGTGAATACGGTCATCGATTTCTTGTCCAATTTCATTAAAGTTCCGCCCAGTTTCGAACCATTCGCGTTGCGCACCGCCAATCGACAGCCATTCCGGGGCATTGATACCGTGGAGGTTGCGGACAGTCGATTGCAGCTGCATCAGTGAGCTTACGCCGACCGCGCCGCCGGCAGAGCTGACGGAAAGCACAGGCTTACCGCCAAAATAGGTCTGTCCGAGATGATCGAGCGCATTTTTTAATACGCCGCTCATTCCTCCGTGGTATTCGGGTGAAGAGAGAATGATAGCATCGGCTTTGAGCAACAAGCGCTTCAGCTCGCTCAGTCCGCTATGGCCGTCTTCGGATTCATCAGGAGAATAAAAGGGAAGAGGATTGCGATACAAGTCGAACAGAGCGGCCGAATGCCCCTTCTGCTCGATGAGGCGTTCAATATATTCGACGAGCCGTGTACTGGTGGATGATTTGCGGTTGCTGCCTGCGATAATGACGATTTTCATAGGATTCAATCCTTCCTGACGGTTGTTTTGCTTTCGATGAGTTCATCTTACAGCAGAGCGCGTCATCTCGGCGTCGTCGGGAAGGATGATGCCAACAACACAAAAAGTCCAGCCTTTCGGCTGAACTTTACTACAACTTTAGTCGGAGTGAGTTGGCTTAGTCGCCGAGCCCCTGTTTAACGGCATAGATGGCGGCCTGCGTCCGGTCGGCCAAGCCAAGCTTGTCGAGCAGGTGACTGACGTGGGTCTTGACCGTCTTCTCGGTAATGAAGAGGGCTTCACCGATTTCTTTATTGCTTCGTCCACATGCGATGAGTTGAAGTACCTGTTGCTCTTTTCGGGTCAGTCGCTCGTTAGGCGCCCCAGCCGATGCCGACGGTCCATTTGCCATGTGGGTGTCGGCGGATAGCTCTGGTGAGGAGACTAGTTTCATGAGCAGACCAGCTGCCTCCGAGTGCAGCTCGACCTTTCCTTCGTATACTCGCTTAATTGCTTGTACGAGTTCGTCTGGCTCGATATCTTTAAGCAGATAGCCCTTTGCACCTGCTCGAATCGCGGGGAGCACATGATCTTGATCGGAAAATGAAGTAAGAACGATGACTTTGATCTCGGGCTGGGAAAGTTGAAGCATCTTCGTCGTTTCAATACCGTTTAGCACCGGCATGTTCAGATCCATGAGGATGACGTCCGGACGGAGCTCGGCTGCCTTATCGATCGTTTCTTGTCCATTAGCGGCTTCACCTACCAGCTCAATATCGGGCTGAGTCTTTAAAAATACCTGTAACCCTTTGCGGACCATCGCATGATCGTCAGCCAGCAGTAGTTTAATTGCCATAAATGATCACTTCCTATTGATTACTATTTAAGGTGCAGGGAATCGCAACCTCTATCGTAGTTCCGCCCTTGTTTACACTTGTGAGCGTAAATCGGCCGCCAAGCGCTTCCGCTCTCTCTCGCATTATTGATAGCCCGTACGAAGGCGTAGCTTGCTGGTGACGCTTTGTCTTCTTGACACCGCGCCCCTTGTCGGTTATCCGGAGGATCGCTTGCTGTGCATCCAGCTTCAAGTCGATGGATGCCTCCGCAGATCCGGCATGTTTGTACACATTGTTGAGCGCTTCCTGCCCGATTCGCCATAGCGCTTCTTCCACATTTCGTGGCAGCTCACAAATACCAGACACCTGCGTATGAACACGGAGCTCCAGCTTCTCGCCGTATGTCTGAAGCGCCGTGACAAGGCCAGCCTCAAGGCCAGGAGGACGAAGCTGCATAATAAGCGCGCGCATTTCCTTGAGCGCTGTTTGTGAGAGGGATTGAATGTCTCCCATCGGCTGAAGCGCCGCTTCGGGCTTGCCACTCTTGAGTAAGCTTTCCACGCCTTTGGCCGTCATGGAGAGCGAGAATAGCATTTGGCAGACGGAGTCATGCAAATCACGGGCGAGCCGATTGCGCTCTGCATGGCGGGCGAGCTCCCGCCGCTGCTCCTCTAACTGAGCGCTTTCGAGCGCCATCGCAATGTGATCAGCAAGTGCCTCCAGCACCTCTTTATCGATTGTCCGCAGCATACGTCCGGTCGCATCATCCCCGACTAGCAGCATGCTTCGCGGCATTAAACCAGCGTTCGGAATCGGGACAGCCTGGGCAGTTGATAGCTTAGGAGACAGCCCTTGCAGCTCGTGACAGTCGGCAAGCACTGAAGCCTGATCAGTTGTTGCCGCGACATAGCGTCGTTTGCGGTTGGCCTCTCGTAACCAGTTTGTTACTGGCAGCAGGAGCCGGGTATCCGGCAGGGATGTAATTCCGTTCGCATAAACTGCTTGCAGGAAAAGTTCGTCATTGACCGTTTCTAGCAGAGCTGCGAACGGCCATTCGAAATGTTCTCCGATCTGCTGCACGATAAGCTCCTTAAGTCGTTCCAATTCGGTTCCACTACTTACAACCATGCCAATTGATCGACTAAAGTTGCCTAGCCGCGAGAACAACTCTGCCCGCCGTTGTTCGATTGCATAGAGACGCATCCGGTCGACGGCGCTGCTGATTTGGAATGCGACCGCCTGCAACAGCGCGAGTTCTTCTTTCGAGAAATGCGATTTGCCGGGCGATGCGACATTCAGAACTCCGAAGTCTCGATCACCGGAGCGGAGCGGTACGGTGGCATGGTGGGTAATGCCACGCGTGTCACCCCAGCTGAATTTAACCGCATCTTCCAATCGTTTGCAGTGTAATATATTAACGGCATTATTCAAGTCATTTTCCCAAAAACGATCCAGACACCAGCAAGTACCACAGCGCATCGGAGCTTTATCTTCATGCTGCAGAGCCGCCGGCAGGTTGCTATCGGCGATGCATGTATAGTCCATCCGGTCGCCGGTTAGGAAAATCCATCCGGCTTGCAGCCCAGTCAGCTCCAGCAATTTGTCCATCACCGTACTGAGCATGAGTGTCAGATCGTTAGACTGGTTCAACGTTTCGGCGATAATCTTAAGTGTAAGTAGCTCTTGTACGTGAGGATCGGTCGTCATCGTCATTTCCCCTTTAGAGTTAGGTTCGAGAAGAAGCGGCTAATTTCCTCCAAACAAAAAAAAACGGCGAAGCTGGTATCAACCGGCTTCACCGCTTTGTTTATAATTAACGAACAACCAGATACACGATTTAGAAATACCCAGACGGTTATTACGCTTGTGTCCGCAGCTCAGCGGCATTCTTCGCGATCCGCAGCGCCATCAGCGAAGCAATCAGGCAGATAAACCCGGCTGTCACGAAAGCGGTCGTATACGTGCCGGATATTTGCCGGACTAGACCCGCGCCGTAAGCTGCTGTCGAAGCGCCGATTTGATGAAATACAACGATCCAGCCGAATACCATGCCAGCCCGTTCTTTGCCGAAGGTTTGCGCGGCAAGCTTGACGGTCGGCGGTACAGTTGCGATCCAATCCAGACCATAGAAGATCGAGAAAACGACGAGCATCATCGGCGTCGCATCGAGCGCATAAGGCAGGAAGATGAGCGACAAGCCGCGCAGGCCGTAGTACCAGAACAGCAGCTTGCGAGAGTCGAAACGGTCCGTTAACCAGCCTGACATCGTCGTACCGACCAAATCGAAGAGGCCCATGAAGGCGAGCAGCCCAGCGGCCGTTACTTCTTCGATGCCATGGTCGCCGCATGCAGCGATCAGATGCGTGCCGATCAAGCCGTTCGTCGAGAATCCGCAGAAGAAGAACGTACCGGCGAGAAGCCAGAACGTCTTGCTTCTCATCGCATCGCGGAGAGTCAGCAGCGGCGTTAAGAAAATGCTGCCGCGAAAAGGCTCGGGCTTCACAACCTCATCCGTGCCGTATGCCGACGCACCTACGTCGTACGGATGGTTGCGCATGAAGATCGCGACCACGATCAACAGCACCAGCACGACGCCGACTGCCGTATAGATGGCAGATCGCCATCCTTGGTTAACGGTAATATGAGCTAGCAGCGGCATGAAGAGCAGCTGTCCGGTCGCCGCGCTCGCGGTCAGAATGCCGACGACCAAGCCCCTGCGATTCACGAACCAGCGGCTGGCGACTGTTACGCCGAGCACATTCGCTATCATGCCCGTCGCTAGCCCGGAGACAAGCCCCCAAAGCAGTTGATACTGCCACAGATGCGTCATTAAAGGCGTGACCGCTAGGCTGCCGGCCAGTACTGCCAGCGCGGTAACCATCATTCTGCGTACGCCGAACTTCGCGAGAAGCGCCGCCGAGAATGGACCGACGAGGCCGTATAGAAATATACCTACAGAGATGACACCGGAGATACCGCTGCGTTCCCAGCCGAATTCCTTTTCGAACGGAACCATGAAGATGCTTGGCATCGATCGAATGCCAGCGGAGATGAGCAGCGCGACGAACGTCACGAGTACGACGACCCAACCATAAAAGAACTTAGTTTGCGATGGAGCGGATGATTGCATAAGATGACACCTCTTTCAATAAAATAACGGATAGCCGTGCGCGGAACTGATTATTGTAGAGTTCCCGTAGCAGGAGGAACGTAAACTGAGTTCGCTGGCGATCACATTTCTATTTTGTATGTACAACTAATATATTCGCGTCGCTATGTCCTTGTCAATTGCTTATATCAAACTTCAACATCTTTATCCGGAAAAAGATGGTTACCGGACACTTGCAGCAAACCCGGCACAGCCTAGCCGTGCCGGGTTTCTTTGACATTGCATCATTTTTAAACTCCCACTCACTGTTCTTCCAGGAGCGAACTCGTTTTCTCCAACTCTGCGGACAGCAGATCGGCAACCGCCTTACCGAGCAGCTCCTCGTAATTCGCCTTAAACGCTCTGGAGGCATCGCGAATTCGTGGTTCCAGTGCTATTCCTTTCTCCGTCGGGTAGACAAGCACCGTTACCCCTTGCACCTTGCGTTCAACGAGCTTCTTCGTTTCCAATTTATCGATAAACCGCGTCAGCGTTGAAGGCTTAATGTACAGCTTCTCCGCGAGCAGCTTCTGCGTAATGCCGGGCGTGCCGTTCACAATGCGGATCAAATAACCGTACATCGGCGACAGGCCGGTCTGTGCGAATTCCTCCTCAGCCATCTTCGTGACGGCCCGGCTTAACCGGTTCGCGTTAAAAAACAGACATGTGCGGAGGAACGCATCGTCAGCCTGATCGGCGGGTGTACCGTTTACTGGAATGTCCATTTTGACTCCCCCCTCGTTAATGTTCGTTGTACATACAAACTATCGCAAAGGGCTTTGGATGTCAAATCCACGCAAAACAATCCATAATTCTGTATCAGGATTGCAAGTTTTGTTCCTTGTGAATAGGAAGACGTCAATGCTACCTTAAATGTGATATGGAAAACCAAGCTTGATGGAGGTTCGGAATATGACGAAACATAAACGCTGGCAAATGTCGGAATTCGTGGCTAGCAGCGCAGCTACACTAAATCAGCCGTTCTGGGATGTATCCGCAGTCGCTACCTTCACTCATCTTGCAGATGCCAAGACGCAGAAGGTAAAAGGATTTTACGACGGCAAGGACGAGAATGGCGAACATATATGGAAATTTCGCTGGACACCTTCACGAAGCGGAGAATGGGAGTGTCGTCTGGAGTCATTTCCGCGAATAGATGGGATTGAGAGAACGTTCCGCATGGTCGTGGAAGAGAGCGAGGACGAATCGAAGGGCTTCATGAGAGCGGTTGGCGGACGCACATGGGGGTTTGAGTTTGACAACGGGGAGTCGTTCTTCCCGCTTGGTGACACGATTTATAATCTTTTCGGAGGGATGCACTGCGGCCTTGATGTTGAAGCCATTCTGTCGCACCGCAAAGCACAAGGTGTTAATTATGTTCGAGCCCGCATGCAGGTGAGTCCCTATCACAAGCCAATTGCGAGTAGCTGGCAGACCCGCGATTGCTGGCCATGGCTCGGCAGCCCGCAATGGCCGGATTTTAGAGGCTTCAATCTGGATTATTTCCATTCTGTGGATCAAACGATGGAGTTGCTGGGAAGTCTCGGCATCGGTGTTGAGGTCATATTGGAAGCGTGGATGCTGGAATTTCCGTTTAATGATCGCAATCAATTCCTGACGGAGCATGAAGAGCATTGGATTGATTATATAGTGGCGCGTTATTCGGCTTACCCATGCATGTACATCTGGTGTCCGGCTAACGAATACGACCTGTATCCTGGACGTACAGACAAAGCGTATGTGGCTGAAGCAGGGCGATGGTTGAAGCGTCTGGCACAACAGATCAAGCAGTCCGACCCGTATCAGCATCCCGTCGGCGCGCATCAGTGGGTGCAGGAGACCTCTTTGCACGAAAGGGTCGGCAATTGTGACGCAATCGATGTCTATCTGGTACAATCCGACTGGTTCTTGGAATTCATGAAGTACAACCGCAATCCGTCGCTTTGCCTCTGGATTGAGGATTCGCTTCGCTTCCATGCGCCGGATCGGTCAAAGGCCGTACTTTGCAGTGAATTCGGCTACGAGCGCGCGTCCAAGGAGCATTATACATTGGATGCGCATGAAATGATGGATGAGCATCATACACGCAGAGGGATGTGGAAAGCGGGCTTCGTCGGATTCCCGATCGTACATGGTTTCAACAATACATGGGGGCCGCATTTATCGATAGATGGCGACTCCATGGGGGCAGCTAGTATGTTGCCGTACTATCGTTTTATGACCGAAATATGTCCTTATCAACAACTTTCGCCGCAGCAAGAACTCGTTGAATCGGATGAAGGCATGCTGGCGCTGGAAAGTCCCGCGCTTTGTCTCGCCAATGACGAGTTGTCTCGTATAGCTGTGTATTTGCCTGTTGGCGGTGAGGTAACAATGAAACTTCCAGAGGATCAGGTGTATGATCATTATTGGTATAATCCAAGGACAGGCGAACAGACGAAATCGGCATCCGGTGGAGGACGAGTATTTCATTCACCTGAACGGATCGAACAACAGGAGCTTGGCAGCGACTGGACGCTCGTCCTGACAATGAGGAAATAACGCCCTCTCGCCGGACTATCGGGGTTCATGGTACGATAACAGCATTTACATCATTGTGAGAGGGCGGGTGGGCGCCACGATACGCGACTTGTTGCAAAAATATTTGTTCGCGAAATTTCTCAATAAAATTTTACTGACCTTCGCGCTGCTGGCGATCCTCCCCCTGCTCGCACTGACCTATATTGTATCGGGCAACATTACGGAGATTCTTCAAGAGAAAGAATTGAACGTCAATTACCATATCCTTAAAAATGTCGAAAATTACTTGGACGATATTAGGCGGGTCTCCATCGATACATCCAAGTCCTTCTATTTGGATGACGTGAATTCCAAATATAGTCCGCTTCAATTTGTCCAGAACGCGAACAACATGAACCCGGATGATTATTCGATTGCCAAAACCGAATTCGAATCATTTATTTCCTATCGATATCAACAGTTCGACGAAATTCAAAGTCTGCTGGTGAGCGGATTTGGCGATGATACGATCTACATGACGGATAGGGCGCACTCCTCGTATGCCCGTCTGCTCAAACAGAGTCAAACGAAATTTCCTTTCAATTGGAAAGGTGTCTTCAATGGTTATTCAGTTGTGCCTGCGCACACCGTCAATTATTCAGGTACAAACAACCGGGTGTACTCCATGGCGATTAATTTGATGACGGCCAATTTGTCCCAATCGATCGGAACGCTGCTTATCGACTTCAATACATCCGATATTGTGAATTCTTACTCGGAGTACAAATCCGAGCTGAAAGGTTATTTGCTTATTCTCAACAGGAAAGGCGAGGTCGTGTTCGATTCCTCGGGCCGCTATTACGACCATGTTTATCCCTATTATAAGGAAATCATGCAATCAGAAGATAAGAAGCTCAATTTGGAAGAACCATCGATTGTTAACGTTGATGCTACGTCCATGAAAGATTTTGTACTGATTGGAGTCATCCCCGAGAAGCTGATCTCTTCCTCCATTAATGCGACGAAACGAACGATATATTACGTCGCGGCAGGTTGTTTGCTTGCGGCGCTCGTGCTTGCGTTCTTTGGCATTTCTGTATTTAGCAAACGGCTGAAATCACTAATTTTTGCATTGCGCAAGCTGCGTAAGGGCGATCTGTCCTACCGGATTCCGCTAACAAAAGCAACCGACGAAATCACCCAGATCACACACCATTTCAATCTGATGTGCGACGATCTGAACGAATACATTAATAAGGTATATGTTCTCGGCATTCAGCAGAAGAATGCGGAAATCCAAGCGCTGCAATCGCAGATTACGCCGCATTTTCTGTACAATTCGCTAGAAGCGATCCGAATGAAGGCCGTAGCAGACGGGAACGACGAAGTTGGAGAGATGGTATGGATTCTGTCCACGCTGTTCCGAAGCGCGATCAAGACGGATAACATTATTGAGCTGCGGGATGAAATCAAGATCTGCCAATCCTACCTGGAGCTGTTCCGTTACCGTTACGACGACCAGTTGAACGTGACTGTCGATATTCCGGATGCCCTGCTGGATTGTGCGCTAAGCAAGCATTTGCTGCAGCCCGTTATCGAGAATTTCATCATGCACGGATTTGACATCCGAAAAGAGAACAAGCTGGTCATTCGGGCGACTTCGACAGAGCAAGACATTCTGCTCGCGATTTCGGATGACGGCATAGGCATGACGGAAGAATCACTCATCTCGGTGAGGAGTCAGCTGGAATCCGGTTCGAAGCGTTCGCCGACTCAAAGTATCGGCTTGCTGAACGTAAACGAACGAATAAAGCTCATTTTTGGCGACGAATACGGGATCGGGATCGAGAGCGAATGGGGCAAAGGAACAACCGTCACGCTGCACTTGCCGAGAAAAACGAAGAAGGAGCTCAGCGACAATGTACAAGGTATGGCTGGTTGACGACGAACCGCTTATTCTGGAAGGGTTAAAGAAACTCATTCCGTGGGAAGAGCACGGGCTGGAAATCGCAGGCGAATTCAACTACGGAGAGGAAGCGCTTGCGGGTATGGGAGCAGGCTACGGCCATATTCTCATTACGGATATTCGGATGCCGGGCATGACGGGCCTTCAGCTCATTGAGCGCGTCAGGGAACGTGGCTTGGACATTAAATGCATTGTGTTGAGCGGCTATGACGATTTCGAATATGTCAAAAGCTCTCTTCGGCTTGGCATCGAGAACTATTTGCTGAAACCGGTATCGAAGGAAGAACTGTCCCAGACGCTGCTCAATACCGTGAGCAAGATTGAAAGTGAGCTGTTTCGCAACCGCACGGAGTTGGAAGGCATTAATATATTGAAACAAGTGATGCTGTATCGCTGGGTGACAAACAATATCGGCGGAGACGAGCTTGAAAGCAAGGCGGCGATGCTAGGCATCGATACGACAAGTCGATTCTATACGGTGGCTGTCATTCATTTGCTGCGCGACGCAGAGGAAACGCGCGAGACGAAAATTTATGACAAGCATTTACTCAGCTTCGCTGCTGATAATATTTGTGGAGAAGTGCTCCATGAGATGGCTGGCGGACTGTCGTTCTGCGACCTGAATGGCAATATCGTGCTGCTGTTTCCGAGTGGCGAAGCCGAAGCCGGCCGAAAGATTGTGGAGGATACAATAGCGGTGTGTCGAGAACGATTGCGGAGACTTCTGAAGTGGAATGCGTTCGTTACAATCGGTCCGGCCGCTGCTCACTATGCCAATGTGCACGAGAGCTACCGCGGGGCCATGAGCCTGCAGGAGTACGGTTTGTTTTTACCTTCCGGAAGCGTCATTCAATTCAATGAAATGAAGGAGAACCGAGCGTCGACCTTTAAGGGTTTCAATATCGACCTGGAACGGATCGAAGGGGCTGTCGCCTCGAAGGACGAAGGGGTCATCGTCGCGATTTTCGAAGATGTATTCGCGAAGCTGCGGACAGCGGAGGGCTTGACGCCTAAAGTAGTGCGCAATATGACGATTGAGCTGCTGACGCGGTTTTTCGAAGCGGTGCAGGACGGCAAACCGGTTAAAGAGCATGCAGCGGCGGATTTGAAGCCGGTGCTCGTCGATTTGTTCGAGCAGCGCGGGCTTGACCAGATTCGGGACTGGCTGAAGAATGTCGTGCGGGACACCTTCGCGTACATGCAGCAGTCGGATGAGCGTTCGAGTCCGATAATCAAAGAAGTGCTTCGCTATATGCAGGAACAGTATGCCGACAATTTGTCTCTCAAAGTGCTCTCCGACCGTTATCATATCAATACGGCTTATCTAGGACAGTTGTTTAAACGGGAGACGGGGGAAATGTTCAGCAATTATTTGAACCGGATTCGCGTGGAGAAAGCGAAGAAGCTGCTTGCGACGACAGCTATGAAGCTGCCGGAAATCTCGGAGCGGGTCGGCTACGTCAATCAGATTTATTTCTCTCGTGTCTTTCGCAAAATAACCGGTATCTCGCCGCAGGATTACAAGAACGCCAGCAGGCTGTAGCGGGATTTATTTAGGTACGGGGGATTAAGGAATACAGGTTGAAAAAAGTGTCGGCTGATAACTCTGCTACTAACAGAGTTATCAGCCGACACTTTTTTAATATGAACAACTATTCTCTGAAGAAATCAGCGCGATAGGTGTCATAATTTGATTCTGCTCTTCGAAATTGTGTGTCTGTTGTCTACCTGATTAGGGTTATACAATAAATGCAGGAGGTGAGAAATCAATGTCAAGTCAACGTAATTCTGCTCTTTCCGCCAACCCGACTCTAACGGGAGCGGCGCTCAAACCAGCCTGGTTTCGTAAAAATTCGAATCGCCTTATCTTGCTCGCGATGGCGATTCCTTTCGTAGCGCATGTAATTTTCTTCAATTACATTCCATTGTTTGGTTGGGCTTATGCCTTCTTTGATTATCATCCCGGCGTTAGCTTGTCCGATACTGACTTCGTCGGCTTACGATTCTTTAGAATGGCTCTTGATTTCAATGGGGGGAGCGACCTGCTTCGCGTTCTGCGCAACACGCTCGTTATCAGCTTCTTGGGCGTATTGGTTTCCCCGCTGCCGATCGTATTCGCTATTCTCGTTTCCGAGGTCAGAAGCGGTCTCGTCAAACGATGGGTACAAACGGTCACGACATTGCCTTATTTTCTAAGTTGGATTCTTGTATTCGCGATCGCATTCGCCACGTTCTCGATCAACGATGGTTTCGTCAATGACTTGCTGCTCAAGCTGAACTGGATTCAAGATCCGATCAATCCACTCGCGAATGACAATATCGCTTGGTGGTTTCAGACTTGCATTTCAATCTGGAAGACGCTTGGATTCAACGCCATTATCTATATCGCAGCCATGGGCGGCATCGATCCTGAGCTTTACGATGCGGCATCGGTTGACGGTGCGTCGAGATGGCATAAGATAAGGCATGTATCGGTACCTGGAATAATGCCGACGTTCGTCGTCCTGCTTCTACTTCAAGTAAGCAGCTTCCTGACGAATGGTTTTGACCAGTTCTATGCATTCATGAATCCACTTGTACAGGACAAATTAGAAGTGTTTGACTATTACGTTTACCGCGTAGGGGTTGCGCAAAGCATGTACTCGCTGTCGACGGCGCTAGGTATCTTCAAGACAATTGTCAGTGTAATCATGCTGTTTCTCGTCAATTCGCTGGCTAAGAAAATCAGAGGCGAATCCATTATTTAGAAAAGGGGGAGGAGAAGCAACATGAATCAAGGAAAAGGGGACACGCTGTTCCAGGTTTGCAACTATATCATTCTGGCGATCATTTCGCTTGTCTGTGTTTATCCGTTTTATTACATTCTAATATATAGCTTGAGCGGCACGAAGGCCGCAGCACAGGGTGTATATTTGATCCCGAAGAGTATTACGCTGGACAACTACCTGCGTGTGCTATTGAATCCGGGCATTGCCCACTCGGCGCTCATCTCGCTCGAACGAACGGTTATAGGAACACTGCTCACCATCGTCTGCTGTACGGCCTTCGGCTATGTCCTGACGAAGCGGGATCTGCCTTGGCGCCGCGTTATTTATCGGATGCTCGTTATCACAATGTATCTGAATGCCGGACTGATTCCGATGTATATGCTGTACCATCAAGTGGGGCTTATCAACAACTTTCTCGTGTTTGTGCTGCCGTCGGCAGTTAGCGCTTACCATATCATTTTGATTAAGACCTATATCGAGCAACTGCCGCCGGCATTGGAAGAATCAGCTATGGTCGATGGAGCGAACTACTGGATTTCATTCCTTCGGATCATAGTGCCGCTATGTACGCCTATCATTGCAACGATTGCAGTGCTGAATGCAGTTTACCAATGGAACAGCATCTATGACAGCATCATATTCGCCAGCAGTTCTCGACTGGAGACGTTACAGCTGCAGCTCTACCAGATTCTATCGAACTTTCGGGAAGCGGGCCGAGACATTAATACGACCGATCTGGGACGTAACTTGTCTGCGGTGCAGCCATCCTCGATGACGATTCAAATGACAATCACGATGATCGCAACGCTGCCGATTTTGTTCGTATATCCGTTTCTGCAGCGATATTTTGTCAAGGGCATCATGTTAGGCGCTGTAAAAGGCTGAAGCTCGACTTTTACGATTCTGCCTAATCGCAGAACTTTCATAAAGGTACAATGAACAGCGATTGAAGTGAAGTGAAGGGAAGGGGAAGCAACAAGATGAGAAAGAACAGAAAGAAAGCGGCGGTACTTCTAGCAGCTGCGTCGATGATGATCTTCGCAGCAGGCTGCGGCAACAAGGCGTCAGAATCCTCGAATGCCGGGAGCAATAACGGAGGGAAGTCGGAGACAGATTCCGGGCCTATTACCCTGAAGGTTTGGGCTCCTTACAACAGTACTGGACCATCCGGCCTGCAAGACAACCCGGTTATGACCGAATTCACGAAGCGTACTGGTGTCAAACTGGACATCGAATACAATATGACCCAAGAGAAATACAATGCGTCGATCGCATCTGATGATCTTCCTGACTTGATGGTCGTTTGGAACCAGGATCGGGAAACGCTATTACGGGGTAATAAAGTGCTTGATCTGGATCCGCTGATGGCGGAGCATGGGAAGGAAATCACGGCAGAAACGCCCAACAAAATTCCGTTCTCCAAGCAGTTCTTAAGTGACGATACGAAGAAACTATACTTTATTCCAACCTGGGATCAGGACAACCCGCCGAATCTAGTGAAATCGTTCAGCAATGGCTCCACCGTCGGACCGTTCATCCGCTGGGATTATTACAAGGAAATCGGTTATCCAGAGCTGACGAATAGTTATATGGACCTTATTCCAATCTTGAAGCAGATGCAGGATAAACATCCGAAAAATGCCGATGGCAAGAAGGTATACGGGCTTTCTCCGTGGTTTGCGGATTGGGATCTGTGGAACTTTACCGCGTTTACGCAGGGGGTTCAGAATGTCGATCCTGAGCAGGAGAAATTCATCGACATCCAGATGAAAGACGGTGGCTTCCTTAAGAGCCAGATCGGTGACCCGACAAGCACGCTGTGGCAAGGCGCTCAATTCTATAACAAGGCAAACCAAGCGGGTATTCTCGACCCGGATTCCTACACGCAAAAGTTTGATCAATTTAATGAAAAAATGACTGGCGGACGCGTACTTGCTTCTTTCGTTAACTGGACGACTGGAGGCGCCAATGGCCAGTTGGTCAAGGATGGTCATCCGGAAGCCGGCTTCATGCAAGTGAAAATGCCAGCATCCCAAACCTCGATGTACAGCGGCTGGGTGAAGCCATATGTTGACCGTTGGTCGTTTGCGATATCCAGCAATACCAAATATCCGGAAAAAGCGATGGACGTCATTAACTTCCTGTCTTCCTCGGAAGGCATGCGCCTGATGCTGAACGGTCCACAGGGCGAGTATTGGGATGTAGACGCGAACGGTATGCCGAAGCTGAAACCGGACATTTTGCAACTTCGCAAAGCTGGCGTTCAGCAGGACTTGGAAGCGAAAGGTCTAGGTACGTACACGAATCTGTACGGCCGGGATGCCGCAGTCTGGGATGCCAAATACAACAGCTACGCCGACTTCTACTATAACGAAGATCCTGCGGCACAAACGGCTTCATCGCCGCTCGCAGTCGATTATACGAAGCATTACAATGTTCAATATCCGGATCAGATGATCGAGCAGACGTTGCCGGGCAATAAAGTAAAGGCAGACGCTACATTCCTTTCCATGATCGATCCAACTCCAGACGACATCAAACTGATCGACAGCAATTTGCTGAACTATTTGAAAGGTGCGATGATCAAGGCTGTAATGGCGAAGACGGACGCTGAATTCACGAAAGTTCAAAACGAAATTATCGCCAAATGCAAGGATATGGGTTACGAGAAAGCATTCGAATGGCATAAGCAGAACTTTGAGAAAGCCCGCAGCAAAGTGGCGGAGTTCAAAGGTTCGCTGAACAAATAACCAAAAAAATGGCGGCACGGGAATAACATTTCCCGTACCGCCATTTTTGCATTTTTGGACCACGAGATGTTGCCTGAAATTTATAGTCCTCATTCAATATAGTATAATTTTACGAAATTTTTACTAGAATCGCGATCAGGAATAATCGTAAAAAGCCCCGCAAGGTCATTGACCCTGTGGGGCTTTTGTATGTGCTTATGTTTGGCGCTTTCTACTGCTTCGTCTTCAGCCAGCCGGCGAGAGTAGCGATCTCATCATCGGTTAGCTGTCCCTGGAAGGCAGGCATTCCACCGCCGCCTTGATGGATGCGGGTCGAGATGTCATCTACCGACAGCTTGCCGCCAACCTTCTGCAGGTTAGGACCCATGCCGCCAGATAAGTCTGCTGCATGGCAGCTGACGCAGTTGCTCTTATAAAGGTTCTCTGCGGCGGCGGCATCGACCGTGCCGGCTCCTGCATTATTGTTGGTACTCGGCGTATTCGTTGAAGTATTCCCGCCGTTATTTGTGCCCGTATTATTGCTGTTGTTGTTCTTGTTCCCACCGCAGGCGGATATCGACAAGGCGAGCGTAAGCCCTGTTACCGCGATCAACCACTTGGATTTGCTTGTCATAAGCAAGTTGCACCTCATTCTTTGTCTTATTTGTCATACGTTTCCCTCATTCCTCGCACCGTATGCGGCATTGACCAACGTCAAACGAATAACCCCATCCAAGATGGACAATCTAAGCATGGGATATGAAAAATATAACAGGCGAAGCCGGAATCGAGGTGAGCGCTACTGGACATTAACGAAGATGTCGTCAGACATTTAACAGAGCTTAGGCGAAGATTGCTGATTGTATCTGCCTGTTTCCTCGTGTCCATGTGCGGCGGTCTTTATCTGTCGCCCCGCATTCTGAAGTACATCAAATCAAGCTCGTCAGCGTCCTCTGTCGAGTGGAACGTGTTCTCATTCACAGACGGCTTGTTCATCTACTTGAGATGTGCATTTTTGCTGGCGATGCTTTGCACGTTGCCGATCCTTCTGTATCAGACTTGGGCGTTCGTCAGGCCAGGCTTGACCCACAAAGAGGCGAAGGGGACGCTTGCTTATGTACCGTTCTCGTTCCTTCTGTTTCTTGGCGGCGTCTCGTTCAGCTATTTCCTCGTGTTCCCGATGATGCTCCGTTTCATGATGCAGATGAACCAGACGATCGGAGCGACGGAAACGTACGGCATTGACAAGTATTTTGTCTTCCTGTTCAGCGTTGTTTTCCCGCTTGGCGTCGCGTTCGAGATGCCGCTTGTCATGCTGTTTCTGACGAGACTCGGCTTGCTTACGCCAGAGAGGCTGAGAACCTCGCGCAAATATGCTTATGTCGGCTTGGCCATTGTCGGAGCCTCCATATCACCGCCGGACTTTGTCTCGCATCTGTCCGTGACTGTACCGTTGCTGTTGTTGTTTGAGATCAGCGCTTTTCTCTCTAATCGATTCGCACGGCGGCATACGGCTGATTCGTCGTACTCGTATCCAGATCCAGATCCTGCGTAAATAGACGTTTTGCCAAAGGAGATTACACATGTTCAATAATATTGGTGTTTCAGGGTTACTTATTATTCTGCTAATTGCGCTTATTGTGTTTGGGCCAGCCAAGCTGCCGATGCTCGGCCGCGCGTTCGGCGACACATTGCGTGAATTCCGCAGCTCGACACGAGGCATTGTAGAAGAAGACGTGCATACTAGTGCTCCAATTGAGCAGCTGGAGAAAAAAGATTCCGAGAAACTGCTGTAAAGCAGTGGGTCTGCGGGAATGAGTTGAGTTTGATACAGCGGGGAGTGCATGAGCCTTATCCAGTGGATAAGGCTTTTTTGCATGGAGGTAAAGAAGCTGGTTTGGTGGACTACATAGGATGGAAATTGGCGGATTTAGGTAAAGAAGCTGGTTTGGTGGACTACATTCGTGGAAACTTGGCAGATTGAGTGAAAGAAGCTGGTTTGGTGGGCTACATTGACCAAAGAGAGTCCCCAGGGTCACTACATTGGTGAAATTTCGCCGTAAGAAGCCAAAGAGAGTCCTCAGGGTCACTACATTGGTGAAATTTCGCCGGAAGAAGCCAAAGAGAGTCCCCAGGGTCACTACATTGGTGAAATTTCGCCGGAAGAAGCCAAAGAGGGTCCTCAGGGTCACTACATTGGCGAAATAACGCCGGAAGAAGCCAAAGAGAGTCCTCAGGGTCACTACATTGGTGAGATATCACCTAAGAAGGCCAAAGAAGGGTACTACGTACCCTACATAGCAAGCAATCAGTTATTTCGAGCCAAAGAAGGGTACCCAGTACCCTTCATGGAGAAAATCTTGGAAGCAATCAAGCTGCGGCTTTCTGAGCCGAAGAGAATGGCCTTATCCGGTAGCGGATAAGGCCATTCTCTCATCATTCTGTTCAGCTCAAACGAGCAAGCCGCCACTCTTCCGATAGCTCAGAATGCCTTCCGCGGTCCGATAGGCGAGCGCGCCAACCGTGTTGGTCGGGTTGTAGCCGGCGTTCTGCGGGAAGGAGCTTGCGCCAACGACGAATACGTTCTCCGCATCCCACATCTGGCTGTAGTTGTTGATCGCCGAATCTCCGGCCTCCGCACCCATAATGACCCCGCCAGTATTGTGGGTCGACTGGTACGTCATGATCTCATATGGGCCGAGTTCCTTCAAGTAATCCACATGATCGGCGCCCATCTCCTTCATAATGTCAGAGCACCGCTGCGCCAGAAACTTCGCGAGCTCGCGATCCTGTTCTTCGAAATCGAACGTAATTCGGATAAGCGGATCACCGAATGCATCCTTGTAGGTCGGATCAAGATCCAAGTAATGATGCTGGAAGGACATCGATGAGCCTTGCGCGCCGATGCTGAGCGTTCGGTTCGCATATTTCAGAGAATTCGTCTTGAATTCCTTGCCCCACGTTGCTGTGCCCGAAGGCACCGGGTTATTCTGGATCGGCCGCGCTCCCGATTGAGTGAGCGTAATGACGCCGCCGTGGATAAAGTTCACATTGCTGTGGTCGAAATTATCCCCGTTAAAGTCGTCGAGCGAGACGCCAAGCGCGCCTGCTCCGGCGTAGGTATTAAACTCCTCCTTCTCGAAGAAGCCCGCCGCGCTTCCTTTGATGACTTGATACGCATAGTTCTTGCCGATTGCACCTTTGCCTGTGGAAGGGTCATACGGCTTGCCGAGACCGGAGAGCAAGAGCAGACGTGTATTATTGAACACATAGCTTGCGACGACAACAATATCCGCCGGCTGGATGATCTCTTCGCCTGTCGTTATGTCGATGTACATGACGCCGGTCGCTTTGCCGCCTTTATGTATGATCCGCCTCACATCGGAATGGCTTCGGATCTCGAACTTTCCGGTTTTGTTCGCAACCGGGATGACGGTTACGACCGGATCAGCCTTCGCGCCGTATTCACAGCCGAACCGTTCGCAGTAGCCGCAATATTGGCAAGCGACCCTTGCGATGCCATCGGGATTCGTATAGTTCTCCGACAGGTTGGCAGATGGCATCGGATATGGATGAAGCTTGAGGCGCGTCGCGGCATCTGTGAACTTCTGCAGCGATGGTGACTGCTTCATTGGGGGCGTCGGGAACGGATTGCTGCGCTTGCCCCCAAGCGGATTAGGCGATCCCGAGATGCCGGCCGTCTTCTCGAACTTGTCGTAATACGGCTCGAGTACATCGTACGTAATGCCCCAGTCCTGAATAGACATGCCGGCTGGAAGCTTGTTCTTGCCATAACGCTCAATTGTTTTACTGCGAATCTGAAAATCATACGGCAGGAAGCGGTACGTATGCCCGTTCCAGTGAACGCCTGATCCGCCAAGTCCGGTGCCAAGCAGGAAGGAGCCGTACGAGCGCATCGGCAAGGCGCGGACTTTCTCATTGCTGCGGAAGGTGATCGTTTCCCTGGACAAGTCCTGGAACAGTTCATAGCGCAGAGCATAACGCAGCTCATCATGGACCATGAAATAATCCTCGGTCTTGCGTTCCTTCCCACGTTCAAGTCCAACGACGTTAAGCCCGGCCTTCGTTAGCTCGGCCGCAATGATGCCGCCTGACCAGCCGACGCCGGCAATGACGACATCTGTTTTCGGTAGTGTTTTTGCCATAGCTGTCTCCTTTGCTAACTAATGAGCGGCGAGATGATCCTGCAAGCTGCTCGGCTCAAGTTTCGTATATCCTTTATCAATGGCTGCCGCATAACTCATCTGGTTACCCGGATAGCCGCGCATCCGCCAACCGCCCATATTGATATTGCCGCCATAGAGCGGATCGCTGTATGCCCCTTCGAGCGTGTTGGAACGAAGAGTCTTGAAGAAGCTGCTTGCCGAAATCGTGGTCAGCTTGGCTGTATCGGATTCGAAGTCCTTCAGCACAGTGTCCATTTCCTCAGCTGCAAGGGAAGCGAATCCCTTCTGATACTTGCTGTTGCTGTAGTTGTCGAGCTCGCGAAGACCGATCTCGTAGATCTCGCGCCGCTTCAACCGCCCTTGATAGCCCTGTTCCTTCTCGCCGGAATAGAAGGGCGGGCTCATGTAATCGCGAGAATTGAAGCCGTAGTCTCCGGCCAGCTGATGGTCGATGAAGAAGGCGATACCAAGGCTTTTGGCGCCGGGTCCGCTCTCATCCTCCGGGAAAATACGCTCCGCAGCGTTCTCGACGATGCGGAACTGCTCTTGTGTAAAGAACATCAAAGCACGATTATAGTTGCGTGCCTCTTCAGTAGAACCTCCTGCATTCGTCGGCGGCTTGTCTGCAGTCGAATTATTGTTGTTGCTCGTCTCCTCTTTCTTGCCACAGCCGATGAGCGAGCCGAGCGCGCCGCCAATGACCAGGGTGCCAATCGTGTAGCCGGTCGTCTTCAGGAATTTACGGCGTGAATTGCTGCTAATGGATGCTTCAGAATCGGATGGTTCAGTGGATACGGGGTCACGTGACTGTTCGGATAGGTTCTCTTGATCGGTTTGAGTCAACACTTGTCCCTCCTGAAATGTAATCCTTGCGCGTAAGGTTATTATTTTCCAAGCGAGCATGAATATTCATTTCGATGGCTAGGATATGCTAACTGCAACAACGAGCCTCGGGGCAGGGAGGATTATCAATGAATAAGATGACGATGCTGGCAACAGCTACAGGAGTGTTATTGCTTCTTGGCGGCTGCGCCAATACAACAACAGAGGTGAAGCAGCAGGGGACTCACGCGGAGCATATGCTTCATGAGGCAGCGGCGCGAGATCCATATGTGATTCCATCCGCGCACGGTGTGAAGACGATGACAACCAATCGCAATGGAAGCACAACAAACGGGATGGGCACGACAGTTTACAGCATGATCGGCAGCTCAGGGCTGCATGCCGCCGGATTCTCAGCTCATCTGGAATCGAGGCTGAGCGGTGCCGGCATCTCGGATGTGCGCGTATTTGTATTCGATGATACGGTCGTGCTCGCAACGGACAAGAGGGTTCCGAACGCTTCCAAGTACGACGACGTACAGATGAAGCTGCTCAGTCCGAATGAGGGCATATCAGGGAATGGATCAACGCCCGGTCACGGACTCGGCGGGATGGCGGGAACGGATACTTCAAGCCATGATAACTTGACGCTGGCCGCAGATAAGATTCAGGATTTTATGGGCGGCGGGAAAGTCAAAGTGCTTACGGTGGAGAGCGCGAAGGCGGTTCAGACGATCGAGCAGATCCGTGCGGATGCTACAGCGGACAAGCTGTCTCCGGCGAAGATTGCTAGAGAGATCGGGATGCTTCTGCAGATTGTTGCAAGTCAGGGACACTAACAGCTGGTTGCTGCTTAACAGAATAGAATATCAGCGATCTGATCAATGAAGTCCGCGTACACCGCGGGCTTTTTTCTCTGCAAATTTACATAAAGCAAACGCTGCGTTTATCCAATTCCGGAACTCTGTTTATATACTGAAATGGCGTCCTAGATTAGTAGAGTTAGGTGGTCGTTCTCATCTTAAAGAAGCCTGAATTACACGACTGCCATACTCTATATGACATGATGGTGGATCCGGCTGTTTTCCCATACGTCCGTTACAAATGCCAATCCTACGACCAGTATTTATTTGCAACTAAACAGCTCATCGCTGAGGAAATGCAAGGGGATT
This sequence comes from Paenibacillus sp. J31R98, assembly GCF_056269245.1. Classification (NCBI taxonomy): domain Bacteria; kingdom Bacillati; phylum Bacillota; class Bacilli; order Caryophanales; family Paenibacillaceae; genus Paenibacillus; species Paenibacillus sp. J31R98. Next base: position 61,004 of record NZ_JBWDNO010000009.1, read on the forward strand.
CCATTACCCGAACGATTGTGAACGAGTCAGGACAAGCTATTGGCACCATTCAGCTGTACGACATTGTGGATCGAACCGGATTCTTGGCGACTTGGATCGGCTTTCCTTATTTCGGCAAAGGGTACAATGAGCGCGCGAAGGAAGCTTTCTTCAATGAACTCTTTCTTGAACATGGAATCGAAACGATCTATATGAAAGTCCGAAAGCAAAACACGCGTTCGCAGAAAGCAGTCGAGAAGCTTCGATATGCGAAGCAAGCAAATGAGAGTAAACCGCATATCTATCACATGATAAACCCTTCAGAACCCATCTATGATTTGTATCAAGTGGAGCGGGCAAGCTTCCTAGGAAGTCAGATCAGAAGCCGAATGATGGACTGCCGAATGGCTTGGAACTGGTCCGATGGCCGAATTCAGCGGCAATATGCGGCTGGTGAGGAGCATTCATCTTTACATGTGTGATAGAACAGGAAGTAATTGACAAGAGGAGAAATCGCTGGATGGAGCGAATAAATGGGATGAGTCAGCTAGAACTCATCATTCCATTATCGAGGTGTAAATCATTTGGCGCAGATCATGCAAAGCATTATGGGCAATTTTATGTTCATATGTATTCCATCCCTTCTCTACTTTGTATTCTGGACGAAGTACGGTGAGAGAACCGGCAAGGTACAGAAGACTGTACTGTTCGTCTTTCTGAGCATAACCTTAGTGCTCTGCATGTCGTTCCCGTATCACTTCGGAGAAAGGTATCTGCTGGACTTTCGGCTTATTCCGCTCGTGCTGGGCATTTTATATGGCGGACCATGGGTGGGAGGAGCGCTTCTTGCTATTTTGATAGCGTACCGCTGCATGATCGGCTTGAATGATGGCACTTTCTTCGCCGTGATGACGGCTGCAATCACCTATACCAGTCTCGTCCTGATCTCCAGTAAAATACGCTTAAACAATCGCAAGAAACAGTTTATAGCGCTCCTTGCTTCCGCCGTACTGTTTCCTATTTCCTTGCAAGTGATATGGCTGAGCTTGCACCTTGTCGGCCTGAGTGATACTTTGCGCCTCTCCATATTTAAAGTCATTGAGTTCTCTGCGATATGGATAACGGTATATCTGGTGGAGCTAGTGAGCCGCCATCTACGCATTCAGATGGAGCTGCAAGAGATTGAGAAGATGAGAGTCATCAGCCAAATCGCGGCTAGCGTATCGCACGAGATCAGGAATCCGCTAACGACAGTTAAGGGACTCTTGCAATTGTTCAGAGAGAAGGAATTGCCGGCAGATAAACGTGAGAACTTAACAGAGGTTGCGCTGCATGAGCTGAGCACTGCGATTAACATCATCTCGGATTATCTCACATTCGCTAAACCGCAGATCGCCAAGATGACACCTCTCGATCTCGAAGCAGAGTTTCATCAGGTTGTAAGCGTATTGAGGCCGTACGCCAACATGCAGCAGGTGGAGTTAACGGTTGCCATTGACTCGAATGAGCCGATCCTAGGGGACAGCCAGCAATTCCGTCAGAGCATCATCAATATAGTCAAGAATTGTATTGAAGCTTCTTCGAATGGAAGCGTACATATCGGTGTACTCGTGAACAAGGGAACCGTTATTCTACGGATCCAGGATACGGGCTGCGGCATGACGGATGATCAGATTCAGCGTCTTGGTTCACCGTACTACTCCACGAAGGAGAAAGGTACGGGCCTCGGAACGATGGTTGCCTTCAGTATTATTCGGGCGATGAACGGTTCTGTAAGAGTGGAGAGTGAAGTGAATAAGGGGAGCTTGTTCGAGATTTCATTCCCGATTGCTACAGATGCTCATTCCGTATAAATGCTGCTGATCTGCTCTTGTGTACAGAAGCTGCAGTCTCTCAATATATTCGTATCGCGCAGCCTTATACTAAGCTGATTCAATCGCTGCGCAAGCTGCTGTTCGGTATCTTGGTCAGTAAATATAAACTGGATCCCATATTCATGCAGGGGAGATTGATGGGCGGACTTCCAAGCGATACTGCCAAGGAGCTTGAATGGAATCCGGAATAGCGTAAAACGAAACTCCAGGAGCAGATCAACTTGCGCAGGAAAGTCCAGCATCGAGTGCACGCGAGCACCGCCGAGACTAATATCTTTAATTGCGATAAGGGTCGAGTTCGATTCTGAAGCTTTGTTTCGAAGTCCGACAATTCTGCAGTCTGCGGATAAAGGAATTTGAAGATGGATTCTAAAGTTCTCGCGTTGATTGATCATCATAATGGCTATAGTGTAAAGCACCGATGTTAGAACGGGATCAGGCTTAAATGTGTTTCCCGTTTATTATCTTAACGCCCTGTTAATACCTGCAATGAAAAAAAGTGCAGGGTTATCCCCGCACCTTTCATTAATAGAAGAAGCGCGCCAAGTCGAGCTTTTTCTTCTTTTCCTGTTCCTTGATGAGGTTGCCTTTATGGTCAAACTGCAAGGGCTTCTCTACTTTTTCATTGCTTAAGTATACGCTGCCTGTACGAATCATCCGTTGATGATGCTTGGCGCATAAGTATTTCGCTTTGATGGGATCTCCGCAAATGATACAGCCCGTATTGTTTTCCGTTGATGTATGTGACGTGCTTACGTCCGCTCTATTCATGATGATGTCACGCTCCTGTTCACGTTGTTGTTAACACTACCCCCTTAGTTTAAGTTGTTGCGGAGCGTTTGCCCATCGGGGAATCCTCTGAAAAATCTTTCAGCATTTGCCCGTATCGTATTAGAATTTGACTTATTTCGGGATAAGAAGCGTCACAGTCGTTCCTTTGCCAAGCTGTGAATGCAAATGAAGCTGCCCTCCTACACTCCGAGCTCGTTCTTCCATGCTGAACAACCCGACGCCGCTGTCTTTTTTCTCCCTCGTAAACCCTCTTCCCTTATCCTTGATCGTTACTTTGATGATATGTTCCAGCTCTTTCAGCCGAACGGCTACTTCACTAACTTCCGCATACTTGCCAGCGTTGGTCAGCGCTTCTTGAATGACGCGATAGATCGTCGTTTCTTTCTGTGCATCCAGCCGTTTATGCAAGTTGAAATCAAATTGAACCTGAATGTCATAGTGTTCCGTGAAGTTCTCGATAAAAGTCCGAATTGCGGGAACGACGCCCAAATCGTCCAAGACAGATGGCCGAAGCCGCCAGGCCAATAAACGCACTTCTTCAATAATGGTGGAAACGAATTGCCTGACTTGCTCAAGCTCTGTTCCCTTGTTCTCATTAATCAAACGATCGAGCTGAACAAGCAGGGAGAATAGGCTTTGCCCAATCCCGTCATGGAGCTCTCGAGAGAAACGCCGCCGCTCCTCCTCCTGGACATTCATGACATGCGACATCATATGCTGCAACTCTTCTTCTACCATCTTAAGACGGGTTACATCATTGCGAATCGCCATATATTGATAGGGTTTGCCCTCATCATCGAGGATCGGAAATATAGTTGTATGTACCCAATAGTATGTATTATCTTTAGCGCGGTTTTTAATGTCCCCTCGCCAGACACGTCCTGAAGAGATGGTCTTCCATAAGTCTCGCATGAACGCTTTACTATGATAACCGGAATTGATAATGCGATGATCCTTGTTCAGAAGCTCCTCGCGGCTATATTTTGAAATTTCGCAGAAGTTATCATTGACCTGGAGGATCTTTCCTTGCAGGTCAGTTATCGCTACGATTGAAGTTTGATTCAAGACAAATCTGACGTCAGCAATTTGCTTCAACGTGTATCGTAGTGAATCGCGAATATGCGAATCTTTTATATAGGGGTTAAGCTCCACGAGATATTGCAATAAATCGCCTATATAAGTGGAATAAACTTTGCCGTCCCGTTCGTTAATCAAAACTCATTAGCCCTTTCTGCACCGCATACTTCACCAGTTCGTGCCTCGTCTTGAACCCTAGCTTCTCCATGAAATTACTCTTATGCGTTTCGACTGTTTTCACACTGATAACCAGCTGTTCGGCAACTTCTTTATTGCTGTAGCCTTTGGCGACAAGGGCTAGAACTCCCTTCTCTCGTTCGGAGAGTGTTTCATACAAGCCGGGCCGATTGCCGCTCTTTACGTTATCCAGAAATTCTTTCATTAATCGCTTTGTTGCGGATGGATTCAAATAGGCATTTCCGGTGGCGACGCTTTCGATCGCGGACAGCAGCTCTTCGTGGGGTGCGCTCTTGAGAAGATAGCCTGAAGCTCCAACTGATATCGCGCGGAATAAATACTCGTCGTCGTCATGCATCGTTAGGATGAGAATACCGACTTCAGGGAGGCGTTGCTTGAGCTCTGTTGTTGCCGTAAGGCCATCCTTGCCCTGCGGCATGCTGAGATCCATCAAGACAACGTCCGGAAGAAGCTCTTCTGCGAGCCGAATCGCTTCATCTCCGTCGGCAGCTTCGCCGATGATCTCAAGCTGCGGCTTGTTGCTCAGCACACTTTTTAATCCGAATCGGACTAATGCGTGATCATCGACTAACAAGATTCTAATCATGGATAAACTCCTTGCTTCTAAGCCGTGCAGCTTGCCGACTTGCAATGCCTTAAGTTCAGGGAAAACCCTTAGTAAAAGTTCAGTGGACCACCCAATTAATATGGTCCAAATGGTTGTTTATAATACAGCTATCGGTTCTGCAAGCTCTTATGCGCTTAATGATGCCAATAAACGAGTAGGGGAATGAGCGAAAATGAAGAAATGCACAACCAAGGAAACGTTCGAGGCGAGAAATGCTGCTTACGCTATAGAATGCGCAGAAAACGAAGGAAGATGTATCAATTGCACCGCATTGACAGCATGTTATACGGCTTCTTTGATCTCTCTTTTTGGAGATTGCGGACAGTCGATTATTAATAAAGAGTGAATATCTGAAACATAAAGTAAATGAACGGCTTGGAAGTTTTGTAATAGTTATTCTTTATAGTAAGTCATAGATACATTCCATGACGAATAAGGAGAGAGAATATGAGCAAGAACTATCTTTCATTAGAGAGCGGCACCAATGAAGTCAATATCCTCGAGTTTAAGCTTGGCGATGACTCCTTTGGGATTAACGTTCTCAAGATTCGAGAGATTATTAGCAATATAGATGAAGCTTCTATTACGCCGATTCCAAAGTCGCACCCCTGTATGATCGGGGTGTACAACTTCAGGGGCGAAGTGCTTCCTGTGATTGATCTGGCGAAATGGTTCGACTATAAAGAGCCGCAGAGCTTCCAAAGCAAGTATATTATTTGCGAAATGAACGGCGCGAAGGTAGCCTTTCATGTCCATGATGTGAACCGCATTCATAGCATCTCATGGAAAGAGATTGAACGATTGAGCGAAATTGTTCAAGGGGAAGACAGAGCGGCAGTCGGTGTCATTCGATTGGAAGATAAGATGCTTCTGCTCCTTGATTTCGAGCGAATCATCGCGGAGATGGCGCCAACGCTTCTTTCCTTTGAAGAGCAGCTTCTGGCGCTTGCGCCAAGGGATCGTTCCGGCAAAAAAATTATGATGGTTGAGGATTCGCCGCTCCTGGCCAATCTGCTCAAGCGAACATTGACCGAGGCAGGCTATACGCAAATTCAGCATTATGGCGATGGTCAGGAAGCGTGGGATGCACTCGAAGCAATCGCTGAAGCGGACAGTATGGAAGAGCACGTACAGCTCATTATTACGGACATCGAAATGCCTCAGATGGATGGCCTTCATCTCACTCGCCGGATTAAGGAACACCGGACGCTCAAGAATCTGCCCGTCATTATTTTCTCTTCCCTGATTACGGAAGAATTACGCCATAAAGGGGAGGCGATTGGCGTAGATGCCCAGATTAATAAGCCGGAAATCATCCATTTGGTGAACGCGGTTGATAAGTTGATCCTATAAGGACGTGATTTCACGGTGCTAGTTGGCGATTTAATTTTAAACTTCTGCTGGGTTACGATCTTCATGTTCTTCTTCGGTAACCTGATCTTAAATGAGAAATTGAAGCATGTGCGAAGTTACAAATGGAAGGTTGGGCTGTTTCACGGAATTCTCGGAACAGTGCTCATCTACTCCGGGGTTCACCTGAACAGCACTATGATTGCTGATTTCAGACCCATTGCGATCATAGTCTCCGCATTCTTCGGCGGGCCGCTCGCGGTTATTATAACCTCGGCTATGGTTCTTATCTTTCGTTTGCTGTTCTGGTCGACGACCACCGTCATGCTTCAAGTGTCAGCTATTGCGGCGATCGTTGCCATCATCAGCATAATGACACAGCGTTACATCCGGAATTATTGGACTCAGTGGATAGTTTCCGTTACCGTCACGAACCTGACCATTATGATTTATTATTACGCCGTCCAGCATCTGCCCTTGAAGACGGTCATATTGCCGTATTTTGCTGCCTATGAGGCATGCGGCATGTTCGTCGCTGTGAAGATGTACTACTTCATCAAGTCGCAGAACCTAAGACAGCAGTTCGACGCGCTGCAGCGGGACTTGCTGGAGATTCTTCATTCTCAGGCAGGCTTTACATTCAAGCTGAAGAAGGAGCGTAGCGGACGGGCGAAGTATGTGATCGCAGGCGGTAGACTGCTGCAGGAGATCGGCATCACTCCAGAGCAACTCATCGATAATTCGCTCGGAGCTGGAGCTGGTAAAGCTCTTCCGGAACCGCTTAATGGGTTCGTGCAGCTTCAGAATACGAAGGCATGGCAGGGTGAGCCGGTATCTTATGAAGCGAATTTGGCCGGGCATACGGTTCTGCTCTCCTTGAAGCCTATCTTCCATGGCCGAGATGTTCAAGCGATTATCGGTTCTGCTATCGACATTACTGAGCGAAAGCAATCGGAGAAGCAGCTCGCCGAGAGCGAGGAGCTGTACCGCTCCCTTGTTGAAAGCTCGCAAGATCTCATCTTTCGGTTCCACACAGATGGATCGATTGCCTCTATCAATCAGAGAGCTCGCGAAGTATTGGATTGGGAGGCAGAGTCGGCGGTTCGTTCGCGCTTATCGGATTTGCTCCCGCCGGGCGATCATGTTCTGATCTGCGAATATTACTTTGCGAGGGCGGTTGTCGAGAAGAGGCCACAGCGATTCGAATACAGCTTTACGCTGAAGGATCAGGAATACGAGTACGATGTGGTGTTCAGTCCGAATTATGTCGATGAGGTCTTGACCGGCATAACGGGGACGATGCATGACATTGCGGATATTAAGAAGCGCAAAGAAGCGGACGAAGCGAACAAGGCGAAGAGTGTATTCCTTGCGCGGATGAGCCATGAGATTCGTACGCCGATTAGCGGCGTTCTTGGCTTGTCCGAGCTGCTGCAGCGAACGGAACTGTCCCCGATACAGATGGATTACTTGCAGAAGATATTATCTTCTTCCCGCACCTTGCTAGGCATTATTAATGATGTTCTCGATTTCTCGAAGATCGAGTCCGGCAAGATCGATCTTGAAATGTCTACTTTCAATATCCACGAAATGATGCAGCAGCTCTCGGATATGTTAAGCGCGCTTATTGGCTATAAGCAGCTGAAGTTCATTATTGATACTTCGGCTGATATACCGGATACATTGTTCGCCGATTCGATGCGCATTGAGCAAATCTTAATCAACTTGATCAACAATGCGATCAAATTCACAGATGACGGCTATATTTATGTGAAAGTAGAGCCTGTCTATGTGGATGAGGATTCGATCCATATTGAGTTCTCGGTAGAAGATACGGGAATTGGCTTAACAGAAGAGCAGATGAGCAAGCTGTTCAAGCCGTTTACCCAATTAGGCTATGCGCGAGACTTGAAATACGGCGGGTCTGGGCTTGGTTTATCGATATGCAAATATTTTGTTGAGCTGATGGGCGGAACAATCAGCGTACATAGCGCGGCGGGGGAAGGCAGCAAATTCTCCTTCGTACTACCGTTTCAGAATGTCTCTGCGAGCACGGCTTTGAACCGCACGGAGTATACAGACTTCTCGGCAATGAAAGTACTCGTCCTCGAAGATAGTCCGCTTGTGAGGCAAGGCCTGTGCTCCATGCTGGAAACGATGAATTTGCAGGTGGAGATCGGCTCGGACTACAGACAGATTGATTTTGCTTCAATGGATTACGACATTATCCTGGTCGATTTATGTGCGGACGATATTAATGGTGTCCAGGATTGGCTGCAATTGAAGCTTCATGCGTCGGAGCGGAACAAGCCGATTGTCGCCATAGGTACGCCAATGATTCGAGATGAGATGATTCGCGTGCTGCCGCAGCATGCCCAGCCGGATGCGCTGCTCTTAATGCCGGTTAATCGCGTCGGACTCTATCGGGCGCTAAAGTCGTTATTCTGGGAACGCGATCCCATTGAGGATTATCCGCTCGCGGAGGAAGAGAAGGAGCCAATCGGGCAAGGCGTTGAAATCTTGCTCGCTGAAGATAATCGAATCAATCAGCTGATTATGACAGAGATGCTGAAGATATACGGATACTCCGTAACCGTCGCGAATAACGGCACAGAGGTGCTCACGCATCTCAAAGAGAAGTCGTTCGATTTGGTGCTGATGGATATTCATATGCCAGAGATGGATGGCATTGAAGCAACGCTGAAGCTGAGACAGGATGTTAGCTTGAAGCAGCTCCCGATCATCGCTCTGACGGCAGGCGTGGTGAAGGAAGACCATGAGATGTATTACCGAATCGGGATGACGGATGTGTTAACGAAGCCGGTAGAGATAGAGAGACTTGTCGGACTCATCAGTCAGTTCGTGAAGCCGAAGAGCGGCGCAATCGCAGGGATAGATACGGAAGCCTTCTTGCGGAGCGTGGATGGGAAAACGCATATTCTTAATCACATTCTAACGATGTTCCAGCAAGACTATAGTCATTTCATGGATGAACTGCAAGAGATCATGGCAAGAAGCGAGTGGCAACAAGCTCAGAATATGCTTCACTCCCTGAGAGGAGCAGCGGGACATTTGTCAGCTTCGAGGCTGCTTGCGGCTGCAACGGAACTTGAGGATGCTCTTAAAGCCGAGGATGAATACGATGCTCAATTCATGCAATTGAACCACGAACTACAAACCATCTTGCATTCGCTGGAGCATCACGGAGCTATGTTAAAAGATATTGGAGAGAATGGTCATGAAAGTTTTGCTGATTGAGGATGAGACCGTTATTGGCGATATGATCGCCATGTATTTAACGGAAGATGGACATTCCGTCCAAAGAGTGGATAACGGCGTAGAAGGAATGCAGATTATTCGGGAGAGTAGTCTCGACATTGCAATTATCGATTGTATATTACCGGATGCGAACGGGATTGAGCTGTGCAAGGATATTCGCAAATTCTCGTTTCTGCCCATTATTATGATCTCCATGAATACGGAAGTATCGAACCGGGTAGAAGCGCTGCTAAATGGAGTCAATGACTATCTTTGCAAGCCATTCAGTATGAAGGAACTGTCTGCAAGGATGGTTGCACAGCTGCGCGGTGCACAAGAAGGCGTGCTGCACCACCAGAATCGCAAGAGCATGCCGATCGAAGAGGATTATATCAGCATTGATAAGTATTTCCGAACGATTCGCGTGAATGGAGAAGTTATTGATACGACCTTTACCGAGTTTGAGATTATGCAATTGTTCAATCGCCACCCTGGCAAAGTATTCAGCAGGGGCGAGATCATCACCTATCTGCGCGGGAGCAATACGCTTGTAAGCGAGCGCTCGATCGATGTCCATGTGACGAAGCTTCGGAACAAGATCGAGAAGGACCCGAAGAATCCGAGATTTATTAAGACCGTCTGGGGCATTGGGTATAAATATGTCAATAAATAAGCTTCAGGATGAAGTGAAGGACCCTAGATTGCTCGTGGGTCCTTCTTTAGGATTTGGCTATGAATCCGTTAAGGAAGTGTTGCCAAAAAACATCGTAGCGCAATAATGATTTGAATTTAATTTATTATTTATAGCTTATCATTATATTTGATATAAACATTACTATTTGGAAGAAGGATGGAAATCAATCATGCGTAACTTGACCGTCGCTAAGAAATTAATGGTCTTAATTCTTCTATTCGTTGTAACGATGGGGGCACTCACTGGAACCGGTTATTACGCGATGACGCAACTTTCTCAAAATACAAAGTCTCTTTATACGAATAGTTTATTGCCATCCGTTACGTTCGGGAAGTTCCGGGCGAACAACCGGGCGATGGAAACCGCCTTATTCCAATCCATGCAGAAGACTTCAGTGAAGGAAGGAGAGGAGCTAAGGGCTACTCTAGAATCGTTAGTCAAAGAGAACAACCAATTACTGCAAGAGCTTCAATCTGCCAATGTTACTGCTGCTGAGAAGGAAACATTGAGTAAAATAGCTGAACTCTTTCCTACTTACCTGGATTCTATTAACAAAGCGCAGGAACTGGGTGCAGAGAATAAAAATGCTGAAGCTTATGCCTACTATAAGACTGTGACAGCTGTTAACAAGGCTAAACTGGTTGAACAGACTACAAGAATGGAAAGTCTATTAAAATCAGATGCGGCTGCGCTTGATCAATCTAACACAGACTTTGCCCATCGCATGATACTGATGACTTTGGTCATTGCGATCGTCCTCATTGCAGCAAGTATAGCTTTAGGAATTTGGATTACCCGCATGATCCTGAATCCGATTAAGCTGATTCAAACGAAGATGAACGAGGTTGCGGCCGGAGATCTGACAGGTGAACTAAGCTATCGTTCCAAGGACGAGCTTGGTCAGCTTACGAATGCAATCAATAACATGCTGTCCCAATTAAGAGGTTTGTTTGGATCTATTATCGATACCTCACATCAGGTTGCAGCTTATTCGTCTGAGCTGACGGCCAACTCCGAACAAACAAGCTCCGCCAGTGAAGATATTGCCGTGACCGTTCAAACGGTTTCCGAAGAGGCGAACAAGCAAGTGCGTTCCATCAACGAGGCTTCGCTTACACTAAAGCACATGGGGGACGGCGTACAGCAGATTGCATCCAACGCGCAAGCGGTTTCTGAATCGGCAACTCAAGCGTCTACGATCTCGCAGAGCGGGAACAAAGCGATCCATTCCGTCGAAGTGCAGATGAACTCGATACAAACGGCCATTCATAAGCTTGGACAAGTCATTGATGGACTGGACCAGCGTTCGGGAGAAATCGGTCTCATCGTGGGTGCGATCACCGATATTGCGGGACAGACCAATCTGCTTGCTCTGAATGCGGCCATTGAGGCAGCAAGAGCAGGCGAGAGCGGCAGAGGGTTCGCAGTCGTTGCAGCTGAGGTTCGCAAGCTCGCGGAGCAGTCCTCGCAATCGGCTAGCCAAATCTCGGCAATCATCACATCCATTCAGACGGAAACGAACCATGCCATGCAATCAATGAAGTCAGCCACTGCCGAAGTGGCAAGCGGCATTCAAACGGTAAGTAAGGCTGGCGTTTCATTTGAACAAATCCAGCAGGCGGTTGACGGTGTGGCTGGTCAGATTCAAGAGATCTCCGCATCCATTCAGCAAGTCGCATCAGGCGCAGAACAAATGATTCATTCGATTGAATTGGTGAGTACGGCAGCTCAACATACTGCAGCCGGCACGGAGCGTATTAATTCTTCAACCGAAGAGCAGCTAGCCTCGATGCAAGAGATAGCGGCATCTGCGACAACGCTTTCTCAAATGGCTGACGACTTACAAACTCAAATCAACCGGTTCCAAATTTAACGCGGCTTGATTGGAAAGAGGTGCGTTTGAACAATGAATACGCCATTGATGAGTAACGAAGAGAAGGCAGATGTGGACAAGCGTAAGCATATAGCCTGGCAACAAATGCTCCACACCAAAGTAATTGAGACAGCCAGCTCAGGAATCATGATCACAGATCCCAAGCTCAGAATCCTGTACGTCAATCCGGCCTTCACATCGACGACAGGTTACCAGGAGCATGAAGCGCTCGGCCAGACGCCGAAGATGCTCAATTCCAACCTGCAGTCTCCAGCATTTTATATTACAATGTGGGATTCGATCCGTTCCGCGGGCACATGGAAAGGCGAGATATGGAACCGCCGGAAGGATGGCAGTATCTATCCGGAATGGCTGACCATCAACACGGTCCGGGATGAACAAGGCAAGGTAACCAATTATGTCGGGATGTTCCACGATATTACAGAGCGGAAACAATTCGAGCAGTATCTGTATAATCTGGCGCATCATGACCGATTAACAGGCTTGCCTAATCGAACGCTTGTAAGAGAGCAAATGCAGGGGGCTATCGCTCGCGCGAAGCAGAATGATTGCATGGTAGCCTTGTTCTTCCTCGATTTAGACCGCTTTAAGCTGATTAATGACTCCTTAGGACATGCAATTGGAGACGAGCTTCTGAAGCAGGTCGCAGGACGATTGCTGAGCTGCTGCAAGAAGACGGACACGGTTGCAAGGCTAAGCGGTGATGAGTTTATTATCATATGCGAGAATATGCGATCCACATCGCACGCGAATAAATTGGCGGAACGAATTGTCGGTGAATTTCAGAAACCGTACTTCATTGAGCATCATGAAATCTTCTCCAACGCGAGTATTGGAATCAGCATGTACCCCGAAGATGGAGATGACTTCGAGAAGCTATTTCGATGCGCAGACTTAACGCTCAATCAAGCCAAGCAGGTCCATAAGGGGTATCAGCTGTTCAGTCATGAGATCGATGAAGCCTTCCAACGAAGGATGATGCTGGAGAACAGTCTGAGGAAAGCGCTCGATAAGAAGCAGCTTGAAGTCTATTTCCAACCGCAGCTGAATCTTGATTCCGATATGGTTGTCGGTCTGGAAGCATTATTAAGATGGCGTCATGACAAGCTGGGCTTCGTATCTCCAGTGGAATTTATTCCGATTGCGGAAGAGAGTGGATTGATCTATCAGATCGGGGAATGGATTCTTCGCGATGTGTGCAGGCAGATTAAAGAATGGCAATTGAAGGGGTTAAACGTACCCGTTGTATCCATTAATATCTCGCCTCGGGAATTTGGAAACTATCAGTTCGTGAGCAATGTTAGAGCGATTCTTCAGGAGACGGGTCTGGATGCGAATGCTTTGGTATTTGAGATTACGGAAAGTATCGGAGTCGATCAAGTGGATGCTTTCATCCAAATGCTCAATGATCTGAAGGAGATTGGCATACAAGTGGCAATCGATGATTTTGGCAAGGGATATTCCTCGCTGAATTATCTGAAGCACTTCCCAATCGATATTCTGAAGATAGATAAAAGCTTTATTGATGAGATTAACGAGGATGAGCGGGTCGAGGCGATTGCCCATGCCATGATCCAAATGGCGCATGGGCTCGGCTTGAAAGTTATCGCTGAAGGGGTAGAAACGGCTCGCCAGAAGGAACGGTTGAAGGAGCTGAATTGTGATATTATGCAAGGCTATCTCTTCAGCAAGCCGGTTCCGGCTGACGCAGTGGAATGCTTCTTAACAGCATCATGATGGATGAAGAAACCCCGGTCAATCTACGTTGACCGGGGCTTTTTTTTATGAGAGATAGAATTGAAAGTTTGGCTCTATGCTCAGTTTGCCGTCTGTAACGGTAACGGTTTGATCTAGATCTACGCTGAAGGAAGCACCGCCCGTAATGTAACTTACATTGTAGATACCGTCGGGCAAGTAACAGCTGAAGCTTCCATTATCGACCCGGACCGAATACAGCTGATTATTCCCGTAGAAATTAATGTATCCGCCTGATAGCGGTCCGCTCTCATTGCTGCTTGCTGTGCCGTGAACATTGATAGCAGGCTTCGTCCAAGCCAGGTCGGTCTGCAGCTGACCATCTGCAATGGTGAACTTGCGATCGAGATAGAAATCCGCATGAATCTTCATGTCGGAGTAAGCCCTCCAAATATACTCCCCATCCGGCAAATAGAACGAATACGCTCCGCCAGGGGTGCCTTCTACGAAGCAACTCTCCGGACTCAAGGAACAACCGCTGAAATTCCCATATACATCCGGGGACTCCCCGCTAACTTGACCGACCACGTTAGGGCGATGAGCGATGAGATCAAGGGACGACACCGTACCATCCGGACTAATGGTAAACGGTTGATAGATATCGTAGTTGGTGTCTGTACCGGATTCAATCGTTAAATAGTTGAACACGTACGAGCCTTCTTCATAGAAATCGAGATAGCCGACGCCGTGGCGGATATTCACGGAGACTGCACCGTGCGAAGTGTAGAAGGTAGCCGTCGCTCGATCAATCGGCGCTCCGCTCGGGTCGTGAAGCGTCACTTTCAGTCCCGCTTGGGAAGGCGTGAGTTTATAGAAGCTGGCTTGGCCTGCTTTTACTGTGAACGTCTCCGTCTGCGCCACTTTCTGATCTACATCTGCAAACTGGGCTTGATAGCTGAAGAATTTGTAGCTGCCCGGCGCGACAATCGTGCGGAAGAAGCCGCTTCGAATAGCCGTTTCTATCGATTGGCCGGTATCCGCATTCGTCAGCTTGACGACGCCGTTGCCAATGCCGACTTCATCCAGATTCTCGGCATAGCCGTAAATCACGGCTTGCTCGCCCGGCGTGTGCAGCAATACTTGATGGGCTGAAGACTGATACAGGACGTCATAACCGAATGCGTTGCCGATAAAGCGAATCGGAACGTAGGTGCTTCCATTTGATAGAATCGGAGGGGTTGTAACGGTTACGCTCTCTCCGTTAATCGTAACTCCGCTCTGATCGATCGTCATGCTGAGTTCGAGCTCTTGCCGGTGAATATGAATTTGTTTGCCAGCGAAGCTGACCGTTGCACCTAAATGCTCCATGGCAGCGCGGATCGGAATATAGACGCTATTATTGATAACAATGGGACTGGCTTGGATAGCTGTTCCATCGATGGATAGCTTGAGCTGCTGCTGATTGTCAGCTGCGGCTGCGGAAGCCGGTAGTGCCAGTGTGAGTAAGAGACAAATGCTGATGAGCCACTTCATGATGAATGATCCCCCTAATAAATAATGACATTATTTGCTAATAAGTCTATTATCGTGAAAGCTTGTCCAGCTGGCAATAACTTTCTCGGTGTAAGAGGCTGCTCCCTTACTAACCTCAAGTTTACCAGCTACATTCAAAGTGCGTACTTCTCAAAGCTAGCGCTTTCACGTATGATTCGAACTAGATTGTGAAGTGAGAGGATGATAGCAATGGAGTATCGCGTACTGGGGCGTTCCGGACTGAAGGTTAGCGAAGTAAGCTTAGGTTGTTGGGCGATTGGAGGTCCCTCCTGGAGGGATGGCAATCCGGTCGGATGGTCAGGGAATAATGACGAAGAATCGATCGCCGGACTTCGGCGTGCATTTGAACTCGGAATCAATCATTTGGACACGGCTGACGTGTATGGGGACGGACATTCGGAGCGGGTGATCGGCAAGTTCTTGAAAGAAGTGCCGCGTGATCAAATGGTCATCGCCACCAAAGTCGGCTGGTTCCGGGGCACCGCGCCGAATGCGATGCAGCCGATTCATATTCGCCACCAGCTGGAGCAGTCGCTGATGAACTTGGGTACGGATTACTTGGATCTGCATTATTTTCATAATACGAACTTCGGGCCGGATGATCTCTACCTCGAAGAGGCGGCAGACACGATGCGCCAATTGCAGCAAGAGGGCAAGTTGCGCGTCATCGGCCAATCCGGCTATAGCTATAAGGATCTTATGCGCGTAAGCCCGGTTACGCGTCCGGATGTGCTGCAATTCCATTACAATGCCTTCGGCAACGAGTTCGATAAGGCGGAGACGAATCTGTTCAAGTGGGCGGATGAGAATAACGTCGGCATGGTTCTATTCGGACCGCTGGCGCAGGGTTTGCTGCTTGATAAGTTCGATCCGGAGAACCCGCCGCAATTCGGCGAAGGCGACATTCGTGCGGAGAACAGCGGCTTCACGAAGGAAGGCTTGCTAGCGCTTCGCGGCAAGCTGCAGCCGATCAAAGAACGGTTCGGCGCAGACACGCAGGACCTCATCCGTGTTATGCTGCAGTTCGCGCTGGCGCAATCGCCGAATGCCTGTGTCATTCCGGGCTTCAAGAATGCCCGCCAAGTGGAATCGAACGCAGCGGGAGCGGGCAAGCCGCTGACGCCGGAAGATGTGGCATTTATTAGAGAAGCGCTGCGCTAGTAGAGCGAGCAGCGAACGGCATACAACAGGAGACTGTCCCCTAAGAGGGGCAGTCTCTTTCTCTTTATTAAGAGAACAACCGAGGCAGGTCCGAACGTTGACCGCTCTGCGCGAATTCGGAAGGCGAGATCGCGCAATGCTTCTTGAACATGCGGAAGAAGTAAGAAGAATCATAGTAACCCAAGTGTTGCGATATGTCGGCGATGGTCATGTCCGTATCGAGAAGCAAGTTGCAAGCCTCAAGCACGCGAAGCTGATGCATGTAGTGCAGCGGAGAGCTGCCGAATACTTCTTTAAACAGCGAAGTCGTGTAATTCGGCGATCGCCCAATCAATGCAGCAAGCTGCTCGATTTCAATGTGGCTTCTGTAGTTGCCCAGCAGATACTGCCGGACGATATTGGCATATTTCTTCTTGGCTGGCATGAGCTCCGGCTTCTCCAGCTCGCGGGAGAGGAGCCCAAGAAGCTGTAGAAATATACCGTTGCAAATCACGTTGCCAAAAGCATTACCGCTGCGAGATTCCTCGAACAGCTGCTCGAAGCGGCGCTGCAAAGGTTGAAAATTCGCCAATCGAGATTGGATAAATCGGTTATGTTCCAGGAAAGGGATGCCCAAATCTGCGTCATTGTCCAGCTTGAACAGAATCGTCAGCTTCTTATGCGGCTTGCCTGCGACGTTCTCTCCGCACCGATTGGTACGTTCCGGGATGTAGAGGAAGTCGCCGGTATCCGCGATAAATCGGCTGCCGTTGATCTCGTAACTCACTTTTCCTTCAATAACCAAGACGAGCACATGATACGGAATCGATTCCGATTGCGTTCGCCAGTTCACGATGAAATGATCGGAATTCACACTCAGTAGCTGATACATAAGCCAATCCTCTTTTTTGATCGATTTGAAGATAACTCTATCACACCGACAGTAGAATCGTACATGTAAGCGTGGAAATGTACGTCGATTCCGAGCAGTCGGCTTGCCTATAATACAAGTAAGTCATTGAAGGGGGAACGTTCATTTATGAGAGTTTTATTGCTGGATTTGGATTCTACAAGACCAGACCATCTGGGCTGCTACGGTTATCACAGAAACACCTCGCCGAATATTGATCGCATTGCGTCGCAAGGCGTTCGGTTCGAGAACTACTATACCTCCGATGCGCCATGCGCGCCGTCTCGATCTGCGCTCATGACCGGTCGTTTCGGCATTCATAACGGGCTCGTCGGGCATGGCGGCACGGCTGGTGATGTGCGTCACGAAGGAGCCAAGCGGGATTTCAGCGACCAATTGAGAGCAGACAGCTTCCCTGCGCTGTTCCGCAAGTCGGGACTGCGCACCGCGCTCATAAGTCCTTTCGGGGAACGGCATTCGACTTGGACGTTCTATGCGGGTTTCAACGAAATCTACAATACCGGGAATAAAGGGATGGAGTCCGCGGAAGAAGTAACGCCTGTCGTGCTCGACTGGCTCGAGCGGAATGGCGAGCAGGACAACTGGATGCTCTATGTTAACTATTGGGATCCGCACACGCCTTACCGGGCTCCTGAATCTTTCGGAAATCCGTTTGCGGATGATCCGCTTCCGGAGTGGATAACGGACGATGTGCTGGAGACGCATATGAAGAAGGTCGGCCCGCACAGCGCGAGCGATATTAATATGTACGACAACGCTGTTTTCCCGGAGTATCCTCGCCACCCTGGGGAGATCCATTCGCGTGATGGACTCAGGCAGATGATTGACGGTTACGATTGCGGCGTACGATACATGGATGACAATATCGGACAGCTCTTTGCCGTGTTGGAACGTCAAGGCGTCATGGACGATTTGATCGTCATTATTACGGCTGATCATGGCGAGAACTTGGGCGAGCTGGGTATTTACGGGGAACACGGGACCGCGGATCAGGCTACATGCCGCATTCCTATGATTATTCGCTGGCCGGGACTTAGAGAGGGTCAGGTCGACAAAGGCCTTCACTACCATCTCGACCTTCCTCCAACGATAGCCGAGCTGCTTGGTGAAGATCCTGCACCGAGCTGGGACGGTATCAGTTACGCCAAAGTGTTGAAGTCAGGAGAGGAAGTCGGAAGAGACTATCTGGTCGTTTCCCAATGTGCGCATGTTTGCCAGCGCAGCGTTCGATTCGGCGATTGGCTCTACATTCGCAGTTATCATGACGGCTATCATTTATTTGATAAAGAGATGCTCTATCATATTGCTGAAGATCCGCATGAGCAATTCAATCTGGCAGAGCAGCGTCCTGATCTGTGCCGCGAAGCCGTGTATTTATTGAATGAGTGGCATGACGAGATGATGTCGACAATGGATCACGACGTCGATCCCCTCTGGACGGTGATGAAAGAGGGCGGACCTTATCACACCAAAGGCGCTTTGCCGAAGTATGCGAAGCGGTTGGAGCAGACGGGCCGCGGCGAAGCGATTCAGGAACTCATGCGGAGGCACCCTGGAGCATTCGCGTAAGCGTCTGTTACAGCTTGCAATGGAGACTGTCCCGAGAGGGCGGTCTCTATTTCTTTTCACAAGTCTTTCATGAAAATTGAGCTAACGTAACGCGGAGCACGTCTGTTAAACTATGGGGGATAAGGAGACAAAATGAAGGGAGTACGTTGAACCAATGACAACAACAATTCCAGCATTCGAACTTCGCACCATCAGCTCGCTTGAGAAGGTGTTCGCCGATATAGAGCTAAGCGCGCCGCAACATCTACAGGCATCTGCGCTTGCGAACGAAACCTTTGCTTTTCAAGTGGCCTATCGCTCGAAGCATCTGATCAAGGGTATTCAGGTGAAGGTTAGTAGCGTACTCAGCGACGTCATCTCCATTCGATCTGTGGGGCTTGTTCCATCGGAGCTGCCTGTTTATGAGGATCATGACGAGCATATTCTTCGCGCGGAGCCGGGGCTATTCCCCGATCCTCTATTTGAAGTGGACCAGAAAGCTGGCATCACAGCATTTCCTAGCCAGTGGCGGGCAATTTGGGTGACGGTTGATCTCTCCCAAAAGCAGTCCGCAGCCGGCAACCATACCATCGAGCTTGCGTTCGAGTCGGAACGGGGGGAGTTGCTTGGAACTGCGGCGTTTGAGCTTGGCGTGTTGTCTGCGGATTTGCCTAAGCAGACGCTTGTACATACAGAGTGGTTCCACACCGACTGTCTGGCGACACACTTCGGCGTTCCTGTATTTAGCGAGAAGCACTGGGAAATCATTGAGAAATACGTGGGCACGGCAGCGAAGCATGGCATCAACATGATTCTGACTCCTGTATTTACGCCACCGCTCGATACGGAGGTAGGCGGCGAGCGTCCGACGGTGCAGCTGGTTGATGTGACAGCAGCCGAAGACGGCACGTATCAATTCGGGTTCGATAAGCTGCACAGATGGGTAGAATTGTGCCAGAGACAAGGCATCGAATACTTCGAAATCTCGCATCTGTTCACACAGTGGGGAGCGAAGCATGCACCGAAGATCGTAGCAACTACCTCAGACGGGTCAGAGAAGCAGATTTTCGGATGGGACACAGATGCGTCAGGTGAACCGTACCGCGCGTTCATAGCACAGTTCCTGCCTGCACTCGTTGGCTGGATCAAGCAGAACAACTTGCAGCAAAGCTGCTACTTCCACATCTCCGACGAACCGTCGATCGATCATTTGGAGTCGTACAGCAGCGCGAGCGGCATGGTGAGCGAGATTCTGCAAGAGTTCCCGATCATTGATGCTCTCTCGGACTATGCGTTCTACGAGAAAGGGCTCGTGAAGAAGCCGATCCCGGCGAACAATCACATTGAGCCGTTCATCGAGAATGGCGTCGCGGGACTATGGACGTACTATTGCTGCGGCCAGTATAAGGAAGTGTCGAACCGCTTCTTCAGCATGCCATCGGCGCGCAACCGGATTCTCGGCATCCAGCTCTACAAGTTCCAGATCGAAGGCTTCCTTCAATGGGGCTATAACTTCTGGTACGCTCAATATTCCACGAAGTCGATTGACCCGTATCGGAACACGGATGCGAATTATGCTTTTGCCTCCGGCGATGCATTCATGGTTTATCCGAACGAGGAAGCGCCAGTCGAGTCGATCCGGCTCGAGGTGTTCTATGAAGCGCTTCAAGACTTGCGCGCGCTTCAATTGCTCGAACAGCTGTATGGCAGAGACTACGTGCTCGCCGGCTTGGAAGAGGGATTGGAGCAGCCGATTACGTTCAGCCAGTATCCGCGTGAAGCGGAGTGGCTGCTCGCGAAGCGCGAGTGGGTGAATGAGCAGATTCAGGCGAAAATAACGCAATAAATAGATTACGAAGCAGCCGTGAAAATCGGTGATAAGCCTCTGCATGCCTTATGTGCGTGCAGGGGCTTTTGTTGCTGTTTGCGCCTAATGAGGTGTACACTTGTAGCAAAATCGGCGACAGGAGTGGGGCAGGAATGACGTTGCAGCAGCTCAGATACATCATTGAAGTCGCTAATCGCGGTTCGATTAACGAGGCGGCGAAGCGGCTGTTCATCTCGCAGCCGAGTCTATCGAATGCGATCAAGGAGCTTGAAGCAGAGATTCAGATCACGATATTCGAGCGGACGAACAAAGGCATCTCGCTATCCAAGGCAGGCGCGGACTTCCTCGGCTACGCCCGTCAAGTCGTGGAGCAGGCGGATCTGCTGGAGAGCAGGTATAAGAATGCGAAGCCGGCTCCACAGCATTTTGCCGTATCGACGCAGCACTACGCCTTCGCAGTGAACGCGTTCGTGAACCTTGTGCAGCAGTTCGGCCAAGAGGAATACGAGTTCGCGCTGCGCGAGACGAAGACGCATGAGATCATTGAGGATGTCCGCACGCAGCGAAGCGAGATCGGCATCTTGTACGTGAATGATTTTAATAAAGCGGTTATGGGTCGGTTGCTGAGAGACGCAAATCTGGTGTTTAACGGTCTGTTCACTGCGAAGGCGCACGTATTCGTAAGTATCTACAATCCGCTTGCGCAGCAGAAGTCGGTGTCTCTGGAGCAGCTGAAGGACTATCCGTATTTGCACTTTGAGCAGGGGGAGTACAACTCGTTTCATTTTGCCGAGGAGATATTGAGCACGCGCCAGCATCCGAAGAGCATTCGGGTGAATGACCGGGCGACGCTCTTTAACCTGTTGATTGGCTTGAACGGCTACACGATCTCAACGGGCGTACTGAGCGCGGATTTGAATGGCAACGAGATCATACCGGTTCCGCTCGAGAGTGAGGAAACCCTGCATGTCGGCTGGATCTGCCACCGCAATGCGGCGTTGTCCAAGCTGGGGCTCGAATATGTGGAGGCGCTGAAACAGTCGGTTGCGGATGCGAAGTAGGGAATGGAACCAGCAGCCACGCACGTATTCGATATAGTTTTTGGCTATAGCAGGGGATAGATTATAGGCGTTACTTGATAGCTGAGCGGTCGTGGTATCTTTTCCTTATCAACTTGTTAGCAGAGATTGAGAGGAGAGAGAGTCGCATGTTAAGCGCAAATTTGGGATATCCCCGCATCGGTGCGAACCGGGAATGGAAGAAGGCACTCGAGCAATATTGGGCAGGTGGACGTACAGAAGGTGAGCTGCACGCAGAGCTTCGCGACATTCGCCTAAACAATTTGAAGGTGCAGCAGACGCATGGCATTGATGTTATTCCGGTCGGCGACTTCACGTACTACGATCACATCCTCGATACGGCAGTTATGTTTGGGCTTGTACCGCAGCGGTTCGGCTGGACAGGTGAAGATGGCGAGGTCGATCTGCCGCTCTACTTCGCAATGGCGCGCGGGAACAAAGGAGCAGCCGCATGCGAGATGACCAAATGGTTCAACACCAACTACCACTACATCGTGCCTGAGCTGAAGGGACTTACGCCCAAGCTGACGCGCAATTGTCTTGTCGACGCTTACCTTGAAGGCAAGCAGGAGCTTGGCATTGAAGGTCGGCCGGTGCTTGTTGGATTATATACATTCTTGAAGCTGTCAAAAGGATATACGGCGGAGGAGCTTTCGAGCTGGATTGACGCGCTGCTCCCGCTGTACGGACAAGTTCTGAATGAGCTTGCCGCTGAGGGTGCGGCATGGGTGCAGATTGACGAGCCGATCCTATCGACGACGCTTGAAGCCGATGAACTGGCGCATATTAAGCGTATTTATGAGGAGTTGAAGCAGCTCGCGCCGAATATTCGCATCTTGCTGCAAACGTATTTTGAAGCTGTGGATCATTATGCGGAAGTGGTGAAGCTGCCCGTTGACGGCATCGGGTTAGACTTCGTCCATGACGGGGACGGTCGGAACTTAGAGGCATTGTGCGCGCTCGGCTTTCCGAAGGACAAGGTGCTGGGAGCAGGGATCATCGACGGTCGCGGCATCTGGCGGGTCGATCTGCATGAGCGATTCGATCTGCTAGGACGCATTCGCAGAGAGGTTGCGGATGAGCGTATTCTTGTGCAGCCGTCGAATAGCTTGCTGCACGTGCCGGTCAGCACGGAGCGGGAGGAAGGGCTTGACCCGGCGTTGCGCGGGGCGCTAGCGTTCGCGAATGAGAAGCTTGAAGAGCTTGTGCTGCTCGTAAGAGGGGCGAAGCATGGCATTGAGTCGATTACGGAGGAATGCGTTGCCTCGGTATGGAATCGGGAAGCGCTGGGACGCATTCGCGGTTCGTTGCGTGCGACTGGCGATGGCGTTGCCGCTGAGAACGTGAATGTGTTGGATCTGGGACCGGAGCAGTTTGCTAGACCGAGCGCGTTCGCGGACCGTCTGTTGAAGCAGCAGCTTCGCTGGCAGCTGCCACTCCTGCCAACAACGACGATTGGTAGCTTCCCGCAGACGCCGGAGGTGCGCAGCGCGCGGTTCAAATGGCGCAAAGGCGAGTGGAGCGCGGAGCAATACGAGCAGTTCATCCAGGCAGAGATTCAGCGGTGGATCGATATTCAGACGGAGCTGGAGCTTGATGTGCTCGTGCATGGCGAGTTTGAACGGACCGACATGGTAGAGTTCTTCGGCGAGAAGCTGGCGGGATTCGCTTTCACAGCAGGAGGCTGGGTACAATCTTATGGCTCGCGGTGCGTGAAGCCGCCAATTATCTACGGCGATGTAGCGTTCACAGCGGCAATGACGGTACAGGAGACGGTGTATGCGCAGTCGCTGACTGAGAAGCCGGTGAAGGGGATGCTGACGGGACCGATTACGATATTGAATTGGTCGTTCGTGCGGGATGACTTGTCCCGCGAAGAAGTCGCGTACCAGATCGCGCTGGCCATCCGCGAGGAAGTGGAAGCGCTTGAAGCCGCAGGCATCGGCATGATTCAAGTCGATGAGCCCGCGATTCGGGAAGGGCTACCGCTGAAGCGGGAGAATTGGCCTGCGTACTTGAATTGGGCGGTGCGTGCGTTCCGCCTTGCAACGTCAACGGTGCAGGATGAGACGCAGATTCACACGCATATGTGCTACAGCGAGTTCGGCGAAATCATGGAGGCGATTCACGCGCTCGACGCGGACGTCATCTCGATCGAAACGTCTCGCAGCCATGGCGAGCTGATCACTAGCTTCGAGGAGCGTACGTACGACAAAGGCATCGGCCTTGGCGTCTACGATATCCACAGCCCGCGCGTGCCGACGGTGGACGAGATGAGCGGCATGATCGACCGGGCGCTGCGCGTCCTTGCGCCGGAGCAGTTCTGGATCAACCCCGACTGCGGCCTCAAGACGCGGAAGGCGGAGGAGACAATCGCTGCGCTGCGCAACATGATCGCGGCGACCGTTCAGGCGAGAGCGAAGTATGGCGCTGCGGCAGTGCAGCAATAGGGACAGGGAAAGGGACCGCATGCCGAGAAGGCATGTGGTTCTTTTTCGTGTAACGTGTATGGGGTATGGCGTATGGCGTATGGCGTATGGCGTGTGGCGTGTGGCGTGACGTGACTCGGGAGCTCTAACGGATCGTACGAGCCTTATTGGGCCAAGAATCACGCTCGGAATTTTCTAACGGATCGTAGCGACGCTATTCGGTGATTAATCGGGTGAAAAGGGTCAATTTAAGGTGAATAACGACTCTCAGATCCGTTACACAGATTTATTAGGTAAAAATGGGCTAATAGCGTTATCTGAGTCCGTTAGCCGTGTTGCTGGAGATTGGCTGATGGAAACCAGGTCCGAAGGCGAATCGCTGTGGGGTTATTTAGAGTAAACTGAATCCTTTAGTTGCCGCCGCCTCGTCCGTCTTTCTCGTACTTCAGTTTAAGATGCTCTGGAAGCTGTTTATAAACGTGAGACGGAATGCTAAAATCCATCCACCCGTCAGCGACTTCTTCGTCATCTGCATCATACATCGTTATCCCGGAGAAATTTTGGACATAACCATCCATGTAATATGCGCCACGCCCCTCAATACAGCTCTCCGACCAATCAAATTTGTACATGTTCGCAGTGATGCCGTACCACATCAAATCTGCAACTAATTGGCGTTCTACCTCCTGGCGCAACCTTGTTCCCATGCAATTGCTTAAACCAAACCTCGAGTAATCCGCTTTCATCTTTTCACGTGCGCCCCTTTCCTTCCTCAGCGTATTTTGGTATTTTATAGACTAGCAAGTGAAGACACAATAGGAATGGGATGGGACCTACGTGAGATTAAGCGCAGAAGAATTAGCATCCGGCAAACTGAAGCCGGAAACCATCGAGCTGGCTGCACAGCTCATTCGGATTAATGGGTATGTGCTGTTTGAAGAAGTAATGCCGAGAACCCAAATGGATCAGCTGAACAGTCACATGAGCGACGAGTTGTCGAATTTCATGACCAAGAACAACTTCACCCTCGAAGAGGGTTTCCACGATGGAACGAACCATATCGGACTATATTTGCCGTTTGAGAAACCGTTCTGCGACGAATCCATCATCGCGAATCCGTTCGTGCTGGACGTTGTCGAGCAGATTCTAGGCTCTGACTGCCTGCTTACCTATTTCGCTTCCAACACCTCAATGCCGAAAGGAACGAAGCCGCAAAAGGTTCATGCCGACACGGGCGCGAGGTTCGGCGATCAACACGAGGCGAATTTGCCGATTACGAATTTAGTTGTCAACTACCCGCTGGTCGATGTGACACTCGAGAACGGCCCGATGGAAGTATGGGCTGGCGGCACGCATCTGCATCCGGACAAGTGGTACAGCTCGAAAGCGCATGACAAGTCCGTGCTTGCAGAGCATATGCAATCGTTCAAAGCCGTCATGCCTGCAGGGTCCATTATGATCCGCGACGACCGGATGTGGCACCGCGGCACGCCGAACGGCTCCGATAAGCCAAGAACGAACATTGCGATGATTTACTCGCT
Source organism: Paenibacillus sp. J31R98 (assembly GCF_056269245.1). Classification (NCBI taxonomy): domain Bacteria; kingdom Bacillati; phylum Bacillota; class Bacilli; order Caryophanales; family Paenibacillaceae; genus Paenibacillus; species Paenibacillus sp. J31R98. The sequence continues at coordinate 86,472 of NZ_JBWDNO010000009.1, forward strand.
CGCAGGTACCGTTCACCAGCCAGGCTGGATTCAAATTCCGCAGGAAACCTATGACGGCTTCTCCGACCGGACGAAGCGTCTCGTTCGCAATGAGCGAATCGGAGTTCCTGCCCACAAGAATTAGCAACTAGAAGAAGAGGCTTTGCTCCAAGGTGCTGCGCCATTCGGATGCCCGATTAGCGATTCACTTGCGTGGCAAAGCCTCTTTTACTTCATAAAAGCATGCAGGCACGCTTCACAAATGCACGCTTTCCCCTTCAGTTCCTCCGGCACGAGCGCGATCAGTTCCTTCGGGAATTTCTCTGCGCTGCACCAACAGGATTCATTGCCCTCGCACCGGTTCGCTTGCTGGCAAAGCGGACATTCCGACGCGGCCACATAGACTGGCTGAGGCTCACTCATCTGCATTCCTCCTTCCAAAGGATCGAAGTAGCTCTCATTAAACCTTGCATCATCTCATAAAATGTAGGACAGCCCACCTGTATCAATGAACTGATTATTGTTCTGTTTACAATTCAGTATACACGTTAAAAGAGGGGACGAGAATGCGATGGCAACGGTTATGCAAAATGTCGTCAATGAATGGGAGCTCCATTCCGAACGGAGCTACAGTGATCCTTTTCACGAAATTAGTGTAAAAGCACAGGTGACCTCGCCGAGCGGAAGTGTCAGACTCGTACCGGCTTTCTGGGCTGGCGGGCAGACGTGGAAGCTGCGCTATTCCTCAAACGAGATAGGTGTGCACCGGTATCGTACTGTCTGCTCAGACACCAGCAACGCATCGCTGCACAATCAAGAAGAGTCAATTGAAGTCTTGCCTTACGAGGGCGAGAACCTGCTGTATCGTCATGGTAGTCCTCGCGCTGCCGCGAATCGGAAGCATCTTGCGTATGCGGACGGCACGCCGTTCTTTTGGCTCGGCGATACGTGGTGGATGTCGCTGACGGACCGGCTCAAGTGGCCGGAAGATGTGAAGTGGCTCACGCAGGACCGCATCGCTAAAGGGTATACGGTCGTTCAGGTCGTCGCCGGCTTGTATCCGGATATGGGACCGTTCGACCCTCGCGGCGGCAATGAAGGCGGACAGGCGTGGGAGGCGGATTTTGCGCGTATTAACCCGGCGTTCTTCGATTATGCGGACCGGAAGCTTGCGTGGATGGTTGAAGCGGGGCTTATGCCTTGTATCGTCGCGTGCTGGGGATACTATCTGGATTTTGCCGGGCGTGATGTCATTCGGAAGCAGTGGGAATATTTGATCGCCAGATACGGTGCCTATCCGGTTGCTTGGTGCCTCGCAGGTGAGGCGGATATGCCGTATTACCAGTGGAATTCGTTCAAGGAGCCGGATAAAAAGGCGCAGTATGTGGAGCGGATGAAGCAGGAATGGACTGCAATGGCCGCCTATGTTCGTGAAAATGATCCGTTCGAGCGTTTGGTAACCATCCACCCGACGGGGTATGGTCATCATATGGTTGAGGACGCCTCGATGCTCGACCTCGATATGCTGCAGACGGGGCATGGCGCTTACATCTCGCTGGAGCCGACGGTGAATATGATTAGGGAGTCCGTCGCCAGGGCGCCGCGAACGCCGGTCATTAATTCAGAGGTTTGCTATGAAGGAATCGGCGGCACGAGCTTCCAGGAGGTGCAGCGGTTTACGTTCTGGGCAGGGATGCTAAGCGGCGCATGCGGTCACACCTACGGTGCTAACGGTATCTGGCAGGTGAATGCGGAGGATAAGCCATACGGACCTTCCCCTCATGGCGTTGCCTGGGGGCACACGTTCTGGAAGGAAGCGGCGCAGCTTCCCGGCGGGAGGCAGGTCGGCCTCGGCAAGAAGCTGCTTGAGCGATATGCGTGGTGGTCGTTCGAGCCTCATCCGGAGTGGCTGCCTGCTGCGCCGGAGGGGGCGCCTCTGATGGCGAAGCCGTACGCCGCCGGTATTCCAGGCGAGGTTCGCGTCATCTACGCACCGTTCCTGATGGCGTTCGGAGGCGTTGAAGTGCTGGCGCTCGAACCGGAATCTGAGGCGGCGTACCGGGCGTTCTTCTTCGATCCGTCGACCGGCGACGAGTATGATTTCGGGCGGATCACCCCGAACGCCGATGGCAAATGGCAGACCGGCCCAGCGAAGATCTTCCAAGACTGGGTGCTCGTGCTCGAGCGCATCCAGTGACCGTGGAAGGGGCAGTAGGAGTAGCAGGTACACTACATTGAGCAGAATGAGCGGAAAATGGAGAAAGAGGAGTAGCAGGTACGCTACTTTGCCTCGATCCGCAGCCTCCTATTGCCCATCACAAAGAAACCCGCGTCACGGACGCGGGTTCTTTGTTGTTTTTAGGTGTCTATTGCTCTCTACCGCATATCCCAATCTAAAACAACTCCCAAGCAAGGGCTGCCCTTGCTTGTAATAAGCGCCCAAGCCTCCGCCGCATCCTCGGCGGCGAAGCGGTGCGTGATGAGCGGCTCGGTCATGAGCCAGCCCTCGCGAATGGCCGCGATCGTCGCGTCAATCCGGCTATCCGACCAGCCGGAAGGCGTGTGCAGCGTGATCTCTTGTTCACGTAGCGTCTGGATATCAACATGTCCTTGCTCGCCGAGGTAGCCGGCGGAGACGAGATGGCTGTCGTGCTTCATAAGCGGCTGCAGCTTCCGGAACGTCTCGAGATGCCCGACCGTATCCACGACGATCGCCACCTGTCCGCCGCCTGAACTCCCACGCTGCAGCTCCTCTACGGCAAGGTCCGCGCCAACGATCGGCACAGCATATCCGCCAGCCGAGGCGAACGCGAGCCGCTCTGCCCGGTGACCAAGCAGATATACCTGTGCGCCGCGATGCGCAAGCGTCTGCGCAGCCCATTGGCCGACGAGCCCATCGCCAATGACGACTGCAATATCGCCTGGCTCGACCGGCGGACGAATGCCGCAATTATAGCCGACCTGCGCAAGCACCGTTCCAGCGTACGCCACCGCACTCGGACCGCCATCGCCAGGCAGCTTCCACACCTGGCTGCAGTCGGTCACGGCCGGATTGATATGGCCGCCGAAGTCAAAATACATGCCTCCTACCTTGCTCACCGTTGCGAAGACGAGGTCGCCCGGTTTCACATGATCGACGAGTTTCCCAACCTGCGTAACGCGTCCAACCTTCTGATACCCGGCGACCTGAGGGAACGGCCACGGACCGCCTTCCCGGTAAGGCGTTTCGCCAGAGATTCGCTCCCCTCGAAGGAAGGACGATTCCGTCCCGATGCTGATCCACGAATGCGCCACATCAATAACGACATCGCGCGCTCCCGGCTCAGGCACCTCGACATCGCGCACAGTGATTTGATTCTTATTCTCAAACACGACCGCTCTTGCTTTCACTATTCATGCCGCCTCCTTCCGTTAAAGTTCCCAGGGGTCGAAACAGATTTTGACCGCTTGCTGCGCCTTTAACCGCTCTACCGCCCCAGCATAATCGGCAAAAGAAACCTGAACCGTCTGCAAGCATTCCGTATTAAACGACGGGCGGCTGAGCGCATCCAGCAACAATCTGCGGTCGCGTGCCGTCGCAGCATGATACCGGTACGATTCCAACCGGACGCCGGAGAACCAATACGATGCCGGGTATGTGATGTCCCCGCGAAGGACGCCGAAGATCACGCAGTGCTCCTTCGTCCGATTGAGCACGTTCTGGACGGACGCAGCCGCGCCGACACAGTCATAGCCAAGGTCGAACTTGCGGTCGCCAAGCTCATCGGCTACAACTGCTTCGCCAAGACCAAGCTCCTTCACAAACGCAACGCGCTCTGCATTGACGTCAATCGCCGTCACATTCGCGCCCCATAACGCTGCGAGCTGCATCGCGAGCAGACCCGCGGGGCCGAGTCCCGCAACGAGGATCGACTTGCCATGCATATCGCCGAACTGATCGAGGCCGTACATGACACATTTGAGCAGCTCGGAAGAGACGGCGCGGTGATCCGGCACCGAATCAGGCAGCTTTAGCAAATCTCCTTCACGATATGCCATATACTGCGCATAAGCCCCTTGTCCTTGCAGATGCTCCAGCGCGGCGACGCGATCGCCGATCGCAATCTCTTGAACGCTTGATCCAACCGCTTCCACAATGCCGACCGCTTCATGGCCGGGGAAGCCCGGCGGGAGCGGGTAGTCCGGGGCTTTGCCCGCCACGAACATATCCTTGCCGCCCATCATACTGATGTCCCAGCGGGGACAAGTCGAGACGAGACGAATCCGGACGAGCACCTGGTCGTCCTTAAGCTCTGGCATTGCGGTGTCAATCACTTCAAATTGACCGCTGCCTGTAATTTGAATCGCTTTCATAATCACGCATCCCCTTTACCCTGATTTCGCGCTCTTCATAGTTGTTCACTGCTTCTAGAATAGGTCTTGATGAGGCGATTGTCTTTGCACAATATCGTCTACTGTCCCTGATTTGTGACAAATGCACCGTATACTGGAACTGGGTATCATGGTATGATTTGCACATTATTGACATCTTCTAAGCGGTGAGGTGTTCATTTCATTATGAAGCTCAGGAAGCATGGCTACTTGGACGCGATCGAAGGGATCGGAAGGCGAGCTGGCGGCATTCACCCTTACTGCGAACTGTTATGCATTACGGAAGGGGAAGCGGAGCTGGTATGGTCCGGTGTTTCCTATCCGGTGACGGGCACAGCATTGTTCATTATATTGCCAAACACGCCGCATCAATTGATTCAGCGCTCGGCTCGGCTCAGCTTCTGGTTTGTCGAGTTTCTGGCAGAAGATGAGGACCGGCTGCCCGCGATTGAAAGCATTTACCGATGGAACCGGCTGCAATGTGAGCTGGACTGGACGAGTTCGCCCTATTCCGCAATGCGGTCAGCCTTCGAAGCATCCCGGATGCTCATTCGGGCAGAAGCCGCGCTGCCGGAGGAGAGCTTCAAGGAAGCTTTGCTCTCAGACTTGCGCAAGCTGCTCGTGCTGATCGGCAGCAATCGGGCAGTCGATCCCAATCAGGTTCAGGAGGAGTATCGAGCGAGCGAGATGCTGGTAACGGAAGTGCTGCGCTTCCTGGAGTCCGTGTTCCCACAGCCGATTACGCTCCAGACTTTAGCCGACTATACCCATTACAATCCGTCCTATCTCATTCGGCTGTTCCGTCAGCAGACGGGGAAGACGCCATTCGCATACTTGAACGAGCTGCGCCTCCAAGCGGCGTCTCAGTATTTGCTTCATTCAACGATGTCCGTACAACAGATTTCAAGCGCATGCGGGTATCAAAGCATCCATTATTTCAGCCGCCTATTCAAAAAAAGCTTCGGCCTTGCACCAAGCGAGTATAGAAAGCAGGGAGCGAATTAACGCCGCGTTCAGTCACTCGTTTCATTTCTTGTTTATTCCTTCGTCTAATCTCTTATTCAACCCCTTGTCAACCGACACTTTTATATTGTTAACAATATATTTTTTACAATATTCTATTGCAAACGCATTCATCATCGCCTATACTGAGGTTCATAACAAAGCCGAAACGTTTTGGCTTAGAGCGGCAAGTCAACATTGCAGTAGAGTAGCTGGAGTCGTTCAGTTCCGTAAACGCTCTCAAAGCGGACGCCATTCCTTCCTGACATCGCTACAAAGTCCGCTGCCAAACGCATTCAAAAGATGACTAGAACGCTTCTTCAACGGTTAGCGAAGCGTAAGAAGAACCAATTGATACTGTTTTTCCGAAACGTTTCGGATAACTGGAATAACATCCATACCTGGGGGTGAATCGACTATGAATACAAAGAAAAAGTGGTGGACACGGTCAAGACGCGAAGCTGTGGACGGTTATGTCTTCATGAGCCCGGCGATTCTCGGCCTTCTGTTCTTTATGCTCGGTCCAATCGCGGCATCCGCTTACTTCAGCTTTACGGAGTATGACATTCTCAGCTCGCCGAAATGGGTCGGACTGGACAACTACATCGAGTTGGTCCACGATTCGTTGTTCTGGCAATCGCTGAAAGTAACACTTACTTATTCCGTGGTCAGTGTTCCGCTTAACTTGGTTTTTTCCTTGTTGCTCGCACTATTGCTTAACAAGAATATTAAAGGGATTTTCGTATTCCGGACGATTTTCTACTTGCCGGCAGTTATGTCTGGGGTAGCGGTAGCGCTGCTGTGGAAATGGATCTTCAACCCGGATTTCGGCCTCATTAACTGGGCGATCGGCTTGTTCGGCGTTGATGGGCCCAAATGGTTCATCGAAGAGAATTGGGCACTCCCGCCGATTATCATCATGGGTCTGTGGGGCGTAGGAGGAAGCATGCTCGTCTACCTCGCCGGTTTGCAAAGCATTCCGACCGATCTGTACGAGGCAGCGGAGATCGACGGCGCTAACAAGCGCAAGCAATTCCGTCATATCACGATTCCGATGCTGTCGCCGGTTATATTCTTCAACCTCATTACAGGCATCATCGGCGCGCTGCAAGTCTTCACGGAAGGCTTCATTATGACGGCAGGCGGCCCGAACAACGCAACCTTGTTCAGCGTGCTGTATCTGTACCGGAATGCTTTTGACTATCTGAACATGGGTTACGCGTCCGCGCTCGCTTGGGTGCTGTTCCTCATCATCTTGGCATTCACGCTAATCGTCTTCAAATCATCGCCGATGTGGGTCTTCTATGAAGGGAACAGGAGGAGCGCCAAATGAGTACAATTACACAAAGCGACGCGCCTGCTCGCAAAAGGATTTCGAGAAGCCAGTCGGAGCTGCTGTCTAAAGTGTTCAGTTATTTCATGCTCTGTGTGGGCTCGATCGTGATCCTGATTCCTTTTGCATGGATGCTCTCTACCTCGCTGAAGCTTAAGGCAGATGTGTACGTCTTCCCGCCGCAGTGGATTCCGTCGCCGCCGCAATGGCAGAACTACAAGGAAGCATTCACGACATTCCCGTTCGCGCATTATACGTGGAATTCCATCATTATCGTCGTGCTTGTCATGGCAGGAACGCTGTTCTCCTGTTCCTTCTCCGCCTACGGCTTCTCACGGTTGCAAGCGCCGGGCCGCAACTTCATCTTCATGCTGCTGCTGGCTACGATGATGCTGCCGAGCGCCGTAACGATGGTGCCGATCTATCTGTTCTTCAACCAGCTCGGCTGGGTTAATACATTCAAGCCGCTTATTATTCCGGCATGGTTCGGAACCGCTTTCTACATATTCATGATGCGTCAGTTCTTCATGGGCATTCCGTATGAGCTTGAAGATTCTGCGCGGATCGACGGCTGCACGACGTATGGCATCTGGGCAAGAATCATGGTTCCGCTTAGCAAGCCTGTGCTTGTAACGGTCGGCGTATTCACCTTCATGGGGACTTGGAATGATTTTATGACGCCGCTGATTTACTTGACGGACGAGGACAAGCGCACGCTCGCGCTCGCACTCTCTTACTTCCAAGGCTCTGCACGCAGCGCTCCGGATCTTCACCTGCTCATGGCGGCTTCGCTCTATGCCATTACACCATGCGTGACACTGTACTTCCTTTGCCAGCGCATCTTCGTCAAGGGAATGGTCTTCACCGGCGTCAAAGGTTAACCACCATATAACGAAATATACAGAAAAGAGGGATTGGGTATGTTTAAAAAGAGCAAAGCAGCTTTAGGGTTGGCTTCGATCATGGCATTATCCTCTATGTTGTATGCATGCGGCAGCGATTCTTCCAATAATGGCAATAGCGCGAGCAAGGACGAGAAGGTGGAGCTGAACTTCATCCGCTGGTCGAACGGCCCTGCGCTTGATAATGAAGAGAAAGATAAAGTGAAACGCTTTAATGATACACATCCGAATATTCAGGTGAAAATGACGCTGCTCCCTTGGGACGAGACGTTCAAGAAGATCGAGATGTCGCTTGCGTCGAACTCTCCTGTAGACCTGTTCTACTGGGACGTGCCGTCATACGCTTGGTACAAGAAGGGGCTACTGAAGAATCTGCAGCCCTACTTCGACCGCGATCTGAAGATGAGCGACTACGACGAGAAGCTGTTCGAACCGTTCAAATTCGATGGCAGCAACATGTACGTTGCGCCTGAGAACTATCAAACACTCGTGCTCTACTATAATAAAGATTTGTTCGACAAGGCAGGCGTAGCGTATCCAAGCGAAGCATGGAACTGGAACGACTACCTGGAAGCTGCGAAGAAGCTGACGATTACCAAGGATGGCAAAACAACGCAATTCGGCACGTCGATGTCGCTTGGCGCATGGTGGGGCTGGATGGCTCTGAGCCAGGAGCAAGGCGGCGCGCTCGCTCCGAACATTCACGATCCCGAGAAGCTTTCGTTCAACACGCCAGAAACGAAGAACGCCCTGCAATACTTGCAAGACTTGATCTACAAATACCATGTAGCTCCGGATGCGGCGCAATCAAGCGCGCTCGGCGGCGACTTCCTGACAGGCAAGATCGCGATGTATGTTGGCGGCGACTGGGATCTTGGCAACCTCAAGGAGAAGAAGGATCTGAAGTGGGATCTGGCTCCAATGCCGAAGTGGGACGACAAACGCGTCGTTCCGTACTGGGTTGGCGGTTATGCGATGACTGAGAAGTCGAAGCATCCGGATCAAGCTTGGGAGTTCATGAAGTGGACGATGACTGAGAACCAGGAAACGCTAGCGAAGCAACAATCGTGGATTCCGGTGAATAAGACGGCATTGTCGAAGGTAGAGACGCCTGCATGGGCGCCGGCTGGTTACCAAACCGCTCGCTTCGACTGGATGAAGTACGGTATCATTGGCGATCTGTATCACCTGAAATGGCGTGAAGCGCAAGACAAGGCGATCTCGCCGATTACGGACCAAATCTTCGCGAACAAGATTACCGTCGATGACGCGCTGAAGAAAATGGACGAGCAGGTAAACGAAATTATTTCGAAGAAATAAATAGCTAAGGGCTGCGCGGTAAAGTGGATCTTCTGCTTTAAGGCGCAGCCCTTGTTTCTAGCTTGGCGAAGGTGCGACAAGGGAGGAATGGAGATTGATAGAGAGTTATGAGTTTGCCGTACATGTTGACGGTGTCCGCATAGACAGCGCTTCTGATGGGATTGTGCTAGACCGTACAGACGAGCACAACGTCGCAGCAGACAAGAAGCACAAGATCGCAACGTTCCTCTATAAGCCGTCATCGCTCGTGATCGAGAGTCATCTTGTCTGTTATACGGACACGAAACTGGTCGAGCGCTGGGTGACCATACGTAACAATGGAGAAGCGCCGATCACAATCGGGCGCATCGATTCGTTCTCGCTTCAGATCCCGCAGACCGAATGGAAGCTGATGCATTATACGAGCGATTGGGGAGCGGAATTCGAGCCTGTCGTGAAGCCACTTGCTGGCGAGTCAGTTGTACTGGAGACGAGGTCCGGCCGATCGTCTAAAGGGATGCATCCCTGGATGTCGCTCCTCGGAGCCGGTGGCGAAGTGCTGACGTTGTCGCCGATGTGGTCGGGGAACTGGCAGCTGCGGTGCGAGTATGTAGAGGCAAAGGGCAGTTATGTGGTGAACGGCGGACTTAGCGACTGGGAGTTCTTCAAGACACTAGCGCCGGGTGAAGCGATGGAGAGCGTTCATGTTGCCATTGCTGCCGGCAGCGACGGGGATTTGAACAGCACTTCGATTGCTTTTGCCAGAGTTGGCCGCAAATACTGGTACCCGCATAATGAGTTCTCCCGTTCCATGCCGATGGAGTGGAATCATTGGTGGAGCTACGAGGATAAAGCGATTAATGAAGAGGTTTTTCGGGCGAATGCTGCTGAGGCTGTGAAGCTCGGTATCGATATCTGCACGCTCGATGCAGGCTGGTTCGGACCTTCCGAGGAAGCGTCGGAATGGTACGAGCTTCGCGGCGACTGGGAAATGGTCAATGAGAAAAGGTTCCCGAGCGGTATTTGCGCGATATCGGACGATGTGCATGGACATGGCATGAAGTTCGGCCTCTGGTGCGAGATTGAAGCGGTCGGCAAGTCGGCGGCGCTGGCGGAGCAGCATCCCTCTTATGTGGCGAGAAGAGGAGGCGAATCGCTTGGTTATCTCTGCTTCGGCAATCCAGAGGTTCGTCAGTGGGCGTTCGACATGTTGGATAGTCTGATCACGGGCTATAACAGCCAGTGGATCAAGCTGGACTTCAACCTCGATCCGGGGGCAGGCTGCAATTGCACCGATCATGGACATGGCGCGGGCGACGGTCTGTTCGAGCATTACAACGGCTACTACAGCGTGCTTCGGGATATTCGCGCCAAGCATCCGGAGGTTATTCTTGAGAACTGTTCCTCTGGCGGGCTGCGTATCGACCTCGGCATTATGCAGCAGACCCATACGACGTTCCTCAGCGACCCGGATTATCCGGAGCACAGCTTGCAGGTGTTCTGGGGAGCGACGACGATGCTGGCGCCGGACGTGTGCTTGCACTGGAGTTATTCGGAGTTTTGCTGGAAGAATGATTTTCAGCTGTTCAATCCGCATGATAGCAGCTTGAAGCCGTACCAGTTCGACTATTACACGCGTATTGCGATGCTGCGCGGCTTCGGTATATCGCAGAAGCTGCCGGAGATGCCGGAATGGATGAAGGCGCGGCTGGCTCATCACATTGAGGTGTATAAGTCGGAAGTGAAGCCTTTTGTCCTCGGGGCGGATTTGTACCGATTGACGGGACAGCCGGGACGCGGCGGCAAAGGCGACCGTTGGTCGGCGTTCTAGTACGGCATGCCTAGCGGGGATGAGCATCTGCTCTTCGTCTTCCGTTTGCCGGGCGGCGAAGCATCGCGTGCCATTCGACTGCAATCGCTCGAAGCGGAGGCAGAGTATGAACTGACATGGCTATCTGGTGAAAAATCGAAAGCAGTGAGGTTCGCAGGCAGTTCGTTATTGAAAGACGGGGTTCTTTTTGATAGGTTAGAGATGCAAGAATCTGCGCTTATTCGGTTGAAGAAGCTCTAATAGATTACTCATTCTTGGAGGTTATTATCGATGAAATTAGGTATTATTGCTGATGCTGTGGCAGAACGGTTCTATGATGCGCAGGCGAAAGGTTTGGAGTTCCTCGAGTTCTGCATCAATGTGGAGAAGGACGTCGATGCATTCGCAGCGAGCGTTCCTGAACTGAAGCAAGCGAGCGAGAAGACGGGCGTAGGCGTCGCTTCGATCGGCCGCTGGGGCTCCGAGCGCATTAACGCGCAAGGCGTGAACGCGGAAGAATTGGAGCAGTCGCGCAAGCTGATCGATGCGGCGGCAGAGCTTGGCTGCCCGAACTTTGTATGCGGCATTAACTATGTAGAAGAGCTGTCCTACTTCGAGAATGTGAAGCTCGCTATCGAGTTCTTAAGTGCGGTGCTAGAGTATGGCGCTTCCAAAGGCGTAGCCGTTGCTACATACAACTGCAACTGGAACAACTTCGTCGATAACGCGGAAGCATGGAAGCTTGTTCACGGTCATCTGCCGCAGCTCGGCATTAAGTATGATCCATCGCACTCCCGTTATGCGGGTCGCGATTACTTGAAGGAAGCGAGCAACTGGGGAGATAAGTTCCGCCATGTTCATATCAAGGGCTCCGTCATCATCGACGGCCAGCGCTTCGACGATCCGCCGGCGGGTCTTGACCAGACGGATTGGGGCACATTCATGGCTGTGCTGTACGGCAAAGGCTATGAAGGCGGACTCTCCATCGAGCCGCACTCCGACGTATGGAAGGGCGACCTTGGCGATCGCGGCGTTCAATTCACAATCGAATACATGCGCAAACTGATTCTCTAACGATGAGGGCGCTCTCTGGCTGCACGATATGTGCGACTGGAGGCGCTTTTTTTGATTGCCTGAAATGGATATAATAGGTAAATAGAACGAATATGTAAAAGGAAGGAGGGGTCGCAGAATGGTGAGGTTAAGAGGTGGATTGGGACAGCTGCTGTCGCGTTTAGGACTCGTCGCGATGCTATTGGCGGTAGGAGTTGGCTCGGATTTCCACTATTCGCTTGTGTCTGCGGCTCCTTCTTCACTTGAGGCGCTGCAGGGGGAGCTTGAACTTCAGCTGCATGCTCATGAGACTGAGCTGACGGCCAGTTACTCCGGTGATCGCGAACAGCTGAGCGCGGAGGTGGATCAGCTGGTTAGAGGGGTAATGGCGTCGGACGATTATATGAAGTATATCGTAGACTCTTATATCTATACGATCCGCAGCTTCGGTCCAGCCGCGAAGGTGAAGGTGAACATCCAATACCGCGAGTCTGCTGCTCAGACCGAGGAAGTGGAGCGGCGTGTGGCGGAGCTACTGCCGACGATTGTTTCGGCGGGGATGACGCCTGAACAGAAGGTGAGAGCGATCCATGACTGGATCGTTACCCATGTGCGCTATGATGAATCGCTGCAGCAATACACCGCGTACGATGCTCTGGTGAATGGGAGTGCGGTGTGTCAGGGATACGCTTTGCTTGCTTTTAGGATGCTGCAGGATGCCGGGATCGAGGCGCGTATTATTGAAGGGAGTGTCGCTTCAGGCAGCCATGTATGGAATATGGTGCGGCTGGGGTCTTCGTGGTATCACCTTGATGCGACTTGGGATGATCCGTTGCCTGATCGCGCTGGAGTGGCGAGCCATACTTATTATTTGAAGAGTGATGCGCAAATGCGTGTCGAGCATCAGTGGGATGCGGCAGCGTATCCGGCTGCTGTTGCAGGTGCAGGTGCTAATGATGGTGCTAATGATGGTGCTAGTGATGATACTAGTGATAGTGCGGTTAATGCTGATGTTGAAGCAGATACCGACACCGATGCCGAAGTGAATTCTAAGAACCTCTAGTTTCCGTTTGGTGTAAGGCGGGACCGGGGGTCTTTTTTCTGTGAATGGAAATTAGGAGGGGTTGGAGATGTCGGTGCGGGGTCAATTGGTTGGCATGGGGGCTACGGCAAATGTGTATGAGTGGGGCGAATCCGAAGTCGTAAAGATCTTTCACGATGCAAGCCGTGCGCAGCAAGAAGCGGAGAAGGAGGCAAGGACCGCTCGGGCGATTAATGGTCTGACTGGTGTGAAGGCGCCGAAGTTCGTGGGGATTGAGCAATACGAGGGAAGCGCGTGCCTCGTCTACGAGAAAGCGGAAGGACCGACGATGCTTGGGAACATTCAGGCGACGGAGGAGAGTGTGGTCTATAACGCTCGGTTGCTGGCGGAGCTGCAGCATGAGCTGCATCAGGTTCGGCCGAACGTTGCTCCGAACTTGAAAAGTGAGTTGGGGAAGAGCATTGGGCGCGTCGGGGAGCTGAGTGATGCGGAGCAGGCGAAGCTTGCGTCGATACTGAAACAGCAGCCGGCTGGCGTTGGGCTATGCCATTATGATTTTCATCCTGGCAATGTTATTATCACGGCGGATGGACCCATGATCATCGATTGGATGAACGCCCTCGTCGGACCTCCGGCGGCAGATATCGCGAGAACTTACTTGCTGCTCACGGCAGGAGAGCTGCCCCCGGGTGTGCCTGAGTGGTTGAACATGACGGGAGCCCGGGAGCTGTTTACGCAGGCGTATTTGAGTGCAATCCTAGAGCTTTCGGGTTTGAGCTTGGAGGATGTGGAAGCTTGGCGGGCACCGACTTTGGCGGTGCGGATTAGCGAGATGAGCGGCGGGAAAGAGAGGGAGAATTTGTTGGGGGAGCTGCGGGGTCAAGAGATAATGAGGTCGTAATAGAGATACAGGTTTACCAGAAAGAAATATTGACTGCGAATCCGCGAAGTGGGAAAAATAAGCTGGTTTTGTGGTACATTGGCGGAAAACTGGTGGATTGGAAGGAAGAAGCTGGTTTGGTGGACTACATTGGTGGAAAATCGGCGGATTGGGAGAAAGAGTGTCCTCCAGGGATCTACATTAGTGGAAAACTTACGGATTGGGAGAAAGAGAGTCCTCCAGGGATCTACATTAGTGGAAAACAGGCGGATTGAGCGAAAGAGAGTACTCTAGGGATCTACATTAGTGGAAAACAGGCGGATTGAGCGAAAGAGAGTACTCTAGGGATCTACATTAGTAGAAAATAGGCGGATTGAGCGAAAGAGTGTACTCCTGGGATCTACATTAGTGGAAAATAGGCGCATTGAGCGAAAGAGTGTACTCCAGGGATCTACATTAGTGGAAAACAGGCGGATTGAGCGAAAGAGTGTACTCCAGGGATCTACATTAGTGGAAAATAGGCTAAATGAGCGAAAGAGTGTACCGTAGGGATCTACATTAGTGGAAAATAGGCGGATTGAACGAAAGAGTGTCCCGCAGGGATCTACATTAGTGAGAAATAGGCGAATTGAGCTAAAGAGAGTACTCTAGGGATCTACATGATTGAATAAATAGAGGGCAGTAGAGTCAATGGACTCTACTGCCCTTACCTCATTCTAAGCGTTACCGTCTTTCTCATCGCGCTTGCGCGAAGTAATCTGCTGCCAGACGGACCCGGCAGCCTCTTCGCCGCGCTCGATCCGCTCGAGCGCGATGCTCGCTTGCAGGCTGACCTCGAATTCCGGGTCAGCCGCTGCTTCGCGCAGGGCCTCGACGGCGGACTCGTCGCCGGCTTCGTACAAGAACCGCGCCGCGCGCCAGCGCACGAGCTTGTTGCGGTCGCGCAAAGCCTCGATCATCGGCGCAATCGCCGCCGGATCGCCAAGATCGGACAGCGTGTCGCCGGCTGTGCGGCGCACGGAAGCCGAGGCGTCGCGAAGCGCCGTGAACAGGAGCGGCATCGCCTCCGGCAGCCGCAGCTCGCCAAGATAGACGACGACAAGTCTCCGGATGGAGACGTTGTCGTCCTCAAGCGCCTTGGCGAGCAAAGGCAGCATCGCCGGCTCCGGCGCGGCTCGCGTAAGCGCCTCGTAGCGCACGCTCCACTCCGGCGACTCGAGCAGCGGAGCGAGCTGCTCCGCCGTGAGCGGCGCCGGCCGCGGAGCCGCAGCCGTGGCGCTACCTTCGCCGGCTGCGCCTTCCGCGCCAAGCGCGAGCGCTGCCGCGACAAGGTCATCCAGCCGCTCCTGCGGATACGCGGCTGTCAGTTCCCGCACGAGCTCCGCGGCAATTTCATCGGGCTCGCCGTAGCGCACGCCGAGCTCCTCCAGCTTCCGCTCGCGGATCATCGAAGCAGCGGCGGCCTTCGTCACCGCCTCCGTGAATGCCTCCGGCATCGCCGCGCGAGATTCGCCGCCCGGCGTGCGTACGCGCACCTGCATCGGAATTCCCCGATACAGCTGCACGAAAGCTTGCGCCTCGCCGAACGCTTCGCCTGCGCCAATCGCACCGCTATCGGCGCCATCGCTGCTCTCGCCGAGCACGCGCTTCGCCGCGTCCAATATCGCCGCCCAGTCCGCTCCCGGCTTCCGGTCGAGCGCTATGAAATCCGCCGTGCGGAACAAGCCGCGCACGCCTTCTATGACAAGCAGGCTGCGCAGCGGTTCAGCCGCGCTTTCTGCATCCTTCGCAACCAAGCTAAACCGCTGTCCTGCAGGCAGCTTCGTATCAACATTAAGCTTCATTGTATTCGGACTCGGCGTCGGTTCAATCCCCGTCAATTTCATTCGTACATTCCCCCTATTTTCCCCCATATCCAGTGCTTCATATGTATAAGTGTATACGATCTGCCAACCAGACCACAAATCGACTATGTCACCGCTTATCCTCGTTTGCTTAATCCAATTAAGCTTGGTATCTTTGAATGAGAGACATATAGAGATATTCGACTAAGCTGACTCCTAAGAACATTGAACGGTATGCTTGCGTTTGTGCTCGCTACATGATTCTCGTTTATCGTAACGCCAAGCTTACTCATTCAATGGACTTCACGATCAGCAGCTTTTGTCATGGGAGATGATAGCGATGCGGTATGAGAACCTGGATACGACAGCAGTACCTCGCACCTTCAAGGAAGTGCGTCAGTGGCGCAGAGAACGCGGCGGCAAAATGAAACAGAAAGACTATTCCTACACCGTTCCCGTCGTGGAACCGGATCTGAAGTTCCTTCATACGAATAGGTCGATCCCTTCCTTGACATGGATCGGTCATTCCACATTTCTCATTCAACATTCGGGATTGAACATTATTACAGACCCGATCTGGGCGGAGCAGCTCGCGTTCCAGAAGCGGATGACGAAGCCCGGCATCGAGATAACGGAAGTGCCCCCAATCGATGTTGTCCTTATTTCACATTCTCATTATGATCATTTGAATATCAAATCACTCAAACAGCTGTCCGGCAGCATTACAATCATCGCGCCTGTCGGCCTTGCAGATAAGCTGCGGCGCAAAGGCTTCTCCTCGATTATCGAGCTCGATTGGTGGGAGTCTGCAACGATCAGCGGCGTCAAATTCTCGTTCGTGCCTTCGCAGCACTGGACTCGCCGAACGCTTACGGACACCAACAGCTCCCACTGGGGCGGCTTCGTGATTGAGCATGCGAATGAGCCGACGTTTTATTTTGCTGGAGATAGCGGTTATTTCGAAGGGTTCAAAGAGATCGGCAGCCGTTTCCAGATCGATGTCGCGCTTATGCCAATCGGCGCCTATGATCCGGAGTGGTTTATGGGTCCGCAGCATGTGACGCCGGAAGAGGCGCTGCAAGCTTTCCTCGATGTGCGCGCGCGCGTGTTCATTCCAATGCATTACGGCTCCTACAGGCTGGCTGATGATACGCCGAAAGAAGCTCTCGATCGACTATATGCGGAGCATAAAAGGCTGAAGCTCCCAAGCGAAGCGCTCATGGTGCTGCCCCATGGCAAAACAAAAACATTTAAAAGTACGGTTTCTGTTTGAAAGGTGACCGAAGGTCATGCCCTTCAACACGTACTTATAAATAATTACAATAAAGCATCCGCTCCTTAACTTGTGCTATAATGGAGTGATGATTAAGATTTATTAGTGAAGGACGGGATTAAGTCTAATGATAAGTACAAGCGGCATTACGCTTCGTTACGGTAAGCGTGCGCTATTTGAAGATGTTAATATTAAGTTTACGCCAGGTAACTGTTACGGTCTTATCGGTGCGAACGGCGCAGGTAAATCGACATTCTTGAAGATTCTTTCCGGCGAAGTGGAGCAATCGCACGGTGAAGTTCACATTACGCCAGGCGAGCGCCTTGCGGTCCTCAAGCAGAACCATTACGAATACGATAATTTCCTCGTGCTCGAGACGGTTATTATGGGCCACAAGAAGCTCTATGAAGTGATGAAAGAGAAGGACGCGATCTATGCGAAAGCGGAATTTACCGACGAAGACGGCATGCGCGCAGGCGAGCTGGAAGCAGAATTCGCAGACATGAACGGTTGGGAAGCAGAATCCGAAGCAGCAGGCATGCTGAACGGTCTTGGTATTCCGCCGGAGCTTCACGACAAGCAGATGTCGGATCTGTCCGGTAATGAGAAGGTTGGCGTATTGCTCGCGCAAGCATTGTTCGGCAACCCGCAAATTCTTCTGCTCGATGAGCCTACCAACCATCTTGACATGCAGTCGATCAAATGGCTGGAAGATTTCCTCTCGCGTTATGAAGGTACAGTTATCGTCGTATCTCATGACCGGTACTTCTTGAATCAAGTATGTACACATATCGCAGACATCGACTTTGGCAAGATTCAGATGTATGTCGGTAACTACGACTTCTGGTATGAGTCAAGCCAGCTGGCGCTTTCGCTTATGCGTGACAACAACAAGAAGAAGGAAGACAAGATTAAGGAGCTGCAAGCGTTCATTCAGCGCTTCAGCGCTAACAAATCCAAGTCCAAGCAAGCGACTTCCCGTAAGAAGCTTCTTGATAAAATTTCGCTCGACGACATTCGTCCGTCGAACCGTAAATATCCGTTCATCAACTTCAAGCCTGAGCGTGAAGCAGGCAAGCAATTGCTGCTTACAGAAGGCTTAACGAAGGCTGTTGACGGCGTGAATCTGATCGACAACTGGACGCTTGCCATCAATAAAGGCGACAAGATCGCACTCGTCGGCCCTAACACATTGCCTAAGTCAATCTTTATGCAGCTTCTTGTAGGCGAGATCGAGCCGGATGCAGGTACGTTCTCATGGGGCGTAACGACAACTCAAGCTTACTTCCCGAAAGACAACGCTCCTTACTTCGAGGGCGTTGAGCTGAATCTCGTTGACTGGCTGCGCCAATACTCCAAGGATCAAGACGAGAGCTTCATTCGCGGCTTCCTTGGCCGTATGCTCTTCTCCGGCGACGAAGCGCTGAAGAAAGCAAGCGTATTGTCCGGTGGCGAGAAAGTACGCTGCATGCTCTCGAAGATGATGCTGTCCGGCTCCAACGTTCTCCTCATGGACGAACCGACGAATCACTTGGACCTCGAGTCCATCACAGCGCTCAACAACGGTTTGATCGACTTCGACGGCACGATGATCTTCACATCGCATGACCATCAGTTCGTCCAAACGATCGCGAACCGTATTATCGAAATCACGCCGAACGGCGTTATCGACCGCATTATGACGTACGATGAGTACCTCGAGAGCGCAGAAGTGAAAGCACTTCGCGAGCGTATGTACCCAGCTGAATAATAGAGCGATACTTGAAAAGGGCTGCACACTAACGTGCAGCCCTTTTTCTGGTTCTTTCGCCCCTGTCGGTCTCATAAACTAGAGCAAGAAGGGGACCGGCTAAACAAGCCGAGCGGTTCGTGACCAGGCCTATCCGTTTATGTTAAAATGATAGAAACGACACAATTAGACGAAAAGTTCAAAGGAGTCGATCATAGATGTCATTTTTCGATAAAGTGAAGCAAGGGGCTTCCGATGCAGCGAAGAAGGCGCAGCAGACGGTTGAGATTACGAAGCTGAAGGCCCAAATTAGCGGTAAAGAGAAAGAGATTGAGAAGGTGTACACAGCCATCGGCGCAGCGGTATATCGCGGGCATCAGATTCAGGACTTTGCGGCGACTGAGCAGGAAGTAGGCAATGCGTGCCATCAAGTTGACGAGTTGAGTGCCGAGATTGGCATGCTCGAAGAGCGCATTAAGGCGATTCGCTTCGAGAAGACTTGTACATGCGGAAAGGTTGTCGCTCTTGATGCGAAATTCTGCCCGGATTGCGGCAGCTCGCTTGGGGAAGAGCCGAAGGTGGAAACGACCGTTGGCGAGATCGTCGTCATCTGCAGCCAGTGCAAGACAGAGAATGAGCTGAATTCGAAGTTCTGCATCACCTGCGGTTTCGGGCTGTCCAGCGCAGGGCATGATTTTGAATAACGGGAGTTTCTAAACAGAGCAGTCTCGAGCAGCCCTTAACGGCTGTCACCCGAGACTGCTTTTTTATAATCAGACAAGCGCCGATACCGAATCCTGACTCCCCTCATAGAATAACTAGCATACTGGGAGTTAGGGAGGCGTGGGAGGTGGCTCACGAAACGTTTGATTATCGCATATTGGAAATTATTAAGCAGCATATGGTGGAAACAGACAGCTTGCTCGATATTGGGAGCGGCCCATGCGTAATGTTGGACAATTTGGATTTCTTCAATACGATCATTGCGCTGGACATCTATAGACCTTATCTCATCAATCGGGTAACGAAGTCGCCGCATATTATTCCGCTTCATGCCGATGCGTTATCGATAGGCCAGCTGTTCGTGCCGAGGTCCGTATCTGCCGTATCGCTCTTCGATTCGCTGGAGCATTTCACGAAGCTCGATGGGATCAAGGTGCTGAGAGAAGCCGAGCATATCGCAAGAAAGCATGTCATTATCTACACCCCACGCGGTTACTTTCCGCAGGAGGGCATCGACCACTTCGGGCTGAACGGCGAGCAATACCAGGCGCATCACAGCGGCTGGGAAGTAGAAGAGCTGGAGGCGCTCGGATATAAAGTGATTATTCTGAAAGGACAGCATAACAAGCTCAATCCTGCCTTTGTCCGGGCGTTTGGCGAAGATCACGAGCCGGTCGATGCGCTTCTTGCCATCAAGACGATGTAAGCGTTCAAAAAGTATTCACCTCCCAAGTGCTTTATTCGTTGCCATATGGATATATATAGTAATGACTTTTGTGAATTTAGCTCACTTGGGAGGCGTATGCCATGCTCGTACCGGTGGAGTCCAAGCAAATTGCATTCTGTTCGTATAACGAAGGCGAGTCGTCACTTTATTTGTACTATCATACAGGAGATGTCGCCATCTTCTCATCCATTGGCAAGACGGACTATCAATCTATCATTGATTCGCCGAACCGCTATGATACGCTGATGATGATTATGAAGAAGAGCCATTCGGAGACGGAAATTGATGCCGATTTCCCAGATCTGAATGCAGATCGAGGCTAAGTACTAGCTATTGGTATTATTTACATGTTGAGGGCGATTCTGCTTCTTTATAGTACTTTTGACACTTAAGGTAGGACCTGTTGTGAAGGGATTGTAAATGCAGGTAAAAGTTAGCTTTATCCTAACGAAATGAGCATTTTCTCCGTACAAAGACGTCCCGAATGGGAGGCGTCTTTTTTGCTGTGCAGGGGCATAGTGATGGGGCTTGCGAGCTAAGGCGGCGATCGACAAATGAGACAAGCGGACGATATGTCCTGTAGGCTCTCGAACGTACAATTGATGCAGGGCTAGAGAGCCTTCAGTACGAAGCAGCTCATCCATTATTTGAGGAGGAAGTTAAAGCATCATGAAAAAGATTACAGCAGCGTTACTTGTCTTTATCTTAGCCGCTCTGCTCGTCATCCCTGCCGCAATGGCTGCAAAAGGAACATCCCCGGTGGTTGGTAAAATCCAATCGAGCGTGAGCTTCCGCAGTCAACCTTCCACATCGTCCAACATCTATAAGTATTTTAAAACAGGCGACAATGTCGTCATTCTTGAAGAAGTGAACGCGAACTGGTACAAAGTGCAAGACGTGTACGGATCAATCGGTTATGTATCGTCCACGGACAAATACATTGCTATTATCTATAACGCTACGATTGCCGCATCGGTAAACTTCCGCACAACGCCATCGGCTGACGGCTCGAAGATCCGTCTTCTGAACAAAGGCGAATCCGTGCTGATCACAGGCAAGCCGAACAGCGCTTGGTATGCAGTGACAGACTCGAACGGCAAGAAAGGCTATGTCAGCACGCAAGAACAATACATAACGACTGGCCCGGCATTCTCTATGCCATCAGGTACAGTGAACCCGCCGTCGAATCCTTCCACGCCATCGGCGCCCGCGACGGTTGAGAAAATTATCGCAGCAGGCATGAAGTACTGGGGCACGCCGTATGAGTTCGGTTCCGACCGCGACACAACAACGACGTTCGACTGCTCTGACTTCGTTCGTACAGCATTCCGCGAAGGCGCGAGCATCACACTGCCTGCGGATTCCCGTAAGCAAGGCGACTACGTGAAGGCGAAGGGCTCCGTGAAGACGGACTGGCACCAATTGAAACGCGGCGACCTGATGTTCTTTATGGAGTACAAGGGTACGAAAGCTTCGTCTTATGCAGGGGTGAACAAAGCGACTGAAACCATTACACATGTCGGCATCTACCTTGGCAATGGCCAAATTCTGCATACATACTCGACTGAGTCCGGCGGCGTTCGTACAAGCGACATCGCAGGCACGCAGTGGGATTACCGCTTCCTGTTCGGCGGTAGCGCACTGTAATTAGGGATCTGAATTAGAAAAGACCTCGTTTCCATGGTAAAGTGGAAGCGGGGTCCTTTTTCTATGAAGAAAGAGCGATATAAACAATGTTCAGCAAGGTGGTAGCTGGTAATGGAATATAGATATGAAACAGCCAAAGAAAACTATGAGGATTATGCTAGCGGAAGAGTACTCTATAATGCCCAAGGAACAACGGCCTTTCCTGTAAGGCTGGCAAGCGAGATTATTCAGCGATGCTTTCGGGCGCTAGAAGCCCAGGGGAGCCGAGGCCCATATTCCATATACGATCCTTGCTGCGGAGGAGCTTACTTGCTCACCGTATTAGGATTCCTTCATAATGAGCGAATTCAGCGTATTTATGCCTCCGATATTAATGAGGATGTACTTGGGATTGCAGAGAAGAACTTATCGTTGCTTACGGATGCCGGGTTAAATAAACGGAAAGAGCAAATTAAAGAGTACATGGAGTTATACAATAAAGCATCGCATAGTTCGGCTCTTGAAAGTGCTGAGCGGCTAAGCAGTTGTCTTGAAGGCTCAACAATCGAGAGTGTGACTGCTTTTCAAAGTGATGTCACTGCATCTGATAATAAAGCCATGCAAACCCGAGTGAACATTATCATTACAGACCTTCCATATGGCGACATTGTTACTTGGAGAAGCGACAGCTCGAACCCGTTAGCCGATTTTTTTGAAAGTGCGTATGATCTGTTAGAACCTGCAAATTCCGTCTTAGCCGTTATTGCAGATAAGAGTCAGAAGTTGAAACACGAGAAGTTTAAAAGAATGGAATTCGTCAAAGTAGGAAAAAGACAATTGGCGATATTTGAACCTATAAACGCCTCCAAATGAATAAGAAATGGACAAGAACCCGGCTAATCGCCGGGTTTTCTTTTGTCGTAATATGCGGTTATTGTTCATTGACGGGATTTCCAACATCCCCCTATAATTAATAAATCCACTGGAGTAATTATATAGCTTGGGCAAATCATTCCTATTGGCTAGGAGCGTAAATCCCGATTCATGGTTGATGTGGATCGGGATTTTTGCATAGATAACAACCATTTAGAGGAGGCATATCCCATGTTCGTACGCAATGAGGGTAAAGTGCAGCAAGTCATTGAAAGGCTTAGTTTGAGGCAGAAGGTTGCCCTTATGTGCGTTACAGGAGTGCCGGAGCGTGAGCTGACGGAGGCTGACCGAGCCCGAATCAGTGAAACCGAAGTTGGCGGACTTGGACTGTTTCCTCATAATATTAGCTCGGAGTCGCAGTTCAAGCAGCTTGTGGCAGATATCGCCGAAGCCGGCCAATCTGGGAGTCCGGCCGAGGTTCAGCTGTATCCCACGTTGATGTCCATTGACGAAGAGGGAGGCAGCCTATCGAACTTGACTGGCTTCTACGTATCGGTTCCGGGGAACCGCGCCATCGGTCTTGCAGGCGATGCAAGTCTCGCTTATTTGACGGGCAAGGTAATCGGCAGCCAGTTGTACCGTCTCGGCATCGGCATGGACTGGGCGCCAGTTCTCGATGTGAATACGAATCCGCTCAATCCGGTGATCGGCGTCCGTTCTTTCCACGAAGATGCCTCGGTTGCGGCAGCATATGGACAAGCGTTCATCTTGGGGCTGCATCAATCCGGCGTTGCAGCGACTGCGAAGCATTTTCCCGGCCACGGCGATGTGGCGGTCGATTCCCATAAGGCGCTGCCGACATGCGGCTTGACGATAGAGGAGCTGCGCCGCGAAGCGCTCGTCCCGTTCAGGGCAGCTATCGAAGCGGACGTCGATGCGATTATGATGGCGCATGTCGTCTTCGATCAGATCCCGGAATCAGAAGGGCTGCCGGCATCGCTATCGCGTTATTTCGTGACGGATCTGCTGCGCCGAGAGATGGGCTACGAAGGCGTCATCTGCACGGATGACATTGAGATGCATGCAATCGGGCTGCACTATAGTCCCGAGGAAGCGGGCGTGCTTGCCGTCCTAGCCGGCAATGATCAAATTCTGATGTGCCACACGCCATCGTTTCAGGATCGCGTCATGGCAGGCATCATTGCTGCGGTGGAGCGTGGCGAAGTAGCGGAACAGCAGATCGACGCGTCGGTAAGCCGAATACTTCGGCTGAAGAAACGGATCGCTTCATATAGAAGGCATGCGGCGCCGCTAAATATGCAAGAGACAGAAGCGATGGCGATGCATATTGCCGCATCCTCGATCGCCGAGACGAGAGATCCGGCTGGACTGCTGCCGCTCTCCAGAAAGGAGCTTTACCTCCTCATTCTGCCGAGGCAGCGTAAGCTGACGCAGGCTGACAGCACGGAGGGCAAAGACATTTTGCTCGCGGACTGTCTGCGGGAGCGCGGTATGAATGTCATCACTGCAACGATTTCGCTGCAGCCGACAGAGGAAGAGATTGCAGGCATCATGGCACTTGCGAGGGCAGCAGACGTTGTCATTCAATGCACAATTAACGCGCATATGTTTAAAGAACAGCTGCGACTGGCAGCAGAATTGGCTGAAGTGTTGCCGCATCTGTGTCTTGTTCTCCGCAATCCGTATGATGCGGATGAGCTTCCGGCCAGCAGCAGCGTCGTGACCATTTGCTCCACTTCGGATACCAGCATGCAGGCGTTTACGGAGCTTTTTGCGCCAGAGCTAAGCGAGTCCAAACGTCAGCGGTTGTAACAGACTTATGTAAAGTGAGTTGCAAAGCGGATGCTTTTCGTTATTCGAGGGAGTATTTTGCCGCAGCCGATCCCCTTATCATGAAGATAGTAGAAAGAGACAAGAGGGGGATGGATGGTGCAGACAGAAACTTCGGAAGCACAGCGAGTTAGGCTACGCAGGCCAAGTGAGCGATCCGGGCAGCCGCTGCGCAAGAGCAAGCTTGTGCTGTTCGGCCGCCAATGGGATTTGCAGCTTATGGTCATTCCCGCACTGCTGTTCATATTCGTATTCAGCTATATCCCGCTGTATGGCATACTGACTGCTTTCCAGGATTACGACATGTTTGTGGGCTTCTTCGCAAGTCCGTGGGTCGGCTTTAAACATTTTCGCATATTCTTCGAATCTCCTGAGTTCGGCGAGGTGCTCTCCAATACGATCTGGATCAGCGTTCTGAAGATGCTGTTCTGCTTCCCGGCCCCAATCGTGCTCGCGCTCATGCTGAACGAAGTGAAGAACATGTACTTCAAGCGAATCGTCCAAACAATCAGCTACTTGCCTCACTTCTTCTCCTGGGTCATCGTATCCGGATTCATCGCTTCCATGCTCGCGGTGGATAACGGAAGCTTGAATATGGCGCTTGAGAAGCTGAACCTGATCGACGAGCCGATCAACTTCCTCTCGCTTCCGGAGTACTTCTGGACGATTCTGATCAGCGCGAATGTATGGAAGGAGATCGGATTTGCTTCCATCGTCTACTTAGCCGCGATTGCTGGCGTTGATCCTACTCTCTACGAAGCAGCTGCAATCGATGGCGCAAGCCGGTTCAAGCAAGTGTTTCTGGTGACGCTCCCGAGCATTCGGCCGATCATCATTATCTTTATGATTCTGGCAGTCGGGAACATCTTGAACGCTGGCTTCGAAGATATCTTGCTGCTAGCGATTAGTCCGACCGTGTCAGAAGTGGCGAACGTCGTGGACACCTATGTGTACCGGGTCGGGTTCAAGAACTCGAGATACTCTTACGCAACGGCAGTAGGCTTGCTCAAGTCAGTCATTAACCTCGGCCTGCTCATCGCGGCGAACGCGATTGCCAGAAGGAAGGGGTCCAGCTTATGGTAAACCACTTGCTAGCTAGGGGAGGCAGACGGCTATGAGACGCAGCACCGGCGACAAAATCTTCCACACAATCGTATACACACTGCTCGTCTTACTAGCTTTCGCCTGCTTCTATCCCTTCTGGAATTCCGTTGTCATCTCGTTTAATCTCGGTTCCGATACCGAGCTCGGAGGCATCGCCTTCTGGCCGCGCAGCTTCACGCTGCAGAACTACGAAATCGTCTTCCAGGATGGCCGTCTGCTCGATGCGTTCTACATCTCTGTATCGCGAACGCTGATCGGCACCTTCGCTGCGATTCTATGCACGGCGATCTTCTCCTTCGGGATGTCGCGGAAGAATCTGATTGGCCGCAAGTACTACATGCTCTTCTGCGTGTTCACGATGTACTTCAGCGGAGGTTTGATTCCAACTTACTTGCTCATCCGCGACATGAACTTGCTCGATTCATTCTGGGTGCTCGTCATCCCAGGTATCATCAACGTGTGGAACATGATCGTCTTCATCTCCTTCTTCAAAGACTTGCCTGACGGCCTTGAGGAATCGGCGAAGATGGACGGATGCAGCAATTTCGGCGTCTTGTTCAGGATCGTGCTCCCGTTATCAGGCCCTATCATCGCGACACTCTCCTTGTTTACAGCCGTCTCGCTCTGGAACGATTGGTTCTATGCCGGCTTATATATCACCAAGACCGAGCTGCTGCCGGTTCAGGCGCTGCTCCAGCAAATTCTGAACTCGAACATTATGACGACCGAGCTGCTTAATTTGAACTCGGCGGCACAAGAGCGAATTACCGCGATGCAGTCGATTACGACCAAATCGCTATCGATGGCGACGATGATTGTCGCTGTGCTGCCGATCATGCTCACGTATCCGTTCGTTCAGAAGTATTTTGTGAAGGGCGTGCTTGTCGGTTCGTTGAAAGGCTAGGGGCTTGTACATAGCAGCAGGCATAGCAACACATTTATTACAGCGGTTTTACGCGAAATAGCTTAATATAACTTGTACATGGAGGGTTAACGATGAAGAGAAAAAGAATCGCCGCTTCACTTGGAGTTGTATTGCTTAGTACGTCTATGTTGATAGCTGGTTGTGGCTCCAATTCTAATTCGGAGAACAACAAGGACAACAGCGCCGCGGCTGCTGGAAACAAGAATGCGAATACGGCTTCGAATACGAATGCGGCTGGCGAAGCTGCTCCTGCATTCCAATTCGGCACAACGCCGGTCACGTTCAGCTTCTACGGCAACTATGACTGGTATACGCAGAACCCGTGGGGAGCCGATCCAGGGACCAAATGGATTCAGGATAACAAGAAAGTATCGGTAACCGCTGTGCAAGCAGGCAGCTCGCCGGAAGTGAAACTCAATGCAATGATTGCCTCGAATGAGCTTCCTGATGTGATCTGGAGCGAGCGCGATGCGAATGTAGAGAAGCTGAGAGCTGCCGGCAAGCTGGTCGCGCTTGATCAATACGTCGACAAATACCCGAACTTGAAGAAATGGGCGGGCGAAGCAACGCTCAACATGCTGAAAGCCGAGGACGGCCATCTGTACGTATTCCCGAACTGGTACGCGAACTCTGCTCGGGGCAACGGCGGCTACATCGTCAATACACAGATATATAATGAACTGGGCTCGCCGAAGCTGGAAACTTTCGATGACTTATATGCTTACTTGAAAGCTGTAAAAGAGAAATATCCGAAGATCATTCCGTTCGAAACCAGCATCGGTGCGCAAGGCATCTATGAGCTGTACTCCGGCTTCGCTGAGGATCATCCGGTTCAATTCGTCAGCCAGATGGCAGTGCCGAATGGAGATAAGTTAGACTCGATCTTCACCGATCCAACGTTCAAAGAAACGCTGCAATTCGCGAGCAAGCTCTTCCGCGAGAAGCTTGTTACGCAGGATGCGCTGACTCAGAAGATTGAACAGGTACGCGAGAAAGTGACGACGGGCAAAGTTGCAGTCGCTGCTGCCTTCAATGTCACGGACCTTGGCGCAAGAGGATCTGTCGCGTTGAAAGCGAAGGATCCGAACGCTGGTTACACAATGATCTGGCCGCTGCAGAAGGGCGGTCTGGACAAGAATAAGATCTATGCAACGCAGTACGATACGCTCGGCTGGAACGTCAACATGATTACGACTTCGGCGAAAGATCCGGAAGGCATCTTCGCTTACCTGGATTGGCTGACAGGTCCGGAAGGACAGCGCGTCGGCTTCTGGGGACCTCCTGGCCTGTACTGGGATGGCTCCGATGAGACGGATGCACCGAAGTTTACGGATAAATATGCAACGGATAAAGAAGGCCTCAGCAAATTGATGTCCACGATGGACTCCTTCAACTGGGCAGGCAACACGACGTTCATTGACCAAGCGAAGTCGAAGCATGAGCTGTCGCTGCCTGCTGATCAGCAGGAATGGGCAACCGTCGCGCAGAATGCCGTCGCATGGAAGACAGCGTTCAACATCACGCAATTCGCCAATATGGACCCGGCTCCAACATCCGAAGAAGGCGTCATTGCACAGCGGATCAGCGATATCTTCACGCGTCTGTTTGCGAAAGCGATCTTCGCGAAGGAAGAAACAGAGGTTGATTCGATGCTGAAAGCAGCAAGCGAAGAGGCGAATTCGGCAGGCTACGAGAAGCTCCTTGCGTTTAAGACAACGAAGTGGCAGGACAATCTGAAGCGGATTAACGAGAAGTAAGATAGAGATACACTCTATTTATAGCTTGGAAGAGAAGGTATACTTTACGTATGCCTTTTCTTGCATGGAATGGGAGGTGATGACATGTACAGCGTGCTCGTCGTGGATGACGAAACGATGGATTTAATCGGACTTCAGCAGCATATCGAATGGGACAGGCTTGGCATGCATGTCGTCGCCGCATGCAACAGCAGCTTCAGTGCGCTAGATTATATGAAGCATAACAAAGTAGATATTGTCGTAACGGACATCAACATGCCGATTATGTCGGGGCTTGAGATGGTGAAGCAAATCATCGAGCAGCGGCCGCAGCTGAGGGTTGTTTTCGTTAGCGGCTACTCTGAATTTCATTATGCGAAGCAGGCGATCTCGCTCAATGCGGCAGGCTATGTGCTGAAGCCAGTCAATGACGATGAGCTGTTCGAGGTGCTGCAAGGCGTGAAGGCGGAGCTTGACAGCGACACGATGCGCGCCGAGTGGCAGAAGAGCGAAGCAGTGAATCAACTGCTGAACGGGCATTATGCAAGAACAGAGCTGACGCCGGCAGCAGGCTTATCCGTCGGCATCATTGAGCTTGATGATATGAACTGGAAGCTGCGAGCGGCAGGCGTAGAGAAACAGACAACTGCCTTCGACAAGCAGCTGCAGCAGATTGCGGAGCTGCTTACGATGGAGAATATCCAATATTTCAGCAAAACCGATGAGAAGCGGATGGTCATAATATTGCAAGGAGCAGAGCCCGAGGAGCAGCTCAGCCGAATCATGAGTCTAGTAGGTGCGAAGCTGGGATGGTCCATGACAGCTGGGCTTGGCGGTCTTGTGCATGAGCTGCATCAGCTCCCGGAATCGTTTCAACGTGCGAGAGATGCGATCGCGCACAAAATGTTTTACGGCAAAGGCAAAGTCATTGCCGCTGCCGGTATGAAGCCGCATACGGAGCTGCAAGCCAAGCAGCTTAGCGAAGTGCTCGATGCGCTGTTCACGGCGCTCGTGCAGTATCAGCTCGTCAAGGTCGACGACTGCATTGAGGATCTATGCAAGCTCGTGAAGACGTTCGGCGACAAGCATGCCGTCTACGTGTACATGCTGCATGTCGTTGCTCAGCTTGATTTTCGCTTACGGACGGTCAATGAGGACTTGTACCAAATTCTTGGGCTTGGGGTAGAGAAGCTCGATATCGTGCTTCAATTCGAGACGATCGAGGATATTCAGTGGTGGCTCCGCGGCCAGCTCTTCCAGCTCTCCGAAACGCTCTATCAGCGCAAGCAGAAGAAGAATCGGAAGCTGATCGCAGAGGTTGAGAAATATATTACGGATCATATCGAAGAGGATCTGTCGCTCAAGGATGTTGCGAACTATTTCTCCTTCTCTCCGAATTACTTGGGCTACCTGTTCAAGGAGGAAGCGGGCATGAACTTCAGCGATTATGTGATAGAGAAGCGGATGGAGCGGGCAAGCGTCCTTCTGAAGGTGTCTAGCACGAAGATTTACGAGGTTGCGAATCAGCTCGGATACAAGAAGCTGAGCAGCTTCAACCGCCAGTTCAAGGATCAATTCGGTCTCACGCCAAGCGATTATCGTAAACAAGGGTGAGTGAACAAGGATGGAGCGAGCCGTGCGCAATACGAAATACCGGTCGGTCGGCAAGAAGCTGTTTCTCTCTTATCTCATATTGCTGATCACGCCCGTGCTTGCGATCG
This sequence comes from Paenibacillus sp. J31R98, assembly GCF_056269245.1. Taxonomy (NCBI): domain Bacteria; kingdom Bacillati; phylum Bacillota; class Bacilli; order Caryophanales; family Paenibacillaceae; genus Paenibacillus; species Paenibacillus sp. J31R98. The sequence continues at coordinate 116,275 of NZ_JBWDNO010000009.1, forward strand.
GCTACTATGCGTATACGTCATCCGTGAAGTCGGTTCAGGAGCAGACAAGCGCAGCGGTAAGCGGCACGCTCAGCCAAATTCATGATAATATCGCCTATCGGATGGAGGATATTAAACATATTTCCGATGAACTCTATCTCGATCAGACGATGCAAAATAATTTGAGCAAATACGAGGAAGGTTACTATAGCTACGAGAATATGGCGAGGTACTTGCAGCCGAAGCTGACGAACATGCTCAGCTCTATGGTGAACAATGTGTGGCTTGATATTTATACGGATAATGAAACGGTGCCCGAGGTGTTCTTTGCTAGAGGCAGCGACATCGATCCTCTCTCTGCAGGACGAGATTTCGAGATTATGCATATGGATCGTCTGCGAGAGCAGGAATGGTATAAGAAGCTCGACTTCCCTCAAGAAATCTATGGAGAGACTTTCGTATGGGGGCAGGTAGACAATGATGCGCGTTTCGGCAACATCTCGCTGATGCGCCGGCTTATTAATTTCGACGATGGCAGCAAGCAGTTCGGTTTCATGCGGATCGTGACCAAGATTGGCGACCTGCTGCAGGCTGTGGATTATCGCAAAATCACGGATGAGAGCATTCTGGTCGTCTCCGATTGGAACGGGAAGACGCTGTACACCTCTGCTCCGCCTGAGATCGGCGTAGATTGGGATAGCGCCGCGACGGAGAGCGACTATATGATGATCTCGAAGGATATCGCCGGCTTGAAATGGAAGCTGTCGGCGTATATTCCGCGCAGCTACTTGAAGGCGAATGCGGTAGCGGTCCGAAACGTCTATATTATGGTCTGCATTCTCATCGTGGCGGTGCTCATTCTGATGGGTGCTTTGTTCTCGAAATATTTGCTTCGCAACATGACGAAGATTATTGCTGCCATCGACTCGTTCCGGGAAGGCGACTTCTCCAGAAGGATTCATTTCAAGTCGCGTGATGAGTTCGCCCAGATTGGCGATGCCTTCAACAATATGGGCCGTAACATGGAAGAGATGATTCAGAACCTGTATATTGCCAATCTGCAAAAGAAGGAAGCGGAGCTTGAATTTCTCCAGACGCAGATTAATCCGCATTTTTTATACAATACGCTATCATCGATTAGCAGGCTGGCGAAGTTCGGGCAGACAGACAAGCTGCAGAAGACGGTCTTCGGGCTGGCGAAGTTCTATCGTCTGTCGCTGAACGATGGACGTATATTGACCTCGGTTACGAATGAAATCGAGCATTGCAAAGTGTACACGGAGCTGCAGCAGGCGAAGTATGAGAACCGGCTTCGCGTCTATTACGAAGTCGATCCGCAGGTGATGGGCTACTCGACTGTTAAGCTGATTCTGCAGCCGTTTATCGAGAATACGCTCAAGCATGCTTGGTATGGCGACCAGATTAATATTCGAATTACCGCTCAGCTGGAAGAAACCTGTGTGGTGTTTCGAATCATTGACGATGGCGTTGGCATTCGCAAAGATCTGCTGGAGCAAATATTGGACCCGGCGGGCGTGCAGCTGGGTTACGGCATTCGTAACGTCGATTCGAGAATCAAGCTGCAATTCGGTGAGGCGTACGGCGTGACGCTGTTCAGCCGTCCGGGCATCGGAACGGCTGTTACGATCAAGATCCCGCTCTATCAAGAGCCGCCTGCTATGCTCGGAGCTTAAATGTTCAAGAAGGAGGGAGTTAGCCGCAGATGAAACAGATCAAAGGAGATCTCCAGACGATGAAGGAGATGAACCGCGCCGCCATTCTCCGGCTGCTGCATCGGAAGGGAACTTTAACACGAGTGGAGATAGCGCGGCTGGCTCAATTGACACCGACTACCGTTTCCTCCCAGATCGATGAGTTGATGAAGGAAGGGTTCCTGGATGAGCTCGGCAAGACCGAATCGACGGCGGTCGGGCGCAAGGCCGTGCAGCTTGAGCTAACGCGCAGCAAAGGCTACGTTATCGTCATTGGCCTAAGCAATGCGTCGTTTACGTGCGCGTTGGTGAACTTTCATGGCGAGATCGTTCAGGCTGCTACAGTTCCGAGCGTGCGGGGAAATGCTGATGTCGAGCGATACTTGAGCGAGGCGATTCCGCAGATCTTGAGGCAGGCGGGGATTGAAGAAGCGGCGGCGCGCGTTAAAGGCATCAGCATCGTATCGCCAGGCATTATCGATGAGCTCAGCGGTTCGATCAAGCTGTCACGCGGCTTGCAGCTGAATGGTTTGGCGGTAAAAGCCTTCTTGGCGGCGAGCTACAATTGTATCATTGAAGTTGTGAACGATATGAATGCGTCGGTCTTCGCAGCCTATTACTACGGTCTTAAAGCCGCTTACCGGAACGTGATCTATGTATCGGTGGAGGAAGGCTTAGGGTCAGGGATAATCATTAACGAGCAGATCTATTCCGGTTCTGCCGGAGCAGCGGGCGAAATCGGCCACACGCTCGTGGATGCGGGCGGCATGCAGTGCGAGTGCGGGAATTATGGCTGTATCGAGACGGTGCTCACGTCGCCTTACATGCTGAAGCGGGCGCAGGCGGCTGCGTTGGCAGCGGGCATCGAGACGGTTCCGCAGCAATTCGACGATGTGCTTAAGTTGTACGAGCAGGGTGCGGCGGAGTGGCTGCTGCCGATGATGGAACAAGCGGCACAAGTGATGAGCCAGATGGTTGCTTCGATCTACAATTTCTTGAACCCGGAGATGGTGATGATCGGCGGCTGGCCTAGCCGTTCGGAAGCTTTCATGCGGGAAGTCAAGCGTAGGCTGGGACTGTTTCCGTTCCCAGCAGAAACGGACGGCTCCCAGTTCGTATTCCGCAGCGTAGAGCTGGATCAGTCGCTCGCAGGCGCTGCAACTTGGCTGCTGCAGGATCTGTTCGGCGGCGTTCATTTCTCGCAGCGGTATAATTAGTGTGGCAAGCTGAGCATTGGGGCGATTAGTTCCCCCGGGGTTCAGCTTGTTGTTATTTTGGGAGGGGGGCTGAGCCGGTATGGCAGCTCTTGATCATAGTTGCGCGTGCGAGGAACCTGGTACTCCAGGTATCTACATTAGTGGAAAACCGTCAAATGGAGGGGGAGAGAGCACTCCAGGTATCTACATTAGTGGAAAACCGGCAAATGGAGGGGAAGAGAGTACTCCAGGTATCTACATTGCAGCCCTCCCTCAGCCATCTGTCACCCCGAACTCTCTAACGAATCACAGACACGTTATTCGGTCAAAAAGAGTCCGTTACAAAATCTAACGAACCACAGACACGCTATTGCATGGAAATGGTGCTGATTGTGGCAGAAAACAGCCAAATAACGTTGCTGAGATTCGTTAGAATCGAGAAAGGCCAATTTTCCGGCGAATAAGCGCATCTGGATTCGTTAGACGAGGCGACATCTTCAAGCTGAGCGAGCAAGCAGACGGATCGGAGCTTGATTGAAGTGCCTCTCACAAGCGAAAAAAAACCGTCACTGCATCAGCTGCAGGACGGCGCGCGAACATTCCATCGGATTGTAGTGTTGATTGCGTTTATTCATCAGGGCCATCCGGTGCTGCACCGACGTGTATGGCTCTTGGATGATCTTGAACCATTTGTTGATCGTCTCGGTTGACTCAAGCATCTCGCCGAATCCGCTTGCAACGAAGTATTCGCAGTTCACTTCTTCTTGACCTGGAATCGGTTCGTAGAACAGCATCGGTATGCCTTTGCTGAGGCCTTCCGTACAGGTCATCCCGCCGGGCTTGGTAATCAGCAGATCGGACAGATCCATCAGCTTGTTAATTTCTTTCGTGAATCCGAGCACCTTAATGTTCGGGTGCTGGAAGTTAGGATCGGCGAGCATCCGCTCCCGCACTTTGTCGTTGTTGCCGACACAGTAGATGAGCTGGACGGAATCGCGGTACCGCGTCATATACGATAACAGATCATCGCTGTACATAATCCCCCAGCCGCCGCCCATAATAAGGACGGTTGGCAGTGCTTTCAGATCGAACTGCGCCTGTAGCTCTGAGCGGTCATGCGTCTGCCAGAAGTTCGGGTGCACCGGAATGCCGGTAACCTGAATCCGGGTTGCCGGGATGCCGCGCTCGGTCAGTTTCTTCTTCACTTCCACTGTGGATACTAAGTATTTGTTCACTTCTGAACTCGTCCAAGTACCATGCGCGTCATAGTCCGTAATGAGCGTATAGAGCGGAATGTTAAGGCCAAGCCGCTTCAGCCGCGCTACGACGGCATTCGGAACGGGATGCGTACAAACGATAAGATCAGGTCTCAGCTGAGAAATAACCTGTGCCGTATGCTTATAGAACAAACGGTGCAGCGCAAGCTGCGTGAATCGGTTTAATGATTTCTTATATTGTCTGCGATAAAGCGTGCCGAGAAGTTTCGGCTGCTTTGTAACGGTTTTGCGATAGGCGGATACAATTAAAGGCCCAATAACCGGATTGAGAAAATTGCCCAGTTCGAATACCCGGGTTTGAATATGAGGATCTAGCGAACGCAATCCGACAGCTAGTGCATAGGCGGCTTGGGTATGGCCGGATCCGAACCCTTCGGATAGGAGCAACACTCGTTTTTTACGCATTTCTTCACCTGCTTCTCTAACCGGATCAACAACTATAATAATGCTCCTACTCAATATTACGATGCATCAGAACACAACACAAGATTGGAATTAGCACTTGCGGTTGCTTGGCGCATTAAACTATTCTAAAAATAGGAGATTTGTGCTCCTATGTACACGAATGAGAATGGAGTGGTTGAACATGCAGCAGCAAGAAAAATGGATTCCGGAGATTGGTACAATTGTAGCCTTTACCTATAAAACAGGACAATATGCAGGGGAAGTCATGGAAACGAACGGGCCGCGAGCGCTGCTGAAGGTGCTGGCTGTGCTCAAGCATCCGGAGCAAGGCGATTTGCACAACCCGTACAACCCGGATGTGCCGATGTTCCACGAGCGTAGAGCGCTGAGCTATACGGAGAAAACGAATGTTCCGTACGGGGATATCAGACCGTTTCGCGGTGAAGTGACACCATATAAAGAGTCGCTTGAGCAGGCCGTTCAGGCGGAGATTGAAGCCATTGACCGGTTGAAGCGCTGGGCTGAGCGAGGTCTTGAGCAGTTGCAGCAGCTGGCGAAGGAGTATAAGTAAGCGGGCGAGAGGCAAGCAGCAGGATAATAATAAAGGCAGGTTACCTGCCGCATCTCCAGGGAGCTGACATGTATGAGCAAGCAAATTCTTGCACGAGAAATATACGAAGCATCGCGATTGTCGGGGGAGTTCACGCTTCGATCCGGGCAGCGGTCGGATACGTATTTTGACAAATACATGTTTGAAGCGAACCCTCGTCTGCTAAGCGCCATTGCAGCTGAGCTATCCTCGCACATTCCGGTTGGCACGCATGTGCTGGCAGGACTTGAGATGGGCGGCATTGCGATTGCGACGGCGCTTTCGTTACATACGAATATTTGTGCGGCGTTCGTCCGTAAGCAGGCGAAAGCATACGGAACGCGCAAGATCGCGGAAGGCTGCGACGTGCGAGGCAAGAAGGTATGCATCGTTGAAGACGTCGTGACGACAGGCGGGCAAATTCTCCAAAGTGTGAAAGAGCTGAGAGATGCTGGCGCGATTGTGCAGGATGTCGTCTGCGTCATTGAACGTCACCCGGATGGACGAGCTAAGCTGGAGGCGGCAGGGTTGAAACTGTATTCGCTGTTTACAATGGATGAGCTTGTTAATTCGGCGGCTAAATGAGTAAATGCTTAAATGAGTAAAAGAGTAAAGGATTGTAAGAATGACTAAATCTTCGACCGAATGACCGTATTGTATTTTTGGTCAGTTTTTGATAATATAACTGTCAACGAGGCTAACGAGGAGGCTGCGGCATGATGGAACAGAAGAAGCCGGTCGATCGCAGGCTGCAGATTGTTGAAGCGGCGGCAAAGTCATTCGCCATGTTTGGTTACAAAGCGACGACGATGGAGCTGGTATCCAAAATCGCTGCAGTCGGCAAAGGCACGATCTATACGTTCTTCGCGACGAAAGAAGATCTCTTCAGCGAAATTATCAGCCATCTATGCGCAGAGCTGCGCGTGCTTGCGGAACGAGTCATCGACAGAGAGCGGAATTTCTTCGATAACTTAGCTGCGGTGCTGCACGAGCTGCTGCTGTTCCGCGAGAAGCATGAGCTAATCGTGAAGCTGTCGCAAGAAGTGCGCGATATCGGTACGCCGATGGCTAAGGACGGCATCGCCAAGATGGAATCAGCGATTCACGCCTTCATTCAGCATGAGGTTACGCTTGCGGTACAGAAGGGCGAGCTTCGTTCGGTCGACCCTGGGCTGACAGCTTTCATCATGTTGAGGATGTATGTTGCCCTTGGCGCAGATTGGAACAAGCACCATGAGCCTCTGACGCGTGAAGAGATCGCTGCATATTTCACATCGCTGCTTCGCGATGGAATTGCGGCGGGCTAGCCAATTACAGAGTGCGTGATATCAATAAAGTAAGCGGCGGTTGCTGCTTCTTTTTTTGAATTTAATTGACCGAAAGTCCAATATGGTCATTTGTTCAATAGTGAAATGGAGAGGTGTGAGGAAAGTGAAGGCATTGTCTTTTACAGGCAAGGAGTTTGTGCGCATTATGCGCAATCGAAAGTTAATCATCTCGATCATCGGCGTCATGTTCATTCCCATTATGTACAGCGGCATGTTGATCGGTTCGTTCTGGGATCCGTACGGCAAGCTGAATGAGCTGCCGGTCGCTGTCGTGAACGAGGATGCAGGCGCGCAGTTCAAAGGCAAGGAGCTTGCAGTCGGAAGCGACCTTGTGAAGGAGCTGAGGGAGAACGAGGAGTTCAAGTGGGAGTTCGTCGATCGCGCTGCTGCGAAGCAGGGACTTCAAGATGGCAAGTACTATTATGCCGTAGAAATACCGTCGTCCTTCTCGAAGCAAGCCACAACGCTGCTCGATGAGAAGCCGCAACCGGCGGAGCTCACATACATGTCGAACGACAGCGGCAATTACTTGGCCGCGAAGATTGGACAGAGCGCGATTGCGAAGCTGCAGACGGAAATTTCGCAGCAAGTGACGAAGGCATACGCCGAGGCCGTGTTCGCGAACATCGGCGAAGCGTCGGACGGCATCGCCAAAGCGAGCGACGGCGCAAGCCAACTGAGCAGCGGCGTCGCTGATGCGAATAGCGGCGCAGAACGGCTGCGCGATAACGTCGCGAAGCTGGCGAGCAGCACGCAGCAGCTGGCAGGCGGCGTAGCGACGCTCGATAAAGGCGCGGAGAAGCTGGCAGACGGTACCGCGCAAGTAAGCGATGGCGCGGCGGCATTGTCCGCCGGCCTGGGTAAGCTTGAAGCCGCTGGAGGCAAGCTCAGCAGCGGCACGGATAAGGCTGCCTCGGCCACTGAGCAGCTGGCCGAGGGGCTTGCTTCGGCGAAGCAGGGCAGCGCGCAGCTGGCCGGCGCAGCCGAGAAGCTGTCGGCGGCGCTCGAGGCGTACGCCGCCGCACAGCCTGATGCAGCGCAGGATGCGGCGCTGCAAGGTCTTATCGGCGCAGCCCGCGAGGTATCCGCGGGTGCGGCCGGGCTCTCCGGCGGCAGCGCGAAGCTGGCCGCTGGAGGAACGGAGCTGCAGCGCGGGCAGATCCAGCTGCAACAAGGGCTTGCGGCGCTGCAGCAGGGGCTCGCAAGCGCCAATGGCAATGGCGCCAAGCTCGCAGCTGGTGCGCAAAGCGCAGCGGCAGGCGCCGAGCAGCTGGCAAGCGGCGCAGCAGCCGCAGGCCGCGGTGCGGCACAGCTGTCGGGCGGCGCCGGCAAGCTGGCAAGCGGCTCCGCCGAGCTCGCGAGCGGCACGGCTAAGCTCGCGGACGGCTCCGCCGAGCTGTCGAGCAAGCTCGGCGACGCTGCAGGCGAGACCGGGGGCATCACCGGAACCGATGCCCTGTACGACATGTTCGCGAAGCCGGTTGGGGTCGAGGAAGTGAAGCTCACTGAAGTGCCGAACTACGGCACGGGCTTCACGCCTTACTTCCTGTCGCTTGGCCTGTTCGTCGGAGCGCTGCTGTCCACGACAGTGATGCCGATGCGCGAGACAGGAATGCGTCCAACCTCCGGCTGGAGCTGGTTCTTCAGCAAGTTCTCGCTCTTCGCCATTGTTGGACTCGTACAAGCGACGATTGCCGATCTGATTCTGATCTACGGCATTGGGCTTCAGGTGAATCATATGGGCGCATTCGTCGGTATGTCCTTGCTCGCAAGTTTCACCTTCATGATGATTATCCAGTTCCTTGTTACACTGCTGGATAATCCGGGCCGATTCCTCGCCGTCATCCTGCTCATCCTGCAGTTGACTGGTAGCGCCGGCACATATCCGTCCGAGCTTGTTCCGTCCTGGCTGCAGCATGTTGGAGATTGGCTGCCAATGACCTACACGATCCGAGCGTTCCGCGAAATCGTGACAGGCAATGAGCTGGAGATTACCGGCAGCATGGCGATCCATGTCGCACTGTTCGCAGTAATCTCCGTGGCGCTTACGCTGCTCGTCTTCATCATGATGCACCGCAAGGCGAATCGCCAAGCGGCAGCACCTGTCGAACTAACCGCATAATAATAAAGGGCAAGGCCTCCACGCAGTTCACTCTCGAACTGCGCGAAGCCTTGCCCTTATTTTTGTGACTTGATCTCATACAAACTTAACCGTGAATAAACACTGTCGCAATTGGCTTCCGGTAAACAACCTTGTAGCCAAGTCCCTTCGATAGTGCAGCGAGCGGCAGATATGTGACGGAATTGCTGCCAACCTGCTGCAAGTAAGCCGGTGTCTCCAGCGGCATCGACTGGCCATTCACTTTCATCGTCTTCGCTCCGATTGTGAAGGCGACCTTGTTGCTGCCGGACGTCACTGTTGCTGTGCGCGTTCTGCCGTCCCAAGCGAGAGTCGCATTCAGCGCATTCGCGATGTCGCGCATGGGCAGGAACGTCGTGTTATTTTTAAGAACAGGTTTATTGACACCAGCCAAATTATTGCCATTCACCACGACACGAAGAGGCGCGCCGTCTTGAAGAGGCGCCGGATCGCGGTACTCGCCCCAGATGCCATCCGCAAATTGGCGTCCCATTACATCGTATCCGGACTGCTTCGGATGGATATCGCCCCGAAGGATATACGTATAAGTGAACTCATTGCCAAGGAACGGCTTCGCTACATCGACCATGCGTACATCGAACCCTTCCTGCTTCAGCTTCGAAGCAAGAGCTTCATCCAGAGATCTAAGCTTGTCAACGCCGTTCGTTAGCACCTTGTACTGCTCTTCCGTAATGGCTTTATTCACAATAGAAGGCGGAGGCACCGGCAAATATTGATCTGCAAAAACGAGCGTCGCCTTCGGATTCAAGCTCAGAATCGTGCGCAGCGAAGATTCAAGCGCCGGGATGTAGCTGTCCAAGTGGCTGTCCAGCCGAGCTGCCAGTTGATCCGCGCTCAGCGATTCTTGCTTAATCTCATCGAAGAGCGACAGGAAGTCATTGCCGCCAATCGTCAGGACAACAAGATCCGCTTGCTTCAGATCAGTAGCGAGCTGGGCCGATTTAGCAACAATTCCTTCTGTTGTCGGGTACTCCGACAAGCCTGGCTGGATTTGCTCGGCTGTCACTGCTTTGCCGGCAGCCGCTGCGTCGAGCAATCCTTTCAACCCGGAAGTCTTCAGCGCGATGATGCCATAGTTATTCAATTCAGCATTGCCATGGTAAAGCGCCTGCTCATACACGCGCTCCACGTAGCCATAAGGAATCGACTTCTCGTTCATGCCAAGCTCGTAGCCCGCAGTAAGCGAATCGCCGACGGCAACGATATGCAGCGGTTGATTCGATTGTGCCTGCGGAGCTGCCGGTGCTGCCTGGGCAGCAAGCTGTACCACCGATGCATTTCCCGTTCTCACTGGCTGTGACGCGTCAGCATATGATCCATAAACACCTGAAGAACTTAGTAGAAGTGCGGCTGCCGTGAATGATACCACCCATTTCGGTGCTTTCCTGAAATTACTAAACAATAAATCCACATCCTTTTGGTTATTTATGCGTTACAATGGGTGTACAATTTTCTGAGAATTTCTCAGATTGCTGCTGTGATGTGTTAAAGAACTCTTATCATCGCCATAAAAATATTAAATTGAAATTCATTATGGTCTGATGGTACAATCAAATAATAACAAAATTCGTACACCCGCTGTTTTACAAGAAGGATGCTGAAGAGCACGGCATGCTGTACAGCCGCCTCAGCGTCTTTTTTTCAAACGAACCTGTCGGTTCTGGCCTTAGCGGTGACCGTATGTACACCTTCATTCTAAGCGATTGCGCGCTGGAATTGAAGCCGGATTCCATGAATAAGAATCCATTCCTCTGTTTATTTAAAATTTCTCATAGAAAGGTTGCATCCAAGTGAAAGAGAACCAGTCAGGATTGCCGCCGAAGCAAGGTCTATACGATCCGCAATTTGAGAAAGACGCCTGCGGAATGGGCTTTGTGGCTAACATCAAGGGAATTAAATCACACACGATCATCCAGCAGGCACTGACAGTGCTTGAGAACATGGAGCATCGCGGTGGCCAAGGCAGCGAGCCTAACACAGGGGATGGAGCCGGGATCTTATTACAAATTCCGCATACTTTCTTTGCCCGTGAAATGAAAGAGCTCGGCGCACAATTGCCGGCGAGCGGCGACTATGCAGTTGGTATGCTATTCTTGTCCCAAGACGAGAGCATTCGCAGCAAGCATGAGCGCGAGCTGGAAGCGATCATCCGCGAGGAAGGTCAAACATTGCTAGGCTGGCGTACCGTTCCAACGAACGACGAGAAGCTTGGACACTCTGCGAAGTCGGTTAAACCGTTCGTTCGCCAAGTGTTCATCGGGAAGAGTGCAGATCTGAAAGACGAGCTTGCATTCGAACGTAAAATCTATGTCATTCGTAAACGTGCGGAGATTGCGATTCGCTACTCTGGCGCTGAAGGCGCTGATAGCTTCTATTTCTCCAGTATGTCCAGCAAAAAAATCGTGTATAAAGGGATGCTTACAACCGAGCAGGTCCGTTCGTTCTACGTCGAGCTTAACGATGAGGCGATGGAAACGGCGCTCGCGCTCGTACACTCCCGTTTCTCCACGAACACGTTCCCAAGCTGGGAGCGCGCGCATCCATACCGTTACCTCATCCACAACGGTGAGATTAACACGCTTCGCGGTAACGTGAACTGGATGCACGCTCGTCAAACGATGTTCGCAACGGAATTGTTCGGTGATGACCTGGCGAAGATCAAGCCAATCATCAATCCAGACGGTTCCGATACGGCGATGTTTGACAACACGCTGGAATTCCTCTACCTCTCCGGCCGTTCGTTGCCGCATGCGGCAATGATGATGGTGCCAGAGCCTTGGTCTAACCACGAAGGCATGAGCGAAGAGAAACGTGCATTTTATGAATACCACAGCTGTTTGATGGAGCCGTGGGATGGACCAGCCGCGATGGCTTTCACCGATGGCACACAGATCGGTGCGATTCTTGACCGGAACGGCCTTCGCCCAGCTCGTTACTATGTAACGAAGGACGATGTTATCATTCTCGGTTCTGAGGCTGGTACCGTTCACGTTGATCCAGAGAACATCCTATATAAAGACCGTCTTCGTCCAGGCCGTATGCTGCTTGTTGATACTCAAGCTGGCCGCATCGTTTCGGATGAAGAGGTTAAAGCACAAATCGCTTCGGAGCACCCGTACCGCGATTGGCTCGATGAGCATCTCGTAGGTCTGGATGAGCTTCCGGACGCGCCTGAATTGCCGGAACCAAGCCACGAAACGGTAGAACAGCGCCAACAGGCGTTCGGCTATACGTTCGAGGATTTGCGCAAAGTGCTTGAGCCAATGGCAGGCAGCGGCGTTGAGCCGATCGCTTCCATGGGTTATGACGCGCCGCTTGCGATTCTGTCGGAGCGCCCGCAGCGTCTGTTTAACTACTTTAAGCAAATGTTCGCACAAGTAACGAACCCGCCGATCGACGCGATTCGTGAAGAGATCATTACAGCGACAGGCACAACGCTTGGACCTGAGCGCAACTTGCTCAATCCGGAGCCTGAGAGCTGCCGCCATATCAAGCTGGCTACGCCGGTTCTGTCGAACGAAGAGTTCGCGAAGCTGCGCCACATTCGCCGACCAGGCTACAAGTCCATCACGCTTCCGACGCTGTTCGCAGCAGAGAAGGGCGAAGAAGGCTTGCGTTTTGCCCTGAAGCAAATGTGCGAAGCGGCTGACCGTGTTATTGCCAAAGGTCATAATATCCTTATTCTATCTGACCGCGGTGTAGATCGTGAGAATGCGGCAATTCCGTCGCTGCTTGCTGTATCTGCTCTGCATCACCATCTGATTCGCGAAGGCACACGGACGAAAGTGAGCATCTTGCTTGAATCCGGCGAGCCGCGCGAAGTGCATCACTTTGCACTTCTGCTTGGTTACGGCGTAAGCGCAGTGAACCCGTACCTTGCATTCGAGACGCTTGACGACATGATCCGCCAAGGCATGCTGCGCGGCGTGAAGCATGACAAAGCGGTGAAGAACTTCATTAAAGCTGCAACGAAAGGCGTCGTTAAGATCTTGTCCAAGATGGGTATCTCTACGATCCAATCATACCGCGGCGCACAAATCTTTGAAGCAGTCGGCCTGAGGGAAGAGGTTGTTGACCAATACTTCACTTGGACGGCGACGCGTATCGGCGGTATCGGCCTTGACGTGATTACGGAAGAGACGCTGTGGCACCACAACCGTGCGTACTCCGAGCAAGAGGGCCGCGAGAGAGAGCTTGATTCCGGCGGTGAATACCAATGGCGTAAAGACGGCGAAGATCACTTGTTCAGCCCGCAGACGATTCATACGCTGCAAATGGCTTCCCGTAACAACGATTACAAGCTGTACAAGAAATTCTCTAACCTTGTTCAAGGTGAAGATAAGAAGCATCTGACGCTCCGTTCGTTGCTCGAGTTCAACTTCGACGCACAGCCAGTTCCATTGGATGAAGTTGAATCGATCGAATCGATCGTGAAGCGGTTCAAGACGGGTGCAATGTCGTACGGCTCGATCAGTAAAGAAGCGCATGAGTCGCTCGCAATTGCGATGAACCGCATCGGCGGCAGATCCAATACGGGCGAGGGCGGCGAAGATCCAGCGCGTTACATCCCGGATGCGAACGGCGATTCCCGCCGCAGCGCGATCAAGCAAGTTGCTTCCGGTCGTTTCGGCGTAACGAGCAACTATCTGGTCAATGCCGACGAAATTCAAATTAAGATGGCGCAAGGCGCGAAGCCAGGCGAAGGCGGTCAGCTGCCAGGACGTAAAGTATACCCTTGGGTTGCTGAAGTTCGCGGTTCGACGCCAGGCGTAGGTCTCATCTCTCCGCCGCCGCATCATGATATTTATTCAATCGAGGACTTGGCTGAGCTCATTCATGACCTCAAGAACGCTAACCCTCGCGCGCGTATCAACGTGAAGCTCGTTTCCGAAGCTGGTGTCGGCACGATTGCAGCCGGCGTAGCTAAGGGACGCGCAGATGTTATCCTCGTCAGCGGTTATGACGGCGGTACAGGCGCATCTCCTCTTGCATCGATCCGCCATGCGGGCATGCCGTGGGAGCTTGGCCTTGTTGAAACGCATCAAACGCTGATGATCAACAACCTGCGTGACCGCGTCGTTGTTGAGACAGACGGCAAGATTATGAACGGACGCGACCTTGCAATCGCAGCATTGCTCGGCGCAGAAGAATATGGCTTCTCGACAGCTCCGCTTGTCGTGCTCGGCTGTATCATGATGCGCGTGTGCCAATTGGATACTTGTCCGGTTGGTGTGGCAACGCAGAATCCGGAGCTTCGCGCGAAGTTCATGGGCGATCCAAGCCACGTAGCGAACTATATGCTGTTCGTGGCGCAAGAATTGCGTGAAATTATGGCTGAGCTTGGTTTCCGCACGATTCAGGAGATGGTTGGACGCGTTGATCGTCTGAAGACCAAGAACCTGATCGAGAATTACAAGCTTAAAGGCATTGATCTGACTCCGCTGCTGCACCAAGTGGAATTGCCGGAAGGCGCTGCACGCTTCTGCACGCAAGAGCAAGATCATAAGCTGGAAGAATCGCTTGATATGCAGAAGCTGCTGCCACTGGCACAGTCTGCGATTGAATCGGGCGAGAAAGTCCGCGCAACATTGCCAATCACGAACATTAACCGCGTAGTCGGTACAATCGTGGGCAGTGAAGTGACTCGCGCTTACGGTGCGAAGGGCTTGCCTGAAGATACGATTTCGTTCCACTTTGTCGGCTCCGCCGGCCAAAGCTTCGGCGCGTTCGTACCGAAGGGCATTACGCTCTCGCTCGAAGGCGACTCCAATGACTATGTCGGTAAAGGTCTATCCGGCGGTAAAATCATTGTAGCTCCGTCTCCGAAAGCAACGTTCAAAGCCGAAGAGAACGTCATTATCGGCAATACAGCATTCTACGGAGCAACAGCTGGCGACGCGTACATCAGCGGTATCGCAGGCGAGCGCTTTGCAGTTCGTAACTCCGGCGTGAATGTCGTTGTCGAAGGCGTTGGCGACCACGGCTGTGAGTACATGACAGGCGGACGCGTTGTCATTCTTGGCGGCACAGGCCGTAACTTCGCAGCAGGCATGTCCGGCGGCGTCGCGTACGTGCTTGATGAAGCAGGCGATTTCTACAAGCACTGCAACATCGAGATGGTCCTTCTGGAGCGCATTGAAGAGCAGCGCGATTCGGATGAGCTTCAGTCGATGATTCAGCGTCATGCTGATTACACAGGCAGTGAAATCGGCAAACGACTGCTCTCCGATTGGGAAGCGTCCAAAGAGAAATTTGTTAAAGTCATCCCGAAAGACTACAAGCGTATGCTGCAGCAAATCGAGAAGATGGAGCAATCCGGCCTAGCTGGAGAAGAAGCTCTTCTCGCAGCATTCGAAGCGAACATGAAAGAGCTAGCTCGTGTAGGCGGGAACTAAATAAAGCGTATGACAAAAGAAGCCGTGTAGCGAGATCTTTCGCTGCCGGCTTCTTTTTCTGTCAAGAAATTTACCATCCCTTATTAAATTTTACCAAATATCGACAATAATAGAAGCGATGTATGAGATTAGACCCACATCCTTCGACACCCTTTTTGGAATCGATTGGATATAATGATAAAAGACAAGTACAGATGAGAGAGAATAGATAAGGGAGACGGTCAAGTGGATGGAGTGGTGGTCAGGGAAGCTGGACTGAAGTTGTCTGGAAGAAGGTTCAATATAAACAGAGGAAGTAGGAGTGGCGGGATGAGGAAAATAGGAGATCAGAAACAAGAGGTACATAGCACCTCGCAGGCAGCCATAGAATTGGACGTACGCACCATTTTGGAGCAGCTTGGTATCGATCTTGCGAATTGGCCTGCAGACTTGCCACCTTTACAAAAATAATATTCCAAAAATGAAAACCATAGTCGGCTAACGACTATGGTTTTATTTATTTACAAGCGTTATTTCATATTGCGTTCTGCACGCACGAAAGCGATGAAGCGGCGAGCCTCTTCAGGCGAGAGCTTCAGGCCGTCGATTGTCAGAGCAAAGCGGCTCAAGAGATCCTCTTCGGAGAGCTCTAGCTGATCCACAAATTCACGTACTGGTGAATCGACAGTCACATGAGGCGCGTTCGTCCGGCCGACTAGAAAATCGACAGTTACTTTGAACAAATCGGCGAACTTTGATAACGTTTCCGTGTCCGGCTCACGACGGTTTTTCTCATAATGGGATAGTGCCGCGCGTGATATACCGAGCAGCCCCGCTGTCTGTTCCTGCGTCCAGCCCCGATCGTCTCTCAGTTTGGAAATCCGATTACCAATGCCCATAATTCTCCTCCTGATTCGAAATATACAACCATCTTAATACGAAATGTTTTCAAATGCATGAAAAGCTACAAAATGTCACGTGTCGAAAATAAAATAATTGACATGATACAAATTGTATCTTAATGTATAAAGTGTAGCAGTTACAAAATGTATCATTAAATAGATGCAGATACATGTGTTATTTAATGTTACCCATATTTGTAATGTCTGAAACAAGTAAAGCAAAACTTTTTTGAATAGGAGTGAGTTGGGCATTCATGAAATTTTCCTATAAACGTCTGCTTGTATGGACTGGCGCTGCTGCTGTTTCCTTCCTTCTCATTGCAGCTGTCTTGTCCTGGTATCTCTATCACTCAGCAGAACGGACTGTCGCTCAGATGCATGAAGACATTAAGCCGTCGAAGCCGGCTTATGTGAGTACGGATGCCGAAGTTAAGCACTCCGTAACATCTCCTTTGCTCGTGAACAAGGGGAAGGGAAAAGCGAAAGGGGATGAGATGGCTCCTTTCACGGTGCTCATGCTTGGCGTAGATCAGCGCGAGCATGATCGCGGCCGGTCGGATACGATGATTGTGCTTGCCGTTAACCCGGAGAAGAAATCCATCCTGATGTTCAATATTCCAAGGGATACGCGCGTTGCCATTCCAGGCAGAACAGGCCTGGACAAAATCAATCATGCCTACGCATTCGGCGGGGTGGAGATGTCGCTCGGGGCGGTCGAGCAGTTTCTTGATTATCCAATTGACTATTACATGAAGGCGAATATGGAAGGTTTCGCCAAGATTATTGACATGCTCGGTGGCGTTCAGGTCAACAATCAAGAGTCCTTTCAATATGAAGGCGTGAACTTCGCGAAAGGGACTCTGCAGCTGAATGGCGAGGACGCGCTGAAATTCTGCCGGATGCGCTACGATGATCCGCGAGGTGACCTTGGACGCAATACAAGGCAGCGTGCCGTTGTGCAGAGTGTGATGCATAATGCGGCTAGTCTATCGAGTGTCACACATTTCCACTCGCTGCTGAGCACGCTTGGCGACAGCGTGAGGACGAACATGACCTTCGATCAGATGAAACATCTCGTATCCGCTTATAAGCCGCAGAGCGAGCGTTTCACGTCGACGGAGATTACCGGGAAAGGCGCAATGATCGGCGGTATCTGGTACTACCTTGTCGACGATAAGGAACGCTCCCGTATTCATAAGCAGTTGAAGACGCAGCTCTTGCAAAACAATTGATAGCGATGGTATAAAACAAGCCCTCCGTTCATAAAGTGGAATAGCTTTTTTGGACAGGGGTGGTCTCGTGCATGAGTAGGCAGAGAAGAGGCGGTTTGTCGGCAATGAAGCTGCTGCTGGGCCTTGTTATCTTGCTGGTGGTATGGCTCGGCTGGCGCAACTTATCCGGCATGTTCCGCTCGGGTGATGATGAACAAGCGCAGGTGGCGGTCGAGCAGTTCTACGAATATGAGCAGCAGGGCGATTACGGCAGCTCGTGGGAATTATTCCACCCCGAGATGCAGCAGCGCTTCAAGAAGGCGGAGTATATTCAGAACCGCGCCCATATTATGATGCAGGACTTCGGCGTGAATACGTTTGATGTGCATATTGGAAGTCCTACCCGCGTCGTCGATTGGAAGATGAGCGCCGATGCCGCGCCGATCCCCGTCGTCTACGAGTTCCATGTGGAGGAATCGTTCCACAGCCAGTATGGCAACTTTACAATCGTTCAGCCTTGTTATGCGGCTAATGATGCCGGTCAGTGGAAGCTGCTGTGGTCTTATGAGCAGCTGCACGCAGGCAATGCCCAGAGTGCGCATTAATGTGGAGGACGTTAGATTCCAGTTGAAATGAGGCGTAGATGTCGTGGAAAAGTCGAGCGAGAAGCAGCCGCGCGAGCATATACGAATCCGGCTTCGAGATGGCGCAAATGCTGAAGTATCCATCTGTCACATCCAAGGAGGAGAAGCGGATTCCGCCTCTTCCGCGGTCCTGCTGCACAATATGAGCCCTTCAGGGCTGCAATTCCAGAGTCATCTGCGGTTTCCCGTCAGCAAGAGCTATCTGCTTCAATTCTCACTTATGCTGGGTGAGTGGCAGTTCTGTCTGCTCGGACATGTTGTCTGGCGCCGGAGAGAAGATAATTATTATGTGTATGGCTGTGCTTTTATCCCCGATGAGGGCATTCGCAAATCCATTATGTGCGCCTTGCTGGCAAAGCTGCAGGCAATGAGTCCAAGACAGGTGCGTATACATGAACTATATCGCCGGATGACTTATAAGAAAGAAGCTTCCCTAAACCGGCTGGACGTTAAAGGATAGAATAGGAGTGATTTGACTTGCTGAATAAAGAGCAATTTCATTGTGTGGGGTGCGGCTTCATGCTGCCTAGGCAAGAGGCCGAGATGGTGTTTCTGACTGGATTTTATAAGGTTGTCTACCCGCTTGGCTGCTGCAAAACATGCTGTAGGCCGCCGGATCAACGACTCAAGGGAATTGAGACAGACCAATATTCCATGATGGCGCAGACCGAACAGCAGCTATTGTACGTATAAGCTGGAGCTGATTCACCAAGCATAAACTTCCAATCGCTTCCTGACTTCTGTATACTAGTGAAGACGCGGGGGCGTGTAATCTTTGCGTTCGCAGCGCTTTGCCATACAGGAGGTATAGAAGTGAATAGTTCATTCGATTCCATAGAGGAACCAATCGTCAGACTGCAGCAAGTGACGAAGACGATTGGCAGGCGGACGATAATCGACAGCTTAACGCTTGATTTGCCGCGTTCGGAGGTATTCGGCTTTCTCGGTCCTAACGGTTCGGGCAAGACGACAACCATTCGAATGATGGTCGGACTTATGTCGCTGACCAAAGGCGATGTCCTTATTGAAGGTCATAGCATTCGCACTCATTACGAGCAAGCAATCCGTCACGTAGGGGCAATTGTAGAGAATCCGGAGATGTACAAATACTTGTCCGGCTTCGATAACTTGCTGCACTTCTCGCGGATGGTGCCTGGCATTACAAAGCAGCGCATTGAAGAGGTCGTAGAGCTTGTTGGGCTGAAGAGCCGCATTCATGACAAAGTAAAGACGTACTCGCTCGGAATGCGCCAGCGCCTTGGCGTCGCGCAAGCCATTATGCACAAGCCTTCCCTGCTCATTCTGGACGAGCCTACGAACGGACTCGATCCGGCGGGCATTCGCGAACTGCGCGATTATCTGAGGAAGCTGGCGAAGGAAGAGGGCATAACGGTATTCGTCTCGAGCCACTTGCTAAGCGAGATGGAGCTTATGTGCGACCGTGTTGCCATCATCCAGGCGGGCAAGCTCATCGACGTGCGCAGCATTCGATCGGATAAGCCGCTCACGGATGAAGCAAGCCAAGTGCTGTTTGAGGTTGATCAGCTGGATAAAGCCGTTCAGCTGCTTGCGGAGCATGGAGCTGAGCGCGAGCAGGACGCTGCGCTTGTGCGGGCAGACCGCGAATTAATTGCGCAGATCAATGCGACGCTTGTTGGAGCGGGTATTAAAGTATACAGCATTCGCGTCCTGAACAAGTCTCTGGAAGATCAATTCCTGGAGATGACGGGAGGTGAGCAGGTTGTTTGATTTTTTACAGCTTGTCCGGAATGAGAATATGAAGATTTACCGCCGGATCGGAACATGGATTATGCTCGGCCTTATTCTTGTGCTCGTCATTGTCTCAAGCTCGCTCACAAGGTGGATGTCTGAGAAGGATTCGTTATGGACCGTCATGAACGGCATAGAGATGTTCATGTACTACTTGATTACGATCTTTACCGTTGTTGTCTCGGCTGAGAGCGTCGCGGGCGAGTTCTCGTCCGGCACGATTAAGCTGCTGCTCATTCGGCCATGGAGCCGGAGCAAGATTCTGCTCTCGAAGTATGTTTCCTTGCTTTTGTTTGCTTTGGTGCAATCGCTCCTGATGTTCGTTGCATCCTTCGTGCTGAACCTGATCCTGTTCGGTTACGATAGCAGCTCCACAGCAAGCGCGGCGCTCGGCGTGCTCAACAACGCCCACCCGCTCTTCTATATGATTCAAGTGTATATACTTGATTATATCGGGCTCGTTATGATTGTGACGTTCAGCTTCATGCTCTCGACGATATTCCGCAGCGGCGGACTTGCCATCGGTTTGTCGATGTTCATCTATTTCTTCGGGCTCATCGCAAGCGGCATCCTGAGCCAGCTCAAGTATGCGTGGGTGGATTATCTATTGTTCCTTCACCTGAACTTGAAGCAGTACTTGCAAACAGACGTCATCGTGCATAATATGACTATCGGCTTCTCGCTTGCTGTGTTAGCCGGGTACTACATCGTCTTTGTTGGGATTACATGGCTGATCTTCAATAAGCGGGATGTAGCGACATAAACGACTGAATAAGAAAGGAGCCCAGGCTGGTTTCATGTAACCGGCGAAAGGCTCCTTTTTTGGCTGTTATCCAGCTTGCCTAGCTTTCTCCTTCGTTTGAGGTTGAGGAAGAGAGGACGCTTCATTCTCCGGCAGCTGCCGCGTGCGCGGCTCGGTCTGGCGCTCCATTCTGCAGTTGCCATTATAGATGCCGCCGTCCTGGATCAGTATGCTGTGCGCCAGCACATTGCCGAACAATTGGCCGGACGCCGTAATGATAAGCCTGCCTTTGACGATAATGTCGCCATGAACTCTGCCGGCAATGGTCAAATCTTGAGCGGTAATGCTGGAACGCACCACGCCATATTCCCCGATAATGACATCGCCCTTGCATTCGATATCGCCTCGATGCTCGCCCTCAATTCGTATGCCGAGTTCACTGATCAGCTTCCCTTCGACATGAGTGCCGTGTCCGATAAGGGTTTCAGTCGATGCGCTCCGCTTTGATTCTTTGAACACCCGCAGATAATCACCCGCCTTCTCTCGCGGTTACATGCATAATGCTATTTATTCCTGGATGCTAAGAAACATGCCAATTAAAGATGTATACGCCTCCTATCAAGAGAGAAAGCTAGTTCTATGTCATCTGGGAGGAAATGGGGGATCCTGTAATGATTTGGGCGCTCGCTATACTCCTTGTCTTTATTTTTCAAATCGCGACGATTCTCATTCTGGAATTCCGCCATCCGGCCAAAACGATTGCCTGGCTGCTTATTCTGTTCGTGCTGCCGATTATCGGTTTCGTCATGTACTACTTTCTCGCGCAAGAATACCAGAGGCGAAGAAATATACGCAGAAGAGGTATCTACATGTCGGATACGCTGCGCAGGGCACTGCTCCGGTGCAAGCTTATTCATCGGCCGAGCGATATGCAAGGGAACCGGTTCGCAGAGCAGGAGAGACTCTACCACATTTTGCAAAATATTACGGTCTCCCCGATTACCGGCTGCAACGAATCGACCGTACTGGCGAACGGCGAAGCGACATATGCGGCGATGTTCGAAGCGATTGCTTCGGCGAGGCATCATGTTCATGTCGAGTCGTATACGATCCGGGACGATCGGATTGGGCGGCAGCTGAAGGAGCTGCTGCTTGAGCGGGCGAGAGCTGGTGTTGAAGTTCGAGTGATATATGATGGAATTGGCAGCGTAGAGCTTAGCGATAGGTTTGTAAAGGAGCTGCGACTCGCAGGAGTAGAGATACAGTGCTTCCTGCCGCCGCGCATCGCCTTCTTCGATAAACGGATGAACTTTCGCAATCATCGCAAAATCATCGTCGTTGACGGTCTTGTCGGCTATATAGGCGGCATTAACTTCGGTGAGGAATATGTAGGCGGCAATCCGAAGCTCGGCTTCTGGAGGGATACGCACTTGCAGCTCCGAGGAGATGCCGTGTACTTCCTGCAGGAAGTATTCATCTACGATTGGTGGTATGCATCGAAGAAGAAGCTGGCTGGTGCTGCTTATTTGCCTGAGCATTCGTGTGAGAGCATGGAGCAAGTTCAGATCGTACAGAGCGGTCCAAACATGCGGGATGACGCGATTCTGGAATATGTATTCGCGGCGGTCTCCGCAGCGAAGTCGAGGATTTACATGACGACACCATATTTCATACCAGACGCAAGCATTCTGATGGGGCTGCGGACGGCAGCGCTAGGCGGCGTGGATGTGAGGATCATCATTCCGTACGTGCCGGATACGAAGCTTGTGCTGATGGCCTCATTGTCATATGTCGAGGAAATGCTTGCTGCCGGAGTTCGCATCTACCGCTATAAGGCTGGCTTCGTGCACGCGAAAGTCATTATCATCGACAAGCTGCTCGCATCTGTCGGTACGGCGAATATGGATATGCGGAGCTTCTTCAGCAATTTCGAGATTAATGCACTGCTGTATGATGAGTCGGCGATCGAGAGGCTTGAGTCTGATTTCATGAACGATCTGCAGAACTGCACAGAGGTCAGCCTTGCGGAATTCCGCAAGCGTCCGATGAAGCAGAAGGTGGCAGAAGCGGCAGCGCGAATGCTGTCTCCGTTGTTGTAGTCGGCGGCAATAGGAATAGAAAAATCCAACATAGCCCGCAATCGAGACGATTTCCGGTGCTTTATGTTGGATTTTTCTATTATAAGTGATGGCAAGGCATGAATGGGCGAAGTGCGAGGTGCGAGAATGGCTTCTAACTAACGCTCAGAGCTTCTGCAGAGACGGACGGTCCAGCGCGACGATGGATGCGAGCGGATGGTCGCGGCCTGTAATCATATGGTGCAAAATCTCGGAGCCCATCATGCTGTAGACGGTGCCATTGCCTCCGTAACCGAGGCAGTAGTAGACGCCGTTCCAATGCGGATCTGCTCCGATGAAGGGAAGTCCGTCGCGCGACAAGGCGAAGGTGGCGTTCCATTCATACTCAATCGAAGCTTGCATGGAAGGGAATAGCGACCGTATGGAGGACATCACTTTCTCGGTCTCTTTCCTGATCGCGTTCTCGCTCGTCAGCAGCTCCTTCGTTTGCACGTCGCCCCCGCCTGCAATGATCCGTTTGTCTTCCGTGAATCGCATGTAGAAGTACGGTCTAGCCGTCTCCCAAAACATATAAGGGCTGAACGGCTCGTACAGCTTCGGCTGCGAATCCGTCACAAGTGCGTAGGTGCGGTTCATCTCCGATTTCACGAGCTTGCCGCGCAGCTCCTCCGGCTCGTAGCCGACGGCGTAGATAACATGCTTCGCGAGAATCTCCTGTCCAGCTGAGGTCGTGAGCTTGTGACCGCCGCTGCCCGATTCAGATGAATGGATCGTCAGATCTGTCTGCTCATAGACGGCAAGCTCGAAACGGCTCACAGCAGTATCAATGAGGCCATGGACGAACCGATAGGGGTTAATGGATGCATCGCCATGTGTTATAATGGCGCCTGGTTTGCGGAACGGGAACCGGGCTGCAATTTCCTCAGGCTCCAAGTATTCGACTTCGAATTGATGACGCTTAAGCAGCTCGTACTCTTTCTTAAGCTTCGGTACATCCTGCTCCGAACTCGCGTAATACAGGCTGCTCTGAGCTACATAGTCCGTCTTCGTCCCGAATTCCGCAAGCTCGGCTGCCAGCTCGCCAATCTGCTCGACCGCCAGCTTGCAGCCTTTATAGAAGCGGACCGCATCCCCTTCGCCAATCTGCTCGGCAAAGTCACAAAGCATCGTATCATTGCAATATTGCAGCAGGCCTGTGTTGGCAAGCGAGCTGCCTGCGGCGATCTCACCGCGTTCAAGCAGCGCAGTCTTTAAGCCGCTTCGAGCTAGGATGTACGCACAGATGGAACCGGACATACCGCCTCCGATAATGGCGACGTCTGTCTCAATATTTTGGGTAAGCGGGGGATAACTGATCGGTTGTTCCATTGTACGGGACCAATACAGATGGCCCTCATGTAGATGTTTGCTGGTCACATTTCATGCCTCCTCCTTGCCTACTATTCCCCATTTTGCCATGAAAAAAAGAGGGAATCGCGAAAGATCCCCTCTTCGTAAAGTGAAATTCGATTAATCTTGAATCGGATCGGGCACAAGGCCTTCCTCAAGCAGCTCGCTGTTCGTCTTCATCGCTTCCATGTCAGCGCCAAGCTGCTGCATGTCTTGGAAGTCATGAACCATTGAACCGTTCAGCACCTCCTGTATCGCTTTTGCTTTGCGTCCAGCACCGCCGGGGATTGGATTTTCCATGATCATCAGCTCCTTGGTATACTAGTGATGAGATGAGACAAGCTCGTCAAGAAATACTTGATCAGCTTGCAAGTAAATAACCATCCATCTGCCAGTTTGAAACAGGTGGACGGATCGTTGGCGCCAAGAATAGGCTGTAATGGAGCCACAGCATAAACATGATGGAAAAGGTCGGATGAGGATTGACTATGACAAAAGCAAGCACGAAGACAGACAAATATCCGGCGGCAAACGAGGTGCTCGGCGTTCCTCTCGTCCTTACGACTAGAGGTTCGTTCGTCGAAAATGTACACAGCGGCCATGCTGCGGTTGTCACAGCGGACGGCCAATTGGTCGCACATGCCGGAGACGCGAATATTCTAAATTTCCTGCGGTCTACCGCGAAGCCGATTCAAGCTTTGCCAAGCGTGCTGGGCGGCGTGATAGAGGCATATGGACTTGGCGATGACGCCATCGCATTAATGTGCGCTTCGCACCAAGGCACCCCTGCGCATATAGCGGTGCTCGAGCGGATGCTTGCGCAGACAGGCGTGCTGGAGGAGCAACTTGTGTTCGGAGCCGCGCTGCCGGCGAATGCCGAGGCGCGCGATGCGCTGCTCGCAAGCGGAGGAAGCCCGCGCAAGCTATATCATGTTTGCGCAGGCAAGCATATCGGCATGCTCGCGCTATGCAAGCTGCGCGGCTGGCCGCTAGAGACGTATACGCAGCCGGAGCATCCGCTGCAGCAGGAACTGCTGCGTATCGTCGCAGCGATAGCGGACGTGCAACCGGAAGCCGTCGAGACGGCAATCGACGGCTGCGGCTTGCCGGTGTTCGCGTTGCCGCTGTGGCGCCTCGCGCTCATCTATGCGCGCTTCGCTGCCTGGGGCAGCGACGGAGCAGCAGCTGCGCAGCCTGCCGCAAGCGGCGAAGCCGCTTCGGGCTCGGCAGCGGCAGCATCGCCGGCATCAGCGGCGGGCTTAGCCGCCATCGGTGCTGCGGCGAGGCGAATCGCCGCTGCCATGGCCAGCCATCCGGCCCTCGTGGAGGGGCCGGATCGGCTGGCGAGCGTGATGCTCGGCTGCGGCGACGGGAACGTCGTCGCGAAGAGCGGGGCGCAGGGCGTCTTCGTCTTCGCCCTGCGCAAGGAGCGGCTCGCGGTGGTCATCAAGCTCGCCGACGGCAGTGAATCGGCTTGGCCGGAGGCAGTGTGCGCCATGCTCGAGCAGCTGCAGCTCGGCGACGAGCTTGCCCGCTGCATCCGCGGCCATATCTCGCCGGAACTGCGCAACGATGCCGGGCAGCTGGTTGGCCGCCGAGAAGCATGCGTGACGCTGGAGCGGCGTTCATAATGGAAGTGCCAAGCTGTCGGAGTATAATGCCGACGCTTGGCGCTTCTTTATTATGTTTATGGCTAGGCCTCGGAGGAAGGATTCAGAGCTATTCGTTGTCGAATGTACAGAAAGCACCTTTGCTTTTTTTTGACAACTTCCAGCTTGGAGAGGAGATTGATTGTTACGTCATGACACTAATACCAGAAGGTTTCGATGCAAAGATGGCGGCCACTTATGGTTCGCGGGTAGACGGATGGGTACAGTCGCTTCCTGAGCTTATTGCCCGGAGTGAAGCGCAATTCGGCATTAAGGCGGAGGCTCCATTCAACAATTTGTCTTACAACTATATCGCTCATGGCACGAATGAGGCTGGTAAGCCGATCGTGCTGAAGCTTGCTTTTCTTAAGGACGAGCTCGCGCAAGAAATGCGTGCGATGAAATCGTA
Organism: Paenibacillus sp. J31R98; assembly: GCF_056269245.1. Lineage (NCBI taxonomy): Bacteria > Bacillati > Bacillota > Bacilli > Caryophanales > Paenibacillaceae > Paenibacillus > Paenibacillus sp. J31R98. Next base: position 142,090 of record NZ_JBWDNO010000009.1, read on the forward strand.
TGCCGGCAGAGGCGCGGTTCAGGTGTTTGCATGGGATGAGGAGCTTGGCGCTGCTGTGCTCGAACGCGCTGTTCCGGGTACGCCGCTGTCCGCTACGCTCGATGACAACGAGGCGACCGCGGTTTTCTGTGACGTGTTTGGTCAACTGCGCCGTCCGTTTGATGGAGAAGTGGAGCATTTCCAGACGATTCGGAGATGGTTCGAGGGGATTGTCCGCTACCGCAGCCGCTTCAGTCGGGACACAGTAGGACCGTTGCCTGAGCATTGGGTAGTGCGAGCCGAAGAGATATTGGAGGAGCTTATCCCTACGACAACCGAAACGGTGCTGCTGCATGGCGATTTGCATCATGAGAATATTTTGCGTCTAGGGGATGGAGAATGGGCCGTGATCGACCCGAAAGGGATTGTTGGCGACGTTCATTTCGAAACGCTCCAGTATTTGCTTAACTATGTGGATCGGGGTGGCGACAAAGATACGGTATTAAGCCGGCGCGTCGCGATGATGACGGAGCGGCTTGGGCTAGATCGTCGCCGCCTTGCGCTGTGGGGCATCGCCCGCGGCGTGCTTGAAGCATGCTGGACGATCGAGGACGGCGATGACAACTGGCAGGACGGAATCGACATTTCGGAGCGGTTCGCGAAGCTGCTGGACTGAGGTTGTGCCAAGGACGCATTGCTCTTAGTCGAACTCGAACTCGAGCTCGAGCTCGCAGCTCATTCCCCTGCCTGCTCGCGCCTCTCCCAAGCTACCGTTCACAGCTGCTTCATCGCCTCGCGATAAGCGGTAGGAGACTGGCCATAGAAGCGGCGGAACTGCTTGGAGAAATAGAGCGGGTCCTGGAAGCCGACGGACGCCGCGATCTGTTCAATCGTCAGCTCCAGCCGCTCGCGCAGCAGCAGATGCGCTTTGTCGATGCGCAGCTTGAGCAGGAACGTCACCGGCGTAATGCCTGTCTGCTGCTTGAACATGCGCGATAGATAGGCACGGTTGTAGCCGAGCGTCTCTGCCATATTCTCAATCGAGATCGGCTCAGCGTATTGTGTCGATAAGTAGCGGATCACTTGATTGGTCAGCACTTCGCTGTCCGAGCCGCGCTGCTCGGCGGCGTTGTTCTCCCCTTGCTGGGCAGAGCCGAACTCGGCGAACAGCAAATGCATATAACCGCTCGCACGCAGGCTTGCTCCAGGCCCGCCAAGCCGGAAAGCCCGCTGAATGCTGTGAAACAGCACGCCGATGCGCGGGTTCGTTCCGGTATCGAGAATCGGGGCAGTGGTGTCCAGCCCCGCACCGGCAACAAGTTCTGCCGCGCGTTTACCTTCGAACGCAATCCAGCGGTATCGCCATGGGTCGTCCTCGCTCGAGGCATAGCTGATCAGCTGGTCGGGAGGAATGAGGAACGACTGACCTGCTTGCAGCTCATGCTGGATACCTGCGTAGGAGAAGGTACCCGTCCCGGCTAAGATATGATGGATCAAATAGAAGTCATATACCTTCGGGCCGATGAGATGATTCGGCTTCGTCTGGCTTTCTCCAGAGAATAGTACATATATATCACCATGTTCATCCAGTACGGGATTGGATAGCACAGTATAGGTTGGCGTAAGCTCCATGTGGCTGAACTCCTCCATTTTCGACATCTTAAAGTTACCATTTATTGTAGCATATCTCGGTGTTACAATGACTGATGAAGTCACAAAATTCCATGCGAGAAGCACATCATACCATTTTGTTCAACCGTTTCAACCGCTATACTAAACCTAGAATCATACAACGACAATACGAAAGAGAGTGATATGAATTCATGGCTAACATCGAACAATTGAAGAATCAATTTCTGAACATATATGGGGAATCGGCAGAGCCTATCGCTGTATTCCACGCGCCGGGCCGCGTTAATCTTATCGGCGAGCATACGGATTACAATGGCGGTTACGTCTTCCCTGCAGCGCTCACTTTTGGCACGACGCTCTTGATTCGTAAACGTAATGACGGTCAGCTTGGCCTTGCGTCTACGAACTTTGAAGGTCATAAGAAGCACCTGCCGATCTCGCCGATCGTATTTGATGAAGCGGACGATTGGATGAACTATCCGAAGGGCATCGTGAATGAGCTTCAGCAGCGCGGCACGACGTTCGCGAACGGCTTCGATCTGCTCTATCATGGCGAAATCCCGAATGGCGCTGGACTGTCATCCTCGGCTTCCATCGAAGTTGTAACGGCTTACGCGCTGCTCACTTTAGCTGGGCTTGCTACAGATACAGTCGAGATCGCTCGTCTGTCTCAGAAGTCCGAGAATGAGTTCAATGGCGTCAAATGCGGCATTATGGACCAGTTCGCAGTTGCGAACGGCAAGAAGGATCACGCGATTCTACTGATGTGCGATACGCTTGAATATGACTTGATTCCATTCAGCTCCGGCGATTATCAGCTTGTCATCGGCAATACGAACAAGCGCCGCGGCCTTGTCGATTCCAAGTATAACGAGCGCCGCAGCCAGTGCGAGCAGGCGGTTCAAGATTTGAAGGCGGCTTTCCCTGACTTGACGCTGCTCGGACAGCTGACGGTAGAGCAGTTTAATGCGAACCAACACCTGATTGGCGACGAGATTGTGCTGAAGCGAGCGAAGCATGTTATTGAAGAGATTGATCGCGTGCTCCAATCGATGAAAGTGCTGAAGGAGAATGACCTTAGCGCTTTCGGCCAGCTGATGAACGCATCTCATGACTCGCTGCGCGACCTGTACGAAGTAACAGGCGATGAGCTTGACGCAATGGTAGCAGCGGCGCGTACCGTTCCAGGCGTGCTTGGTTCCCGCATGACAGGCGCAGGCTTCGGCGGTTGCACGGTATCGCTCGTGCACAAGGACAGCATCGACAACTTTAAATCTGAAGTTGGACGTCAATATACGGAAGCAACAGGACTGACAGCAGACTTCTATGTTTGCACAATTGGAAATGGCGTAGAACGTCTGTCTTAATGATTACTCAAATATAGATTAGAGAGGGAGAGAACCTACTATGGCAGTATTAGTAACGGGAGGCGCGGGCTATATCGGCTCGCATGCAGTAGCGGCATTGCTCGAGCGCGGCGAAGAGATCGTTATCGTCGATAATTTGCAACAGGGACACAGAGATGCGGTGCTTGGCGGCAAGTTGTATGTCGGAGATCTGAGGGACGGCGAGTTCCTGGATAAGGTGTTTGGCGAGAACAGCATCGACGCGGTCATTCATTTTGCGGCAAATTCGCTCGTTGGAGAGAGCATGAAGGACCCTGGCAAGTATTATCATAACAACGTATACGGCACGCTGTGCCTGCTGGAGAAGATGAACCAGCACGACGTGAAGAAGATCGTCTTCTCTTCAACGGCAGCAACGTATGGCGAGCCGGAGAGTGTGCCGATTCACGAGCATGACCGGACATTGCCGACGAACACTTACGGAGAGACGAAGCTTGCCATGGAAAAAATGATGAAGTGGTTCGATGTCGCATCCGGCATCAAATATGTATCGCTCCGTTATTTCAATGCTGCAGGCGCGCACGCTAGCGGCAAAATCGGCGAGGATCACAATCCGGAGACGCATCTGGTGCCTATTATTCTTCAGACGGCACTCGGCCAGCGCAGCCATATCTCGATCTTCGGCGATGATTATCCGACTGAGGACGGCACTTGCATCCGTGATTACATTCACGTAAGCGATTTGGCAGATGCGCATGTGCTAGCAGTTGACCGCCTTCGCGGCGGCGGCGACAGCGCCATCTATAACCTTGGCAACGGAACGGGCTTCTCCGTGAAGCAAGTCATCGATATTGCGCGTCAAGTAACGGGCCGCGACATTCCGGCAGTTATTGAAACGCGCCGCGCAGGCGATCCTGCGGTGCTGGTCGCTTCATCAGAACGCGCACGCAGCGAACTGGGATGGAAGCCTTCCCGCAATAAGCTCGAGGATATTATCGGCAGCGCATGGGCTTGGCATCAAGCGAATCCTGCGGGATACAACAAGCAATAAAGCGTAAAGCTGCAAGGAAAGGAGCACTTCAGATGACCGAACACCAATCAGTCCCAAGCACGGAGGACGTGCTTATTCTAATCGAACGGCTCGTTCAATTTGCGGCGCAGCGCGGCATGCTTGCTTCACTGCTTGATGAGTATGGCGCTCGCAATGCGCTGCTTGATCTTTTCCGTTTAACCGAGGCTTATGGCGGACAGGTACCGGAAGAACGGCTTGAGAATGCCGGATCTTTGCTTGAGCCGCTGCTTGATTACGGCGCTTCGATTGGACTTATTCCAGACAACACATTGACCTTCCGCGATTTGCTGGATGCCCGCATTATGGGGCTGCTGATGCCTCGCCCATCGGAAGCGGCTGCGCAGTTCAAGCGCACCGCGCAGCAAGAGGGCATTAAGAAAGCGACGGATGATCTCTACCGCCTCAGCATTGATTCCAACTACATCCGAATGGACCGGATAGCGAAGAATCAGTATTGGGAGCATCCTACCGACTACGGAAAGCTCGAAATTACGATCAATCTCTCCAAGCCGGAGAAGGATCCGAAGGAGATCGCGCTGCTGAAGACGATGGTGCAGAGCCATTATCCGAAATGTCTGCTTTGCCCGGACAATGTCGGCTATGCCGGCCGCGCGGATCATCCTGCACGCCAGAACCTGCGCGTCGTGCCGCTTGAGCTGCAAGGCGACGCTTGGTACTTCCAGTATTCGCCTTACGTGTATTATAACGAGCACAGCATTGTGTTCCACAGCAAGCATGTGCCGATGCGGATTACACGGGATACGTTCGCGCGGCTGCTGGACTTCGTCGATGAATTCCCGCACTATTTTATCGGTTCGAATGCGGATTTGCCGATTGTCGGCGGTTCGATTCTGAACCACGATCATTTCCAAGCGGGGCGTCACGTGTTCCCGATGGAGATCGCGCCAATCGAGCAAACCTTCGTCGATCCTTCTGTATCCGGTTTAACGTATAGCACAGTCGCATGGCCGATGTCCGTTATTCGGCTTAATGGATCTGACAAGGCGGCTGTACTTCGTGCGGCAGGCCATATTCTCGATGCTTGGCGCGAATACAGTGATGCGGAAGTGAATATTCATGCGTTTACCGAGAAGGACGGCGAGCGGATTTCGCATAATACGATTACGCCGATTGCTCGTCTTCGTGACAATGGGCAGTATGAGCTCGACTTGGTTCTGCGCAATAACCGCACGAGCGAGGAATATCCAGATGGTATTTTCCACCCGCATGCCCATTTGCACCATATCAAGAAAGAGAACATCGGCCTCATTGAGGTGATGGGTCTTGCAGTGCTGCCAGGAAGGCTCAAGTCCGAGCTGGAACAGATCGCTTCGCTGTTGACAGGAGATACTGCTTATGACAGCACTGCGGTACGGGAAAGTGCGCTTGGCAAGCATGCGGATTGGATTGATTCTTTAATAGCGGAGCATGGCACATCGCTGAAGCAGGAGCAAGCCGAAGCATTGCTGGCGGACGAAGTCGGCGGCAAATTCCTTGAGGTGCTTGGGGATGCAGGTGTCTATAAGCGCACAGCTGAGGGACAGGAAGCATTCGCAAGATTCATGCTCTCTATCGGGCTAGCAAGAACAACCTGAATTCAAGGTTGTGAGAAGAGCTTTTCCCCTGGAACATGCTAATTTGCATGTGCGGGAGGAAGAGCTTTTTTTATATGCAATTTTTCTATATTTCACAAATAAATCACAAATTTTCATGCAAATTTTGAATAAATAAAAAGGAACTTTAGAAGTTACGTCGAAAATAGTTATGTAAAGTAAAATAAAAGATAACTGGGGGGACATTCAAATGCCTATTCCTATTATTCCAATCGATGCCTTCTTGGCGCTGTCGAGTGACGAGCAAGTCGAGAAATTGAAGCAGTGGAAGATGGACTACACGCTGAAAGATATTCGAGATGCTTGGGGCTTCAAGCACTCTGCTCAGTATTACATGCTGCTTAAGAAGCTTCGGATCTATGAGCGTGTTGTAAATAAATCGGATAAATTCTCACCTGAGCAGCTGATGTCGGCAAGATTAGCCGCAGATGCGTATACGGCCGGCTATGCGGTGCATGAACGCGCTATTCCTGCGGATCAATTCGGCTATGAGCTGAATGTGACGTTGAGTGGACCAGAGCTTGCAGATAAATTGGAGCGTCTCGCTCATTTCTTAAAAGGTGAACATAAAGCGGTTACGATCAAGATGTCGATCTCTGCATCACGTGCGGTACCGGCGTCGTCTTCTGAATCGGATATCGAGGGTTAATCCCTTCGGTAGGGATAATAAATAAAACCGGGCGCAGCGGCGCCCGGTTTTATTTATGTAAGATATAGGATCATTACTTGTCTCTCAGCTGTCCAAGCTCGGAGACGATTGCTTCCACTTCGCTGATGCTGAATTTATCTTTGCTTGCGACGATGTCGTATACGTCCTTCAGATCCTCGTATCTGGTCAGGCTGAAGTTGGATGCTTGCATTGCAGCTCCGGAAGCCATGCGCAGCTTGTTCTTGATCGTTTCGATCATGAATTCGACGTTCTCTTGAGTCGGTTCCGCCAAGTTTCTCATTCTGGTATTCCTCCTAACGCGTTCTTGTATAGCTTGAACGTATTGTATCATGGCGGCCGCTTCGTTGCTATGGCATATCATGCAAAGCGATGGTTATATCAATAGCCAATTTGATGGGGCTGGATGATTTCGGTACAATGAGGAATGAGAGAACGGAAGAGGAGAACCATAAAGATGGGCAATCGGGCCAAAATGCGAAAAGATCGGCATTCAGACTCGGTCAGCCGGGAACGGGTAACCATTGCTGGTGTAGCGTCATTGCTTCGCGAAGCAGCGTCTCGGCACCCGGATCGTTCAAGCATCGTATTCGTATGCATTGGGACGGATCGCTCCACTGGCGATTCATTCGGCCCTTGGGTCGGCACGATGCTGACGGAAGCGGGATTCCCGCATGTCATCGGCACGCTGGCTCAGCCATGCGACGCTGATCGATACGAAGAGCTGACTGCCGCGATTCCGAAGGGGCTTACGATTGTTGCGATTGATGCGAGCTTAGGTAAGAAGGATGATACGCCTAGCTATATGATTGCACAAGGACCGCTCTTTCCCGCCCATGCGGTTGGGAAACGGCTGCCGCCAATCGGCGATTACAGTATCGCAGGCATTGTCGCGCCGAGCAGCGTGAAGCCTTATTGGGCGATTCAGCACGCGTCATTATTTGAAGTGATGGGGATGGCGCGAGCCGTCGCCGATGCAATTGTACAAGCTTGGCAGAAACATATTGAACGATAAATCCGTTAAGAGGATGTGTCTACTTGTGTCAGCGAACCAGCTTTCTTTAGCGAATCGACAAATGCAATTACCCAGTGGTCAGCAGTTAGCCTACTATGATACCGGTGCAGGGGATCAAGCAAAGCCGGCCATCGTGCTGCTGCACGGCTTCTGTGGCAGCTCTGCGTACTGGGAGCAAATCGTACCGGTGCTTGAGCAGCACGGACGAGTCATTGTACCGGATCTTCGCGGCCACGGACGCAGTTCTGCGCCGGATGAGTCGCCATATGCGATGGAGCAGTTTGCAGAAGATTTGGTCATGCTGCTAAAGGAGCTAAAGATCGAACGCATCTGCTTGTTCGGTCATTCGCTTGGCGGTTATATTTCGCTCGCCTTTGCTCAGCAGTATGCAGAGATGCTAGCGTCGTTTAGTCTTGTGCATTCAACGGCGAAACCTGACAGCGAGGAAGCGAAGGGCAATCGGGATAAAGCGGCTCAAGCGCTCCTTGGAAGCGGCATTCGTCCCTTCGTGGAGGGGCTTGTACCGAAGCTGTTTGCTCCGGCGCACCGAGAATCCATGAAGCAGGCTTTGACGCATATGACGGAGGTCGGCTACGAAACTTTCGCTTCCGCAGCCGCAGCAACTGCGCTTGGGATGAAAGCTCGGCCGGATCGCACAGCGGTGCTTGAACAGCTGGACGTTCCGATTCTGCTCGTGGCAGGCTCCGAGGATGCAGTCATCGCGCCGGCGAATACGTTCACGGTCGATGGACCGCTAGTGACGCAGGTGCTGCTCGAAGGGTCCGGCCACATGAGCATGGTGGAGTCTCCTGCAGAGCTCGCTGAAGCTTTGATTGCTTTTATAAACAAGATTTAGCTCCATGGAGAGGAGAGTGCCCTGTTGTTTCAAAGAGATTATTTCATGCGTATGATCGAGCAAATGAGCGAAGCCGTCGGACAAGTGATGGGACTGCGCCAGCAGCGCAAGCATGAGGAAGCGCTTCTCTTCATTGATGAGCAGCTGGATCGTAAATTCAGGATGAATAGCAAAGTGATTCGCCAGCTGTCGGATGCTGATCTGGTGCGGATTATGACGGTGCACGGCGTTGTGGAAACGGCTAATTTGCATGCCATTGCGCTGCTCATCAAGGAAGAAGCTGACATTCTGATTGAGCTCGGAAGGAAGGATCAAGCCTATCTGCTGCAGATGAAGTCGTTCCATCTCTTCATGCGCCTCGCGCTGCTGGATGCGCCGGCTATGCTGCGGACGCCTTCCGAGGAAGCAGCGGATATGGCTTTGAAGCTCGATGCTTATGAGCTGCCGGATGCGACAAAGCTTCTGATGTACGAGTGGCATGATGGCGACGGTCGTTATGATGAAGCAGAGAATGTGCTTTATGAGCTGCTTGAAGACGGCGTCCTCATTCCAGAAGATGCGCTTGAATTCTATCGCAGGCTGCTGCTGCTGCCCGATGAGTCGTTAATTGCAGGTGGTTTGCCGCGCGAAGAAGTCTTAGAAGGCTTGGAGAAAGTAGAAAGACAGACAGAGGTACACTAGGAGCTGAACGAAGAAAGATGGATCGTAAGGAACAATGGCAGCTCGATGTCGAAGAGTGGGTGCAGGCACGTCAGCTGCGCCAGGCAACCTTCAGCCAGCTGCGGCGCAAGGACGGCGATGTGCCGGCCAAAACCGTTATTCGGCCGATTGAGCTAAGAGGCGAGTTATACTATCAGTTTCAATATTATATTGGCAATAAAGTGACCCACGAGAATGTAGCGCAAGCGGATGCAGCGGAGCGAATGCTTGCATGGCTTGAGCAGCATTACCGTCAAGCGCTGATTAAGACAAGCACAGCGGATGTGCAGCTGCTATTCTCCAAGAAGGGTAAGGCATCTGTGTTGACGAAGCCTTCAACGGCGAAGGTTGAGCCAGAATCATTGGCACATAACCGCCAGAAGCAGCGCGTCGTTCAAGAGGGAGAAGCGGCGCCGTTTCTCGTCGAGCTTGGCATTATGACGAAAGACGGCAAGGTTGCGGCGAAGAAGCAGGATAAATTCCGTCAAATCAATCGTTTCCTTGAGATGGTATCTGACGTTCTGCCTTATCTGCCCGAGGACCGCGAGATTACGATTGTTGATTTTGGCTGCGGCAAGTCCTACTTGACGTTCGCGCTCTATCATCTGCTTGCAGTGAAGCAGCAGCGGCGCATCTCCGTCGTCGGACTTGATCTGAAAGCGGATGTGATTGCTTTCTGCCAGGAGCTTGCGAATAAGCTCGGCTACGATCGGCTTCGCTTCCAGGTAGGGGATATCGCACAGTATAAAGAGCAGTCGGAAGTCGATATGGTTGTGACGCTTCATGCTTGCGATACGGCAACGGACGCAGCGCTTGTGAAAGCAGTGGAGTGGGGAGCATCCGTCATTCTATCCGTCCCTTGCTGCCAGCATGAACTATTCCGTCAAATCGAGAATGAGGCCATGGCGCCGCTGCTGTCTCACGGCTTGCTCAAGGAGCGTTTCTCCGCGCTGGCAACGGATGCGATCCGTTCGCAGCTGCTTGAAGTGCTCGGCTACCGCACGCAGCTGCTTGAATTTATTGATCCGGAGCATACGCCGAAGAACATGCTGATTCGCGCAGTACGGGCTGAGGGCAGCGGCGGGGGCGCGGACAAAGCTCGCAAGTGGCAGGAATATGTCACATTTCGGGATATGCTGAACGTTTCTCCTTATTTGGAGCGTGCGCTTGGTTCACGTTTGCCGGCGCAATGAAGTTATTGTCGAACAAATAATGGGTATGTTAGAATGAAGCTGAATCTATGCAATTTGTCCCGAGCCTTTCTACATAGAAAACATTTATTTGATGATTTGGGTGAAGAATATGGGACTGATGACCTTGCTTGATATTAGTTTATTTTTATTTTTGCTGGTTACCTTCATCTATGTATTCACATTCAACGTCATAACGACGCAGCATAAAGTATATTTGTTCTTCCACTTCTTCATGATGTTTTGGCCGATTGGTCAAGTCGGTGTCCACACAACAGATAATCCCAACCTCCAGATTGTTTACATTAACATTTCCTTTGTCTGTTTATCGATGCTTGGCTTCGGGTGGCTCCTGTTTACTAAGTTCTTAGTGAACCCCGCCTATCGGCCAAGCCGTAAATTTTTAATTTGCATGGTTTCGCCTTCGCTGCTCATGTCGGCGTTTGTCGTATGGAATCCGGCAGGTTTATTTATGCATGCGGTTAATGGAAGCTACATTGAACGGATTTATGGTCCTATCTTTTGGGGGCTCGCAGCGATGCTAATCTTCTATTATGGGATTTCCATTCGCATGTTACTGCAAACTTACAGGCTGCGCAAAGCGCAGCAGGAAGACAGAGTGAGCATCGTCAATGCGCTTATTGGCATTGTCATTCTCGTCTCCTTGGCGCTCTTGGATTTGTTTGTGAATGTTGTGCTTGACCCGTGGTTGCCTGTAGTGCCGGGGCTCACTTCGCTTGGCATTGTCTTGTCCAATCTGTATTTCGTATTCGCCCTGCAGAGGAACCGTACGCTCGACCTGGTTAAGATCGCGCATCAGGACGTTGTCGACACGCTCTCTGTCGGTATTATCGTGCTGGACGAGCATGATCAAGTCATCGAGATGAACCGGATTATAAGTCCGTACATTCGGACCCATATCGGCGAGAAGCTGAATATGGCGAAATTGCTCAAGGGTTACTCGCAGGATACAGAGGGTGAAGAGACGTTCCTGGAGGCGTATCAGCATCAGCCTATGAGTCGGATCCAGACGGAGATTGTGATCGAGCAGAATCGTATGCCGGCAAAATATTTCTCCCTGCATGTCGCTCCGATTATGGTGAGCGGCCGCCGCATCGGCAAGGTCATTACGTTCCAGGATATTACGGAGCTGAAGTCGCTGATCATGAAGTCGCAGGAGCATAACTCCTCGCTGCAAGAGCGGAACCGAGCGCTGATTTATATGCAGGATGAGCTGTTCCAGGCGAACCGCAAGCTGGAGCAGATGGCGATCACGGATAGCTTGACCGGCTGTTACAACCGCAGATATTTAATGCAGCAGCTTGAACACGAAGTATTGACGAATATGAGATATAAGATTCCGTTTGCGCTTATCCTCTTCGATATTGATTTATTCAAGCAAGTGAATGATACCTACGGACATGTCGTTGGCGATGAAGCGATTCGGCGCACAGCGGAAGCGGTTCGCTCGTCTTTGCGACGGACAGATATATTGGCGCGTTACGGCGGCGAAGAGTTTACGCTCTATTTGCCGCATACGACAAGGGAGCAAGCGGAGATGCTTGCGCAGCGCGTCCGCGAAGCTGTAGAGAATAATCAAATCCCGATTGGGCGAGGTCGTCTTCCGATTTCGGTTACGGTCAGTATGGGGATGGTAGCCGTACAAGAGCCATTCCATCAGCAGCATGATGACATCAAGGATTACTTAAAAGAATTGTTCTCGAAAGTAGATTCGGCGCTGTATCGCGCGAAGGATGACGGACGTAACCGGGTCGTCAATCTGTAACGATGAAGGGGGCAAGCGAATGTCGCATCATGGGCGGAATTCAGCATTGGCAGTTGCACTGGGTTTAACAGCCGCTGCCGGCGGCTTGAGTGTATTGGCAAATCATGCACATATGCTGCTCCCCGTCGTAATAGGCTTGTCTTCGTTTGCGACGGCTGTCTTTTCTTTAGGTTGGCTGCTTGGAACGAAGTATGACCGCTTGAAGCACGAGGCGTCAATGGATCGTGTAACCGCTCTATATAATCGCAGTTTTATTGAGGATAGCTTCAAATCGCTGCAGCAGCAGGCCGAGCGCAAACGGAAGAGAATGACCGTAATGCTGCTCGATGTCAATGATTTCAAGGATGTCAACGATCGCTTAGGGCATATGCAAGGCGATATGGCGCTCGCTGCCATAGCAGCTACTCTGAAGCAGTGCGGAGACCGAGGGGAGATTGTTGGCCGGTGGGGCGGCGATGAATTTATTATCATTTGCCCTTATGCCGATGAGAAACTTGTGGAAAGACTAATGAATCAAATCCATGAACAGCTTCAAAGCATATCGCTAAAGACTGGTCTTAGGCTGTCGGTTTCGGCAGGTCATGCTTCGTATCCGGAGCACGGTTCAGATCTGGGACAGCTCACGCAAAGCGCCGACAAACGAATGTACGCTGACAAGTATTTGCGCAAGAAGCAAGTAACCGAACCGGCAGCGTTGCAAGCATAATATGCAGTAAGCGATAAAAGGCGGGAACAACGATGAGAAAGGTTCACATTAACTCCGTAAAACCGGGGGAAAAGCTTGCCCGCCCTATTCACCAAGAGAACGGGAACATTTTGCTAGGAGCCGGAGTTGAGCTAAGCCAGCGATTCATTGATCGTCTGGAAGGTCTCGGTATCGATATGCTCTTTATCGATGATCCGCTCACGGAAGGATTAGAGCCAACATCGGCTATACAGGATGATACAAGGAAGAAAGCGTCTGACAGCATTTTCAAAACCATGACATCGCTCATGGATCAGCCTCTTATCAAAGGCAGGACGATTGCTCCGGACCTTGGACGTAATTTCCGCAAAGTGTTCGGCGACATTATGCAGGACTTGGTTCATCGTGAAGACGTTATGGTTAGCTTGACGAATATTCACGTTGCCGACAGTTATTTGTTCCAGCATTCACTGAATGTTACGATATTGGCTGGCATCATGGGGCTTGCCAAAGGCTACAATCGCAATCAGCTGGAAGAACTCGGAATGGGTGCATTGATGTTTGATATCGGAATGACACAAGTGCCCAAGGCGATTATAACGAAGGCGGCAGCTCTAACAGGCCAAGAACGTATTCTTATGGAAAAGCATACCGAAGACGGTTTCAATACGATCCGTGCTCATCATGATATTTCACTTCTCTCTGCGCACTGCGCACTGCAACATCATGAAAGGTACGATGGCTCCGGTTATCCGCGCAAGCTGAAGGGCGATGGCATTCATGAATATGCCCAGATTGTCGCGATTGCTGATGTGTACGACGCGCTTACTTCACCAAGGCCGCATCGGAAGCGCCATACGCCATCAGAGGCGATTGAGTTTCTGTTTGCAGCAGGCAATACGTACTTCAACATTGATTTGATCAAATTGTTCTGCAGACATATCTCGATCTATCCGACTGCAACAACCGTACTTCTCAGCACTGGACAAACTGCAGTTGTCGTCAGCAATGATCCGCTTGCCGTGTCTCGTCCGATTGTGAGAGTCATTCGAGAAGCGGACGGCAAGACGCCTGCGGAGGCTTACGATATTGATTTGAAGAATGAGCAGAATCTGATGATTACGAGAGAGCTATAACGGGATAACACTCGCAGGTCCATATTGGGAGCGTTCTTTCATCTGAAGGGGGAAAACAACTACTATGGCACGCATATACGAAAGTTCAAAAGACAATTACGGCACGAGCAAGACGAACTTCTCCACCAAAGCGCTTCTGCACAGCCGGACTGTTGTTGAGAAAGAGGGGTATGTTTCAACAGGTGTACTCGCTCATGCAGAAGGCGACATGATGGAAATCGAAATGACCGAATTCAAAAACTTTGAGCTTGGCGATCCTGTAAGCATGACCATCTATTCTCCAGTTGGCATTCATCGGCTGCAGTCGACGGTAATAGCCAAGGCTGAAGGGTCGTTGGCCGTTATTTTCCCTGTTCGTGCGCTCGAAGGGCTGGATGAGAAACGGGAATCTGTTCGTATCGCCGTTATGGCGAAGGGAAAGATTACGAGGACGCTGTCCAGAACGATAGAGACGGATGAAGGCGAGACTACCGTTGAAATTGACGATCAGTTAGACATCTCCATTCGAAATATTAGCGATACCGGTATAGGCTTTGTCTTTACTGCCGGAGGCTCGGATATTCAGAAAGGTGAATCGCTAACTTTATCGCTGTCCGTCGGTTTCAACTTTGAATGTGGACTGGACATTATTCGGATTGAGGATCAAGGCGACGGGAAGTTCTACGGTGCCCGCTTCCATGATTTGGACGAGCTGAAGCAGCGCGCGCTTCGTGCTTATTTGCTTCGTGCGCAGGTTGAGGCTTATTTTAAGTTGAAGCAAGATAAGGCTTCGAAGAGCAAGAGCAGGTAGTTGCTTGACCTAGCTTCAAAATTATATAGACTGTACATCAAGACGCAGGTCGGATGCTTGAGCACCCGGTAGGTGTCTTTTTTTTTGTATGAAGGCGATGTGCTACAATTGGATGAAAAAGGAAGCTGTATCGGTAGCGCAGCAAGGAGGGAACAAGAATACGATGCGAAGTGTTGGATTACAAATTCTCATGTCATTGCTTGCGTTCTTGGTCCTCTCGGGCTGCGCTTACAATGCGGGCATGTTTTTTGATACCGATTTCTTTCGCTGGGAATGGCTTATCATTGCTGGAAGCACGCTCGCGGTCGCCGCGCATAGGTTATGGATGATTAAGGGAGACAAGAATCTGACGCCCGTTTATGGGCTTTATGGGCTGCTGGCCATCGCACTCTTGTACGTCCTCGCGTTGCTACATCATCCCGCTTCTGTTCAGAGCAGTCTGGAACAGGCGATTCGCTGGTCAGCTTATGCAGCTCTCTTGTTTGCTGCGATGACATGGTTCAGAGCCAAACAGCAAAGAAGATATCTTGTCACGGTACTGCATGGCTCCGGATTGTATGTCATTGGAGGCGCACTCGCGGGCTGGATGGGGCTTATTGCGTTTCCGAATATCGTGCTGACAACGACCGATACTAGACTCTCTGCAGTCGGCGGCCGCCTTGCAGGCTTCATGCAATATCCGAACTTTCTGGGTGCAGTTGCTGGGGCTTATTTGCTATGGTTTCTCATTCAAGCAGTGAGGTCCCGTGCAGGATTGGCGCTTACTACGGCTTCGGCAGGTATCGTTCCATCCGCACTTGTGCTGTTGCTTACGGAGTCGCGCGGGGCATGGCTTGTGACGGTAATCGGCTGGTTGATAGGGCTTTGGTTGGTTGGGGGGAAGAGGACGGATCGTAAAGGGATCGGTGCGAGTGCAAAAGCGAGAGAGGGAGAGACGGGAAGAGAGGGAGAAGCGGGAATAACGGGAATAAGTAACCGGGACTTCTGGCTGCTGTATAGTGGTTGGATGTTGGTTTGCGTAGTGTTTGCTTATCGGTTGATTGTTGGTATTGGTGTTCGCGGTGAGCATGCAAGTGCTACGCTCGAGGAGCTGACATGGCTGGCTGCGATTGGCGTGGTAGCAGTCGCTGGTTTCGTTGCTTTGTACTGGTTGCTTCAACATGTGAAGGCTAAGCGCCGCAGCGTCGTTGCATGGAGTGGATTGCTAGCGGGACTAGCCTCCTTCGTGCTGCTCCTCCCCTCATTTGCTCACGGCAGGTTGAGCGGGGGATACGAGACGGCAGGAGCGCGCAGATTGTTTTATCAGGATGCCTGGACGCTATTTCGCCAAGCACCGTTCTTCGGCAGGGGCGGAGAGAGCTGGCGCATGCTTTTCACACAGGTGCAATCGCAGCCCTATGTCGGTAATGAGGTGCACAGCGGTTACCTGGAGCTCGCCCTTGACCTTGGTATTGTGGGACTGCTTGTCTGTACGGCAGTGGGGGTCATGCTTCTGCGCCAGGTCTGGCGTTCGGATCGAATCGGGCTTGTTCCGATTGGTGTGCTGCTGCTACATGCTGCAATCGACTTCGACATGTCGTTCGGTTATTATTGGCTGCTGCTTATTTGTATTGTGGTTTGTTTTATGGGGGAGCAGGAAAAGGTAGCGAGCGTAGAGTTGGTGGAGCGGGAGCTGGGAGAGGTAGCGAGCGTGGTGGTGGAGCGGGAGCGGGAAAAGGTAGCGAGTGTGAGGTCGTGGAGGCGGCTAGGTTTGCCAGCCGCTGCGGTGTGGCTTGCCGCCGCCGCTGTACTCGGCGTGCGGTTCGATCGCGCCGTGCAGTACCGTGAGGCCGCTTCTGCCGCCTCCGGTACTGCGCAAGCAGCCGCGCTTCGCGCGGCGTTCGATGCGAATCCGTATTGGACGCGGATTCGCATCGAACTGGCAGAGCTGTCACCGCCGCCGGAACGGGCGGTGCTGCTCGCGGCCGGGCTGCGGTATGAGCCGCAGTCCGTGCCGCTGCTTTGGGCGCTCGGCCAATTATCGGCCGAGCAAAGCAATGTGCAAGGCGCAGCGTATTATATGCGCCTTGCACTTCGCTACGACCGCTTCAGTCTGGATCGCCAGACTGAAGCGGTCGTGACCATGTCGCAGCTCGCCGCTGGGATGCGAGCTGCAGGGCGCCTCGAGGATGCGAGGCTGGCCGCGGATTCGGCCGTTGCCTTCTATTCGGCGTACGAGGCGCTAGAACGCCATGCTCTCGGCGTGAACAGCCGCAAATTTGCGGTCACTGCCGCCTCATTAGAAGCAGCGGAGCAGAGCCGCCAGCTGCTGCTCCAGATCGGTCCTCCAGCAGGTAAAGCTCCGCTCGAGGAAACCATTGCAACGGCTACAGGTGGATTCTCGTCGTAGCTCGTCTAACTAAAAGAACGTCCGGTTGCCAGCTTTGGCAATGAGACGTTCTTTTTATTTTCAATGTGAACAACATGCACCTATCATTTTCTCGGCTATGACTAAACCAAACTTCTCTTTCTACCACTCTCCCACCAAAAAATAGGCCAATCACCCCTAAGGTTTGTCCACTCTATCAAAGGGGCGCATGCATATGCTGATAGCAAACCCCGAAAGGAGTGATGTTAATGACTACAAAACGCGTTAAACCACTACAGTATGCTCCCAATAGTACGGGTAGAGTTATCCGTAAGGCGGTTCAAAAAAGCTGCTGCGGGAATAGCCCAAGCGGCTCCAGCTCCGGCCCAACTTTTAATCGACTTACTATTCTTTGGGTAAACAGAGATGGAGTTCCGTTCGACACAACAGGCTTCTTCGCACGTTTGTTCCGGAACGGCCAGTTGTTCGCAACAGCTTCCTTCGACAGCTTCGGTGTTGCACGTTTCAACAACATCGGAACGCCGACCAATGTCTCTTATACCGTCCGTACTTTTAATGCGAACGGAGTCTTGTTCCGTACGCGCACGATCCCACGTGGTGTCCAAGCTTATGCCATCATTGGCTAACAGACAGCATATCCCTCATTCATGACAACAGCAGCACGGCTCTTTGGGAGGGCTGTGCTGCTGTTCCTTGTTTCTTGCTTTACCTGCGCTCATCCGCCAAAAGCATCGCGGAACGCTGCGCACAGCTTCGCCCGATCAACTTCCCATAAAGCGGCGATCTCTCCGCTCACATTCTCATCCCACCAGTCAGACAGCAGCTTTCGGTTGCTGGCGTTCTCATGAATAAAGTGAAGATTGAATGTCACTTTCTCTAAATATAGCTTCTCGGCTTGCTCGACCTTCTCTTTCGGAATATAGACGCCGAGTCTCTTGATGGTGCGATAAAGCTCATTTTGGCAGGCGCGTCTTACTTTGCGGGCGCTCGGATAAGCCGAATCATGCTTCGGGGCAGCGGATTTCATCATCACCGACTCCTCTCTTACCCCTATATATGCGTCCCGAATCGGACTGGTCACAAGTCCCGCATACTAGTCAGCAAAGAGAAGTACATCGCATCTTACATAAGAAATAACAGCCGATTCCCATCAAAGAGGAGTACCACGTACCCCACATCCGCGAAAATCCATTGTCACCCACCATGTGAGGTGAAAGATAGGAAATCAATTGGACATTCCAGATTCTGAGAGAACATATGAGTTCTCTCAAGTATCTGTCCAGGTTAGTTTTCGTTCTCTTCAGTTACCTTTTCAGCTGAGAGCTCATCCTTTATAATCACTCGCACCTCTCGCACGCCCACACGCGAAACCTGTCCCATTCTCGCCCGTATAAATCGTATGGTTCCGAGGTTTTCCCTGGCTTCTCGCACACCGCCTCATGTTACTGCACCACAATGTACCCAATCATCGGTCCGCCGTTGGCAAGCGACGTATGCGTGAGGCAGAGGATAGGGTATGTCCCTTTTTGCGCCGCGGTGAAGTGTACCGTCGTCGTCTGGCCTTTGTTGATCTCGCCCTTTACTCCCAGCTCATGGATGACAAAAGGATGCGATTTTCCGTTTACCCCCGTAATTCGCAGCTCTACACGTTCGCCCTTGTTCACGACGATGGTGCCGGGATCGAAGCGATATACCTCAAGCTCTTTGCCGTCATCTGTCTTCGTCTTGAACTCGCCCGTTACGAGCTCGATCACGCGCATGTCTTGCTGGGCAGCAAGCGTAGCCCGTGCTTGGTTCCACCGCAGCCCGAAAGCGGCTGTGAGCATGACCATCACCACAAGGAAAAACAGCCACAGCTGTTTTCTGCTAATGACAAAAATATTTGACATAACCGCCCACCTGCTTTCACAGAATATGATAGCTAGTCTATGCGTAGGTTTAGGCAGCGATGACTTTGCTTTAAAGCGGGTTTGCAAGTGTGCTAGAATACCCTATGGAGCCATACAAATTATAGGTAGGATTGGAGATGGATTACCTGAGCTTATTTCATGAAATCGTAGACAAGCTGCTGCACTGGATTGAGGGACTCGGCTATTTCGGCATTTTAATCGGGCTCATGATGGAAGTTATTCCGAGCGAAATCGTGCTTGGCTACGCAGGTTACTTAGTGTTCGAGGGTAAAATCACATTTCTGGGAGCATTCATTTTCGGTGTAATAGGCGCAGTGGCGCAGCAATGGATTTTGTATGGCATTGGCCGCTACGCTGGCCGTCCTTTCTTCGAGAAATACGGGAAGTTTATCAAAATCAAACCCAAGCATCTCGACATCGCCGAGCAGTGGTTCCTCCGTTATGGAGCAGGCATTGTATTTACAGCGCGCTTCGTGCCGGTTATGCGTCAGGTTATTTCAATTCCGGCGGGGATGGCAAGAATGTCGTTCGGGCTGTTCACGCTGCTTACGACGCTCGCATCAATACCTTGGGTACTGCTCTTTGTCTACTTGGGCAAGACAGCAGGCGAGAACTGGGAGCATATCGATGAGAAAGCAGCGCCTTACGTGCAGCCAGCGATTCTGATTGCAATTGCCGTTCTGGTTATCTACGTGCTCTACAAAGTAATGAAGCGCAAGGGCAAAACAATTTAATGGGGCATTTGTACTGAGAGTGAACCGTTTGATACAATTGGATATTATAAGCAATCTATCTAATTAGAGAAGAGGCGAATAACGATGGCGAAGAATGTAGCGAACAAGCTGAATAAAGGCATTAGCCCGCAGCAATTCGTAGATACCATGCAGAAGAACAAAGAAGCTTTCCAAGATTGGGGCAATCGTTTCGAGTGGGCCCAAGAAGACGACCGCGAGTTTTTCGAGTCGATTGCGAATCGCGACGATCTGCGCTGCCTTATCCTGATGGCAGAATGGTGCGGCGATGTTGTCCGCAATATTCCGGTTGTGTTCAAGGCGTTTGAGCTGACACAGATGCCGGTTGACGTTCTTATTATGGAAGATCATCTCGATACGATGGACGAGTTTCTGACAATGGGCGGCCGCTCGGTTCCGGTTGTCATTATCGCGGATACTGGTGGTCACGTACTTGGCACATGGGGTCCGCGTCCGGCGCATGTACAGGAAGTGATGATTGCGTTCAAGCAAGCGAATCCAGATCGTGAAGCGGCGGATTACCAAGAGAACATTGGCATTGCCCGTCAAGAAATGGGCCGCCGATATGGTGAAGGTACGGCGTATCAGCAAGTAATCCTGGGCGAGCTGCGCCAGCTGTTGGCTTCTGTCTAACATGTTTAAGATTGATACATTCACGCTCGGCCCTTTGCAAACCAACTGCTACCTTCTCACCGAGGAAACGGGCAAGCGTGCTTTTATCGTCGATCCTGGGATGGGACCGAAACGTCTCATCGAGCGGATCAAAGAGCGCGGCCTGACGATTGAGGCGATCGTGCTGACGCATGCGCATTTTGACCATATGGCTGGTGTTGACGATGTTCGGCGCACCTTCGGCTGTCCCGTCTATCTGCATGATGCGGAAGCGGACTGGCTGACGGACGCGCGCAAGAACGGCTCGGCTCGCTGGGAGGATGTTACGCCGCCGCTTACGACTGAGCCGGCTGAATATGCGCTCTCCGAAGGGCAGCAATTAGAGCTGATCGGCCATACATTCCGCGTCATGCATACGCCGGGTCATTCGCCAGGCAGCGTGAGCTTACTCTGCGGCGAGCATCTGCTTAGCGGAGATGTCCTGTTCCGTCAATCGGTTGGACGCACGGACCTGCCGGGAGGCAAGGAACGCGATTTGTACGATTCCATTCGCACGAAGCTCTACAAGCTTGATCCTGCTGTTCGTGTCTATCCTGGACATGGGCCGCAGACGACAATTGGTTATGAAATGGCAAACAATCCTTTTGTGCCGGCTTAATTTAGCCGGCTTTATCTATTCCATGAGCTGATGGAGGAATCATACGCGTGGCTGAAACGAAGACGAAACTAAAGGATGAAGAACTCGAAGGCGCTTCCACGTCAAAGGTCGAGCTGACCCCTGAGGAGCAAGCAGCTGAGCAGGAACGCATATTGAAGCGGGTATCCGCCGAGCTTAGCTTGCCATATACCAAAGTGAAATCGGCGGCATCGCTGCTGGATGAAGGCAATACGATTCCGTTCATAGCCCGTTACCGCAAGGAAATGACCGGAGAGCTCGATGAGAACGAGCTGCGCAATATTGAAGAGAAGCTGCAATATATGCGCAATCTCGAGAACCGCAAGCGCGAAGTCATTCGCATTATCGAAGAGCAGGGCAAGCTGACAGAAGAGCTGCGTCAGTCGATCATCGCATCGGTGAAGCTGCAGGAGATCGAAGATTTGTACCGCCCTTACCGTCAGAAGCGGAAGACTCGTGCCAGCGTCGCGAAGGAACGCGGGCTTGAGCCGCTTGCGCAGTGGCTGATGTCACAGCCGCGCCAGGGCGACCCGGCGGTAGAGGCGGCACGTTACATAGATGCCGAGAAAGGCGTGGCAACGGCAGAAGAAGCGCTGCAAGGCGCGATGGATATTATCGCGGAGCAGCTTGCGGATGATGCGAAGATTCGCGCATGGGTGCGCCGCCATACGTTCGACCAGGGTCTCGTACGGACCGAGGCGAAGGATGCAGCGCAGGAGTCGGTGTACGAGATGTATTATTCGTACCAGGAGCCGCTGAAGAAGCTGCCTCCGCATCGTACCCTTGCGATTAACCGCGGCGAGCGGGAGGAAGTGCTGCGCGTGTCGCTCGACTTGGCAGCCGAGAAGATCCATGATTACATGGACCGCAGCCTGATCCGTCCAGGCACGGCGCAAGCGATCAAGTCGCTGCTGCTCCAGACGATCGAGGATGCATACAAAAGGCTGATCGCGCCATCTATCGAACGCGAAGTGCGCGGCGAATTGACGGAGAAAGCGGAAGAACATGCAATTAGCATCTTCTCGACGAATTTGCGTAATCTGCTGCTGCAGCCTCCGGTTCGCGGCAACGTCGTGCTCGGCGTTGATCCGGCCTTCCGTACAGGCTGCAAACTGGCTGTTATTGATGAGACAGGCAAGCTGCTCGAAGTTGCCGTATCCTATCCGACAGCGCCGCATAACAAGGTTGCGGAAGCCGAGAAGCTCATTAACGGTCTCATTGACCGTTATCAAGTCGAGCTGATCGTCATTGGCAACGGTACGGCGTCGCGCGAGACGGAACAGTTCATCGCGGAGCTGATTAAGGGACGCAAATCCAGAGGAGCGCAAGGTGCTGCCGAGCTGAAATATATTATCGTGAACGAGGCAGGGGCGAGCGTGTACTCGGCGTCGAAGCTCGCTGCCGAGGAGTTCCCGAAGCTCGACGTTGCAGAGCGCAGCGCCGTGTCGATCGCACGTCGCTTGCAGGATCCGCTTGCCGAGCTCGTGAAGATCGAGCCGAAGGCCATAGGCGTCGGCCAGTACCAGCATGACGTCAGCCAGAAGCGGCTCGAAGAAACGCTAGGGGGCGTCGTCGAGTCGGCTGTTAACCATGTCGGCGTTGACGTCAATACGGCTTCGCCGTCCTTGCTCTCGTACGTGGCTGGCATTAATGCAACTACGGCGAAGAACATCGTGAAATACCGCGAAGAGAATGGCAAGTTCAGCGACCGCAAGACGCTCTCGAAGGTTCCGCGTCTCGGCGCGAAGACGTATGAGCAGTGCATCGGCTTCATCCGCATACCGGAGAGCAGCAATCCGCTCGACCGGACGCCGATTCACCCCGAGTCGTATTCGGTCGTCGACAAGCTATGCGGCTTGCTCGGCTTGAAGCTGAACGCGGTTGGCACGGATGCCTTCCGTTCTGCGCTGGACACGATCCAGACAGAGCAGATCGCCGCACAGCTCGGCGTTGGCGTACCGACGCTGCGCGATATTATCGACAGCTTGCTGCGCCCGGGCAGAGATCCGCGCGAAGAGCTGCCTGCGCCGATTTTCCACACAGATGTGCTGAGCATTGAAGATTTGACGCCTGGCATGGAGCTGCATGGAACGGTGCGCAACGTCATTGACTTCGGAGCCTTTGTCGATATCGGCATTAAGAACGACGGGCTTGTCCACATCTCGCAGCTGAGCAACAAATTCGTGAAGCATCCGATGGATGTCGTATCCGTCGGCGATACCGTAACGGTCTGGGTGCTAAGCGTTGATCTGAAGAAGGGGCGAGTCAGCCTCACAATGCGTAAGCCGGAATAGGCGAAATCAGAACATTTATCCGTATATAAAAAGGGTGTTATCTTCGAGCAGTCACTTGTAAAGCAAAGTCACTGCAAAGAGATAGCACCCTTTTTGTCATTTCATTTCTATAAGCTTGCGGAATCATCATCAGGACGATTACTAGTACGATAGAAGTACCAGCAGTCGTTCAAGAGACGAATTTGCCGGCGGTCTTTCTTCAGAAAAGCGCGCATCAGTTGGTTGCAGAGCCATTGCGGCATAGCTTCGCCCTCCTTCCAGCTATCACTCGTTGTAATAACTAGCTTATGAGAGCGGGCGAATGTCCGTGCAGGTCCCATTTACAAAAACATGCATTTCTCGCGAAATGAGCGTTCCTAGATGTCGAGTTCTTCTTCGTACCATTGCTCCAGCTGCGCTTGCAGAGCGCGGATTTCCGTCAGGAGCGAGATGAGCGGGTACGATTTCTCTTGGATGGTGGAGAAGTCTTGCTCGAGCGCGTTCACGTAATCGAGACCGGAATGAACCGTAATCGACTTGTCATGCAGTTCTACGTCATCGCATTCTGCGATTGCGTATGGCAGCACAGGTACCTCAGCGGCTGTTAGCTTGTCGATTTCTTTATGAAGGCGCAGATTAAGCGCACTTAGTTGATAGGCGTGCGAGGCTGGCATTTCGACGAAGGAGACGTCTTGTCCGTTCTTCATCACGATATAACGCATTGCTGGCATATGAATGGTTCCCCCTATATTCTACTTTAATGACGTGACCGATGAATATCTCTTGACAGTGTAGCGTATTCGTCCTTTAAAATTCAAGTATTACGCGGTAACTTTAATCAAGGAGAATCATTCGATGCAGGATCATCAGTTGCAGGAGTGGGTAGAGCGGGTTTCGCTGCAGTCCTTCGGTATTCCTTTTCGCCACAAAGCTACGTTTAATGGCAGGTTGAAGTCGACAGGCGGCCGCTATTTCACAAAGTCGCATAATATCGAGATTAGTCCTCACCAGCTCCGCAATTATGGGGAAGAGGAAACGGAGAAGATTATCAAGCATGAGCTTTGCCATTATCATTTGCATATTTTGAAGCGGGGATACCAGCATAGGGACGCGGACTTCAAGCAGCTGCTCGCCAAAGTCGGCGGCACGCGTTATTGCAAGTCGCTTCCGCCAGGGGAGAAGCGCAAGACGGAGCCTTATAGATTCAAGCTTGTTTGCCGCAGCTGCGGTATGGAATATCTGCGCAAACGCAAGACAGATCCGAGGCGATATGCGTGCGGAAGATGCCGTGGACAATTATTGCTTTATATGCTTGACTTCAAATCTCAGACGTGATAAATTATTTCTTGTCACTCAAACAATATTCCCTGATAGCTCAGTTGGTAGAGCACTCGACTGTTAATCGAGTTGTCACAGGTTCGAGTCCTGTTCGGGGAGCCAATTCTTTGGGGAAGTACCCAAGTGGCTCAAGGGGACCCTCTGCTAAGGGGTTAGACTGCGCAAGTGGTGCGAGGGTTCGAATCCCTCCTTCTCCGCCATTTTTTATGAAGTGGCACTAAGCAATTATTCTTGAATCTTGACTAGCTGCGAGATTACAAGAGCAGCAAGGCCCGTTGGTCAAGTGGTTAAGACACCTCCCTTTCACGGAGGTAACAGGGGTTCGAGTCCCCTACGGGTCACCATCTAGTATAACTTGATATGGATTTACGACATATCACTCCGCGGTCGTGGTGGAACGGCAGACACACCATCTTGAGGGGGTGGCGCTCACAAGGCGTGAGGGTTCAAATCCCTCCGACCGCACCAACCTTACACCTGATAACCCTTGATCATTCAAGGGTTTTTTATTTTTTTGATATTGATTAGGGCATAATAGCGATAGATGATAAACGGATCGGTGGAGAGCGAAGTTGAAGGATATTGTGAATAAGTATTGTGTGAAGATATTCGGTGTATCAGGAGTTATTAAGGAAATCGGCTTAGTGAAGAAGGTGGCCAATCGTACGATTCATGTGGATTGGGGCACGAAGGTGTGGATTTATCAGAACAAGGATTTTAACTGGATTCCGATGTCTAAGGAAGAGCTTGAAACGAAGTACAGGAAACATAAATTTACCGAAGATGCACTTAAAAGGGCGTTAGCATTAGGCATCGAAGTGAACGATTAATACTAAGCTTTTGGTGCTGAAATTGTATTGAAAAAAAGTGCTTGCATTTTGTTTGCCAGCGGGATATAATAATTTTCGTTGCTTCGGACAAGCTGTCGAAACAAGTCGAAATTAGGCCCGTTGGTCAAGTGGTTAAGACACCTCCCTTTCACGGAGGTAACAGGGGTTCGAGTCCCCTACGGGTCACCATTTGCGAGTCATTAGCTCAGTTGGTAGAGCACCTGACTTTTAATCAGGGTGTCGTAGGTTCGAATCCTACATGACTCACTTTCATCTTCTTGATATGTACAATCACATATCACTCCGCGGTCGTGGTGGAACGGCAGACACACCATCTTGAGGGGGTGGCGCCTTATGGGCGTGAGGGTTCAAATCCCTCCGACCGCATTCCGAAGTCAAGAACCTGGAATTCCTTTTTATGAAGGAATTTCGGGTTTTTTTTATTTTCGCACGCAGACGGGGGTAACAATAAATTGTGGCAAGGTGACACATTATGTGATATATATAGTACATAAGTCTCAATAGGGATAGTCTGGAATTATTTCCAAATGCAAGTGGGGGATTGTCGCGATGCCAGAGAATTCGAAGAAGGATGGTCGAATGCTGGTGCTGGATGATGTTGCAACGACGATACTCAACCATGCACTGATTGATTATTATTTGGAGAAGCGTAATTTTCATGCGATTCAATGTTTGCAAGAACAGGTGCATCAGCAGACGGAGAGCTGCAAGGAAGTGCTGGTGTGGGCGATGGATGATCAGTGCGGCGACTACTACATCCCCGAGCAGGCGATGCGGGATATTAAAGCGCAGATTAATGTGATCGCAGCAACGCCGGGAGCTGTCTATATCGCGGATCCTCTATACTTCGATGATATGATGCGTGAGCGGTTCGTGAAGAAATATTTGGGCATCGAAGGGAACTTGTATCATTTTGAACCGTATGAGGAGTAGCGATAGACGAAGACAATCCTCTCTATATGCAGAGAGGATTTTTTGCCCTTAATATGGGCAAACAACATCCATACGTCCTGATCCAGAAAGGAATTATTGACTTACGATGCTTAGAACGATAATAAGGAAGCTCTCTCCGGGCAAAATCATTATTTTGGCTTATATGATCGGAATCATCGTCTTTACGCTGCTGCTAAAGCTGCCTATCAGCATGAAGCCGGGGGTTAAGCTTCCCTTCATTGATGCGCTGTTCACCGCTGCAAGCGCCGTAAGCGTAACGGGGCTGACGACGGTTCCGACCAATGAAACCTTCAGCACATTCGGCGCAATCGTACTGATGGCTGCCTTTCAATTCGGCGGCGTCGGCATTATGACGCTTGGCAGCTTCTACTGGTTCCTGATGGGGGAGCACATCGGGCTGCTTGAGCGCAAGCTCATTATGATTGACCAGAACCGAAACCAATTGGCAGGACTTGTGCAGCTTATGAGGGTTGTTCTCGTGCTTACACTGGCGATTGAGCTGACGGGCACATTGCTGTTCGGCGCTTATTTCTATGCAACCGGCTATACGGATTCGCTGACGAATGCGTTGTTCAACGGGATGTTCCATTCCGTGTCTGCTTTTACGAATGCGGGCTTCGACCTGTTCGGTGACTCGCTTATCCGTTATTCTAATGATTATTTCGTCCAGGTCTTCACGATGTTGTTAATCATTCTTGGGGCGATCGGGTTCCCGGTGATGGCGGAGCTGTGGGAGTTAATTCGCCGCACCCGACGCCGCAACCGTATCTCGAATAAAAGGTTCCGCTTCTCGTTGTTCACGAAGGTGACGCTGACTACGCATGCGATTCTGCTGCTCATTGGGGCGATCATCATCTGGCTGACGGAAGCAGGCCATTCGTTCGTACATATGCCGTTACATCAACAGCTAATGAATTCGCTATTTACATCGGTGTCCTCCCGCAGCGCAGGATTGACCACAGTTGACGTGTCGTCGCTTCATCATGCATCGCTTCTGCTCATCTCGGTGCTGATGTTCATTGGAGCGAGTCCTTCCAGTATGGGCGGAGGGATTCGGACAACGACAATTGCCATTATTGTGCTTTTCATTCTAAGCTTTGTCAGAGGAGAGCGGGTGCCGAAGGCGTTCAATCGTTCCATCAGCATAGAGGATACGCTTAAGAGCTTCGTCTTCTTCTCGCTGGCTGTGCTGCTCGTGCTTACTGGCATATTCGCCGTATTTATGTCGGAGGGGTATCATTTTGATTTGTCCGCTGTCCTCTTCGAAGTGACGTCGGCATTCGGTACATGTGGCATGTCGACGGGGATTACGGGTTCACTTCATCCAGGGGGCAAAATTACGCTGATCATTCTCATGTTCATCGGCCGAATCGGGATGTTTCTGTTCATCTCCATGTTCAGCTCGGGCAAGAAGAAGCCGGATATCCGCTATCCGGAGGAGAAGCTTATTATTGGATAGCGTGGGTGCGAAATCGCAGTTTGAACGAGCGAAGGAACTCGCTTATAATACGCTGTAGCATGTGTTGTCATCATGAATGAAGGGGAGTCGGAGTCAGTGAAATCAATGTATCATGTGCTTGGCGCGAAGCAGTTCGATCGGGAGGAGCTAGGGCAGCTGTTCAGCTCGGCGAAGGCGATGGAGGTTGTTGCAGGCGAAGGCGGCACGCAGCGATTCCCGAACAAAATAATGAGCACGCTATTCTTCGAAGCGAGCACCCGTACGCGGTTCTCGTTCGAATCGGCGATGCACCGGCTCGGCGGACGCGTAATCGGCACGGAGAATGCGAGCCAGTTCTCTTCCGCAATCAAGGGCGAAACGCTTGAAGACATGATCCGGATTATTGCCGGCTACAGCGATCTCATCGTCATGCGGCATACGGATATTGGCGCAGCGAAGCGGGCGGCTGCCGTATCCTCGGTGCCGGTCATTAACGCGGGGGACGGTTCGGGGGAACATCCGACGCAAGCTTTACTGGATCTGTATACGATTGAGAAGGAGTTCGGCGGCATCGACGGCGTCCATATCGCGATGATCGGCGATTTGACTTACGGTAGAACGGTGCATTCGCTTAGCTACCTGCTGGCAAACTACCGAAACGTACATATTTCATTCATCTCCCCAGACAATGTACGCATTCCTTCGTATGTGTTGCAGTACTTGGATGAGAAGGGCATCTCCTACGAGGAGACGACGGATCTAGCGGGCATTGCACAGACGGCGGATGTGTTCTATCAGACTCGGATACAGAAGGAGCGTTTCCCGTCGCCGGAGGAGTACGCGAAGGCAGAGGGCAAATACATAATCGACCGGAATCTGCTGAGTACGATGAAGGATAAGGCGATGATTCTTCATCCGCTTCCGCGTGCCGGCGAAATCCACCCGGACGTGGATCAGGATCCGCGGGCGGCTTACTTCAGACAAGCTGTGAATGGCTTGTACATTCGAATGGCGCTTATTGAGAAGTGCTTCCAATAGGGCAAAGCGGATATAAAAAAGCCTCAGGTGTGTCCAACCAGCATGGAGCTGGTGGGTACCTGAGGCTTTTTTGGTGCCAGATTATTGCTTCGTCAGTATAATCGGGCCGTCTTCCGTAATCGCAATCGTATGCTCATACTGAGCGGAGAGCCCGCCGTCGATTGTGCGTGCTGTCCAGCCGTCACTGTCGATCTTGCTCTGCCATGCGCCGGTGTTCAGCATTGGCTCGACCGTCATTACCATGCCGGCTTTCAGGCGAATGCCGCGGCCTGGAGGACCGTAATGCGGCACTTGCGGCTCTTCATGCATGTCGCGGCCGATGCCGTGACCGATGAATTCGCGGACGACCGAGAAGCCGTTCTCTTCAGCATACTTCTGAATCGCATTCGATACATCGCCCATGCGGTTGCCGACAACCGCTTGTTCGATGCCTTTGTACATGGACTCCTCTGTCACCGTAAGCAAGCGCTGTGCCTGTTCGGAGACGTTGCCGACCGCATAGGACCAGGCGGAATCAGCCAGCCAGCCGTTTAAATTGACGACCATATCAATCGTAACGATGTCGCCGTCCTTCAGCGGAGTCGCCGACGGGAAGCCGTGGCAGATGACGTCGTTCACGGAAGCGCATGTCGCGTATGCGTAGCCTTTGTACCCTTTCTGTTCAGGCTTTGCACCGTGCTTCTCAAGAAACTTCTCGGCGAATTGATCGATCTCGTTCGTTGTAACGCCTGGTTTGATCATACCCGCAATTTCGCGGTGGCAAGCGGCAAGAATTTCTCCTGCTTTGCGCATATTTTCGATTTCTTCTTTAGTTTTAATAATAATCATGTTACACCTCTTTAATGGTCAATTATAAATAAAAAAATGTCCGGCGTAAAGAAAACGAGCCCAGCTCAGGTATAGAAGTCTTGCTCCTCTAATGACATAATAAAGGTATGCCGCGTACAGCTAACGGAGGGGGAGCTTGCATGAAAGGTTTTGGCATTTACAAGTCCAAGAAGTATTTGCAGCGTGTACTCATCTCGATTATGTTATCCATGGTTGTCGTCCTTATTGCACTTACGCTCGTCAACACCTACGTGCTGGAGCAGTCGGTCAGGCGCAATCAGGAGCAGTCCAACCTGAAAGTATTATCTCAGATTCAATATAATCTTTCCTATATGAACGAAATCATAAGCCACTTATCCAACTACGTGAACAAGGACAATCAGATCGCCGCCATGCTGTTTGACCAGAAGCTGCCGAAGATGGACTGGATTCGCGGCTACAACCGGCTTCAGAGCTACATGGACAGTTCATCCTTTCTGCATTCCATCGCTGTATACAACCACACGCAGAACGAAATTTACGCGACATCGTCAGCCTTCCTGCTCGATGGGGGCATTACGAAATCCAAAATCCGCTCCTGGCTGTTTGATCCGAACCAGCCCCACTCCACATCACGATTAATCCCGGTCAGCCTTGAACGACAAGATGGTCAAATCGACGTCTTCGCCTATCTCGTCACGAATTCATTGAAACCGTTCTCACGATCGGAATCCGCTATCATTCTCTATATTAAGTCGGACTGGGTATTCAACAGCCTGAAGAAGATGGATGCGGTGGGCAGCCGGGAGGGCGGAGAGATTTATATTGCCGACCGAGAAGGTCAGCTATACTCCTCGGAGCTTAAGCAAGCTTCCGCAGGTGGGGCTGAGAAGGAACGAATCAAGCAGCTCGTTGCGGAGGATAAAACGGCAAATAACTCATCATCCGGCTTTGTTGTCGGACAAGTCGAGGGGCAGAAGAAGCTCATCTCGTATATGGACGACGGCGTTCGGAATTGGACCATCATCTATGTGCAGTCCTATGACCAGCTGATGAAGGATGTCAGGGAAACGCGCATCAAGTCGATCGTCATCGCAGTCGTATTCCTGCTCATCGCCATCGGCATCTCCATCTGGTTGTCTTACAAGCTCTATACACCAATTGAACGGATGCTGCGGCGTATTCGTCTTCAACAACCCTCCAAGGGAAGCGGACAGGCGCAGTCGGCTTATGAAGGCGATGAATTCCACCTCATGAGCGACAACTACATGCGTCTAAGCCATAAGCTGCAGGAAATCAGCTCCGAGCAGATCGTGAACAAATACTACTTGCGCAAGTTTCTGACGGATAGCAGCCTGTTTACGCATCATGATATGTTGGAGCTCATTCAGAAGCATGGGCTGCAAATATCGATATCCGACGAAATCGTCGTCTGTGTGCTGCGAATTGATAATTACGCTTCGTTCGACCGCAATACGACCGGTACTGCGAAGAAGATGTACAGCTTCGCCATTGTGAATATCGCGCAAGAAATGATGTCGCGAGCTTATCCTTGTGAAGCGGTAGAGGTGCGCGGCGATCATGTTGTGCTTATCGTGTCGCGAGGAGCCGAAGATAGGGATGCGAGCTTCGCGCAGGTCGTGCCGCTCATCAGCGAGATTCAGCAAACGATTGAGCGCTATTACAACTTGTCTCTCTCATGCGGCGTCAGTGACCCATTCCTGCAATTCCCGTACATATCCACGGCTTACATTCAGGCGCAGCAGCTGTGCATGTACAAGCTCATCGTCGGCAACAGAGCCATCATTACCTCGGATCAGGTACAGCAGAATGTAAACAGCAAGAATACGGCTATTCCTGATCCTATCGAGCGGAGGCTGACCGAGGCGCTCAAGAAGGGGCAAATGTCGGAAGCGGGCAGCGAACTCGAGAAGGCGTTCACGATGCTTGCGGGATTCCAATACGACGATATGCTTCGCGCGGTGTCCAACCTTGCTTGGGCGATGAAGAATGCTGCCGCTGAGATTGCGAGCAATCGCGTCATCAAACTTGATGTCGATCTCGACTATGTGACCCACATGACGCAGGAGAAGGAATCGCTGGAAGAGATGTACATTCTTCTGCTCTCGCTCTGCGCGAAGATCTGTGAAGGGCAGCGGCCGGCTACCATGGAACGCAATGATATGATTCTGGAGACGATTAAAGAGCTGATCGAGCAGAAATATGCGGATATTAATTTGAGCCAGCAGTCCATCGCGTCGACGGTCAAGCTGACATCGGCTTACATCGGCAAGTTGTTCAAAGACAGCACAGGCGTCTCCATAACCGAATATATGAACGATGTCCGTCTGAGGCATGCGCAGCAGTTGCTCGAGAATGACGATTACACCGTCATCGAGATTATGGAGAAGTGCGGCTATGCGAATCCGAGCTACTTCTTCCGGCTGTTCAAGGGGAAGTTCGGAAGCACGCCGAAGGAATATCGAATGAAGAAGTCCATCTCATAGCAGGACGCTCCATGCATGATCAAGACCGCCGATTCTCACGAAACCTAGTGGGAACGGCGGTCTTTTTGTGCATAAATTCGAACATTTTACATGCCTCCGTTACAGTTTTTCGAAGATCGTATTCTAGCTGAGCAAGAAGATGCCGTGGCATGATCAGAATCAGAAGGAGGCGGTCAATCACAATGAAATTAGGATCACGAACCGGGAAATGGCTGAAGAGAGAATGGATGTATTTACGCAAAAACCGAGAACTGCTCATGCTAGCGACCCCAGGTATTCTGTACAAACTGATCATCAGCTACATCCCTATGGTCGGCTTGATTCTCGCATTCAAGTTCTTCAGGTACGACCAGGGCATCTTCGGAAGCAGATGGGTCGGGCTGAACAACTTCAAATTTCTGTTCAAGTCGCAGGATGCGCTGCGCATTATACGCAACACGCTGCTCTACAACTTTACTTACATCATCCTTGGCACTGTCGTCGCGCTGCTGTTCGCTTTGCTTCTTAATGAAGTGTCGGGGCGAATGGTGAAGGTCTATCAGACGGCGATGTTCCTTCCTTACTTCATCTCGCTCGTGCTCGTCGGCTATATCGCTTACGCATTCCTCGAGCATAAGAGCGGCTATATGAACAGCTTGCTCCAAACCTTCGGGCTCGCGCCGCACAAGTGGTACTTCGAGAAGCAGCCGTGGATCTTCATCTTGCCGCTCGTTGCGGTGTGGAAGAGCGTCGGATTCTCAACACTGGTCTACTATGCTGGCATTCTCGGCATTAACAGCGAGTATTACGAGGCTGCAAAGCTGGACGGAGCTTCCCGGCTGCAGATGATGCTGCGAATCACGCTGCCGCTCCTGAAGCCGCTCGTGATCATCCTGTTCATCCTGGGGCTCGGCAATATCTTCAGAGGCGACTTCGGTCTACATTATTTTGTACCGAACAATGTAGGGATGATCTTCTCGACGACAGATATTATCGACACCTATGTTTACCGAGCGCTAACGAAGCTTGGCGACATTAATTCAGGTGCAGCCGTCGGATTCCTGCAATCTGTTGTCGGTCTCGTGACGATCGTCTCGGCGAACTTTCTGGTGCGCAGACTCGATAAGGAAAGCTCTCTATTCTAGGAGGAATGCAAGCTATGCCGCTGACAAATCAGGGCCGAAGCGCCAACTGGTTCATTAACATCTTCTTCATCATCGTAAGCTCGCTCATCGTATTGCCTTTTTTGCTCGTCATCGCCGTCTCGATTTCGTCCGAGAACAGTCTCATTCAATATGGTTACCGGTTCATTCCACATGAGATCAGCTTTGAGGCATTCCGAATCGTGTTCAAGGAGCCGGGCATTATGCTCCGCGGCTACGGTGTCACCATTCTTATCACCGTTGTCGGTACGGTTGTTGCGTTGTTCCTTACGGCGCTTACCGCCTATCCGATCTCAAGGAGGGACTTCCGTTATCAACGGCCGCTTACGTTCTACGTGTTCTTCACGATGCTGTTCAATGGCGGATTGATTCCATTCTATATCTTAATGACGCAGTATCTTCACCTTAAAAACACGCTCGGTGCACTCATCATTCCGCTCTTGTTAAGTCCCTACAATATTCTCATCATGAAAGGTTTCCTGGACAAAATCTCGATGGAAATCATTGAATCCGCCAAGGTGGATGGTTCGAGCGAGACACGGATCTTCATGCAAATGATTCTGCCGCTGTCGACGCCAGCGCTGGCAACGCTTGGATTGTTCATCGCCTTTGCTTATTGGAATGACTGGTTCACGGCGCTGCTCTTCATTGACAACGACAATTTTGTCCCGCTGCAGCTGCTGCTCGTACGGATCCTGTCGCAAATCGAGTTTCTGGCGAACTCGCCTCTTGCGGAAGCGGCTGATAAGCTGCAGTTCGCGAACTTCCCGACGCTCTCCGTAAGGATGGCGATGGCGATTCTGGCTGGGGGGCCGATGCTGGTGATCTTCCCGTTCTTTCAGAAGTATTTTGTCCGGGGCATTACGGTTGGTTCGCTGAAAGGGTAGCAGCCAAGCCCCTGCGCTCGATATTCCATGAAGGAGGTGAGGCCAGCGCTGCACGTTTGTACTTGATTAAATAATGGGTATGGGGTTAACTAAAATTGAGAGGTGTGTCGTTCATGAAAATGAAAGTATCAGGGGCTATCCACAAACTATGTCTTGTCCTGTTATGTTTCGGCATCATCGCAGCCTGTTCCAGCAACAACAAAGCAAGCACCAACAATGCCAACAAGACGAATAATGCAGCGGACACCACGACGAATCAGACCAATGCGACTACAGATACGACGAACAATGCGGCAGATACGACAACGGAGCCTGCCAAGGATGAGCTTCCCGAAGTGAAGCTGACGTTCTACTATCCGAGCAACCCTCCGGGAGCGGATCAGCAGCTCGTAAATGACGAAATCAATAAGTACCTGAAAGAGAAAATCAACGCAACCGTGGATTTGAAACCGCTCTCTTTTGACGAGTATGATCCGAAGATGAACACGATTATGGCTTCCGGCGAAGAATTCGATATCGCATGGGGCTCCAGATCCTGGCTTCTGAGCTACCAAGCGAACATCGATAAAGGTGCGCTCCTTGAGCTGACGGACGATATGATTGACAAAAACGCGAAGGAAGCTCGCGCGAACGTTCCGGATAAGTTCTGGTCGGATATGAAAGCCAATGACGGCAAAGTGTACGGCTTCCCTGTGTATCAAGTTGCTGCGAAGACGAAGAGCTTGGTCATCCAGAAGCGTTATGCAGACAAATACAATCTCGACATTAGCTCTATCCATACGTACAAGGATATCGAGCCATTCCTGAAACAAATCCATGACAACGAGCCAGGTGTTGTTCCGTTCGGACTTGGACAGAACCAGTGGGGCTTCTACACCGATCCAAGCTGGGTTGGCACGGACGGTCTTGCCGTATCCTACAAGAGAGATGATCCGAACTATACGATTCTCACAGCCGAACAGACGATCAACGAGAAGAAGGATTACTACAATACGCTGCACAAATGGTACGAAGCGGGCTACATCAACGATGATGCTCCAATCCTGAAGAGCTTCGGCGATCTGCGGAAGAAGGGCACTGTCGCTGTAACCATCGAGTACACGACGAAGCCAGGCGGCGAAATCGACGAAATGAACAACAATGGCGGCAATGAAGTGGTATATGCGCCGATCTCTGATACGTACTTCACAGGTATTTCAAGCGCAATGCAGGTCATTAGCAAAACATCGAAGAATCCAGAGCGCGCGCTTATGTTCATGAACCTGCTGAACACGGATAAATATCTGTACAACTTGATCTGCTACGGTATCGAAGGCAAGCACTATACGAAGAAAGACGAGAATTACATCGAGCCGATCAAGGATTCCACTTATGCTCCGAACGTAGACTGGGTATTCGGCAATCAGTTCAATGCTTACCTGAAAGCACCGCAAACGCCGGATGTATGGCAGAAGACGATTGATCTGAACAACAGCGCGATGGTAGCGGCTTCTTACGGTTTCTCTGTCAATCAAGATCCGATCAAGTCGGAGCTTGCGAATACGGCAGCGGTTAACAACGAGTATGGTCCGGCACTGGAGACAGGCGCGGTGAATCCGAGTGAAATCATTCCGAAATATCTCGAGAAGCTGAAAGCGGCAGGTCAAGAGAAGATTGACCAAGAGATTCAGAAGCAGTGGGATGAGTTCTTGAAGAAGCAAGGCTTGAAATAAGCATCGTTGACAAGGAGGCATGGGTGGCTAGAGCGCCTGTGTCTCTTTTTTTATTGAGAATGGGCGTGATAAGGATGGAGGGAGAAGTAGAGGTGGAGTTCTACGTATCGAACGTGAATGGTGATGACTTGAACGGCGGCGAGGCTGCCGATGATGCGGTTCGTACAATTAGCAGGGCGCAAGAGCTGGTGCGTGCGAAGCTGGCGGAAGGGGCTGCCGAGCGTGAGAGCATCACCGTGTGGATCGGCGCCGGATTATATGAGCTTGCTGCGCCGCTACGATTCGATTCACGCGATGTTGGCGGAGCTGCCGGCAGCACAGTGACGTATCGGAGCATGCCCGGGGAAGAGGTGTGTATCGCTGGCGGGAAGGTACTTGGCGGTGCCAGTTGGGAACACTATCGCGATGGAATCTATCGCGCTCGGTTGGGTGGAGTAGGAGAGGGCGAGGGAGCAAGACCAGGAACAGGAGTGGGCTCGTCGGGGGCGACGGTTCATACGCTCTACGAGAACGGCTTGCGAGCGGTCAAGGCATGTTGGCCGAAGGCTGGTTATAACGCGGCTGCGGGGAAAGCGGAGCGCGATGACAGACGCGGCTTCAGGTTCGCGGAAGGCGACTTGCCGAGCTTTGCGCTTGATGCGGGAGCGCAGGTGCATATTTGGCCGGGAGAAGGCGAGTGGAATTGGTTCACGGAGACGAAGACGATCACGGAGATGGATTGGAGCGCGAAGGAGATTTCGTTCGCAGAGCCCGCTCCGTGGGGAATCGACCGAGGCTCCCGTTATCGAATTCAAGGAGCGTTGCAGCTGCTCACTGAGCCCGGCGAGTTCTACTGCGATGAAGCCGAAGGCATGCTCTATTATTACCCTCGGCAGCTGCCTATCGCTGAGCAGACCATTGTTGTGCCGACGGTTCGGCGGGTAATCGAGCTGTGCGGAGAGTCGGCGGACAATCCGATAAGCGGCCTCTGCTTCGAAGGGCTGACGATTGCTTATTCGGACTGTGCGCAGCAGTATCGCATGCCTTCCTCGAACTGCGAGCATACCGAGAGCCGAGATGGGCTGATCTATATGGAGAATGCAGTTGGCAATTCGGTGCGCGGCTGCCGAATCATTCAGAGCGGATTCAGCGGCGTCGTGATGAATGGCTATTGCCAGCATAATACGATCGCAGATAATCTCATTGAACATGTGGGCTATAACGGCATCTATGTTATGGGCTTCGCCCCTGGAGATGGAGATTTTGCAAGCGCTGCGGAGGCGGATGTGAATCAGCATAACGTAATTACGAACAATCTGATTCGCTATGGCGGCGAGCTGATTGGTCACGGGAGCGGCATTCAGCTCTATCAGAGCGGCTCCAACGAGGTATCGCATAATGAAATTCACGGGATGCCGCGTTATGGCATTTCGCTGAAAGGACTGCGTTACGGCGCGATGGAAGAGTCTTATTACGGAACGAAGGTGACTTGGGAGAATCATTATGATTTTGCCCATACCAGAAATAACGTCATTACGCGCAATAACGTGTGGGATGTCATGAAGGACAGCCAAGACGGCGGGATGATTGAGTCGTGGGGAGCGGGCATTGGCAACCAGATTACATACAACCGGTTTCATCATAGCGGCATTTATTTCTCCTACGGCTTCTGTATCTATCTGGATGATGCCTCGGATGAATATGTGGTATCGCATAACGTGGTTCATGACTTGTTTAGCAGCGGAAGCGGGACACTCTGGTTCGTCATCTTTGCTAAAGGGATCGGCAACCGGATTGAAAATAATTTGCTCGTGCGCAACGGCGCGCGGGCTGCGTTCGGTACCCAGGAGATGGCGGGTGAAGAGAATCGGGACATTTCGTTCGTTCGCAATATCGCGTATGAGTCCGGTGAACAACTGTATCACTTCGTCAACTTTGATGACCGCAGGCTGCAGGAGGCGGATTATAATCTATACTTCAATGGCGAGCGCTTGCCGACGGTGACGGGCATCTACGGGGATGATAAACGCGGTCATCGTCCAATTGCGTGGGAGAATTGGCGCGAACAGCTGGAAGGACTCTATGATGCGAATACGATTCATGCAGATCCCTTGCTTGTGTTCAGTGGAGAAGCGGACGGGGAATCTCTGATTGAGCTGCACCCGGAGTCACCGGCCTTCGAGCTGGGCTGGGAGCCGATCGATATGAGCCGGATGGGGCTGACAGGGGCATTTCCTTTTCTGAGGGGCTAGCTCTGCATCATGCCAATGCTACTTTATCTCGAAGCGGATTCACCGATGTGGGAAATCGGCTGATAAGCCGAAAGAGAGTACCGTGGGGATTTACATTGGCGGGAAATGGAGCGGAATGCCGAAAGAGTGACCCGTAGGGATACACATCGGCGTAATCCTCTCATGATATGAAAAGTAAAGGAGCTGCCCCATAAGTCATGATGACTTATGGGATAGCTCCTTGTTCTTTTTCCAACCTTATCTGTTAGAAGCCTGCTGCCGCTTTCAGCGTCTGTTCTAGTCCAGAGGAGATAATGTCCGCTGCGCGGTCCCCAAATTCATGATGCCCTTCAATAATGACTTCTTCAACCGGTATGGCTAGCAGTCCGCCCAATATCGCCTTCACTGGTTTGATACCAGACTCGATATACTGTTTGCCTTCGGAAGCATAATCGCCGCCGCGAGCGCTTAGCAGCATGATTTTCTTGCCCGACGTTAACCCGACTGGGCCTTCTGATGTGTACTGGAATGTTTTTCCTGATTGAGTCAAATAGGAAATATACGTAATGAGCGGTGCCGGTGCAGTCAGGTTCCAGAGCGGGAAAGCGATCACGATTTTATCCGCTGCGAGAAATTGATCCATATATTTATCGATGACCGTTACCATGCGATCTTCGGCATCGGACAGCGGTAGCTGCTGCGAAGCCTTGTATAGACCAGTGATGGCGTCATTGCCGTAGTACGGGACGTCTTCTTTATATAAATCGATTTCGGTAATTGAATCGGACGGATTGGCTTCTTTGTAGGCGTTCAAAAACGATTCATACATCTGAACGCTGATGGATTGTTCATAAGGTCGATCATTAGCTTTAACGAATAGTACGTTTGACATTTCATCATCTCCTGTTTATGATCACATTGGTTATTCAACACGTGTTGTAAAGTGATTATAAGATCGCTGACGTATAGCTTCAATCAACAGATTTCGCAATTCATCGGATATACGACATATCCGCCAAAATGTCTAAAAAACGAATGGAGCACATACCTGTGACAGATAAAGCAGAAACAAAAACCGACCCTCGCTTTCTACGGACGCGCCGATTGATTATGGATGCGTTCAGCAGAATCATTCATCGAAAAGATTTCAAGGACGTTACCGTCAAAGATATTACAACCGAAGCAACAGTTAATCGGGCAACGTTCTACTATCACTTCCTGGATAAGTATGAATTGCTCGAGAAGGTGCTGAAAGAGGATATGATGGGGAATGTCATTGCACGAATCAAAGAGCCTCTGCAATTAAACGAGGAAACCATTAAGACGGTCTTCGTGGCGATCACGGAATTTCAAACCTCGATATCCGAGAACAATCACTGCCAGCGGAATTTTCAATCCTTTGCCGCCACGTACGAGGTCATCTTAAAAAGCGAGCTGGAGCGGACCTTCTTCGAGATGCTGTCGAAGGGGCGTTCCGGCGCGAATGAGGATTCCATGCGAGTTGCTGCGGCACTGCTTAGTTGGGGCATCTACGGTGCAACGATGGATTGGCAGCAGAATTGCAAGCTGGACGCGGAAGCCTATATTAAACTGGCTATGCCGTATCTATCCCATGGGATAGACTCCCTGTATGAAAAAGAAAGCTGCACCGTATGATTCGGTGCAGCTTTAGAGTTTAGAGAAACGCATGTCCAGATATCGGCAGCGTGGCGAAGCTGAGAGTGTGAAATTCGAACTCTCAGCAAGGAAATCGACGGATTGCTGCTCTGAGAGTGCGGAATTCGAACTCTCAGACTGGGAGGCAGCCGATATCGGCTGCCTGGCGAAGCTGAGAGTGCTAAATCTGATCCGGTGCAGCTTAATTAGCTTAGCTTCGTGGCGACTTAGGCTTCTTATTCTCTCGAAGCTCCTGCATGATCTGGCGGCCGGTCGGCGTTGTTGCGAGTCCACCGCCTGCTGTTTCGCGGTGGATCTCCGGCATCGCAGAGCCGACCTCCAGCATCACTTGAATGACTTCGTCCGACGGGATGACGCTGCGGACGCCGGCAAGAGCCATGTCCGCCGCGGCAAGCGCGGACACTGCGCCGAATCCGTTGCGCACGATGCAAGGGATCTCGACGAGGCCGCCGACCGGATCGCAGATGAGGCCCAGCGTGTTCTTGAGCGCGAGTCCGACCGCGTGG
The DNA here is from genome assembly GCF_056269245.1 of Paenibacillus sp. J31R98. NCBI lineage: Bacteria > Bacillati > Bacillota > Bacilli > Caryophanales > Paenibacillaceae > Paenibacillus > Paenibacillus sp. J31R98. The sequence continues at coordinate 182,214 of NZ_JBWDNO010000009.1, forward strand.
ATTGCCTGAGCGGGCGTGCCGCCGCGCAGTTCCACAAGCGCGCCTGCCGCCATGCCGATGGCAGAGCCCACTTCGGCTTGGCAGCCGCCCTCTGCGCCTGAGACGAATGAATTGTTCGCGATGACATAGCCGATGGCCCCTGCCGCGAACAAGCCGTAGACGAGGCGCTCGTCATCCCAGCCGAAGCGTTCCTGGCTGCTGACGAATACGCCAGGTATGATCCCGCAGGAGCCGGCGGTCGGCGTCGCGATGATGCGGCCCATCGAGGCGTTGACTTCCGAGACGGCAAGCGCATACGCCATCGCGTTGCTGGCATGCTCGCCGAGGCATGCCTCTTTTTGCTGCCGGTGCGCGACGACTCGCTGCGCATCAAGACCGGTCAAACCGCTCCGCGACGTCGTGTTCTCGTGCAGGCCGCGCTGCACGGCCTCTTTCATGACGTCGTAATAGGCGGCCATCTTGCTGAATTCGTCCTGCTGCGATCTGCCGGATTCCGCGCTCTGCTCCTCCAGCATCAGCTTGCCGATGGACAAGCCGCGCTCCGCACAGAGCTCGCCGAGCTCAGCCAGCGTTCGAAAGTTCATCGCATTCGCCTCGCTTAAACAGAATTAAGATCAATCGTGGAAATCTGCTGCACATGCAAGAGTGCACGGAGTGCGACAATTAGGGAGCCGGGCAGCATGCCGTCTAGCTCCAGCACGGTCATTGCCTCGCCGCTTCTGCCTTTGCGGTCGACGGACATGTGGCCAATGTTGACGCCTTCGGACTTCAGCAGTGAGGTAACGTCCGCGATGACACCGGGCTTGTCCTCATGCAGAATGACGAGAGTCGGATAATTGCCGGTAATTTTCACCGCGAACTCATTCACGTCAACAATCTCAATGTTCCCGCCCCCTATTGAAGTGCCAACAATCGACAGCTTCCTAGGTTCCGGCACGCTCGTATCGAGCAGCAGCTTCACGGTATTCGGATGCGAGAACAGTCCTTTCCCTTGTCCGAAGATGACTTCCGTACCGCGCTCTTCAGCAATGGCTAAGGCTTCCGGGATTCGTCTATCATCGGTAGCGAATCCGAGCAGTCCGCTCACAATCGCGATATCGGTGCCATGTCCTTGATAGGTCGCGGCGAAGGATCCGTAGAACCGTATCTCCGCACGCTCCGGCACGGCGCCGAACAGTTGATGCGCGACAAGACCGATGCGCACCGCTCCCGCCGTATGCGAGCTTGACGGACCGACCATGGAAGGACCGATAATAGAGAACACATCTTTAAACCGCAAGCTGCCTCCGACCTCCCGCCCCATTTTGACATAGTGTTGCCCAAGGAAGGGTCCTCAACTCATTATTGGAGCCGGTAGACAGCCGGAGACACGCCATGCTTCTGCTTGAAGACACGGTAAAAGTACGAATAGCTGCCGAAGCCGCAGGTTTCAGCGATTTGCTCCAGGGTCATCGTGCTGTATTTGATTCTCTCCATTGCCATGGATAAGCGGACATTTTGGGTATACTGTATGATGGTCAAGCCATAGCATTCCTTGAACAGATGGACGGTGCGCGAGACGCTTAAGCCCACATGGTTAGCAATATCGGACACGCTGAAGGAGTCGGCAGCATGCTCGTCGATAAAGTTCTTCATGCGAGTGGCTATGAAGGACTTGCCCTGTAGGGCGGATTGCGTCGTAATGGCGCGGTCTAGACCGAGGCAGAGCGCGCGGAGCAAGTAATCGGCGAGCTCGGTATCCTCCGCTTCGAAGCGCCGCTTCTCCAGAATGAGAGCCTGCCAAATCGACAGCCAGCGCTCGTCAGGAACGACCTTCACTTTGCGTGGACGCTCCTTGCGCGCCCACCATTCATCGAGCCAGCTGCCGCGGCAGATGACATAGTAGTCTCCGCTTTTGACGCTGCTGGGTGCTGGATCAGCCCCGTTCTCCGAGTCGCTGTGCGGTGCGATGACGTTCAAATGATAGGCGTCGCCTGGCCTGAAGAGAAGCAGATCGCCGGCCTCAATGTGCTGCATTCGCCCGTCCACGAGCGCCTCGCAGGTGCCTTCTGTTTGCAAGCGGAAGAGATAGGCGCGCAGGCTCCCGTGGTTCGTGATTTGGAAGGGCTGTGTATGATAAGAATAGCTACAGCTCATAATTTCGGTTAGCATGCGGTTCACCTCATTTTGCAGCAAAATCGTACATGTTATTGTTATATAATACATCTCGAAAGCACTCGAATTCTACTATAATGAGTGTCAGATTGGTAAACTTACAGGTGCTATGCGTTTCATCAGGGACGCAAGGCAAAACCCGCCCGAAAGGAAGAGATTAATCGTGAAAATCGGTTTGCAATTATTCACACTGCGTGACGCATTAGCGGAAGACTTCAAAGGCACACTTCGTCAAGTAGCTGCTATGGGCTATGAGGGCGTTGAATTTGCTGGTTACGGCGACATTCCTGCAGAGGAAATGAAAGCATTGCTGAATGAGCTTGGCATTGAAGGCTTCGGAAGCCACGTCGGCTTGCAGCAGCTGGAAGAGAATATTGATGGCGAAATCGCTTATCTGAAAACAATCGGCGCGAGTTATGCCATCCTTCCGTGGGTTTCCCCTGAGATGGTTGCTGGCGGCGAAGAGTTCTGGCGCGGTCTGATCACGAAGCTGGAGCAATTCGGCAAGAAGTTCCATGAAGCAGGTATCGAATTCTGCTACCACAACCATGATTTCGAATTCGCATTGCAAATCGACGGCGAGTTCGTATTTGATGCCATGTACACGAAGGTTGCAGCTGACCTCTTGAAAGTGGAAATGGACATTGGCTGGGTGCAATACTCGAACCAAGATCCAATTGCTTATATCGCGAAGTATGCTGGCCGCTTGCCGCTGCTTCACTTGAAGGACTTCCGCAAAGGCAACCCAGGCGAGCAAATCGACACGGTCGAGCTTGGCCGCGGCGACCTCGCGCTGAACGATATTATCGCAGCTGCAGGTAAAGCAAACGTGGAGTGGATCGTTGTCGAGCAAGACAGATGTGCGAATCCGCCGCTTGAATCGGTACAAACAAGCATCAATTGGCTTCGTGAGAACGGGCACAAAGCTTAAAACCATCATTTGATTAAGGGAGATATACGCTATTATGAGTAAAGTAAGAGTAGCCGTTGTAGGTTGCGGCGCCATTGCAATCCGTCGTCACATTCCTGAGTATGCAGTAAATCCTAACGTCGAATTCGTCGCTTTCGTTGACCCGGTTATCGAGCGCGCGCAAGAGCTAGCGGCGAAGTATGGCGCTGAAGCTTTTGCAAGCTATGAAGAAATGCTGAGCAAAGTTAAGCCGGACGCCGTTAGCGTATGCACGCCTAACTACCTTCACGCACCAGTAACAATTGCAGCAGCGAATGCTGGCGCACACGTACTGGTTGAGAAGCCAATGGCTTCGACTGACGAAGAAGCGGCTGCTATGATCGAAGCTGCAAGCAAGAACGGCGTTTACTTGATGGTTGGCCACAACCAACGTCTGATGCCTCCGCACGTGAAGGCAAAAGAAATCCTCAAGAACGGCTCGCTTGGCCGCGTTCTTACATTCCGTACGTCGTTCGGCCACCCAGGTCCGGAAGGCTGGAGCGTAGACGGCAAAGGCAGCTGGTTCTTCCGTAAACCGGAAGCGATTATGGGCGCTATGGGTGACCTCGGCGTACATAAATCCGACCTCATCCGTTACCTGCTTGACGACGAAGTTGCTCAAGTAACGGGGTACATCGGTACGCTCGACAAAGAGGGTACAGACGTAGACGATAACGCGACTTGCCTCCTTCGCATGAAGAGCGGCGCAATCGGTACGCTTGTTGCTAGCTGGACGTACTACAAAGGCGAAGACAACAGCACCGTATTATGGTGCGAGAATGGCGTTCTGAAGATCGGTACAGATCCTAACGACCAAATCATCGTTGAGCTGCGCAACGGCACAGTTGAGCGCTACAACGTTGGTGCAATCAGCACAAACGACAAACAAGAGTCGAGCGGCGTTGTTGATGCATTCATCAACAGCATCGTTACGAAGACGAAGCCAAGCATCTCCGGCGAAGAAGGCCGCAAATCGCTGGCAGTTATTCTTGCCGCATTCGAATCGCAAGCTACTGGCAAAGTCATTAGCCTGTAAAATGACGAAACCTCCAGTTTCCGCCTGAAAGGGCGGAGCTGGAGGTTTTTTATATCTTTATTCTTATTTGAAAAATAAAAAGTGCGTCGGCAGAGGCCGCAGCGTGCCGTCTGACGGATGGTTGATGATGCGGCCGTTGAAGATGAGCGAGGATGAACCTCCGCCATCCAGGTTGTAGCCATCGTTCGCGCCGAATCGTTCGAGCAAGTATTGCATCTCCTCCAGCGTTGCGCCGGAGCTGCCGGCTTCGTTACGTCCGTCGATGACGAGGAAGAGCAGCTGGTTATCTTTGTAGTTCGCGATAACGGTGCGCGGAGCGCGAGAAGGACTGCTCTGCCATTTGGCTGGAATCGGCATCGGCACGCCATTCTTCATGAGTACGGGAACGAAGGAAGCGCCGAACTTCAGCTTCTTCGCATCGAGATCGTTCTGGTCCTTCACTTTGCCGCCAACGAGCTTCAAGCTCTCATTAAGCCCAACGAAGAAGAGATCCTTCTCCGATGGCTGGAAGCCCCCGATATATTGACCGTTCAGTACCGTTGTACTGAGCGGGTACCGTTTGCCTGCTTGATCAGCGAATCCTCCGGCGTTCACGCCTGCGATTGCGTTGTACCGCCGTACAGCGGAAAGCGTCGTCTCGGCGCTGCCGTATTTGTCATTGCCGAGCACCATTTTCATGCCCTTCGATGATTTCAGCTTCACCTTCAAGGCATATCCGCTGAATTTTTGCGCGTTAATCGTGAATAGCTGCGCCGTCAGATTGTCGGATTGTACCTGCTGAACCGGCGAGCCGATCTTGCGTGTAATACGGCGGTCGTAGATGAGCAGCGGACGCCCAAGCTGGGAGCGGGTTAGCACGACGACGCCGTTCATGTTCTCATTCACGGCATGATAAAGCTTCACATTCTTCTTGATGGATGAAGCAGTATGTAAGGCCATAGCCTTCGCTTGATCGAGACCGCTAATGACATTAGCCGTCTGCTCCGGTAGGGGGGCAAGCGGCGCGGTACTTCTCGGGAAGGCAGCGTCTGTCAGTTGGAAGGACGGACTCGTGCCCAGCAGCCATATGATCATGCCGATAAAAGGGGCTAGCGACGCCAACATGAGCCGATTTAGTTGTTTGACGGTCATTATTTAAGCACATCCAAGCTTTTCTTCAGCTCATTCAGCTGTTTCTTCACGTCGGCAATTTGGCTGTACAGCTTGTTGCTGTTATCGGTCTTGCTGCTCATATTGTCCTTGGAGAACTCGAGCAGCTCGTTCAACGCATCGACTTTTCCCTGAATCTTACCGAGCTCGCCGTTGAAGTTCGTCGTAATTTCTTCTAATTGCTTCTTATAGTCAGCTTGCATGGCGGCGATTTGCTGAGCGGTCTGATGATTGACTTGATCGGTCAAGTTCTGCTTGATCTTGCCTGTGTACCAGATCGTTCCGACCAAGCCGGAACCAATGAGAAGGACCCAGAAGAAGAGGAAGAGAGGCACGGACAATCCTTTCTTACGCGTTTGTCTGCTTCGTTCATAATTAGCTGCGGATCTTGTTTCATAACTTACATCTGTGTTTGAGTTCATAAGCAATCAATCTCCTATTTCGGTAAGCGCTAGAACTCTATTTTACCATAATAGATTCCTAGAATAGAAGAAGAGCCCCCTCTGCCGCAGCAGAAGGAGCTCATTCCGTACATAAAGCTACTCGTTGTTCTTGTTATACAACACCGGATTCAGCGGGGAAGCGGCAATCTCGCCTGGTTTGATGCCAGGGAACCAGCTATTGAGATCGCTTCTGCGCGCATTGCTGTCCGGCTCGGCTACGATCATGTCGTCTGCGATGTAGATAATCGTCATGACTTCACGCATCCGGTCGGAAGGATTACCCGGAGCAGAGTGGATCGTCCAGCCAGCGTGGAATGTTGCATCGCCAGCTTCCATCGCGCCGTAGTTCGTCGTCGGCAGCCCTTTGCCGGTTACATAGGAGCCAATCGTCTTATGCGATTCATCGGAAATATCTTGCCGGCTTAAGTAGCCGCTTTGGTACGATTCGTCGACGAATGTCATCGAGCCGATCTCTTCGGAGATCGGAACGAGCGGCATCCACAGTGTGATGGATTTATTAGTACTGAGCGGCCAATAATTCTGATCCTGATGCCAAGGTGTATGACCGCCGCCCGGTTCTTTGAACAACGCTTGGTCATGGTATAAGCGCACGCCATCTACACCCATCAGCTCAGCTGCGATTTTGGCAAATCGTCTCGCATATGTGAAACGCTTCGCAGACTCGCTCATTTCGCATAAGTTCCCAATTTGTATGAATGCTTTGCCGTAAGTGTCGCGCTCTTCGACAGGCTTCGTCTGATTATTGTGTTCGCGGACGAGGCCTTCGATAATCGGTTCGTAAATATCCACTTCTTCAGGCTTCAGTACATTCTTCAGAAAAATATGACCGTTCTTCTGATACGAAGCAATTTGCTCCGCTGATAGCTCGTAGTCCTCAGCTAATGTTGGCAATTGTGCCAGGTTCGTGTTTGCTTCCATTATTAAACGCTCCCTTGTTTCGAATTCGATTTCAATATGACCTTATTATAGCGCCTTATCAGCAACCTCATCTTTGTTCCGATATCTTATCCTTTTTGTCAAAAACAACTGTGTTTATTACAATAGAGGTAGTATTGCTGCAGGGGAGGAGCGGATATTATGATGTATTTATCCGAAATGATGGCGAAGCGCCCAATTGTTCCGTACATAAGGGAAGGGGATTACGCTATCCGCAAACCTTGGACTTACCCAGAGCGCAGGCTGCTCGATTACTTAATCGTTTATTTCCAAGAAGGAGCATGCGTATTTACGGTCGATGGTGTGCCTTATCAATTCGGCAGCGGAGAGTTTTGTCTCATTCAACCGGAGAGCCTGGTCGAATTAGAGGGGCGGACGAATACGATCACGCCTTTCGTTCATCTTGATTTCTTCTACGACGAGCTCAGGGAAGAACGCTTCCCGACAAGGGGCGGACAGACGGATTTAACGGCTTATGCTCATCTCATACAGCCGAAGCTCAATGACTTCAATGGAATCGACATTCCCGTTAAGCTATCACCGAAGAAGCCAATCGTGCTAAGAGATAAATTTATTGAGATGGTCAAATGCTGGCAGCACCGCGATCCGATTATGCAGCTTCGCGCGCAATCATTGGCGACAGATGTGATTCTGACGATACTGGAAGATCATACGAATCTACGGGAAGCAGAGAAAGCGGCGCCTCAGCCGCTGAATTGGATCACGTCGTTCTTCTCCTTCAATCTGTCCGAGCATCTGACGGTGAATGAAATGGCGAAGCGTGCTAATCTGTCTCCATCTAGGTTCAGCGCCAAATTTCGCGAGCAATTCGGCGTGCCGCCGCATCGCTATCTGCTGGAGCTGCGCATCGCTCACGCGAAAGAATTGTTGGTCTCATCCGAGCTGCGTCTGGAGGAGATCGCAGAGTATTGCGGATTTGCAGATATTCATCATTTTACGAAGGCATTCAAGAAGATGGCGGGCGAATCGCCTGGCTCTTACCGCAAGCTGCACATAAACGCATGAAATGAAACGAGCATTGACCGCTTCAGACACGGTGCAATGCTCGCTTGTGGTTGTACAGCGATAATAATCTGCTTACGGACTGATAAACTGCTGCGTCCAATACGGGCTCATGTTGCCGCCTGGAGCATAGCCAACGCCGAGTTTCGTAAAGTTAGGGCTAAGAATGTTTGCTTTGTGACCAGGGGAGTTCATCCAAGCAGTCATTACATCCTGAACGCTCTTCTGACCAGCAGCAATATTCTCGCCTGCATACGAATAGCTGATGCCGAATTGCTTCATCATATCAAATGGGCTGCCATACGTTGGTGAATCATGCGAGAAGTAGTTCTTGTCGCGCATGTCAGTCGATTTGGCTTGAGCGCTCTTCGACAGCGGATCATAAAGTGACAGTGCCGACAGACCGGCTTTGGCGCGCTCTGCATTCACTTGCTGCAAGATCTGCTGCGCGATGGATTGATTGCCGCTGGAACCCGCATTGCCAGAACCTGCTGTATTGCCAGTATTACTGGTGTTGCCAGTGTTGCCCGTATTTTGATTACCGGTGTTACCCGTATTGCCTGTCGGATACCCGGTGTTGCCGCCAGTGCCGTAGTTGCCGCCAGTGTTGCCGGTTGTGCCCGGATTGACTTGACGCAGCTGACCGTTCAGCCATTGATACCACGGGTAGTTGTTCAAATTGCCTAAGTTACCGAGATTACCTTGAAGAGTGCCGTCGTTGTACGCATTTGCATTGTAACGATTATTATTGTTGCCAAGCGGTGTGGCTGTGTCATTATAGGAATAGCCACGATACGTATTGCCGTTATTCGTGTTGCCGTACATGTTATTGCGGTACGTGCGGTTGTTCAGCGGCAGCAGGTTATCTGCAGTGTTCGCTGCATCCCGCCCCAATTTCCTTACTTCATGACCTGCTCTGTTGGCCGCTTTGTACGTGTTGTTCGGTCCGGGTCCGGATACCGCATTGTAGATCAGAGCACCTACGCCAAGAGCTAAACAAATACCTAATAAAGTCCCGAAAAATCTTCTCATTTGTCTGATCAAGCTCCCTTCACACCAACTAATATGTTCAGCGGCGCAAGGAGCTATGCGATCAGGGAACGAGGCAATATCAAGCAAATTGCTCAATAATAAGGACGCCGTAGCCAGCCAGATGCACTTGGCCGGAAGCTGTTTCACCGGTTAACAGATCGACGCCGGCATACTCGCCAAGCTCAACTGCTGCTTCTGCTGCATTGTGATTGAGGACGAACAAGTACGAACGATCATCCTTCGCTCTCAGCGTTACTTCAACGCCAGCCTGCTTCCCGGGAAGCGGCTTAATGCCACTGCTGTCGCAAAGTGCGCCTAGGAAGCCTTGCAGGAAATCGGCATCCGGACTCGATGCCACATACCATGCTTCGCCGCTGCCGAACCGGTTGCGTGTCAGCACCGGCATTCCTTTATAGAAGTCATCGCCATATACGGCCATCACTTCAGCGCTCTCGGCATGGATAAGATCGCATAGAATCGTGCACTTGTACTCGCTGTCCCCATGCAGTTTGCCTAGCGCTTCCTTCATGACGATTCGGTTGTGCTGCCCAGGGAACAAGGCATCAATCTCCTCTGCCCAAATACCCAACAATTCACGCAGCTCGCCAGGATAACCGCCTAGCGTTACCAAGTCATTCTCGTTCACAATTCCACTGAAGAACGTCGTGACGAATTTACCGCCTGCAGCGACATAAGCTTCCATTCTCGCAGCCATGCCCGGCTTCACCATATACATGACCGGAGCAAGCACGATCGCATAAGGACTGAGATCGTCCTCGAAAGACACGATGTCGACTTGATACCCTTGTTCATACAAGGCACGGTAATATTTATGAACTTCATCTACATATTTGAGATCAACGGTCGGACCGCTTGAATATTCGATCGCCCAGCGGTTCTCCCAATCATACATAATGGCAATGCGGCTAGGCAGACGCGAGCCGAGCAGCTTCGTGCCAAGGCTGTCCAGCTCCTTGCCGAGCTGAGCGCATTCGCGGAACACGCGCGTATGCTCATGGCCGACGTGCTCGATTAGCGCGCCGTGATATTTCTCGCAGGCGCCGACAGAGCGGCGAAGCTGGAAGAACATAACGCTGTCCGAGCCGTGCGCCACTGCCTGATAGCTCCATAGACGCATAATGCCTGGCCGCTTCAGCGTATTGTATGCCTGCCAGTTCTGCTGGCTCGGCGTCTGCTCCATAAGCAAGAACGGCGCTCCACTCTTTAAGCCCCGCATGAGGTCATGCGTCATGGAAGTGAAGCTTGTGGGCGTATCCATGGAAGGATAGTTATCCCATGCGATAATGTCCATATGCTTCGCCCATTTGAAATAATCGAGCGGCTTATACGTGCCCATCAGATTCGTTGTGACTGGCATGTCGGGCGTATGCGCTTTCAATGCGTCATACTCGAGCTTGTAGCAATCAAGCAGACTGTCGGAATTGAAGCGAGTATAATCAAGCGAGATACCTTGGAAGCAGGTACGATCAGATGCCCACTGCTCCGATAGAGCGCTTGGCAGCACGATCTCGTCCCATTCGTAGAAGGTATGTCCCCAGAAACGGGTATTCCATTGTTCGTTCAGCTTGTCCAGCGTGCCGTATTTGGCACGCAGCCATTCGCGGAATGCTGCTTCGCAGCGGTCGCAATAGCATTCGCCGCCATATTCATTAGACACATGCCAGAGAAGCAGGGCAGGATGGTCTTTGTAACGCTCAGCAAGCTTGGAGGCAAGCTCAGTGGAGAGGTTGCGGTAGACCGGGCTATTCGGGCAGGAGTTATGGCGTCCGCCGAATTTACGCTGCCTGCCGTCAAAGTCGGTACGCAGCACTTCTGGATATTTGCGTGCCATCCAGGCCGGATGTGCGCCAGTGCTTGTAGCCAGACATGCGTAAATGCCATTCTTGTGCAGCATGTCCATAATGCGATCAAGCGTCTCGAAATGATAGGTATCTTCATTCGGCTGAAGCATCGCCCAGGAGAAAACATTGACAGTTGCAATATTCATGCCCGCGAGCGGAATGAGCCGCATATCCTCTAGCCAAATGCTCTCGTCCCACTGCTCTGGGTTATAGTCGCCGCCATATAACATTTTGGGCAATTTCGTCGTATCCATGCGTTAATCCCCTTTAGGTAAATAAGATGATAACAGCTTTATTTTATGGTAAGATTCGAGTGAGAGATATATAAAAAAGTTTAGGCAGGATATCATAATATGGAACAGCAAACGGAGCGGAAGCAATTCAACATAAACGGACAGCAGCAGAATCGGTTCATGTTTAAGAGCGGCGAGTTCGAGCTGCCGCTCTATATGGATAGTATTGGCTTCAATCCAGAGCAGGAAGCGGTAGACCGGACGAAAGGATATCCGTACTTCCACTGGCTGCAAACGATTGAAGGCGAAGGTGAATTCGAGCTGAACGGCATACGCTACTCGCTGCCTCCGGGGCATGGTTCGCTGCTCTTCCCTGGGGTGCCGCATTTCTACGTCTCCAAGGGTGGACGGAAGTGGTCGACGCTCTATGTGACGTTCGGCGGCGTGCTCGCTGCATCGATGCTTGCATCGCTTGGGATCCGGCATACGGAGTGGCTGCATTGGGATGAAGATGCGCCAATCACCTCTCAGCTGATTGCGATGATCAATCAGGCCCAACATGACGAGGACCGAACAGGTCTTAATGCATCGGCGCAGCTGTATCGGTTCCTGACGATGATCAAGATTTACGGGCAGAAAGGCGGCCGGTCATCGGTATTCCAGCATTTGGAGAAGCTAGACCCGCTGCTTGGGTGGCTCGATGAGAATTATGGCGATCCCGATATTAGCCTTACGGATATGGCGGAGAAGCTGGCGATCAGCCCGCGTTACTTGAATTCACTGTTCAGGCAAGCCTTCGGCATTACTGCCTATGCCTACTTGATTCGGCTGCGCATTATTAAGTCCAAAGAGATGATGAGCCTTGGCGACAGCTCACGCTCCATCAAGGAAATCGCGCAGCTGTCGGGTTATCGCGATTCCAGCCATTTTATTGCGGCATTCGGCAAGACGGAAGGCATTACGCCAGAGCAGTTCCGCAAGCTGCACGGCTTAATATCAGGCTAAAGCGAAAGCGAGAATAGAGCGATGGAAACGAAGCAATGTACAGTATGCGGGCAAGAGAAGCCGCAGTCCGCGTTCACGAAGCGGGCAGGCAAGAGCGGCCGGCGCGGGACATGCCGCTCCTGTATGCGCAGGCGCAAGCGTGACACGATAGTGGCAGTAGCGCCGCTGCATTCGGATTCAGCCATCGCTGCCGGGATGGCTCAGGGCGGGACCGCGCAAGCAGCCGTAGATGTGGCTGCTGTGGGACAAGCTGCCGTGGCTGAACCGCGAGCTGCCGAAGGCGCTGCAACGGTAACAGCATCCGTAGCGGCAACGGCATCGGAATTGCCGCCGGCGCGAACACGCAAGCGTAAGCGAAAGCGCCGCCGCGGACGTTACAACAAGTCGGCTCGGCTGCGTAAACAGCAGGAAACCGAGCAGATAATAGAAGTTGCAAAGACGCCGGTTCGGCCGCCGGACCGAGTCATTAAGCAGATCCAAGGCTCCTTCACATTCAAGACCTCGGTATTGAACGACCGTGGAAGAGGGCATATAAGGCTGCGCGGCTATCGGGAAACAGGGAAGCGCTGGTCGACCGTAATTCCAACGGAGATGGCTGTGCGTATGGTAGAAGAAGGCGCAGCTGGCATTATTAATTCAGGCATGATTCATAAATTATATACGAAGACGGATTTCAGGCTGCTTATTCTGCAGCGCGACGATTATATTTGCCGGTATTGCGGTAAATTCGGTGACACGATTGACCATGTCATGCCGAAATCAAAGGGCGGATTGTCATCGCCGGCCAATTGCGTATGCGCTTGCTCGGAGTGCAATCTCAAGAAGGCCGATAAATTAGACTTTGTTAATAATGATGATTTCTAGCGGGTTTGACACCTATTTTCCAATATTTAGTTCATGAAAAGCGAATAACTCCCGTGTTAGTATGAGTGGCGTCGGGGCGCCCCGGCATACAACATTTGTAAACGAGGAGGATTTTTCATGAAGATGCAACCATTTCGTATAGGTGTAGCTAGTGTACTCGCAGCCAGCTTGATCGCGCTTGGAGGAGGAGCAGCCCTGCAGAAGGCAGAAGCAGCCTCCGTGAACACTTCCGTCTCTTATAAAGTAACAAACACGGACACGATGTATAAAATCGCGAAGAAATACGGTGTAAGCTTGAACGCGTTGATCGCGGCTAACCCGACTATCAAGAATCCGAACATCATCTGGGCAGGCATGACAGTGAAGGTGCCTGTGACGACGACAACAAGCGGAGGCAACACAGGTTCCGGCTCCGGTTCGACTACAACAAACACGACGGACAAGTCTACTTTTGCAGCTCAAGTTGTGACGATTGTGAATCAGGAACGCGCTAAGGTTGGCCTTGCTGCGCTGAAGTCCGATACGCTTCTGACTAAGGTCGCGCTGGACAAAGCGAAAGATATGTACACGAACAACTATTTTGACCATAACTCGCCGACTTACGGCTCCCCGTTCGACATGATGCGTGCTTACGGCGTCACTTACTCTTATGCAGGCGAGAATATCGCGAAAGGCCAGCGTACGCCTTCGGAAGTGATGACGGCGTGGATGAACAGTGCAGGCCATAAAGCGAATATTCTTGGCGCTAATTACAAGAAAATCGGCGTTGCGTACTACAACGGTGAATGGGTACAAGAGTTTACTTCATAAATGAGCAAGCAACGGGAAGCGGCCAGGGGGCCGCTTTTTTGTTATTCCGGTAGCGTCATTGTTGCATGAGAGAAATTTAATTTCTTCATGCCGCGCAGGTATTGGGTAAATAAAAGCGAAATCTATTCTAACGAATTTGACTACTCGGGGGTCCACTATGCGACGGAAGGCGACGGCAATATACTACAACCAGACGTTGGCTGAACGAACGAAGAGGAAGATAAGGCTTGGAAGAATTGAACCGGATATTGCTCCGCCTTATTCAGTAGCGCTAAGCTATCAGCGATTAATTAAATATTTGCCTGAGCCGATCTTTGTACATGACGGAATCGAAGTTCTGTTCGCCAACCAAGCGGGACTGCGTTTGCTCGGCATGACTGAATTATCAGAGATCACAGGTGATATAAAGGTATGGAAATTCATGCACCCCGATAACCAGGCACGATCGATGGAGCGTATCCACGCGGTTATGCAAACGGATGAGCCGAATGAGTTCGAGGAGTGCCGCATTATTGATGTGTTTGGCGAGGTTATTGATGTCGAGGTATCCAGCACCCGCATACATAATTATCCTGGCAAAGGTACAGTCGTTCAGAGCGTCTTTCGCGATATCCGTGAACGGAAGAAAGAAGAGGAGGCGCTCATTCATTCCGAGAAGCTCTCTGTTGCCGGACAGATGGCGGCGGGCATTGCTCATGAAATACGCAATCCGCTGACCTCCTTGATCGGCTTCTCTAAGTTTCTGAAGACGAAGATCGATAAGTATCATGAGTACTTTGACATTATGCTCGTGGAGCTGGATCGGATTAACTCGATCGTGCAGGAGTTTATGGCGCTGGCGAAGCCGCAGGCCAGCCAATTCCGCAAGCATGATCTCAACCGGATTATTGGCAATGTGCTGACGCTGCTCGAAACGCAGGCGATCTTGAAAGATGTGCAGATTATTCCGCAGCTCGATTCGGATGTGACGGAACTGCTCTGTGATGAGAATCAGCTGAAGCAGGTGTTCGTCAACGTGCTCAAGAACGCCATCGAGGCGATGCCAAGTGGCGGCATCATAACCATTACGCTTACCAATGTCGATGCGCAGCATATTGCCGTCTCGATTATTGATGAAGGGACAGGCATTCCAGAGGAGCAGCTTCCGAAGCTCGGCGGTCCGTTCTTCACGACGAAGGACAGCGGAACGGGGCTTGGTCTGATGATTTGTTATCGCATCATCGAAGGCCATCAAGGGAAAATGGAAATCAAGAGCGTGCCTGGTAAAGGGACGACGGTAGCGATTCGACTGCCGCGCAATCTGTAAGATTCGGCTGTTTTTCGGTGTTGGTTGTATTTTCCGGTAGGATTGTCGTAAGTGTCTGTGTTATCCTTTAACGCGAGCCGAAACATTATGTGCGGGGGATATTTTTAGAGCATAGATAGCGTCAGAAATAGACGCTTTTGCTCGCCAGTTCAGTGAACTGGTTAATGCGTTCACAGCAGCGCTGGGGTGAATCGCTTGGTTAACAAGCGTAGGGCGGAACTCCTTTCGTCCGAATCCGACAACTAACCTCGTAGGCCGCATGCGATGAAGATGAGTAGCTGGCTTAGCTTTAGCAGCTTGACCTGTCAGCATCGTAATGACGGAATATATCCGAGAACTCATTGAGGATATATGTCCGTAAATTAAAGGAGGACGTTCATAGTGAAGCAGAAGCACTCATTCTGGAAAAGAAGCGCCCTGCTCGCAGCACTTGGCATCGCGATCTTCGCGCATGCTGGCGCAGCGCAAGCAGAATCGAACTACACGGCGACAGACAATGATACGTTCTGGTCGTTGTCGCAGAAATTCGGCGTATCGCTTGAGCAGCTGCTGAAGGCGAATCCGATGATCGACCCAGCGAATGTGTACAAGGGACTAACAATCGTTATTCCAACAACCGTTACAGTCGCAAACTTGAAGCAGGATGCACCGCAGCCGATCGCTCAAGAGTCGAAGCAGGCTGAACAAGCACAGAAGCAAGAGAAAGCTGTGACAGCGTCTACGAAGGCTGAGAAGTCGTCGAAGCCTGCTGCGAAAGCAGAGGCGTCGAAGAAAGCAGCTAAGTCGGAAACGGCGAAAAAAGCCGCAAAGAAGTCGTCCAAAAAGGCGGCATCGAAGAAACAAACGCAACAGGTGAAACAAACGAAACAAGATGAAATTACAGTTGGCGGCAGAGCTTATGACATCACAGATGTCGTAAAAGCCAAAGCGAGCGCGTATACGGCTGATCCGTCGGAGAACGGCTGGGGAGCGGTAGACTACTTCGGCAATAAGCTGAAGCTCGGTACGATTGCAGTAGATCCAGACGTTATTCCGCTTGGCAGCAAATTGTACATTACCGGTTACGACCATGATGGGTTGCCAGTCGGCGGCATGATGGGAGTCGCTACCGATATGGGAAGCGCCATTAATGGCAACCGTATTGATATCTTTGTACCGCAATCGCAGCAAGCTGCAAGCAAATTCGGTTACCAATCTGTAAAAGTATATGTTCTAGATTAGAAGAAGGCAGCCTTGCCGAAGGCTGCCTTTTTGATGCTTATATCTCTGTTAGCGGCTGCGCCAGTTGCGTCCGGCAGGCCGGTTCAAGAGCTCCGGCAGCGTGACGATCTGATAACCTTTACTGCGCAGCAGGTTGATAAGCCGTGGGAGCGCTGCAATGGTGCCGGACAGGTCCTGGCCTTCCCCGCCTCCTGCATGCTGCAGGATGATGGAGCCGGGCTGCAGCGTCCGCTTAATGTTAATGAGAATGCGGTTGCTGTCGAGACTCTTCCAATCCACGGAATCGGTATCCCAGTTCACTACGATGTACCCTCGGCTGCGCAGCCAATCGACCTGATAAGGTGTTATTTCACCGTAGGGCGGCCTGATAAACTTAGGGCTGTAGCCGATCAATGGGCGAATGATCCGGTCCGTCCGTGCAATTTGCTGCTCGAACGCGTAGCGCGAGATGCGGGAAAATACAGCGTGATCATACGAATGATTGCCGATGATATGCCCTTCTTTGCTGATTCGCTGAACGAGCGCCGGATGCTTGGCTGCCCGCTGGCCGACGACGAAGAAGGTTGCCCGCACCTTGTAGCGGGCTAGCGTCTCGAGCACCTGCGGGGTAAAGCGCGGGTCCGGCACGTCATCGAACGTCAGCGCGACTCGGCGTGAACCGCGCGGACCCCAGATCACGAAGGAGCCGGGGAACATACGCTGCAGCGTCACCCACGACATCGCTTCTCCACGGTTCTTTTTCTTCTTGACCTGCTGCTGTTGCCCACTCGTGAAGGATGGCTCGGCTTCTGCAGGCGGCTGCATTCTGTTCCCTAAACCGGCCTTGGCAGTTTCAATCTGATCAGACTGTGCTGAAGGGCTCCTCCCAGAAGCAGCAACTCTGTCGCCTTGTATGGTATCTATGCCGCTGCATGCGCATAGGATCCAGGTCAGAAGCAGCACCAATGCTTTGCGGGCTCTGCGCGTCGTTCCCATGGACCTAATCCCCCCGTCAACCAGAATGATCTGTCTGCTTTGTTTACCGTCTCAAACATTCGAATTCATTGTGCCCTCTCCGTCCTTGATCATGCATGGGACGCAACTTCGCACTTTACAGCAGCAAGTCCACCACGTAACATGAAAGGGAATAATGGTGAAAAGGAGACCGTACATATGCCAACAATTGATATGCCGTTACATGAATTGAAAACGTATTCAGGCATCAATCCGCGCCCGTCCGACTTCGACGACTATTGGGAGCGGGCTTTGGGCGAAATGCGCCAGGTGGACGCTGCCATCGAGCTTGTTCCAAGTGACTTCCAGACTCCGACAGCAGAATGCTTCGATCTTTATTTTACAGGGGTGAAGGGCGCTCGCATCCATGTTAAATACGCCCGTCCGCGTCATTCGAACGGACCGCATCCGGCCGTTGTCCAGTTCCACGGCTATACGGGCAACGTTGGGGATTGGCAGGATCGTCTTATCTATGTGTCGTTAGGTTTCTCCGTATTCGCAATGGATTGCCGCGGACAAGGCGGCGGCTCCGAGGATAGCGGCAGCGTGAAGGGCAATACGCATAACGGTCACATTATTCGCGGCTTGGACGACAGCGCGGACCAGCTCTTATTCCGTCATATTTTCCTCGATACCGCACAGCTAGCGGGGATTGCCTTAGAGATGCCTGAGGTCGATCCGAAGCGCGTCTATGCGATGGGCGGCTCGCAGGGCGGCGCACTTACAATCGCGTGCGCAGCGCTTGAACCGCGTGTTGCGAAGCTTGCGCCTGTGTTCCCATTCTTGAGCGACTACCGCCGCGTATGGGATATGGACCTCGACAAGGATGCGTATGCGGAGCTACGGACATTCTTCCGTCACTTCGATCCGCAGCATAAACGCGAAGATGAGATTTTCGAAAGACTCGGTTACATCGATATTCAATATCTGGCGAACCGGATTAAAGGCGATGTGCTTATGGGTGTCGGCTTGATGGATACGATCTGTCCGCCATCATCGCAGTTCGCTGCCTATAACAAGATCACCGCTACGAAGCGGCTTGAAATTTATCCGGATTTTGGGCATGAATGGCTGCCGGGCTTGAATGATAAAGTGATAAAATTCTTCTTGGAAGAGTAGAGGGGGCTTAAACGAACGATGCGTCTTACGAGCAAAGAAAAGCTAGTGATGATTGGGGATTCGATTACGGATTGCGAGCGTGCCAGACCTGTCGGAGAAGGGCTGTTTGGTGCGATTGGCAAAGGATATGTGAGCGTCGTTGATGCTTTGCTGTCTACGACTTACCCAGAGCTTGGCATCCGTGTCGTGAACATGGGAACAAGCGGCAACACGGTGCTGGATCTGAAGGAACGTTGGCAGTCGGACGTCATCGATCTGAAGCCGGACTGGTTGTCAATTATGATCGGAACGAATGATGTGTGGCGCCAGTACGACAGTCCGACAATTCCAGAGCAGCACGTTTACCTCGAAGAATACGAGGCGACGCTGGATAAGCTCGTTGCCGAAACGCTGCCTTCTGTCAAAGGTATCGTGCTGATGACGCCGTTCTATATCGAGCCGAATACGCAAGACTTGATGCGTGCGGAGATGGACCGTTACGGCGCAGCTGTGAAACGCATCGCCGAGAAGCACGGCACGCTGTTCGTCGATACGCAGGCAGCGTTCAACCAAGTGCTGGAGCATCTGTATTCCGGCACTCTCGCATGGGATCGCGTTCATCCGAACCATACGGGCCATGCCGTTATTGCTCGGGCATTCCTGCAGGAAATCGGGTACGATTACAACAAAGGGCTGTAACGAGTGGCAGAAAGGTCGAGTTTAGGAGCATGGATATGCTCCTGAACTCGACCTTTCTTGGTGTATGGTTAGCTATTTGGGCATGTTGTGTGCGAGGTAAGCCACCGGTGTTGAACCGAGAAGCAGGAGGCGTCAGAGGTACCGGTGGTGACCGCCGGTGATTTGCACGTGAGAGAGGCTAAACACTCTCTCAGCATCGGAAATCGCCGCTTTCGCCACGCGAGCGAGGGTATTTGCTCTCTCAGCTCCATTTCCGCCGTTCCCCGGTCAATTTTCGTGTCGGGGCTTTCTCAGCATCCAATTCGCACTTTCGCTCCTCAATACTGACCGTTGCCTCTTCCAGCTCAGCCCCACTTGCATGCTATCAGCCACATCTGCGGCTTCCTACACATGCTCTCGCTCGTTACTCCCACTTCTCTATAACCAGCTTCCCAATCATCGAGCCGGATTCCAGCTTGGCATGTGCAGCACGCAGGTTTGCGGCGTTAATTGGCGACAGCCTCTTCGTCATCGTCGTCCGCAGCGAGCCCTCATCGACGAGCTGCGCGACTTCGCTAAGCAGCCTGTGCTGCTCGATCATGTCGGCAGTCTCGAACATCGCCCGAGTGAACATAAACTCCCACGCGAAGGAGGCGCTCTTGCTCTTCAACAGATGCAGCGGCACAGGCTCCGTCGTGTCGACAATGGAGCAGATTGCGCCTTGCGGAGCGATAGCGTCTACCATGCTCATGAAATGGGCAGTCGTGGCGTTGGTGCACAGAATATAGTCAACGTTACGGATGCCGATGTCCGTAAGTTGCCCAGCCCATGGCTCGTGATGATTTATTACATGATTCGCGCCATGTTCCAGCGCCCATTCCCGTGAATCTGCACGGGAAGCGGATCCGATGACATTCAAACCAGCCAGCTTCGCCAATTGCAGCGCAATGGAGCCGACTCCGCCCGCCGCACCGACGATCAGAATCGTTTTACCGGCATTCGCAGCTTGCTCTCTTGCGACGTGCATTCTGTCAAACAGCGCTTCCCACGCCGTAATGGCTGTTAGCGGCAGAGCAGCTGCTTCGGCATAATCTAACGAAGCCGGCATCCGCGCCACGATCCGCTCATCGACGAGCTGGAACTCGCTGTTACTGCCTTGGCGCGTAATGCTGCCGGCATAATAGACGCGGTCGCCAGGCTGGAACAGCTCACACTCTGGGCCGATAGCTTCTACAATACCCGATGCATCCCAGCCGAGAACGCGGGGAGCCGTTTCCACTCGTTCCTTCGGCGCACGCTGTTTCGTATCGACCGGATTCACCGAGATCGCTTCTACCTTCACCAGAATATCTCGTCCAATTGGTGCAGCAGGCTTCTCCACTTCGACATCCATTAAACTATCTTCTTGCTCGATCGGTAAGTACCGTGTTAACCCGACCGCTCGCATCATTTCTGTCATAGGTTCCAATTCCCCTCTGTGTATGAATGCGTACATTATAACAAAAAAATCCTCCACCCTGATCCCGAAAGCGGGAGGATGGAGGACCTCAATCATTCTCGATTAAATTTTGAAGATAGACATTGTACGCTGCAGCTGCATGACGATCTGCTGCATTTTCTCGGTTTCCGTTACAACATCTTGAACCGAACTCATCTGCTCGTTCATCGACGCGGATACTTCCTCGGTACCTGCTGCCGATTGCTGCGTGATCGCGGAGATGTTCTGGATAGAGCCGGAAATTTTACGAGCGCTCTCCATCATTTGATCGCTTTCTGCCGAGAACTCGGCAATTTGCTGCGTAATGAACTGTACGCTCGTAACGAGCTCAGTGAAGATCACCTCAGAATCGCGCAGCATTTGCATTTGCATCTGAACGACTTCTTCGTTCACTTTGATATTCTGAATGGCCTGCTTAACGCCTTGATCGATGCTGCGAACGAGCGTATGTATTTCTTTCGTGGAAGAGGTCGACTCTTCCGCCAGCTTACGTACTTCCTGGGCGACGACGGCGAAGCCGCGTCCATGCTCGCCTGCTCGTGCTGCTTCAATCGAAGCGTTCAGCGACAACAGGTTCGTCTGTTCCGCGAGATCAGAGATCGTGCGCGTAATGGCTGAGATGCCATCGGCCTTGCGAGCCAGCTCTTCGATAGCACCCGCTACTTGCGAAGTCGCTTCCACGTTGCGGGACATCCCTTGGGCTTGACTCTCAACAGCTAGGCGTCCGCGTTCAACGAGCGAGATTGTTTGGTCAGAGTGCAAGTTCATTTCTTTCGTGGAGTGCGCGTATGTCGTTACTTTAGTCTCAATATCTCGAATGGAGTCTGCCATGTCGCTGACATCCTCGGAAATCGTATTTGCACCTGTGGCAAGCTCGCCGGCGGAAGTAGCCACCTGCTCCATGACTTGCTTCAAGTTAATATTTTTATCGAAGATGTTGCGGCTCGTATCGTTTACAACTCTTGCGATCGTTGACGTTTCCTTCAGGATATCGCGCAGCTTGTCCACCATGCTGTTAAAGGAATGGCCGAGCTCGCCAAGTGATGCGGAAGAGGATACATCCACCTTCTGAGTGAAATCACCTTTTGCAATGCTGAACGCAATGGAGGTCATTTCATCAATCGAAGATGTAAGCGCTCTCTCGATGACGCCTACTAGAGGAAACGTTACTACTGCTGCAATTGCAATGATGACAAGTCCGAGTACAATGCTGCCGCCGGTCATCAGCAATCCAAGGATGAGCGCAATCGCGAAGATCGCGACAATTGTGTAGCAACCGGTTAAAAGCTTATTTCGAATCGACATAGAATGGAACCATTGCATCGTGGAGAGCTCCCCTTTATTTGGAATACCACTATTATATCACCGCCTTTAGGTTTGTCTATATTGGTAATTTCAAAACGAAAGATGTCGAAAGGAGGAGTTGTAAGTCAGATAAGAATGTCGAACGAACTATTTTTCTGTAAGGTTTTTGTAAAATAATATTGCTGTCTATTATTCAATGACATATAATGGGTCCGTAGGCTGACATCGCCTATAAAGATCAAGAAGATGGAGGGGGACATGGATGAATTTGGATACAATGCCGTTAAGTCGTCAAGTTGATTTCGTCTTTAAGCAATTGGAAGAGGAACTTTTTCATTCTTTGGCAGGTACTGTAATTATTCAAATTCGGAATAACATCGTTGGCAAGTACGGCGTTCGCCACAATCCAATTGAGAGCAAGAATGGTGAAATTGGGGAAGCAGAGCAAGGAATGACCAGAGAGCAGGTACAAGCCTTCCGTAAGATGGCTGTCGATTCCATCCGCTTGAAGCGGAATTGGACGCATGGGGAAATTTTATACGACTTCTCCGTTCGTTCGGGATCAAGCGGCTGGTCGGCAAGCATTTCGTTCGAGAGCAACTATAATTTGGCAGCAGGGATGTTCCGCTATACACCGAAGTATGCACAGCACGCACTGCGTGAAACACCTTAACTATACATAACGAAAAAAAGCTGCCTCATGCGGGGCAGCTTTTTCTATCGTTCAGCGCTTGATTAGCGAGCGGATCTGCCTGCAAGTTGCTGTTCCGCTATTTGAACGAGCTTGCGAGTGATTGCTCCTCCGATCGAACCTGCGTCACGAGTCATCATGTCGCCGTAATAGCCGTCTGCAGGGAACGAAATGCCGAGCTCTCTTGCAACTTCGTACTTCATTTGATCAAGCGCCGCGCTTGCTCCAGGTACGACTAATGTATTGCTGCTAGCCATAGTAATCACCTCCTGTTATTTTGCTACGGAAGAAACTACGTATTTGCCGTTCTCGTATATCTCACCGCCGTTTCTTCTTGAGCTTAGTATGGTTGCTATGGCGGTTTCTATACGAAAACGGATTCAACTAGCGCGATGTAATTTTTTCCAATTATTATAGAAGAAAGCCAAGCGCAAGAGGGAGCAGGAACAAGCTGTAAATACCGATATTCGCGAGTAGTGACGCAGAGGGCTCATGATTGCAATCGCATGGAGCAGCGGTGACACCTTGCCATTCCTGCAGCGCCGAATGAAGCTGATAGATGGCGGTAGCGAACAGTCCAATTGCGGAAAGCTTCACATAGACAGACAAGTTAGGCTCAACATACTGCGCCAATGTATGGGTTTGAACGAGAAAAATAATATAGAGCCCGAAGCCCGCCAATATGCCGCTCCGAATAAGATGGTGGGCGATAGCTCTGCGCTGGGCGGTTGAAAGTGTTCGCATATCATGTAATCCTCCTTCATGTTAGAGATGGGAAATGATCTTCTCCGTTAGGATGGATAGCGCCCAGACACTGACAGCCAGGAAGAGTACGATGCCGATCACCACTTTGCTGCGGAACGTGGAGAAGAGCATGAGCAGGCTCTTCACATCAACCATCGGTCCGAAGACGAGGAAGGCGAGCAGTGCGCCGGGGCCGAAGATGCCATGAAACGATGATGCGACAAAAGCATCCGAGGTCGAGCAGAGGGACAGCGCGAAAGCGGCTCCCATCATGAACAGATTGGCAATGCCCGGATGGCCGCCGATGGACAAGAGTACATCCTGATTCACGAACGATTGAACAAGCGCCGTGAGGAAGGCGCCGATAATGAGGTATTTGCCGATGTCGAAGAACTCGTCCGATGCATGGTTGAAGGTTGCTTGAATACGTCCGCGGATGCCGTCGTTCAAGCTGCCATAATTGTAGTTATGGCCGTAATCCGATTCGTTCGAGCGTCCGGATAGCGAGTGAATCCCAAGCTTGAGCGGGCTTCTCTTCATGAATCGGTACATCAGGAGTCCAAGCAGGATGCAGACCGCTAGTGCCAGTCCCATCCGTGAGTAAGCGATAATGGGTTCTGATTGGAAAGCGCTGTACGTGGAAGTGAATACGACCGGATTAATAATCGGGCCTGCAAAAATAAACACCATTCCGATATATGGCGGCATCCCTTTGCGGATAAGTCTGCGTACTACGGGAATCATTCCGCACTCGCACAGCGGCAGCAGCAGCCCAAGCAAGCTTCCGAACAGGACGCCGGCGATCGGACTCCGCGGTGTAATGCGGGCGATCATCGAATCCGAGACGAATACTTGCAGCAGCGCCGAGATAAGCACGCCAAGCAGGATGAATGGGAAGGCTTCAACGATAATGCTTATAAAAATATGCTGAAAGTCATGCATGACTGCTCTTGATCTCCTCTCCATGAAAACAAGCGATCGGAATTGATTTAGGTCAAGCTGTGTGTGTTATGTATTAAGTTATGCGTGCGATAGGCGAGGCAGGACAGCCTATTTATTAAATTTATGGAACCGTGTATAAAACCATTGCCAACCTTATGGTAAAGGAGTAGAATTCGCATTATGTGATTTGTATGATAATGATTCTCATTCTTAAAAATGGTTGGGAGATTATGTTGATGAATTGGAAAATGGGGAAAAGAACAAGAAGCGCCGCTGCGTTGTCAGCCGTTCTTGCATGTTCAGTTGCTGTAACAGGCTGCGGTTCTGAAGCACATGTGAAAGTATCGGATTATAACTTCGACACTGCCGGCAATATGTTTGCCTATGCGGAATTCGAGCTTTCGGGCGAGCCGCTCGCGGAATCGCTTGGCGCAGATCTGGACGTTCTGGATGCGGGCAAGCCGGATTCGCCGACGGCCTTCGATTACATAGCCGGCATCGAGTCCTACGAGTACTCTGAAGAAGCGATGTATGAGGTTGTGGAAAAGTCAGGCCTTGGGCTTCATCTCGTGAATGGTCCTGCTGTTGCGGAAGAAGCGCAGAAGGCTGGCGTGAAGAATAACGAGCTGCTTGCGTCCCGTTTCGTGAAGATGGCAGACAGCGTAGGTCAGCCAGCGGATCAGATTCAGCAGAACATGTACCCGACTTTTATCGAATATTCCGAGGGCGATCCGCATTACACGCAGAAGCTTGCAACGGACAAATTCGCCGATGGCGAGGATGGCGCATATATTCCGAAGATTCAAGTGGATTTCAGCACGCTTCGCTGGAACCGCGACAAAATGAAGAAGCAGCTCGTACCGGCGGCATATGGAGGCGCGATGCTGAAGCAATCGCTGTGGGCAGGAGACTTTCTTGGCAATTTGCATGACGCGAAGAGCGACGAAGAGGTCGATGCATCTACTGCAAAGGAAGGCCCGGAAGGCGATCAAGGCTTGAAGCTCGGCGTTAGTTCCGCCGACGGCATGCAAGGGATGATTTTGACAGAGGAAGTTTGGAATAAGCTCTTATTCGTACGTGATCATCTGTTCTACAATCCTTCGTCGAAGTCGCTTGGCACGCTGGCAACAGGCGCATATTTGCCTCATGCCGTTGATGTGGAAGAGAACGGGGATAAGGACTTCCCGAATGTGAAAAGCATGAGTGTGTCCGATGGGCGCAGCTTGCTGCAGGATCAGTGGCTGATGCTGTGGCCGGCGTCGGAGTTCTTCGGCATGACGGACCAGCGGGCGGCGAATCCGAATCGTAATCCGGCGTTTGCACGCGTATTTGACGGTGATCCATTCCCGGCAGCGCCAGCGGTGAATACGGATGCGGATCCTTCGAACGATGTTGCGTCTAGCGATCCGTATACGGTGACTCGCGATGTTCTGCTTGGCGTCTTCGATAACGTGAAGACACGTCACTGGAACGAGAAGGCTGGTGCTTTCGTTACAGAGTCGGATGGAGATAAACAGGGTACGACAGTCGATACGTTCCAATCGGGCTATACCATTGAAGCTCTGCGGATGTTCGAACGGGCAATCGACGGCTTGCCGGTCGGCTATGCGAACGGCGATGCGGCTGAAGGCATGGGCACGGAGCAAGGAGCTCAAGCAAAAGCGATGCTTGTGAAGCAGGCTGATTTTATCATGCAGAACTTGATCAACAAAGACGGCTTAGCGGTTGATAGCTACGATACAGCGAAGGGCGTGGCAAGCTCGAATACGACGCTGCAAGCGCAGATCGGCGCGATCCGCGGTTTAACGTCGGCATTCCTTGCGACAGAGGACGAGAAATACCGCGATGCAGCACGTAAGCTGTATGCGGCTATGGATGAGAAGCTGTGGGACGACGGCCTGAAAGCATACAAAACAAACGGCAAAGAAGCCAAATATGACGCGTTCACCGTTGGCGGCGTGTCGGCTGTGCTTCGTCTTGCTTTGTCCAACCTGAAGAATACGAGCGATGACACAGACTCGCCGAAGGCACTGGATCAGAGCGCGATTCAAGAGCGCTACGTCACGTTCTTCCGTCAGGTAGTCGATGGTCCGACGCTTGAGGAAGGCATGCAGGCGAGCGAATTCTGGGATACAGGCGATGTGTACAAGGAAGGCGACGATTCCGGCAACACAGACGGCGATACCGTACCGCAGCTGCAGAAGGGACATGGTGAGTATGGTATTGCTCCAATACTTCTACCGGTATCGGTTACAAAATAAAGGTCTTCGCGGTTTCAAGCTGGCGGCGGGTGCAATTGCACTCGCCGCTTTGGCTGCCTTAACGGCAGGCTGCGGCTGGTTTGGCGATCGGCATGAGACGGCGCCAGCGCCGGCCTCCGGCAGCAGCATCGTGTCATCGCCGGACGGAAAGCAGTTGTACGTGGCGAACGGAGATTCGAATACGGTATCCATCGTTGATACGACTGACCGTAAGGTTGTGAAGGAGATTGCCGTAGGCAAGGAGCCTCGTGAGCTTGCTGTTTCGAAGGATGGAAAAACATTGTACGTGACCTGCCGTTATGCGGACAGCGTCGAATGGATTGATGTGGATGAAGGGCGTGTCATCGGTACGGCGAAGCCTGGCATTGAACCATACGGGATCGTGGAGAGTCCTGACGGGAAGCGGCTATATGTGAGCAGCTATCGTTCGGGGACGGTGTCCGTTATCGATACGGAGAGCCGCAAGGTGCTGCAGCAGGTGGAGGCCGGCGATAATCCGCGGGCACTTGCGCTGTCGGCTGACGGTGGAGCGTTGTATGTGTCGGATTATTTGCATGCGCGGACATTGCGGTTCCGCACGGATACGATGGAGCAGCTTGGCAAGAGTGAGCTTGCGGCGTCACCGGATGTGAAGGACAGGAAGAAGAGCCAGGGCATCCCGAATACGGTGGAGCAGCTGCGACTGACGCCTGACGGCAAGTCGCTCTGGGAGGCGCATCTGCTGACGAATACAGATACGCCGATTCAGTTTGAGGAAGTTATTTTTCCTGCGTTGTCGGTTGTGAATGCAGGAAGCGGCGCGGAGGATACGAAGGCGCGCAAAGAGCTGTTCAAGGCGATTGACGTGAAAGACAAACTCGGCAAGACGACCATCGTCTCGAATCCGACCGATATCGTGTTCTCGCCGGATGGCAAGAAGGCTTATGCGCTCATGGGCGGCAGCGAGGACTTGCTTGTGTTTGATCTGAATCGAGGTGGTAGGGCGAGTCAGATGATCCATCACCTGCCTGGGGATTATCCGATTGGGATGGTCATGTCGCCTGATGGTCGCGAACTATATATTCACAATTCGAACTCGCATGATTTGACTTATGTCTCGCTGCCGGCTTCGGATGAGGACGGCGGGCGGGTTCAGGTAGACGGCAAGCCGCTCGGGCTCATTGCGGCAGACCGGTTGAATGCGCAGCAGCGCCTCGGCAAGACGTTGTTCTATAGTGCGAACAGCGACGATAATCCGCTCGCAGGCAACAACTGGATGAGCTGCGCCTCCTGCCATTCCGATGGAGAAGTGGACCAGCTGACGCTGACGACGGGCAAAGGGCCGCGGAACGTGCCGAGCAATGTGCTTGCTTTTGAGACGGGGCTGTTTATGTGGGACGGCAGTCGGGATGACTTTACCGACTACATCCATACGGTGCAAGGCGAGATGGGCGGCTTGTCGGACGTGGATCCTGCGAAGCCGATGCCTGCGGATAAGCAGAAGCTGTTCGATGCGCTGGAGGCCTATATGCGGATGCCGGATGCTTTCCCCGTGCCGGAGAGCCCGTTTCGGACGGCGGACGGCAAGCTGACTGCCGCTGCGGAGCGCGGCAAGGCGCTGTTCGAGGGCAAAGCGCAGTGCATCGCGTGCCATGCGACGGATGCCTTGACGGACAGCGTCAAGGCGGTGGGCAGTGACGGCAAGCTGACGACGGCGAATACCGACTATCTGCACGACGTCGGCACCGTGAGCAAGACGGACACGGACTACGCAGGCGATGCGCGCGGCAAGTTTATGAACAAGCGCGTGCGTGGACTATACGACACGCCGACGCTGCGCGGTATCTACGCGACCGCGCCGTATCTCCACGACGGCAGCGCAGCCACGCTGGAGGACGTCATCAAACGCGCAGGCGACCAGCACGGCCACACGTCCGAACTCTCGGACAAAGAAGTGAAGGATTTGGTCGCGTATTTGAAACAAATTGAGTAGGTGTTTCTGCCGGGAGTCGATGGTGACTCCCGGCTTTTTATGTTTATGGGGGAGCGGCAGCATTGGGGAGTCGAAGCGAGCAAGAAGCTGGTTTGGTGGACTACATTGGAGTGGAAGTAGGCGAGTTGAAGCGAAGTAGCTGGTCTGTTGGACTACATTAGTGTGGAAGAGTGTGAAAGTGGGGGATTTGAGGGAAAGTAGCTGGACTGGTGGACTACATCTGGTGACGAAGAGGTGTAGCAGCTGGGCTAATGGATTAAAGAGTGTCCTCCAAGTATCAACAATGGCTCAGAAGTGAGTAAATTGGCAAAAGAGAGTCCTCTAGATACCTACACTGGTTCAAATATGGCAAAAACAGCAAAAGAGGGTACTCTGGGTACCTACATTAAGCTCAAACTCGGCAAAACCGTCAAAAGTGTATCCCCCAGGGATACACTTTAACCGAGAAACGACCGAATTGGAGAAAGAGTGACCCTGGGGGATACAGATTAGTCGAAAAACGATCAAATTGGTGAAAGAGTGACCCTGAGGGATACACATTGGTGGGAATGCGGTCAAATTGGTGAATGTGTATCCCCCAGGGATACACATTACCGTGAAAGCTGTGGGGATCAGGTGAGTGAAGTAGCTGGTATGGTGGGCAGCGGTCATGATGTTGAAGTTAGTGGGGGAATCCGGTAAGGCAAAGGCTACTTTAGCACTCTTGTAGTTACATCGAGTCGAAGTAGCAGGTACCGTCAGTTAAGTAACTATAGGTTCGGGTTCAATACTCGCAGTAAAGTGTGTCCCGAAGGGACGAAAACGAGGACATGTTCGAAAGCATGCTATAGCGGAGCTGTAGCAGCCCTAGACAACCTTCCGGTGTCCAGAGGGGTGTAACCCTCGGGGTCCCCCTTCTAGGGGGATTTAGGGGGTGTATGAGCCGCTTTAAAGCGTTGGAATTTATAATATAAGTCTTTAATTATTAAGCGGGTACCGTCATAGGGCGACAGCCCTTGACAAATCCCCCGGAGGGAGTATAATCGGTTGCAAATGCAATGACGGGAATAAGTAAGCTTGGATTGTACGCTTCAGAGAGCCGGTGGTTGGTGGGAACCGGCGCACGCATCCGATGCCGAATGGGTCCCCGAGCCGCGATAAGGAAAGCCGTTCTCCTGGAGGACAGCCGTATATTTCGCCGATTCGCTCCACGTTATGGAGCCTCAAGGTTTGCTTGTAATTGTGCGCGTCACATCAGGCAAACAAATTAGGGTGGCACCACGGTCCTCGTCCCTTGCGGCGGAGGGCTTTTTTTGTGTTCAAAAAAGTGTATTTGAGGAGGAACTCACATGCCACGCGTACTATCCGGCATTCAGCCAAGCGGTCAGCTAACACTAGGCAACTACATTGGCGCAATCCAAAATTTCGTTAAGCTGCAAGAAACTCATGAGTGCTTCTTCATGGTCGTAGACCTGCACGCCATCACAGTTCCACAGGAGCCGGCTGCACTCCGCGAGCAGACGGAGGCGGTAGCTGCGCTGTTCATCGCAGCAGGCATCGATCCGGCGAAAGCGAGCGTATTCGCGCAATCCCACGTTGCCCCACACGCAGAGCTGGGCTGGTTGTTTACGACGCTTGCTTATATGGGTGAGCTGGAACGGATGACGCAGTTCAAAGATAAATCGAGCGGCAAAGATTCGGTCGGCGCTGGCTTATTCGTCTACCCGACGCTGATGGCTGCAGACATCCTGCTATACAACGCAGACCTCGTCCCGGTTGGCGACGATCAGAAGCAGCATCTGGAACTGACACGCGATCTCGCGCAGCGCTTCAACCAGCGCTATGGCGATATGTTCACTGTTCCGCAGCCGTACATTCCAAAGGTCGGCGCACGGATCATGTCGCTAGACGACGGCACGAAGAAAATGAGCAAGAGCAATCCGAACCCAGGCAGCTACATCGCGCTGCTTGATCCGCCGGATGTCATTCGCAAGAAGATCAGCCGCGCGACGACAGACTCCGGCCGCGACGTGTTGTTTAACCCGTCGGAGAAGCCGGAAGTGAGCAACCTGATGAGCATCTACGCTCACTGCGCGGATATGACGCTGGATGAGATCCAAGCGCGCTACGAAGGCCAAGGCTACGGCGCGTTCAAGAAGGATCTTGCTGAAGCAGTCGTCTCGAAGCTCGAGCCGCTGCAGAAGCGCTATGCGGAAATCCGCAGCACTGGCGAAATTCACGATATCTTAAAACAAGGCGCGGAGAATGTATCTGTCATCGCGCATCAAACGCTTCGTGAAGCGAAAGAGAGAATGGGCTTCCTTCTCCCTCGCTAACAGCATTCGAAAGTACAAAATACAAAAAAGGAAGGGTAGCGTATCAACGCTATCCTTCCTTTTTGCATTACCGCTTACTACAGCTTACTACCGCCTTACTTCTACTCGTCAGCCGTACCGTTACGCCGTCTCATTCTGGCTTTCACAACGAAACCTGCTCCGATACAGCATATCGTAAGCAAGAAGAACAGTACGGTCAGCCACCCGCTATAGCTAATGGAAATAGCTGTCGCGCACATCAGAAGCACCGACAAAACCGCGAAAAACAAGGACATTGTCTTGGACATAAGTGAATCATCTCCTTAACCTGATAAATTCTTGATGAATGTTAGCATATTCTTCTCGCAAACGAATCATAATAAGTTTGCAACACACCATCGTAAGAGATGAAAGGAGAATTACCCACATGGCAGGACAACAATCTCGAAGCAGCAATACGCTGGTCGTACCGCAAGCAACAGCAGCACTTCAACAAATGAAGTTTGAGGCAGCGCAGGAGCTCGGTATTCAGATCCCTCAAGATGGTTACTACGGCAATGTCTCGACACGTGATGCAGGCTCACTCGGAGGATACATCACACGAAAACTCGTCCAAATTGCTGAACAGCAACTGTCGGGTGGCTCGTCATACCGCTAAGCGGCACAACGAATCTCCAAAGAGTAATGGTCAGAAGCTCAAGGGCAGCCTTGAGCTTCTGCTTTTGTGTTTTAATCCTTTTGTAAATCCCGAAGAAAAAACCTCTTCTATTGTGCAAGAAGAGGCTCTTTCAAGTCAATACGTATTCATGCGGAGCCGCTTCTGCAGCCGATCCTCGCTCAGCCAGCCGACGTAGGAGCCGAGAGTCTTATACTCGGTATCCATCAGCAGCACGCCAACGAACGGATACTGCTTGCGGTGCCTGTAACGAACATCTGACCAGCGCACCTCGTAGCCCCAAGGGTGCTCCTGTACCTCTGCGCAAGCAAAGGAGGTGAAGTAGAGAAAGGCGCGTATCGAATGGTCGTTCTTCGATTTCTCGACGGCAGGATGACTGGAGCACTTGGCTCGGTCCATCCAGCGAAGCTTGCCTTGACGGAAGTCACCGATGAAGAACGAGCCGTCCGCTCGGCGTTTGACTACGTTCCAATCGTGGAGCGAGATGGTTGGGATCAGCACATATTGATCGCCATCCTCATGAACGGTATCCAGCTGCTCCATCCGCTTGCTAAGCGTCCGATGGACGACCGTTCGCCAAATGTAGTACACAATAAGGAACGCGTACAGCGATGGGAAAATAATCGTCGGATCGCCGATCCGCAGCGCCCACAGCACGATAGCGATGAGGTGGGACACGAAGATGACCGGATCGAAGATGTGGATAATGTTCCAAGAGATCCATTTCGCCGTGAAAGGTCGCGCTGCTTGAGTGCCATACGTGTTGAACAAATCGGAGAACACATGGACGACGACAGCGAGCAGCACCCAGCCGCCGATATGAAGCCAAGGGAGATGGAATCCGAATATAAGCTCGAGTATGGCGGTGATGAGCACCGTCCAGATCAGAATAGCCGGAATCGAGTGCGAAGCTCCGCGATGATTGCGTATATACAAGGCATTGCTTTTGAGTCTGAGCAGCCCGTCTAAATCCGGGGCTTGAGAACCGGCGACCGTGCCGATCAATACGGCAGCATGCAGCGTTTGGTCTGTTGCGAGAACGGGGTCAACCGAGGCAAGCCCCGCAAGTCCGAGTCCCATGACTAAATGCGTTCCGCTATCCATCCTAGGGGGACCTCCTCGTGAATTTAAACATAAATGTGCGAATGCGGTTATACTCCATATATGTACGCTTAAGTATTTTCTGAATCGTGGGCGTTTATTACGAAAACTTCGCTCCGCGCAAATTTAGGCGGTGCTGCTAATTGTTAGAGAGGGATGAAACCGTTATGTTTATCTGTTTTGTGGAATATCACATCGCGCCGACTTTCGAGGACAAATACCGGAATTGGATCGCTAAGAAGCAAGGCGATTTCAGTGATGCTTTTCAATTGTACGAAGGGACGGATCAGCCGCTTCTCTTCGTCGAGGTTTGGGAGGCAGCGACGGAGGAGAAGGCGCTCGGCATAAAAAAAGAACGCTGCGATGAGCGTTCTTCTTGGTATGAAATGTCGGACTGGGTGCCTGGCGGCAGCGCCAAAGTCCATGCATGGACGTTTAAGCCGATTAGCGGCCCATTGGGGCTGTAGCTGTCGTTCCAGGCATAGCCGTCGTATTCGTGATCGTCACGCCGTTAAACGTGTACTCGTAGTTGATTGGACCATCGAACGTAACATAGTCGAGGTTCAGCGTAAGCAGTAAGTAGCGCATGCCAGTCGATGGATCGCTGATAATGATATGATCGCGTCCAGCCGCTTCGATGATGCCGCGGAACACTTTCGCATTCCATTCGCGGTTGTTCTCGTACGTCATATAGAACGTAGCCATTTTGCCGCGGTTCAGACGGAGGATGTTCTCCACGTAGGATTCTTCTGTTACTGGCACCGTAACGACATTACCGCCCATAGGCGTGATAAAAGAACCGTTTGGTACGCTAGGCGGCATAGCTTGAGCTTGAGCGCCAGCCACGAATGGAGTTGGCACTGGAGCCGGGAGCGGAGTTGGCATTTGGTGCTGCGGATAATAGCCGTAGCCACCGAATGCTGGTCCTGTATTTGCTGGACTTACCGCTGTTGGTTTGTACCCGTAACCGTTTGACATAAGTTTAAATTCCTCACTTTCAAAGAATGATTCAATTTAAAGTTAATAAACCGCTGGACATTCACCAGGCTTCGGCACGTAGAAGCAATGAGCCTTGAACTTGCCTTCGAACCGTTGATCCCACCAAGTAGGCGGACAGCTGCCGGCCGGCCGGAAGTACCATAATGCGTTCGTCGAAGGCCACAAACGTTCACCGTTGATGACACGTTTTGCAAGTGCAATCTCATTATCTCTGGCAGCCTGATAGAAGTAGCCTTTCTGCGTAGCTTCGAATCCTCCGGGGCTTTGGTAAACCATTTGCTGTATGGTGCGGATGTTCTTGAAATCAATGCAATTGCCAAGAACACGGTTGACGCCGACGTTGCCGACCATCAGCATGCCCTGGTTGCCTTCGCCTTCAGCTTCCGCGCGGAGAAGCCTAGCGAGCAGTTTGACTTCTTCAGAGTTCGATTTAATGACTGCCATGTCTCTGACCTTCCACTTCCTTTCGCCACATGGGCCAATAACCACATTGATAGTGTATTGATTAATGGGCAAAATGGTTCCAAAGGGTGTCAAATTCATGAACAGGACCCGCGAACATTGTCAACAGCTTGTTTTTTCGGTATGATAAAGAGCGATTTTAACTCAGAAAATGGGCGAAAGAAGGCCCATGCAGGAGTGGAACGGGGAGGCTCGCTGTGTTTAAAGAATATGTGGCCCTGACGAAACCGAAACTCATACGATTGAATGCTTTTGCTGCGTTCGGTGGGTTCTGGGTCGCTTCCAAATGGGATATTGATTGGGTGCTAATGATCTACATGCTGATTGGCTCGGGGCTTGTAATGGCGTCGGCTTGTGTCATTAATAACTACTGGGATCGCGAGCTGGACAAGAAGATGGAACGGACGAAGAACCGGGCGCTGCCGACGAATCGGCTGAAGCCTGCGAATGTGCTGATCTACGGCATTATTCTGGGGATCATCGGTACGGTCATTCTCTTCACGCTCGTCAATCCGCTAAGCGGCTGGCTTGGTTTGCTAGGATTCTTTGCTTACGTTGTTGTGTACACGATGTGGCTGAAACGGACATCGACGTGGAGTACGTCCATTGGCGGCATATCTGGCGCAATGCCTCCGGTCATCGGTTACTGTGCAGTAACAGGCACTGTAGATGTCGGTGCTTGGATTCTATTCGCGCTGTTGTTCTTATGGCAGCCACCGCATTTCTGGTCGCTTGCCATTCGCCGCGTGGAAGAGTATCGCGAAGCGGGATTCCCGCTGCTTCCGGTAGTGAAAGGCATTAAACGTACGAAGCTGCAAATGCTGCCGTACATTGTGCTGCTCATCCCGACTGGAATCTTGATGTTCACTAACGGTTATGTCGGCTATGCGTTCCTGATTATTTCGCTGCTAGGCAGCGTGTTGTGGCTTGTTCATACGCTTGCTGGATTGAAGACAGCAGATACGAACAAATGGGCGAGAACGAATTTCTTTATCTCGATTAACTATTTGATGATCGTGTTCCTCGTGATGATTGTGGATACGAACGGTGCATTGTAGGAGGGCGGAATTAAATGCCTGTAGTACGTAAATACGGCTTTACCATTGCGGTGCTGGCACTTTGCGCGGCAATGGCACTCTATTTGTACTTGTCGTCTTCGAAGGAAGCAAAAGTGAATCTGGATCAGAACTTGAAGGCTCCTCAATTTCAGCTGAAGGATCTGGACGGCAACGATGTAACGCTTGAGAATACGAACGGCAAAGTGCGCGTGATCTACTTCTTCTACGCGAACTGCCCGGATATCTGTCCGCCGACAACGTACCTGATGACACAGGTGCAGGACAAGCTCAAGGATAGCGGCAGCTTCGGCAAAGACGTGGAGTTCATGTCGATTACGTTCGATCCGAAGCGGGATACGGCAGCAGCAATGAAGGAGTTTGCAGGCAAGTTCGATATTGATGCGAGCGGTTGGAAGTTTCTGCGCGAGGACAGCGAGGAAGCGACAGCTCAGCTCATGAAGGGTTTTGGACTTGGCCTTGCGAAAGACCCGAGCACGAACCTGTTCACGCATACGGACACGATTACGTTCGTAGACAAACAAGGCGTTGTACGCAAATATTTAACTGGCTCCATTGATGAGACACAGAATGCAGACAAGATTACGAAAGTCGTGGATGCGCTGTTAGAAGAGTAGAGGACGAATCAGGTGGCCATTTTCTTATCTATATTATGGAACAATATTATCCCGCTTGCGGTCATGATTGCTTTAGGCATCACGCTGCATCGGGCTTTTTCTTTAGATATTAAGACATTATCCAAGCTGAATTTCTATCTGTTCTCACCTGCCATCATGTTTAAATTATTGTATACGACTGAGGTCTCGCTGCAATCCGCGGTGCATGTTCTGCTGTTCTTCGTCGTATTTATGCTGCTGCTCTATGGCTGTGTCGAGATCGCGATTCGGGTAAGGGGTATCGAGAAGGGGCGGCGCGGGGCGATGCGTAACAGCGTGCTGTTCTACAATAGCGCGAATTACGGCATTCCATTGAATGAGCTGGTGTTCGCTTCGAATCCGTTCACGCTGTCGGTACAAGTGTTGATTATGATGATGCAATCCCTTCTGCCGAACACTTACGGGATCTATAGCGTGAATGCGCATCGGATCAGCGGCAAGCAGATCTTGCTGACGATAGCGAAGCAGCCCGTCATCTATGCGATTCCGCTCGGATTTCTGATGCGCGGGTTCGATGTGCCAATTCCTCATGCGCTGCAGGTGCCGCTCGATTATGCGGCGAATGCATTCATCGGCATGGCGCTCCTTACGCTCGGCGTCCAGCTCGGCAGCATGAAGTTGTCGCTGCGCAGCCTGTTGCTTGGAGACGTCATGCTCTCGTGCTGCCTTCGGCTGATTGGCGGTCCGCTGCTCGCAAGTCTCGTTGTCTGGATTCTAGGCATTGACGGACTGATGGCGAAGGCGCTCATTGTCTCCTCGTCGGTGCCCACCTCGTTATCGAGCGTGTTGCTCGCGGTCGAGTTCGACAATGAGCAGGAGTTCGCTTCGCAGGCTGTGCTTGTTTCCACGCTGTTAAGTATTTTGACGGTCACGTTCGTCATCTATGTGCTTGGTTAGCTGACTAGTCACAATGAATGTGAGAATTAGAAATCATTCTCTTTACTCCAGATGGCGGCGCTTTGATCCGGGTACATAATGTACTCCTCGAGGCCCGCCTTTTCCAATTGCTCGATCAGATAATCCTCCGGCGTCTTCTCAACCCCTGGATAGCCGCGGCGAGTGTGGATATGCTCCGCATCGGGAAAGGTATCTCGCAGCATGCCTCTGATTCGTTTGCCGGAAGCGTCATTGTCCGTGAAAATATACGCTTGCTTGTCGCCAACCTGTCTGCGCAGCTTCTCCAGCTGCGTGACCCCGGGAGTCCCCATCGTGCAGAAGATTTCCACTTCCTCGTTCAGTACGCGGCGCAACCTGCTCTTGTCGTTCTTGCCTTCCACAATGATTGCGATGTCCATCATAAGGTTCACCTCTTGCTGTTATCATACCTTATTTGCTGCTTGAAGATGACAGATCCGCAAGACAACGAAAAACGGCCTGCCGCAGCTGGCAGACCGTTATGATCGTTATTGGCGTAGGAACTACATCCAGCCGCCACAGCCGCAAATAACAATTACAAGCAGGATGAATAGTACAAGGATCGCGCCTGCAGAAGTGAAGCCGTGATGTCCTCCGCGTTCAGCATCTACGAAATTTGACATTGTCAATGTCACCCCTCTTTCGCAAGATGATAATCATAGGCGTTTGGGATGCTGCTCTATTTGTTAAAGCAACTTAGCCTCTTGCCACACTGTAATGTATGCCCCTGAATGATAACAGCCCTGTGCAATTACCCAGTTCTCGAAAAATGGGCTCCATGCCCGCCGGTCCTTGCCGTATAGGCATAGAATGGAAGCACGGACACCGCGATCATGAGACTGAGGAAGGCGATATAGTAAGGCGATATATAATTGCGCAGTTGGCCTGCGAGCATAGGTCCCATGAACGCGCCAACCGAGAAAGCGATCGACAAGAACGAGAAGGTGCGGCCGTATCTGGTGCCGCCGCTGCGCTCGATCAGCAGCGACGAGAGAGCAGGGAAGATGACGCCTTTGCACATGCCGACCATGAATAGCAGAATCATAAACGGCAGAGGGACACCGGCAGCTATTGCAAAATACGTGAGCGCCAGCATGAATGCGCCCCATAGCGAGCGGAGAAACGGCGACAGCTTATTCAAGAACAGCATGCTGAGCGTGAGCAGCGCTCCGAGGCTGACGATGGAGAACAGCAGTCCCGTTGTCATCATCGCTTCTTTGCTCGTTGCCATGAGCGGCAACTCGAAGGAGAGAATGCCTTGCGCGCAGCTCATTGCGACTGGCAGCAGATAGATCAGCCACGGGATGGATGGCGGCTTCTCGGTTTCCTTAAGCGCCTTGCCGCGCATGCCGAGCTGATGTGCGTTCATATGCGCCGAGAGCGGTGCCGTGAGAGCCGCGCTCTGCGGCGTGACAGGGATATCGCGGATGAAGAATAGCGCGCAAGCAGCGGTGATGATTAGAACCCAACCAAGCACGTAAAAAGCGGTTGTGAAGCCGATCTGTGCGACGAGATAGGCTCCCACAGCAGGCGAAATGACGGATGCGATCGTATGCATGAGGCCGTTGCCCGCCATCAGCTTGCCCTGTTTGACACGGTCAGAGGTGATGCGCGCCAGCAGCGACATGCAAGCCGGCGAGAGGAAGGCGAGGACGAAGCCGCTGATCGAACGTAGCGTCAGCAGCTGCCACGGGTCCGTTACGCGCGACTGCAGCAGCAGAATGCCCCCGGCGGCGGCAAGACTGAAGACGATGAACAGCCGGCTGCCGAATCGGTCAACGCTGTAGCCTGCAATTACGTTGCCGGGCAAATGCGTGATTGAATAGAGTCCCATCATGAGACCGATGAACGATGGTGCGGCTCCGATCGATACCGCGAACGGCGTTAGAATCGGATATTGGGCATGCAGATCAAAAAAAGCGACGAACAGAAACAGATAGAGCCAGATGGCTGTTTTCATTAGCGCTCACTCCTTCTACTTTCGCGTGAACAGTATGTTACTACTTGTACGCAGGTGAGCGGTCCGATATGTCTGGCGCCCGTCCATCGCCCTAGCAACCAGCACCGTTTACGCACATAGGGTCATAGGGTATAATATTTTGTATTGAGACTTTTTGGCGGGTATAATGGAGGAGTGCGTGAGGATGAGCTTTGACTTCAATTATGATATGGACACGTGGATTCAATTTTTCAAGGACAAATGGCTGTTCCTTCTCATTGCGCTCGTTGTCCTTTTCATCGTCGTCCGAATTGTGAAGACGGTTGTGAAATGGCTCATCGTCGTGGCGATTCTAGCCGTTGTCGTTGTGTATAGCGGATATTCGCTGGAGGATGTCAAGTCGCTCGGCACGAAGGTTGCAGATAGCGTGAAGCAGGAAGCCATTACTGCTATGGCAGGCGAAGCGGCTGAAGCAACGTTCAAGACGAACGGCGATGGGACGTTCACAGTGAAGACGAAGAACCTGGAATTGACCGGTACGCCTGGCGATGGCGAAGTGAAGGTCAAGTTCCACGATACGTCGCTTGGCACCTGGAAGATTGATTCGGCGATTCAAAGTTTGATTGATCAAGCGAAAAAGAACGTCTAGCAATCAGCAGCAACTGCTGCTTCGCGGACGAAGGAGGAGGGTTCATCATGCATAGCTGGGTTCTGCCGATGCTTAAACCAGAACCGGTTGCGCTCATGGTGCTGCTCATCCTGCTTGTCTCTATCATTCAAGGTATGAGAAGAGGTGCACCTCGCAGCGCGAAGCACCTTTTCTTTTTTATTTGGCAGGGGGCAAGCGTCATACTAGCGCTAGTCATCGCAGGCAAAGGAGCGACGCGACTGTCGCCGGTCATTCGCGACCTGCTTGTGAATCAGCACATTGTCGTGCCGAAGGAAGAGCTAAGTTCCTTGAAGCAGCTGTGGTATACCTTCATTACGAGCTTGCGGGATTTCGAGCTGCTGCGATTCAGTGCGTTGTTTCTGCTTCTTTATGCTGTCGTGAGGAGCTTGCTGCAATTCATAGAGCCGCTGTTCGAAATGGCCTTTGATAGACTTGTCCGTCCGGAGCAAGCAGCCGATCATCGCCAATTCTCCCGAGTTCCGCAGCGTGTGCGCTCACGTATGGCAAGCCGGGCAACCGGCGCGCTGCTTGGGGCGTTCCTTGGCGCGGGACGAGCTTTCCTTGTCATCGCGATTCTGTTCGTCTACGTGTCGTTGTTGCCAGGGGCGGCTGGAGTGGATTCAATTCAGGCTTCGACGCTGTATAAGAAGACGGCAGCAGAGATTCTGACCCCGGTAGCCGGCGATGTGCTGAAGCAAGGACCGGTGTTCAGCGATGCGGTGCAAGCCGAGTTCCGTAAGGTGCTCGAGCGCAAGTATGAAGTGATTGACGCTGCGGTTCCGGCGAATATTGAGGAAGCAGCTGTGAAAGTAACCAAAAATGCGCACACTGATGAAGAGAAGGCAAGAGCGCTCTATGATTGGATCGGCACGCGCATCGTCTATGACTGGGATAAAGCGAATAATTATGTGAATAAGGGAATTTGGAAAGAACAGACGCCAGTTGAAACTTTTGATACCCGAAAAGGCGTCTGTATAGATGTGGCCAGACTATATGCCATTATGGCGCGGTCGATTGGGCTTGATGTGAAGGTTGTTACAGGGCTTGGCGCGACAGGCAGCGGCGGTTACGGCCCGCATGCTTGGAATGAAGTGAAGCTTGCCGATGCAGGTGGCAAATGGATTCCGCTCGATGCGACATGGGCGTCATCCGGAGATTGGTTCAATCCCAAAGGGTTTGCTTCCTCCCATATCCAGCAGGCTTGATCGTAAGGAGAAAGGAGATTTACAGTGGTACAGCAAGACGATCCGCAGAAGCGGGAAATTACGAACCGGCGAAACTTTTCGTTCCGGCTCAACCTGTTCTTTTTCGTTACATTTTTTGTGTTTAGCGTCCTTATCGTCCGTCTAGCCATTTTGCAGTTCGTTGAAGGTCCGTCCCTGAGGGAAGAAGAGGAAAAGCGGGGCTCGACGAATGTGCTCATCCCGCCGATCCGCGGCAATATCTATGACTCCGCCGGCAAATCAATTGCTTATTCCACTTCGACGCAATCGCTTTATTACAGCATCGAACCGGGAACGAAGAAAGAAGATTCGATTGAGACCGCAAGACAGCTGTTCTACGTATTCCAGCAGATGGGCAATCCGAAGTCTGCCATATCGCTCGAGACCATCGTCAAGAACATGGATCTCGACTACAAGAAGAATACAGTGTCGGTTCCACGCCGGATCAAGAGCGGCCTCTCCGAGAAGGAGATTGCTTACTTCATGGAGAATCGCGACCATTACAAGGGTATCGACATCGTAGAAGAGAGCATTCGTCATTATGATACGAGCCAGACGGCCGTACAGCTTGTTGGTTACTTGAAGAAATACGGCGGCGGCGCCGAGAATAATCTGTACAAGGACCGCGCCAAAACAACCGATCCGCGCCTGAAATATTTGCAGACTGAAGACGTCGGCTATGATGGCTTGGAATATATGTACCAAGATGTCCTTCGCGGCAAGAATGGCTTGAAGACTTACCCGGTGAATGCGGCAAGCCGTATCATTGGACCACCTGTCATCACGAAACCGGAGAAGGGCGATAACATCTACCTGACCATTAATCGAAACGTCCAGGAAGCGACGGAGAAGGCGATAATGGATCAGCTGCATTTCTTGCAGACAACGCCTGACCGCGAGCGGCACGAAGATAATGCGAAGACCGGCTATGCCGTAGCCATGGAAGTCAAGACGGGCAAGATCATCGCGATGGCAAGCATGCCGGACTATGACCCTAACATCTGGGAAGGCGGCAAAATCAGCACCGATGACTACGATACTATCAGCAGCGTGCTTCAGAACGGAACGATCAGCCCTGTAATTGGTCCGTACAAGGATCCAAAGGAGCAGCGCAAGCACCCGTCTTCCGTCGTGTTCCTTGGTTCCACGCAGAAGCCATTGTCGATCCTGATCGGCTTGAATGAGAAGCTGTTTACGACAACGAGCACTTACATAGATACGGGCTCGTTCTTCTATGGTAAAGGCGCATCGCGCAGGCGGATCGGTAACTCGAAAGGGCACGTATATGGTAAGCTGGATCCAGCATCTGCCATCGCACATTCCTCCAACCCTTTCATGTCCAAAATGGTCGGGGATGCGCTGTACCGCAAAGATCCGGAGAACGGAGTCGATATTTGGGATAGCTATGTAAAGCAGTTCGGTCTTGGCGTTAGCACCGAGAGCGGTCTGCTTAACGAGAGCAAGGGCGTAATCGGTTACTTCCACGAGCGAGAGGCTGCGTCCTCGCAATCCGCGCTCATTCTGGCCTCCTTCGGCCAGATGGGACGCTACACGACGCTGCAGCTGGCGCAATATGCCGCAACGCTCGCGAGCCACGGCAAGCGGATGAAACCGCAGTTCGTAAAGGAGATACGTGACGCAGACGGCAAGGTGGTGCAGTCCTACCAGCCTGAAGTGTTGAATACGATCAACTTCCCGGATGAATACTGGAAGGAAATTGAGAAAGGGATGCTTAATGTAAGCGTAACTGAGTTTAATAACGCGCCTTATAAAGTACTTCGCAAGACAGGTACTTCACAGCAGCAGGTGAGTGGCAAACTCGTCGAAAACTCAGTATTTATCGCATCCGCACCCGCAGAGAACCCTGTCATTGCGGTAGCGGTAGTTATTCCGGAAGGCGGCTTCGGCGCTTATGGTGCGGCCCCGGTTGCGCGCAAAATCTTGGACGCGTACAACGATGAGATCGGCCTGAACGGCGTACCGGCGAAACCGAAAACAACAACGCCTCCTCCAAGCGGTACGGGTACTCCGGCGAATGGTGCGAACACGAATGCAAACACGAATGCAAACACAAATGCGAATACTGGAAAACCTCAAACTTAATTATTG
The DNA here is from genome assembly GCF_056269245.1 of Paenibacillus sp. J31R98. Classification (NCBI taxonomy): domain Bacteria; kingdom Bacillati; phylum Bacillota; class Bacilli; order Caryophanales; family Paenibacillaceae; genus Paenibacillus; species Paenibacillus sp. J31R98. The sequence goes on from NZ_JBWDNO010000009.1 coordinate 224,560, forward strand.
ATGGAGAAGCGGTGACCTATGGTTACCGCTTTTTTTGTTTGCGCGTCGGCACGAAAGGTGGCTCCGGCTAACGAATCATACTGACGTTATTGGGCACAATTTGGCTTTTCGATAAGTCTAACGAACCTCGGAATCGTTATTGACCCATTATTCGGCCCAAAGAGGGCAATTTACTCTGAATAACGATTCCTCGATTCGTTAAATTGAAGAATAGCGACTTTTGGATCGAATAACGATTGTGCAGTTCGTTAGGGGGCAATGCGTGCGAGGGGAACTGGTGAGGGAAGAGTGCAAAAACGCTCTCTCGGGAGAGGATACACTCAGCTGAATTTTGGCGTGGTTTGGATGCTGAGAGCACATAATTTCAACACAGCCCGTCCCGATGTTGCACAGCGGAAACACTGTTGCATAACATAAACCAAGGCCAAGATAGCATGTCATTCGCTTAGCCAAGGAGGGGTTCTATATGCGACGCCAGAGGAAGCACGCCGCGCTTCGCCGGCTGCTGTATGCCATACTTTTTCTGACCGGTGCGTTAATTGGCGTGTAATCAGCAAGATATTACACAAAAAGCACAAGATTGAGTAGAGCGCATTCGCGAATGACTAACTATAATTAGAATCGTACATGCTCGTTAGTTTGGATTCTCCTCGTAATGTGCTAAAATGAACGCTAGTTGGACAATGTTGTTTTTGCTTGGGAGGTCGTCATGGGATCGATTAAACTGGTAGCGCTTGATATGGACGGAACGCTGCTGAATGATCGTCAGGAAGTTAGCAGCGAGAATGCAATGTGGATTCGCAAAGCACTGGATGCAGGCGTCACCGTCTGCTTCGCAACAGGACGCGGGTTTCAAAGCGCAGTGCCTTACGCGGAGCAGCTGGGGCTGGATACGCCGATGATAACGGTGAATGGCGGAGAGATATGGCATCGTCCGCATGTGCTGCACCAACGTACGCTGATGTCGCCTGGCATGATCAAGCGGCTTCATGAGCTTGCGCTCTCGTACCCGGAATGCTGGTATTGGGCTTACACAACGATGGATATATACAACAAAGAGAAATGGATCGAGCCCGCGTTAGATTACGATGCGCATCATTGGCTTAAATTCGGCTATCATATCGATGATACCAAGGTGCGTGACGCAATCTTGAAGGAAACCTCTTCATGGGGCGGGCTTGAAATTACGAATTCATCGCCATGGAATTTGGAGATGAATCCGGAAGGCGTATCTAAGGCGTCGGCGATTCGCGAGCTGTGTAAGATTCTCGATATCGACATGTCGCAGGTAGCAGCTATGGGCGACAGCTTGAATGACATTGCGATGATTCGCGAGGTAGGGCTTGGCGTTGCCATGGGCAATGCCCAAGAGGAAGTGAAGGCGGCTGCAGATGCGGTAACCGTCACCAATGAGGAACACGCTGTCATGCATCTGATTCGGGACTATGTGCTGAAAGGATGAGTGCGTGAATGGAGATTGCAGGCTGGATTATCGTCGTCATCCTGTTTGTTGTAGGCATGGCGGGAGCTATTTTCCCGATATTGCCGGGCGCGCTTGCGATTTATGCGGCTTTCTTCATCTACGGATTTTTTATTTCATTCGAACCGTTCGGTGTCTGGTTCTGGATCATACAGACGCTGATCGTCGCGGCGCTGTTCATCGCCGATTATGCGGTTAACGCATGGGGCGTCAAGAAGTTCGGAGGCTCGCGAGCATCCATTATCGGCAGCACAATCGGTATTCTGATTGGGCCATTCGTCATTCCGGCATTCGGGCTGCTGCTCGGTCCTCTCCTTGGCGCGATTATCGGCGAGCTGATTGTCGGCTCCAAATGGGACGAGGCGCTGAAAGCAGGCTTCGGCGCTGTAGTAGGCTTGTTCACCAGCATGGTTGCGAAGATAGTGCTTCAAGCGGCCATGATTATCATTTTCTTTATTTGGATTTATAACTAATTTACCTTGGGAGGCTGTACTAGGATGATTAAAGTAACAGTGTGGAATGAGTTCCAGCATGAGAAGAGCAATCAAGCCGTTATCGCTGTATATCCAAACGGTATTCACGAAGCAATCAAAGCAGGTATCGGTACGGACGGTTATGAAGTTCGCACAGCTACGCTTGATGAGCCGGAGCACGGTTTGACTGAAGAAGTGCTTGCGGACACGGATGTTCTGATCTGGTGGGGCCATATGGCACATGACCGAGTGGAAGATGCAATCGTTGAACGTGTACATAAGCGCGTAATGAACGGCATGGGGCTAATCGTGCTTCACTCCGGTCACTTCTCCAAAATCTTCAAGAAGCTCATGGGCACAGGCTGTGACCTGAAATGGCGCGAAGCGGACGAGAAAGAGCGTATTTGGACCGTGAATCCGGCTCACCCGATCGCTGCCGGCATTCCAGAACACTTCACGCTTGAGCGCGAAGAAATGTATGGCGAGCACTTCGATATTCCTGCTCCGGACGAGCTTGTATTCGTAAGCTGGTTCGAAGGCGGCGAAGTATTCCGCAGCGGTTGCACATGGCACCGCGGCCAAGGCAAAGTGTTCTACTTCCGCCCAGGCCACGAGACGTATCCGACTTACCACAACCCGACGGTGCTTCAAGTTATCAAGAACGGAATCGGCTGGGCAGCTCCATCTGGCGCGGCAGCTCCGGTTCGCGGCAACCACAAGCCGCTTGAGGAAATTAAAGCGAAGTAAACCTCGCAAGGAGATTAGGTAGGCATCATGGTGAAAAAGGACTCCTTGATTAAAGGCACGATCATTCTTGCAGCGGCAGCGCTGGTAGCCCGATTCCTCGGGATATTCCAGCGCATCCCGCTGGATTATATGACGGACAGCCATGGCGGCGGTTATTTTACCGTCGCTAATAATATTTATTTAATGCTTCTTATTGTAGCGACAGGCGGTATCCCGAGTGCGATCAGCAAAATGGTGTCCGAGCGTTATGCGCAAGGTCGTCCGGATGAAGCGAAGCGGATTTACAAGGCGGCGCTGCTGTTCGGCTCTGTAACCGGCGTGCTTATTACGGTGCTGCTGCTCGTGTTCGCTCCGTTCTATGCGACGCATGTCGCGGAGAAGCCGGGAGCTGATCTCGCGGTGCGGGCGATCGCGCCGGCGCTCTTGTTCTTCCCGATCATTGCGATGATGAGAGGCTATTTCCAAGGACGCCAGTTGATGGCGGCAGGGGGCATCTCCCAGATCATCGAGCAAATCCTTCGCGTTATAACCGCGGTTGGGCTTGCTTACATGGTACTGGCATGGGGCTGGGGGCAAAGCTGGATTGCGGCAGCTGCAACGTTCGGCAGCGTATTCGGCAGCGTTGGGGCATTCATCGTCATGCTGTGGTATGCGCGCAAGCTGCGCAGGCAGGATGCACTGGACAAGGCGGCGGCAGCTCTCCAGAAAACGGCGAATACTGAGAAGCGTTCTACGCTATCGTTCAAGTCGATTTACAGAGAGCTCTTCAAGATTTCAGTCCCGATCGTCATTACGTCGATGACGGTGCAATTTATTTATTTCTTCGATACGTCGTTCTTTATTAAGCTGACGCACGGATATTACAACGCTGCAGACGCAGACCAGATGCTTGATTGGCTCGGCGTGAAAGCACAGGCGCTGGCAGGCATTCCGCCGATTCTGGCGATCGCGCTCAGCCAGTCGATGATTCCGGTTATTTCGGCCGCATATTCGGTTCGGAATTTGAAGGAAGTCGAGCGTCAAGCTTCGCTTGTTATGCGCATCGTTGTGTTTACCGGCGTGCCGGTCTCGCTGATCATGACGGTTGCCGCTGCGCCAATTACAGGCCTGCTGTTCGAGAACACAGGCGGTAGTCTCGCGGTTGCGGCGCTTACGGCGGGAACTATCTTTCAAATTACAATGATGACGAGCAATACGGTGCTGACGAGCATGAACAAGCCGACGCTGCCGATGCGCCACGCTCTGATCGGAATTGTGGTCAAGGTCGTAACGAGTCTTGTGCTCGCCCCGCTATTCGGCGTTTACGGCTTGATTCTGTCGTCGACGATCTGCTTTATGGTGATTGCTTCGCTTAACTTCCGGATGATTCGCAAGGAAATTACGCTCTCGATTCTCGGCACACGCTGGATTGGTTATGCGCTGACAATCGTGATCTCATCAGGTGCGGGCTTGGCAGTCGATTACGCTTGCCGACATTACATTACAGGCATTCCGGTCAAGCTGACCTATGCTTTGTCGTGTATCTTAACCGGCGGTGTCTCGTTCGGGCTATACGTCGCGCTGCTCATTCTACTTCGAGTCATTACCGCTACCGATGTGGCCGGATTCCCGGGACCGCTTCGCAAGCTGCTGAAACCGCTTATGCGGGTAGCTTCGCGGTAGACGAGCCAATCTACCAAATATATCCTCTTCATGATAGAATAGTCCTCGGGTCTAATCTATCATGAAGGGGTGTTTTTTATTTTGACAGCACGAAGATTTCGCCGTACCAAGTGGATAGGCATATTGCTCTTATCGCTTGTACTTATGATTACAGCTGGCTGCCAAGCGCTTGGCGGTGTTGATTTCAATGCAATGCTCAAACAATCGCTCAAGGTGACCTCACTCGAGAGCAACCAAACGATTGAACTGAAGCTGTTGCTGAAGGACGATGCGCTTAAGCAGCTGCCCAAGGATGAGCAGGAACTGATCAATCTGATTTCTCATATTACGTTGCAACTGGATGACGTCAAGACTTCGAAGAGCGGCGACATGTCCGCGGCAGGGAAGCTTGCACTGGGCGATAAGGAAATCGCATTCAAGCTTGCAATGGACCAGAAGCTTGTTTCGCTCAATCTTGAAGGGGCGAAGAAGCCGATTATTATTCATTTGCCGGCAGCAGAAGATGAAGCAGTTGCAGGTGGTGCAGCAGGCGCAGCTCCTGAGAGCTTGACGGAGTCAGGCATGAAGGTCGTGGATGCGCTTAGCGGCTTCACCATCAATAATTTGCCGAATCCGACTCATCTATCGGTAGATGCTGGGCAGGATAATATTAACGGCGAGTCCGTAATGGGAATGAAGATTCATGCGGAGCTGACGGGCAAAGAGCTGTGGAATTGGATCAAGTCGTATATCGACGCGCTGCTGAATGATAAGGAAGGCCTGAAAACGATGTTGACAGGCGTGTATGAGGCGTTAGCAAGTCAAGCGGAAGCGCTGCAATCGACGGGAGCGGAGAGCATCTTCGGTTCCTTGCCCGAAGAGGACAACTCGGCGGAGCAAATCGCGCAAGCGGTGGATGAAATCACGCAGATGTTGACTGAGACTAGCGACGAGCTGAAGAAGGCAGAGCAGGAGAATAAGGAACTCCTCGACGGCATCTTCAATAACGGCACTTATGTGAAGGGCGATGTCTTCATCGACAGCAAGCTCGATATTCGCAAATCAGTCATTGAGGCAGCGATCAAGCCGGATCTGACTCAAGTAAATGCCGAACCTGCATCCGATGATGGGGATGAAGATGAGGACATTCTGGCGGTACACGATAATCTGGACGAAATGCCTTTTGAAGGTGTTTGGGTCAAAATATCAACAGAGCGTTGGAACGTCAACGGTGATGTAGTCCCTGTGAAGCCGGAAGCGCCGATTATGGATTCGTTCAATATGGATCGCCTTAACAGCATGCAGGGCTACGAAATGCTTCGTCAATTTAAGCCTGATTCTGTGGTATACGGGCTGCTGCATAACCAATTGCATATTAGCAAGCAAGTTGTAAACTTGGATTTGAACTACAGCGATCCTGCACCAATTATTACGCCGGCAGGAGTAACGCTCGTTCCGTTGCGCACCGTTACGCAATCGCTTGGCGGCAGCGTAACGAAGGATGCGAGCGGCAAACTGACTGTCTTCGACCCGGCGACACAATCTACGATTGTTTTGAAGGCAGCTAGCAGTAATGTAACTGTGAATGGACAGTCAGTGAAGTGGAGCTTCCCGCCGACAGTCGTGAACGGCACAACCTACGTGCAGGCAAGACCATTCGTTTCAGCGCTTGGCGGCAGCCTAAGCTGGGAGCAAAGCTACTTCGGCGATTGGAAGATGCTCGTCATCTCGCGTGAGCCGTTGTAAGCAGGGCAATTGAAGGGAGAAGAATTGAACGATGAACATCATAACGACAGATGAAGCATTCCGTGAAGCTGTTGCAGGTGACGGCGTAACGGTTGCGATCTTCAAGACCACGTGGTGCAAAGACTGCCATTATATCGAGCCATTCATGCCGGAGATCGAAACGAATTATGCGGGACGCATTCAATTCGTGCAGATCGACCGCGATGATCTGCCTGATCTGTGCAGCGAGCTGAACATTCTCGGCATTCCAAGCTTTATTGCCTTCAAGCAAAGCCGCGAGCTAATCCGGTTCGTCAGCAAGCTTCGCAAGACAAGAGAGGAGATCGAGCAGTTTCTGGATCGCGCGATACAAGTGGGAGAAGCGCTGCCAGGTTAATGGCTTGAAACCGAAGGGGAAGCCCGCAAACGGCTGCAAATTAGCCGTTTGCGGGCTTTCCGCCGCTTCATGTAAGGTTCGCCTCCTGTTCACAAGTTGAACATGGTATTTGCAACATCAGTTCGTTATAATTGGAGTTGATTCTTCTCGGAAGTTAGGTGATTATGTTGAATTTTAGCCGATATCGCGCACTTGTGATTGCAACTTGCATCGGCATGTTATGCGTTCTTCTGGCAGGCGCTCTCGTGACGAAGACCGGATCAGGTGATGGCTGCGGCACGGATTGGCCGCTTTGCAACGGCAAATTTGTACCCGCACATACGCTTGAATCTCTAATCGAATATAGCCATCGGTTCATTACCGGCATCGTCGGCTTGCTAGTACTGGCGTCTTTCATTGCGACGCTGATGATGTACCGCTCTTACAAAGAGCCGATTATTTACGCTTCCGGCTCGGGCTTCTTCACGCTGCTTCAAGCGCTTCTCGGCGCGCTGGCGGTTAAATTCCCGACTTCGCCAGGTGTCATGGCGCTTCACTTCGGCTTCTCGATTATGGCGTTCACGTTTACACTGCTGCTCGTCATGTGGACAAGAAGGTTGAAGAATGGCCAGCTAACAGGCGATAAAGCGGTGCGAGTCATACCGGCTTCGGTGTTTGTCTTCTCGCTCTCGATTCTGGTTTACAGCTATTTTGTTATTTATCTGGGCGCTTATGTTCGCCATACCGTCTCTTCCGGCGGATGCGTCGGCTGGCCGCTTTGCAACGGCGAATTGATTCCGACGATGGAAGGAGCAACCCGCATCGTCTTCATTCACCGCGTGGCTGCTGCCATCCTTTGGCTGCTGATCTTGCTGTTCTTGATTCATGTGCACCGCGTGTGCAAGGGCCAGCTGCATGCGAATATGCGGAGCACGGCGACGCTCGTGTTCGTGCTTGTATGCTGCCAAGTGCTGAGCGGCGCGCTGCTCACGATTACAATTCGTGATAATGATTGGTTTATTTTTACGAGCATTTTGCACAACTTAATTATATCCGGCTTGTTCGGCATCCTGTGTGATCTAATGATTCGAGCTTGGAAATGGCGCGAAGGGCGGTTTAATGCATGAGCTTTACAGATTTGCGCGGACTGATCGAGACGCTTCGGCGTGAAGGCGATCTGGCAGTTATAGATACTCCGGTTGATCCTTATTTGGAATTAGCCGAGATACATAGAAGAGTCATTGATCAAGAGGGACCGGCGCTTCTATTCACGAACGTGAAGGGGAGTCCATTCCCTGTTGTGACGAACCTGTTTGGAACGATAAGAAGGGTTGATCTTGCCTTCGGACCGCGTCCGGAAGCCTTCATGAAGCAGGTCGTCGGTGCGATGGACCGATTGCTCCCGCCGACGCCGAAAGCGATTTGGGGCGAGCGTTCGCTCATCTGGGATGCGTTAAAAGTAGGGATTAAAGAAGTACCGGCGTCCTCGGCACCGGTGCTTGGCGCGCTCAAATCAGAGCGTCCCCTTGAAGGACTTCCTGCGCTGACGAGCTGGCAGCTGGATGGCGGACCGTTCATTACGCTTCCGCTCGTTTATACGGAGCATCCGGAGCATCGCAAGCAGCACAACCTTGGCATGTACCGCATGCAGATTTTTGACCATTCGACTACTGGCATGCATTGGCAGATTCATAAGGGCGGCGGCTTCCACTATCACGAAGCTGAGAAGCGTAATGAAGCTCTGCCGGTTTCCGTCTTCTTAGGCGGACCTCCGGCGCTGATTGCGTCCGCGATTGCGCCTGTGCCCGAGCATCTGCCAGAGCTGCTGCTGTCCTCGTTAATAACGGGCGGCAAGCTGCCGGTTGTACAAGATCCGCGCGGCAGCCACCGTATTCCGGCACATGCCGAGTTCGTGTTGAGCGGCACCGTAGCGCCTCATGTGCGCCGTCCGGAAGGACCGTTCGGCGATCACTATGGCTACTATTCCTGGACGCATGACTTCCCGGTATTCAACGTCAGTCATATGTGGCACCGCAAGGATGCAATCTATCCGGCGACGATCGTGGGCAAGCCGCGCCAAGAGGATTACTACCTGGGCGACTTCCTGCAGCGTTTGCTGTCGCCGGCGTTCCCGCTAGCGATGCCAGGCGTGAAGGACTTGTGGACCTATGCAGAGACAGGCTTCCATGCGCTGGCTGCTGCGGTCGTCCGAGAGAGCTATTCGCGGGAAGCGCTTGGCAGCGCGTTCCGGATTCTTGGCGAAGGCCAGCTGACGCTCACGAAGTACTTGATGATTACGGATCAGCCAGTTGATCTGGCGAACTTCCCGCAGCTGATGGAAACGGTGCTGGAACGTTTCAGACCGGAAACCGATTTGTTTGTCTTCGATAAGACATCTCATGATACACTAGATTATACAGGCGGCAAGCTGAATCACGGCAGTAAAGCCGTTATGCTTGGCGTCGGCGAGCCGGTGCGCGAGCTGCCTGCCATATACGATGAAGGGCTGATCGACGAGATCACCGGCATTAAGCCTTATTGCCGTGGCTGCTTGGTCGTATCCGGTGCAGCCTTCGCCGATGAGCCGGAGCTGCCGCAGCGCTTGCTGCGCCGTCTGCGCGAGAAGGGAACGCGTTGGCCGCTCGTTATTTTGGCCGATGATGCCGAAATTGCTAGCGCACAGACACCTTTCCTGTGGACGGTCTTTACCCGCTTTAACCCTGCAGATGATATCTATGCAGAGACTGCGCTCAAGCGCCATCACGTCGGCTACGAGCTGCCGCTTGTCATCGATGCGCGGATGAAGCCGGGCTATCCGGATGAATTGATCCCGCGTGAAGACATTGTGGAGCTGGTCGACAGCAAGTGGAAAACGTATTTTCAGGCATAACCGTCTTACGCCACCATGAGGACATCAGGAGGGATTGGACATGCTCAGAGTACTGTTTGGCGAGCCACCTCGCAAGTTAGAAGGAAAGCTGCTTGAAGCGATGCAGGCAATGGAACGGTTTGCGGATCTGCTGAATAAACAGATTGAACAAGGGCGTGACCAGGACCATAAGCTGCGTAAGTACGAGATCTACACACTCGGTCTGATCGCTTCGCTTGATGAGCTGGAGCAGAGCCACTATGCGGCAGGCAAGTATGCGGCTAAGATCAAGTCGGTGACGATGGAAGCGATGTCGGCTGAAGAACGGCTGGACTACAACCGATACGTCTATTATGATAAAAATGCGTTCATTCGGTTGTTCTCCTTGCTTGATAAACTCGGCACGCTCATGAATGAATACTTGAAGCTGCAGACCGAGCGCGTGAAGCCGCACTACTCGTATTTCACCGTGATTCGTAACATGCTGCACCGCAACCAGTATCCCGAACTGACCTTGCCGCTTCAGGAGCTGAAGGAGCATGGCAAACCGGCCATGAACCGCCTTCGCAAACGACGCAATGTGGAGATTCATTTCATGAATTCCGAATTGCAGGATGATCTGCGCCAAAGCCACGATGACTATTCGGAGCAGCATTATCTTGAGAATATCGCGCAGCAGGTCGATGACATGAACCAAATGATGGACCTCGTGCTGGACACACTTAAGCTGACCTTTCATCATGCTTATCGCCAGATGAGAAAGTGATAGGAACTTAGGGGGATAGCCCATGGAGCTGAAAGGCAAGACTGCATTAGTGACAGGCAGTGCGAAAGGGTTAGGCAAAATGACAGCACAAACGCTTGCCCAGATGGGCTGCGACATTGTGCTGAATTATAAGTCGAGCGAGCAGGAAGCGAGGCAGCTTGCCGCTGAGATTGAACAGCAGTACGGCGTCAGGGCGACAGCCATGGGCGCCGATATTGCGGTGCAAAGCGATGTCGCGCTGCTTGCAGCGCAAGCGCTTGCGTGGTCGCTAACCGGTAGCATTGATATTCTCATCAACAATGCGGGACCTTTCATTCGCGAGCGACGGCTGTTCGCCGAGTATCAGACGGACGATATTATTGGACTCGTAAACGGCAATTTACTTGGCGTTATGCTGTTAGATCACCATCTGCTGCCAGGCATGCGGAAGCAGCAGTGGGGAAGAATCATTCACTTCGGCTTCGGCCATGCCGGAGAAGGTCGAGCTTGGCCGCATCGTGCTGTCTATGCCAGCGCGAAGACAGGGCTCGTCTCGTTCACGAAGACGCTTGCGGTCGAGGAAGCGGCAAGCGGCATAACGGTACATATGGTATGCCCGGGCGACATTCGCGGCATGAACAAAGAGCGGACAATCGCCGAGGTCGCCGGCGAGCAAGATGAAGAATCGCCGCGCGGGCGGCCGGGCAGCGGCGAAGATATTGCGCGCGTGATCGCATTCTTATGCTTGCCGCAGTCCGATTATTTGACCGGCAATATTGTCGACGTGACAGGCGGGTTCGATCCAATCAAGACGTCCATCAAGCCTTCAACTTCAACGGGTGCATCAGGTTCCCATTAAACAACAAAAGAGTCTTGCCCTCCGTGCTGCTTGGGAAGCAGCCGGATGGCAAGACTCTTATTTGTAAATAATAGAAAGATTAGAATACTTGCATAACTTCTTGTACGCCTTCGACTTCCTCAAGCAGAGCACGTTCAATACCTGCTTTAAGAGTAATCGTCGAGCTTGGGCAGCTTCCGCAAGCACCTACTAGACGAAGCTTAACGATGCCGTCCTCAACATCTACGAGTTCAACGTCGCCGCCGTCGCGTTGCAAGAACGGGCGAAGCTTATCCAATACGTCGAGAACCTCGTCGTACATTGTGCTTTGTGCATTTTCACTCATTGCAATCAACTCCTTTCTCCCCTATTATAGTACAAAGTGAATCAATTGAAAATGGATATCAACCAACTAGGGCTAGGTGAACTTATAGATGTTAAAACCAATGATTGAATTTTGCGCCAGCAACATGCATCACGGCACAGACCGGCTGATGAAGAAGCTCGAGGCAAACCCTGATTACGACGTTATCGAATACGGCTGCTTAGGCAATTGTGGCGAATGCTACATGGTGCCGTTCGGGATGGTCGATGGAACCATCATTGCCGCAGAGACGATAGATGAACTGGAACAAGAGATAATGAAGGCCATTGAGAAGCAGAAGGCAGAACGTGAAGCGCTCGATCGGCTCATTGATGATATGTAAAGCATAAGCCGCCTAGGCGGCTGAAGAGCCAGGATCAAGCCTTTCACGAACAGATAAATACTAGTTTAGCCAAAATGATGCTTCGACATCCAGAGCACGCCGCTCTTCATTACACGCGGAATGCGGCCCATCATCGGCGTTTTGCCCATGAGGCCGAAGCCGGATTTCTTTCCTAGCGAGCCAAGCACGCCTTTGAGCTTGATTTTGCCGAGCTTAGGCGTCTTGCCCGCCCAGATCGCTTGCATCACTTCAGCAACCTGTGCGCCTTGACCTTCCGCCGCTTGCGCGCTTGGCGAGAATGGCAGGGAAGCACAGTCGCCAACGATGTAGACCTCGTTATAATCAGGCAGCTGATGATATTCGTTGATAATTAGGCGGCCTTGATTGTCCTTGGGCAGATTCATGCGCTGTACAATCGCTACAGGCTGAATGCCGGCTGTCCATACGGTAACATCAGACAGAATTGGCGAAGAGTTGTTCAGATCGTACAGAGCGCCTTCCTCCAGCTTATGCAGCGACACATGTCCTCGCATTTCCACTTCATGCTCGATGAACCACGATGATACAAATTCCTGCAGCTTGCCAGGGAACGCGGACAGAATGCTCGGACCGCGGTCAATGATCCGAATATTGAGATCCGGACGGCTTTCACGCAGCTCCGAAGCAACCTCGACCCCGCTAAGACCACCGCCGACAATGTTAATCTGGCCATATGGCTTCACATCGTTCAATGCGAGGTAAGTTCTGCGCGAAGCAGAGAATGTTTGAATACTGTTGGAGTATAATTCTGCGCCATCAATGCCATGGAACTTATCCGTACAGCCAAGCGCGACTACGAGCCATTCGTAATCAAGCGGATCTTGTCCGGCCATCTGGATCTGCTTCGCATCCAGATCCACATCCGTTACTTCACCGTAAGTAATAATGAGTCTTGGATCGGACGGGAAAGCAACGCGAAGCTCGATGTCAGGGCTAGTTCCAGCGACGAGCGCGTAATATTCGGTCTTCAAACCTTGATAAGGCATACGGTCAATCAGCACGACGACGGTATCGTCAGGCAGTTCGCCCTCAAGCAATTTATGAGCTACAGTCAATCCTCCATAACCGCCGCCCAGTATGACAAAACGTTTCATAAGATAAATCCCAACCTTCTATGTGCAATTAGTTCTACGCTGCTTTTGGATGATTGTCCGTAGTATATGCCTAACTGGCCCGGACCATCAGTGCTTGTCCGGGCAGCAGCCGTGGCAATACCTGCTTCCTATTCGTAAACCTTGACTTCGTTGTAAAATGTATCGCGCTCTACCGGAATCCGGCCTGCGCCTTTAATCAGCCAGATCAAATCCTCGCGAGTGATGCCCTCTGGCGTAAGCGCGCCGGCAGCATGGCTGATGCGTTCTTTCACCATCGTGCCGTGAACATCGGAAGCGCCCATTGTAAGCGCGACTTGCGTAAGCTGCGTGCCGATGTTGATGAAGTAAGCCTTGATATGCTTGATGTTATCGAGCATGAGACGGCTAATCGCGATTGCCTTCAGATCATCGAATGCCGAGTTGCGGCGGCGAATGCTTGCTTTCGGGCTGATCGGCTGCATGGACAGCGGGATGAAGACTTGGAAGCCGTTCGTCTCGTCTTGCAGCTCGCGGATTTGGAGCATATGGTCGATCCGATCTGCTTTCTTCTCGACGGAGCCGTATAGCATCGTCGTATGCGTGCGCAGACCGAGGTTATGCGCTGTGCGATGTACTTCAAGATATTGCGAAACATCAGCTTTATCGACCTTCATCTTCTTGCGGTACTCGTCGGACAGAATTTCTGCGCCGCCGCCCGTGAGCGACACCAAGCCGACCTTCATCAGCTCTTGAATCACTTCGCCGTAGCTCAAGCCGCTGATACGGGAGAAGAAGTCAATTTCTGCAGCGGTATATGCTTTAAGCGCAACTTGCGGGAAACGTTCATGCAACGCTTTGAGCGAATCTACGTAGTACTGGAATGGCACATGCGGATTATGTCCGCCAACGATATGGAACTCGCGTACGTCCGGATGGATGTGCTGCTCCACATACGCGATCATTTCTGCGCCGCTCAGCGTATATGAGCCTTCTTGGCCTTGATCCTTACGGAAGTTGCAGAATGCGCAATGCGCTTCACAGACGTTCGTGAAATAAAGGCTCATATTCTCGATAAAGTACACTTTACGTCCGTTTTTCTGCATATTCACTTCATTGGCAAGCTGCCCGATTGTGAGCAGATCATCCGTTTGGTACAGGAATACGCCATCTTCGCGATTCAGGCGTTCGCCTGCACGAACTTTCTCAACGATGGACTGCATTTGCTTCGCTTCTGTAGGTATTGCAATATTCATAACGGCTTCCTCCTAGTCCGCCGGGCACGTACAAGGGCCATGCATAAAGGGATGAGCAGCACCGTAAGCTGTTCATCCTAACGCAAATGGCCTTCGTACAACAACGAATCCGCCGGCATATGCATGGTTGGCGAAGACGTTCAGTTTGAGTCCGGTGTATGATGTGAAATAGTTTAAAAAATAGATAAAAAACAACATTGTGAAAAAAATTACTTGCGCCGACTCTAAAAAACTAATTGACAATGACTTAACTTATTATAAACCTCATTATGGTGAGCGGCAACTATTAAGTCATGCCAACGTACCATGACATTGGAAGGTACCGGACTTAAGTCGGTTGGCATAACACGAAACGACATGGTACGCTAATCCAATACATGATTGGGCTTGGCTGCAGTGATGGCATGAAGGTCCAGCGTAAGAAAAGAGGTTTCAGGTTATGGCAAACACGCATACGTATTCGCGCAGGGAAGAAGTGGCGAACGCCATTACGCACGGGCTTGGCGCGGCACTAAGCATTGCGGCGCTCGTCCTTCTGATTGTTTTTGCAGCGCTCAAAGGGAATGCTGAACATGTGGTTAGCTTCACGATTTACGGTTCCATGATGCTTCTGCTGTATGTCTCATCAACGCTCGTACACAGCTTTCCAGAGGGAAAAGCGAAGAAGTTCTTTGAAATTATGGATCACTCCTGCATCTATCTCTTCATCGCTGGAACGTATACGCCAATCGTACTGCATATGGTGCAGGGCGCGGCAGGCTGGACGTTATTCGGTATTGTCTGGGGGCTGGCGTTGTGCGGCGTCGTATTTAAGGCGTTCTACGCGTCCAAATTCCTGTTCACGTCAACGGTGCTGTACGTGCTGATGGGCTGGATTATCGTCTTCGCTTGGGGACCGTTAAGGGAGAATCTTGCTCCGACAGGACTTCATTTGCTTATCGCCGGCGGCGTTCTATATACGGTTGGAACGATCTTCTATGTCTGGCGCAGCTTTAAATATCATCATGCGGTATGGCATATGTTCGTACTCGGAGGCTCGGCGCTCCATTTCTTTGCTATCTTGCTGTACGTGTTGCCGCAATAATGAAGGGAATGTCAGGTACGTGTTGTTCGCGTATTGAGTCCATTTGCGAAGTGGAGTATAATTAACTTACGAATGTAAAGTGAGTTTTCGCTATTACGCGTGTGATAAACAAGCCCAAGGAGGGATTAGCATGATTACAATTAGCGATTCTGCGAATGTGAAGATAAAAGAAATGCTTGCAGCGGAGGAAGCTCCGGAGCTGTTCTTGCGCATCGGCGTGAAGGAAGGCGGCTGCAGCGGATTCTCTTATGGCATGGGCTTTGACGATGAGCTTGCCGATACAGACAAAGAGTTGGAATTCAGCGGTTTGAAGGTTGTCGTAGATAACGATAGCATCAAGTATTTGAACGGTCTCATTATCGACTACAAAGAGTCCGCTATGGGTGGCGGTTTCACCATTGAGAACCCGAACGCTAGCGCGACATGCGGCTGCGGCTCAAGCTTCCGCACAGCTACGGATGCAGGTAAACCGGCTGCGGCTGGCGAATGCTAATCTGCTTTTTGCAAATAGGAAAGCCCTGACTGTTTATGGTCAGGGCTTTCTGTTATTCAAGCGTCGCTCCATTGCTGCGAAGCAGCTCGGCGACACGATTGTTGCCTTGCTTAACGGCAAGCGCTAACGCCGTTTCCCCGCCTTCGACTGCTGCGTAAACATCTGCTCCATGTTCAATCAACAACCGGATAATCTCGCTATTGTCGTCATGGAATGCAGCGGTGTGCAAGCAAGTATGGCCATTGCTGTCGAAGATCGTTGCCTCTGCGTTGTGTGCCAGGAGCAATCTGATGACATCAAGACTGCGCTCACCTGCAAGTGCTGCGTGCAATGCAGTATTCGATGGTATGTAGGAAAGCTTGGAGTGTGAGACGGCATTAACATGCGCGCCAAGTTCAAGGAGTACCTGAACGGCATCCTTGTTGCCAAAATGCGCTGCATACCCGAGGGGCGTCAGCCCATCTTCATTCTCAGTATTCGCAAGCTCAGCCTGCGCCTCCAGAAGCCCTCTTAGCCGCTCAGCATCACCTGACTGCGTCGCTTGAAATACTTCATTAATCCGTTGTTTTTGCTCCATTCTCAGACGAACCTCCGTTTCGATTGAATAACTTTTCACATCCACTTCCATTTTACCTGCGCTCAGAAATTTTGCTTATCGAAAATCACTTTTTTTGACGGAACTGCGAAGGGGGCATCCCATAACGTTTGGCGAATAGTCCACTGAAGGCACTTGGGCTCTGGAATCCGACAGCCATACAAATTTCGGTGATAGACTGGCCGGAATGAAGCAGAAGCTGGCTTGCTTCTTGGAGTCTTCTCTCCGTCAAATATTGATGGGGAGTTCGACCGAACAACTGCTTATAGCTCCGAAGAAAATGGTTCTGCGACAAACAAGCGGCTCCAGCCATATCCGCAAGTGTTATAGGTTGATCATAGTAGGCAGTTATGAACTCGTGACCGATAAGAATCCTTCTGAACAATTCCTCGCGCGTCGAGGCTTTCAAGGATTGAAGCTTCACGATTTCTTGATGGACCTGCCGATGAACCTCCAGAAGCCCATGTGCTAACGAATACAATTGCTCTTCCAGCCAAGGGAGTTCAAGCTGCCCCGTTGTGTATGCGGATTTGATTTGCAGCAAAATGGAAGCTAACCACGTATCGCGATACGTTTTCTCTACAAAATCAACGTTGAAATGCTTGCGTGGAGCGGGGTTATCCAATAGCTGCTCATGAGATGACGTCATATGATGATAGACCTCATGGGCCATCATTTCAGGGAAAAAGATACAGAATGACTCCACAGGGGTATCAGATTCGATGGTAATCGAGTACTCCTGGTCCTGGTTAAGCAGCAGATAGCTGCCTTCTTCAACAGCAAAGTGACCATGACCCGCTTGATAGAATGCTCGTCCATTCCGAAACGTCTTAATGGATAAGGCGCCTGTACCCTTCCAATAGTAATTCGCGCTGCTGGCATGGAGAATCGGGTTGAAGCCTCTTTGGAGGTTCAGTTTCTTATTTGTCATTGTAGTCACCTGACGTTTAAAAAAGTCTTCGTATTTGTTTCTGAATGGAGGCTCGATTCTCCTGCTTGATTATGCAGAAACTGGAAGGGGCGATGGAGCAGGCGGGATTCATGGGCAGAACAAAAAGGGCTGCGAAGAGTGTGAACGAATCCGTTCACTCTTCGCAGCCCTTCATATCTTATTCCGCCGCAGCGATGGCGCGGATTTCCGCAAGCGTCGCTTCATCTAGCGTAACGTCGATGGCTGGCAGCACGCCGAGAATATGGCTTGGCTTCCGCACGCCGACGATGGCGCTCGTAATGGCAGGATGCGCGAGATCGTATGCGACCGCAAGCTGCGGAAGCGTAATGTCATAACGCGCCGCGATCAGTTTAAGCTTCTCGGCTCTGTCGACATTGCTGCGCAATCCTTCGCCCGTGTGCGCCTTATTGCGTGAGCGCCAGTCGTCCGGACCGAAAGTTGTCTCATATGTATAGTTGCCGGATAGCAGGCCGGAAGTGAGCGGGCTGTACGCAACGACGCCAATGCCGTTGGCTTGGCAGAACGGGAGCAGCTCCTTCTCCGCGGCAGGTCTTAGAATCGAATAAGGCGGCTGCAAGGAGTCGACATGTCTAACGGTAAGCGATTGCTGCAGCTGCTCCACATTGTAATTGCTCACGCCGACATAGCGCACTTTGCCATCTTGGACAAGCTTATCCATCGCACGCATCGTTTCTTCAGCAGGCAACTCCGCATCCGGCCAGTGCATCTGGTAGAGGTCGATGTAATCTGTGCCGAGCCGTTTCAGCGATGCTTCCGCTTCGCGAAGGACGGACTCATATGCGCCGCTGCGTGTAATGGCGCCATTCTCATCCCAGACGAGACCGCATTTGGTCGCGATGACGACACGATCACGGTCGCCTCGCAGTGCATTGCCGAGCACTTCCTCTGAGTGTCCAAGCCCATAAACTGCTGCCGTATCGTAGAAGGTAACGCCTGCATCCAGTGCGGCGCGCACGCTCTCCGCCGACATGTCATCGTCCTGGCCGCCCCAGGCGCTTGCCCAGCCTGAGCCACCGATTGCCCAAGAACCGAAGCCGATAACGGAGATCTCAGGGCCGTTCTTGCCTAATTTGCGGTATTTCATCGTCACGAATCACTCCTTTGGTACGAGCTGGCATTTCTTTCTTATTATAATCAGGATATGGCAGCACAAACAACTTTGGTATACTATGGAGAAAATGCTAGAGAGGGTCGTTGATATGATTCAGAGAGCAGCGGCAGGATTGCATGCCAGAATCAAGGAAAGCGGGGCAGAGGCGCCTTCTGTTCCGGTCATTGTATACGCACTCGAAATTGTATTCAATACCGTTGCCATCACCTTGTTGGTCCTGCTGGCAGGGCTTACGACAGGCGAGCTGCTTCATACTGCGGAGCTGCTTGTTGTATTCGCAGTCGTTCGTTTCATCTCTGGCGGCTATCATCTGCCGTCTAATGCATACTGTATCCTCGTATCGACCATTGTGCTTGCAGCGCTGCCGCATATCAGCTTGCCTGATGCGCTCATGTTCGGTCTCACCGGAGCATCCTTGCTCATGATGATCATCTTCGCTCCAGCCAATTACGACACTTATGCGCGTATTTCACCGAAGTATTATCCGCTGATGAAGGTGCTTGCCTGCCTTATCGTCGCGTCCAACTTATTATTCCAATCGGACATGCTGTCGCTCGCTTTCGCTGTCCAAGCCGTGCTGCTGCCCTTCAAGAACAAATCCACATCCGCAGCGTAAATTCTAACTAGCAGAATGCTAATACCTTGCTGTACAAATGGGAGAGTTCCGTTTGTTAGCAAGGTTTTTTTGTGCTGTAAACCTGATATTACGCGGGCAATACGGTTCTATCGTTCTATCAGCCTACTAAATCAGGCGACTTGACCCTAACAATCATCCAAGAGACTCCTGTCTTTGAGGCATATGCTGTCTCATATAACGGTACGAAAGTGAGGCTTGGCGCATGGGCGATGATCAAGGAAGGCAGTTGGCCAGCAAATGGGCGAAGACGGAGGCGCTGCTGTCCCACTCGGGTATTGCTCCGCATATTCCGCCGACACGGATGTTCACGAAAGCGAATTTGAGCAGTATGCTGCAGGCGCATGGGATGGTTGTCGTGAAGCCGGTACGAGGGGCAGGCGGGCACGGTGTCATTAAAGTAACGAGAGACAATGGGAGCTATGCGTACACGTATTACTCCAAGACGAACCGCTTCGGGAGCTTCGATGCGATGTATCAGTCCCTGAATGGCAAGAGAGGTGCGCGCCGTTACTTAATTCAGAAAGGTATTCGGCTTGCGACAATCGGCGGCAGACCCATCGACTATCGGGTGAAATATGTCAAACAAGCGGACGGTCATTGGGCGATTACGGCAATTGTCGGCAGGCTGGCGAAACCTGGCTTATTCGTGACGAATATTTGCCGTGGAGGCACGCTTCTAAGTGGGTCGGAAGGTATTCGCAGATCGTTCTCGAGCAGCGCTGTCGTGCCTAAGAAACGACTTATGCGCCAGCTGACGCAGATGTCGACAGCCGTGCTCGAAGGGCGGTTCCCGGGTATTGGACAGCTTGGCTTTGACTTCGGAATTGATCACAGCGGGAAGATATGGATCTTCGAAGTGAACACAAGACCTCAGTAATCGTACTCTTTATACGATAGTTTAAGTTAATAGATTAATAGATTGCCATTAAAGTTTTTTATCAAATGTGCAAATTGTCGGGCTGTGTATAAACGTATCCACAATATCCTCATTGAATTTCCTCAACATTCGACGATTACTCACAAGTTGCACACATGCTGTCCACACAGGGATGTGGATAATCGGAACGCTTGTTCCATCCTATTTGGACATGCTAAGATGAATTTGGAATTAAGAGGAAAGGAGTTGAGCGATATGGACCAGCTGTCTGATGAGCTATTGCTTGATGCGTTCCAAACGGCTAACAAGTATAACTTGGATCAAGAATTTATCCAATTATTGAATGCCGAGATCAAGCGCAGACAAATTAATGCAGAAGGCTACCTCCACACAGCTTAAACCTACTCCTCGTACGATTATGGCCATTTCGAAATATGTACCTCATACGTAGCTGAACAGCTCGCACAATAGACTACATGACTACAATTATTCCCTATATACGACAATGATGGCATCGTCTCGCTATTGGTAATCGTGTCAGGCTGATAAGGTGCATACGGACCGGTGAAATCGTCAAGCCGTCCACAATCTTCAGTTTGCAAGGAGCATTCCGGACAAAGCGCATAGAGCTGCTCCAAGCCATTGCAAATGGGACATAACATATAGAAAAGGGTACCCTCCTTTGCCACCTGTGAATGAATCATCTCAAGATCGGCTAAAGATTAGGATACCCTTTTTATTTTGCAAATCATTCGCGGACGCGCAGTAAGGTCTAGAGCTTCATGCTGCTGCTATGACCTGGCGAGAGCTTAGCCGTCGGATCTACATACACCTTCGCATTGTTAATCGCAGTCGGCGCTTCGCCAAACCCTACAGCAATCAGCTTCAGCTTGCCCGGATAAGTTGTAATATCACCTGCGGCAAAAATTCCAGGCACGCTCGTTTCCATTCGCGAATCTACTATAATAGATCCGTTGTCGATCTCAAGTCCCCACTCCGCGATCGGACCAAGCGAGGATACGAATCCGAAATTAACGATGACGGCATCAACGGGGAGTTCTTTCTTCTCGGCAGTCTTCCCGTGCTGTAAACTCACTGAGGTAATCGCATCAGTTCCGTTCAATGAGACCAGCTCATAGGGTGTAAGCACGTTCACTTTGGAATTCATCAGGTTCTCCACGCTGTGTTCGTGAGCCCGGAATTTATCCCGTCTGTGCACGAGCGTAACGCTTGCTGCAATCGGCTCCAGCATCAAAGACCAATCTACAGCCGAATCGCCGCCGCCGCTTACCATCACATGCTTGCCCTGAAACTGGCCCAAGTCATTAATGAAGTAATGCAAATTACGCTTCTCGAATTTGGCAGCTTCAGCAAGCTCCAGACGACGAGGCTCGAAGGCGCCGACACCTGCTGTAATGATAACGGCCTTGGCATAATGGACTGACTTGTCTGTCACAATCTCGAAGTCACGTTCATCCCGCTTGTTCACGGATATGACCTTCTCCTCCAGATGAATACCCGGCTTGAACATATCCATCTGCTTCTTCAACTGCTCAACCAGTTCCCCAGCGGTCACTTTCGGAAAACCAGCCACATCATAAATGTACTTCTCGGGATAAAGAGCGGCGAGCTGCCCGCCCAGCTGAGGCATGCTTTCGATAACTTTAACGGAAGCTTGGCGCATGCCGCCATAGAAAGCGGCGAACATACCGGCAGGACCTCCGCCGATGATTACAATATCAACGACTTGTGCAGAAGCAGTAGAACTAGACATGAGTAACACCTCCGAAAAAATTCAGGAATTCTGTGTTTCAGCGCTAGACAACTGGATAAATCTTCTTGTACATTATATCGTTTCGACAAGCCTCGGGGAAATAAGAAAATTGGATGTTATTCTAAATATTTTCGTATACTTTACCCTTGAACTTTACTGAAAAAGTTTGTAAACTGTGAGGTATTAGTATCGGTTTATAGAAATAGACATAGACTTTTCATAAAAGCTTGACTCCGGTTACACACTAACATTATTCATCGTCTGTGTTTGTGTAATTTTTCACAATGTTATGAAAAGAAAAAGAAATCACGAATGGATGGGATTCTGCGATGAGCAACATACCGAAAATAGTTATTCTTGGGGCCGGTTACGGCGGTGTATTGACCGCGCTTCGTCTCCAGAAGGAACTGAACTACAACGAAGCTGATGTAACTCTCGTGAATAAGCATGATTACCACTACTTCACGACACATCTACACATGCCGGCTGCGGGCACAGACAAGACAGAAAACGCACGCGTTAGCATCTCCAAGCTGATTGACGAATTCAAAATCGACTTCGTTAAATCGACTGTCGTACAAATCCGTACCCAAGACAAGAAAGTCATTCTTGAAGACGGTACGCTTTCGTACGATTATCTCGTTATCGGTCTTGGCGGCGAGCCTGAAACGTTCGGTATCCCTGGTATGCTTGAATATGCGATGAACATTCGTTCCATTAACTCTGTTCGTTTAATCCGCGAACATATTGAATATCAATTCGCGCGCTTCAAACGCGAACCGCACCGTACAGATTACCTTACTTTCGTTGTCGGCGGCGCCGGCTTCACAGGTATCGAATTTGTCGGTGAACTGGCAGATCGTCTTCCTGAGCTTTGCAAGCAGAACGATGTTGATCCTTCGCTTGTTAAGCTTTACAATATTGAAGCTGCT
This sequence comes from Paenibacillus sp. J31R98, assembly GCF_056269245.1. Classification (NCBI taxonomy): domain Bacteria; kingdom Bacillati; phylum Bacillota; class Bacilli; order Caryophanales; family Paenibacillaceae; genus Paenibacillus; species Paenibacillus sp. J31R98. Next base: position 247,002 of record NZ_JBWDNO010000009.1, read on the forward strand.
CCAACAGCGCTTCCTGGATTCGATCCAGAACTCGTTGAGTATGCGATGCAAGTACTGACGAAGAAAGGCGTAACTTTCCGCATCGGCACGCCGATCAAAGAATGTACGCCTGACAGCGTTATCGTTGGCGACAACGAAGAAATCAAAGCAGCTACAGTGATCTGGGCAGCTGGCGTTCGCGGTAACCGCCTGATCGAAGAAGCGGGTATCGAAGTTATGCGCGGCCGCGTTAAAGTTGACGAATCGCTTCGCGCTCCAGGCCACGAGAACATCTACGTTGTTGGCGACAACTCCTTGATGTTCAATCCGGAAGGCCGTCCGTACCCGCCAACAGCTCAAATTGCTATGCAACAAGGCGTTGTATGTGCGCATAACCTGGTTGCTTCGATCCGCAACCAACCGCTTAAGAAATTCGAATTCAAGAACAAAGGTACAGTTGCATCCCTTGGCAAAGGTGAAGCAATCGGTCTTGCATTCGGCAAGAAATACAAAGGCGGCGTAGCGGCGATGTTGAAGAAAGCTATCGACATCCGTTACCTGTACACCATCGGTGGTATTCCACTGGTTGTTAAAAAAGGTAAATTCCTGTAATGCGACACTGCAGCGTGCAGGTTCGAGGGTTATTGACGCGCGAGGAGCTGGATCGCTACAACGCGTTGATGGAAGTTGGCTCTTACTTGGAGTCGCAGAACCGTTACGACTTGGTATATACGGTGCAGAAAGAAGTGGACATTCTCATTCTTCCAGCCATTGAACGGTTGAAGGAGAAAGGCCGCGAGCGCGACCGTCAGACGGAAGCCTACTTGGAAATGAAACGTCTTCTTGAAGAAGACGATGAGGACTAAAATAATAAAGCGGATGAAGCGCCTGGAGAGACGTTTCATCCGCTTTTTTTTGATTGCTTTTGGAAATTCAACTGGTGAATTTGTGATCGGAGGGTGAAATGAAGTCGGAAAAGCGTCAGCGTTCGCCTTTGTAGTCCGATTTCTACCTATAATTACTTACAATTCAAAGAAATCAGAACTACAACAGCGATTGGAGACTCATTTTGACCCGCAGAGCACTATTATTCACCAAATTTAGATGCTGAACAGCTGCTGCAGCTTCTCATCTGTCATGCGATTGCCGAGATAGAAGTCGCCGAAGTCGCCGAAGCGCGCGCTTACTTCATCGAAACGCATTTCATACACAAGCTTCTTGAATTGAAGCGCATCTTCTGCGAACAGCGTAACGCCCCACTCCCAGTTGTCAAAGCCAACGGAGCCTGTAATGATTTGTTTCACTTTGCCCGCATAACCGCGGCCGATCATGCCGTGGCTGCGCATCATATTGCGGCGCTCTTCCATGCTGAGCATGTACCAGTTGTCGCTGCCTTGACGGCGCTTGTTCATCGGGTAGAAGCAGATGTGGTTCCATTTTGGCAGGATCGGCTTCAGTCTTGCGAGAATTTCCGGACTTTGCATCGGATCTGTGCCAGGAGGCGCCATGTAGTTGCTTAGTTCTACGATGCTCACGTACGAATGAGCCGGAATCGTGAACTCCGCGAATGTCGTCTTGTTGAACGCATTCTCAAGCGCATTCAGTTCTTCGAGCGTCTCGCGAAGATGCATCAGAACGAAGTCTGCTTTCTGGCCTACGATTGAATAGAATGCCGTGCTGCCTTGCTTATTATCTTCAACGGATTGCCATTCCGCCAGGAAGGATTGAAGCTCGTCCAGTGCAATCGCACGCTCTCCTTCGTCAGCTAATTTCCAAGCCGTCCAGTCAATCGTGCGGAAATCATGCAGGGCGTACCAGCCCTCCAGCGTTTGAGCTGCTTCACTCATCGGTATCTCTCCTCTATAGGTGTAATTGTCGATTACATTGTAACGTAATGGAACAAAGGAGAGCAAATGGCGGACTTGTGACAACAGCTGTGAATGAATTGACTTCCTCGAAGCCATCTACTACACTATTCGTAGCGAAAGGGGAATCAGGCTCGGCATGAACGGTGACGTTAATATTTTGCAGCTTATTATTGCAACGGTATTGTTTTTTGTAATGGTGTTCGGTATCGGATTTATATTGAACATGCTGCTCAAAACAACCTTTTTTCCGATTTATCTATATGTGCTGGTAGGAGTTCCGCTCTTCATCTGGCAAACTTGGGATAACACGAAGACGTTTACGGAGAACTTCTCCGCCTTTACGTTCGTCGATATTGTACCGGCGATCGGTGCGCTGATTGGCGCTTATGTGAGCGGCGTAACGATCCGTGCCTTACGGCGCGGCGGTTACAAAATGTTCTAAGATGAAATTACAGACGGCAAGGCCATACTAAGGATCAAACGTAGAAAGCTGGCTGACTAGGCATTATAGTCACAGCTTTCGAAGAGCCGAGGTGATGTGCATTGCCGTTTTTTCAATTGGGCTTGCATTATGAACGCACAGGCAAGGATAATGGGGGACCGCCGATCTTGACGGTTCATCCGCCATGCCTGACTAGCCGCCTGTTCGTCCCGCTCGGGGAGAAGCTGGCTGGCGATAGCGAGTTGATTCGATTCGATATGCGCGGACATGGCGCAAGTGCCGCAGGGAATGGAAAGCTTACGCTTGGCTTAATTGCTGAGGATATGCGTCAAGTGTTGGACGAGCTCGGGGAGAAGACCGCCTATCTGTGCTCCTATGGCGCAGGGTCTTTCCCTCTGTTGACGGCGATGCTAGCGTATCCGGAGCGATTCATCGGTGGGATTATCATTAACGGAAGCGCTGGTTATACCGATATTGTAAGCCGATCGAAGCTGCAGGCTTCCTACATCTCAAGCAGGCTTGCTCCGAAGAACCCGATTGCATACAATTCCGCACTGGGCGAAGCGGGGAGCAAAGCAGAAGTTCAGGCGCTCTATGAGGAAGCGAAGCAGGGAGATGCTGCCGAGTGGCGGGAGTATACCGCGGCATGCTTGGATAGCTCTGTTCAGAAGCGGCTTAGCCAGATCAGGCAGCCGATGCTTCTTATCTATGGAGCAGATGATGAGCTTAGCCAGCGTTATGCCGGCGAGCTGCGAAAGGGTCTGCGGAATTGCGAGTTGTACGGCATTAGAGGAGCGGGCAAACAGCTGCTGGCGAAGCATCCGGCCACGGCCGCTTATATCATCTCGCAGTGGATCGATAAGCAGGAGCACCCAGAGCTTGCCGATACGTTCGAGGAACGGTCAGCGCTGCTGGAAGAGCTCGTGAGCCATGGGGCGGCGGAGGGATTGCCCGAAGATCATCGTCCTCTACATTAGAAGACCCTCACATCATAGGTAAGACCTGTTTATAATAAGTTCCCTCGAGAGGGGGAATTTTCTTTTTTTGCTACGCCTTATCCTATGGTAAACTAGTAGAAAGAATACAAGGCGGATGGAGTCGGTAGTGGGATGCGGATCGGAAGCTTACACCAATTTACAGAGCATCATCGTTATTATACCTTTCGCGACTTTTCATTAAGTGCAGTCGACCGTAAAATGATCGGACTTATCTATCAATCTATGATTGGGGCGTTTGCTGCAAGCTTGTATCAGCTGCTCTATCAGCAGGCCGCGGATGACAAAGTCGGCTATTCGCCGCTTGCCCCGCAACGGAAGCTGCTGCTTGGGCTTGGGCTAGAGATGGGCGAGCGCAGCAGGCAGGAGCTTGTCCTTCATGCTTCCAGACTGGAAGCGGTCGGACTGCTGCAAGTAGCGAAGCTGGGCGTACCTGATAATGACGATGTTGTATATGAATATGAACTAATGAAGCCTTTATCGCCGGACGAGTTCTTCGGAAGCCCGCATCTGACGATGCTGCTGCGTGATAAAGTTGGCAAGCATTCCGTTATTGCTCTGAGGGAATCCTTCTATTCGAAGGAAGATGATGAGCTCGCCAGCGCCGAGCTTCAGCGGGAGAACATTACGGTGCCGTTCTACGATTTGTTCCGGTTGAACACGCAAGGCATCGATCTTGAGCTGGAGCAGGCGCTTACCGAGGTAGCGCCGGCAAGGCAGCCGGCGCCGAAGCTGGAGACGGCAGGCATCCAGTACGGCGATATTATTATGCGGTTCCCGCGCAACTCGGCGAACCGACAGTATGTGGAGAGGCTGCGAGGAGATGATGAAGCGATCGCGCAGCTCAATTATGTGGCGTACAAATACAACTTGGACGCGGCGGATCTGAGCCGATTGCTCGATGAAGACAACATCTTCACGGGCAAAGGCGAGCTGCTCATTGATGAGCTGCAGCTGCGGGCGAATCAGATGTACCGCCAAGACCGCAAGCGAACGGACGAACGCCAGCGGATGTACGGCAGAATGGCTGCAGCGAAGAGCGAGAGCGAGCAAGCGGATGACGGCAGTGATGATATGCCGGATGAAGTGGCGGTCCAAGCTGAATATTATATGGACGTGCCGACGCAGTTGGCAGCAAGGTGCGACATTCATCAATACAACATGCTGATGCGGAACGAACCGCATACGCGATTTATTGCCCGTTTCTTCCCTGGAGCAGTACCGGAGTGGCTCATTCGCGTATTTGAAGTTATCGATCATAATTATCGATTGCAAGGTGCAGTTATTAACGTCCTTATTCATTATGTTCTTGGTTCTAACGACGCGCAGCGCGTGACAAAGGCATTCATAGATACAGTGGCTTCAAACATGCTGATGAAAGGCATTGACTCCTTCGAGAAGGCCGTCGGCTATGTGCGCGATCAGGGGAAAGTCGAAGCGGATAAAGAACGCCGCCGAGAGGGTGGCATTGGTGCTGCGAATGCTTCTACAGGAGCGCCACGGAGCCAACGGGGCGGCTCGCAGCGCGGCGGTACGGCTCGCAAGCCAGCTATTCCAATTATGCCCGATGCGCCGAGCGGATCTCCGTTATCGGCTGATGAGATGGAAGAGATTAGGAAGATGGCACGCAAGCTGGATGGCAAAACGACGTAAACAAGAGGTGAGGCACCATGGCGATGGAATCGCTAGGCGACCTGTTAAAGCGAATGCCAGGCGGCAGCAATGCGCTGCGTCAAGCCGATAAGCTGATGGAAGAGCTGCTGGCTGACCCGCTGGTCGGCCTGCTTCGCAACAAATATCCGGAGCTGGACGATGACACGATCCGGCTTAATTTGAACAAGATCTATCAATGTACGCAGGAGTACCGTAATTGCTCCAACTGCCCTGGTCTTGACGCATGCCCGAATGATTTTGAAGGGCATTATACAGAGCTGTCCTGTGAACGCAATGGTACGCTTATTCAGTTGAATGATCGCAAAGTATCTTGCAAGAAGCTGATCGCAAGGCAAGGAGAGAGCAAGATTCGCAGCCGGATTCGCAGCTTCTATGTCGATGACCGTGCTCTGTCTCAAGGCTATTCCGCGGATGAAATTGTATCCAAGGATGTCGAGCGGATGAAAGCGGTCGGTCAAGTGATGCGGTACATTAACATTACGAAGGAGAATGGCTTGCAGCATGAAGGCCTGTTCATGACGGGCTCGTTCGGTACGGGCAAGACATTCCTCATGTGCTACATGCTCCATGAGCTGGCGAAGGCTGGATTCACCGGAGCGATTGTTTATATGCCTGAGTTCGTTGAAGACTTGAAGTCGCTTATGATGGAGCCGCTCAAGCTGAAGGAAACCGTCGATCTGATGAAAGAGACAGATCTGCTTATTTTCGATGATATCGGTGCGGAGAACTTGAACCCATGGGTGCGTGATCACGTGCTCGGTTCGATTCTGAATTATCGCATGAACCGCAAGCCAACGTTCTATACGTCGAACTACGGTCTCGATGCGCTGGAGCAGCATTTCAGCTTTACGAACAAGGATGGCGATGAGCTTCATAAGGGACAGCGGCTTATGGACCGCGTTCGTCCTTATGTTGAGCTTGTCCATGTGACCGGTCATAATAAACGCGGTCGTTAGATGAGTTAGAGAGCCGGAAGCAGCAGCTTCCGGCTTTTCGTACAGAAAAATAGAATTTCTTTTGAAAAGGAAATCGTTAGTGTGAGTGGCATTTTTCTACAAATCATTTACGGGATAAATAATATAATATAATATATTCAATAGATTAATTGATCGGTTCCTTTCATTGGCCAGAGGAGGCGCAGTATATGTACTCAATGCTTATCGTTGACGACGAGAAATGGGTTCGGCAAGGGCTGAAACAGACCATTGATTGGCAAGCTCACGGTATTGAGCTCTGGGGCGAAGCGCAGAACGGTGAGGAAGCGTTTACATGGATTTCTAAAAGCAGACCCGATATTCTCATTACCGATATTAAGATGCCAGGCATGGACGGCTTAACCCTGCTTGAACATATTAATAAACAGAAGCTGAATACGAAAGTCATTATCATGAGTGGTTATAGCGATTTCTCATTCGCTCAGAAAGCAGTCAGATGCGGAGCATACGGCTATGTGCTCAAGCCAGTTGAGGAACGCGAGCTGCTGGAGATTGTTCATAAATGCGTGGAGGATCTGGATAATGATTCCAAGCAAGCCAGTATCCTCGAAGAAATGCAAGGTCAAATTCGTGAAAGTATGCCACTGGCGAGGCAGAGATACCTGGAGCAGCTATTGCGTGGCGAGAGCACGCCAAACATCCGCGATGCGGAGAATATCTGGCGCGCATTGAAGCTTTCTATGAATCCTGAACAAATCCAAGTTGCAGTTGTTCGCGTACATGATTGGGGCTATAAAGGCGAAGCACGGAGCAGCAGAAGCTCGATGCTCTACGCCATTGGGAACATCGCAGAAGAGCTGTTGAAGGGCAAGGGGTATCAATCCTTCTTCTGCAAGCTAAGCGATGAAGACGGGGATGCGGCGCTTGTATTTTCACCGGAGCAAGGGGCTGGCACAGACAAGAAGACGATTGTTCCCTCTGTATTAGAGGAAGTGCTGGAAGAGAGCAATCGATTATTGCAGGTAACCGCCAGCATTGGACTCAGCCGGAATGTGGGATGGGATAAACTCCCAAGCGCTTACACAGATGCTGTCTATGCATGCAGCTATTCGTTCTTTAAGGGAATGGGCAAGCTCTATGACAGTGAGCAGCTTCCGCCGCTTCGAGTCGATAATGATATTCCATCGGTAGTCCCTAGCCCGGAATGGGAGAATAGAGTAACGCATGCGATCAAAATAGGCGACAACCAATTAATAAAACAAACGGCATTGGAGCTGCAACAGCATATTGAAGGGATTATTCCGAAATATGCGCCACTGCATATTATTCAAGGCCTTAGAATATTGCTCGCGAATCTGTTCTTCAAGCTGAAAGGCTGCCTCAATAAAGAGGAAACCGTCGAACGAAGCGCGCTTAAGGAATTGCTTCCGAACAGCTTCCAATTAGATAGCCTCAGCAGTCAATTGGTCGAAGAGTTAATGAAGTGGAGCTCGAGAATCCGTGAGACAGGAAGCCGTTCCAGAATTGTTGAATTGGGACTAGAGTACATCGGCAACCATTTCACCCGGCAATTCACTTTGCAGGACGTATCCAATCACCTTTATGTGAACGCTTCCTATTTCAGCAGGCTGTTTCACGAGGAAGTCGGAGAGACGTTCGTTCGTTATGTAGCGGGACTGCGAATTACGAAAGCAAAGCAGCTTCTGAAAGGTACGACAATGAAGATCTACGAAATCTCTGATGAAGTCGGCTACAATGATTTCCGGCATTTCGTCAAAACCTTCAAAGAAATCGTAGGGCTTACGCCTACGCAATACCGGGATAGTGTCTAGCCAGATCAACAATGGGGCTGAGCGAACATGAGGTTTTTGCAACGTGAAGTTTTTTGGAATTCAATCGGCTTTAAAGTGTTTGTGCTCTACTTTGTCTCCATGTCTCTCACTGTTGCCGTAATGGGTTTTCTATCCTTTACGAAATCAACGTCAGTTATCCAGAAGAATGCGGGGTCTATTGCGCTTCAGACGATTGAACAAGCGGAGAAGCGTATACAGATGATCTTGGATGAATATGATAACCGTTCACAGATGATACTCGGTTATCAAGATTTGCAGAAGGGGATAACCGGCGGCTTCTCCGATTATTACGAACGAGTTAAGAATACGACGACCATCTCCAACTTCATTACGAACTTGGTCAATTCCAAGAATGATACGGTTAGCATGAATATCATCGGCAAGTTTGACACTTCATATCGTTATTCCATCATAACTTCTACGGGGTTTACGGTATTGCCCAAAGCAGATCCGTCTTTGTGCGAGAAGGATTGGTGCAAGCGAATCCTTCAGGCTGAAGGGAAGGTGGTCCGGTTCGGAATCGGATACTCCTTCATGCCGATCAACAGCCCGAATTATGAGAATACGCCTGTATATTCCTTCGGAAGAGCGCTTAAAAACCTTCAAGGTCGAGGAGAAATTATAGGGGTTCTGCTGTACGAAATTAATCCGGCTGAGATTCAAAGGATACTTCGTGAAATCGATTTCAGTACATCCGGAAACACATTTATTATGAACCGGTCAGGTAGAATCATCGCCCAAGATCCGGAAACGACGCTGCCGCACGAGTTATCGAAGCTGTCACTGCCTCTTAATGCTCAAGGCATATATAATGCTCGGATCCAGGGAGAGGATAAGCTGATCGTCTATCGGGAGATGGAAGGATCAGATTGGCTGCTGGTCGGTATGGTGCCGATGAATAAGCTCGTCAAAGATACGCAGCAGATCAAGACATTTACTGTATTTCTTGCACTCGGATTTGTTGTCGTAGCCATCATCTTGTCCTTTGTTGCAGGACGATTCGTTCATCGGCCCGTCTACACGCTGATGTATTACATGAAGAAGGCGCGGGAAGGAGACTTCGATGTTAAGATCCCTCGCAGCCGCAATGATGAATTCGGCATCTTGTTCGAAAGCTTTAATGTCATGCTGTTCCGGATCAAGCAGCTGATTGATGAATTGTACGTTCAACGGCTCTTGAAGAAAGAAACGCAATTGAAGATGCTTGCCTCTCAGATCAACGCACATTTTATTTATAATACGCTCGATTCTATTCACTGGATTTCTCGCATTTATAAGATTGATACGATCAGCACGATGATCTTCGGTTTATCCAAGTATCTGCGGTTAAGCTTAAGTGACGGCAGAGAATTTGTTACGGTGAATGAAGCCGTTGACTTGGTAGAGAGCTACTTATCCATTCAGAAGGCGAGATACGAGGATAAGTTTACGGTGGATGTTGTCGTAGACCCATCCGTCAAGCATAACAAAGTGTTAAAGTTTCTGTTCCAACCGCTTGTCGAGAATGCCATCTATCACGGCATCGAGAACTTGACGGGAACCGGAGAGCTTCATATTTCATGGAGACAGCAAGATTCCGGCCTGTTGTTTACCGTACGGGATAACGGGGTAGGAATACCTGAGGATCAGCTGGAACAGATTAGAAGTACTCTCGAACAAACCGATATTAGTGAGAATTTCGCATTGCGGAATATTAACGCGCAGATCAAACTGACTTACGGAACGGAATACGGACTTACTCTCGAAAGTGAAGTTGGCGTAGGGACTTGCGTCAGTATGTTTATCCCCCTTGTCGACTAACAAAACAAAAAAAGATACTAAATCACAAAACCCGCCACTTTTTTCGGGGTGTTGGAAACGTATACAATATTGAGGGAGGTCCATAGTGTGGAGGTGAAGTTAAGCTCTCGCTTTATTCTCGTTTTCCTGCTAGTTTGGCCTTTGATTGCCGGGTGTACGGATAATGTATTGCAATCTTCCGGTGGAGCGAAATCAGATACCGCTACTGGCAGCGGGCATACCCCCGCAAATCCCGTAACGATCGACTTCTGGTTCCCTTGGGGTGGAGAATACAAGAAGGAATTTAAATCGAATGTCGTTGACGAGTTCGAGAAGAAGTTCCCGAACATTAAAGTCAATATGACGTTCGTTGAGACAACGGGTACTACGCAAGCACAGGATAAGCTGCTTACGGCAATAGCAGCCTCTAACCCGCCCGACGTAGCTTTGTTCGACCGGTTCCTAATCGCTTCATGGGCAGTCAAGGGGGCATTAACGGACCTGACCGGGTATGTTGAATCGTCCAGAATTTCTCCTAGCGACTATTATGATGCGATCTGGAAGGAAGCCCAGTACGAGAACAAAGTATACGGCCTTCCTTGGGGCACGGATAACCGGGAAATGTATTACAACAAGACATTAATGAAAGCTGCTGGACTTAATCCGGATGTCCCCCCTGCTACGATCGAAGAGCTTGACGCCATGTCAGCCAAGATGTTCAAGCGGGGATTAAACGGCAAGTACGAGCAGGTCGGCTTTATCCCTTGGTTGAATCAAGGCTTCCTTTACACGCAAGGCTGGAACTGGGGCGGCAGTTGGGAGAAGAATGGAGAGCTAGTTCCTAACGACCCGCAAATCGTGAAGGCCGTGGATTGGATGGCTTGGTATGCTAAGACGTATAATATTGAATCTTTGGACAGCTTCTCCCATGAAATCGGACAAACTGGCATGAATGCTTTCTTGACGGGCAAGATTGGTTTTGTTTATGACGGAAACTGGCTCTTGAACGATCTCAAGAAATATTCGCCTGAGTTTGAATGGGGCGTCGCTCCAATGCCGGCTCCTAGCGGCAAGAAACCTGTAACTTGGGCCGGAGGCTGGTCTTTCGTAATCCCGAAAGGCGCTGCGCATGAGAAAGAGGCTTGGGAATTCATTAAATTCGTCGCAGGCAAGGAAGGTACGCTGCTCTGGGCGAAGCGTGAGATGAATGGCAATGATATTACCGCAATGCCTGCTGTGAATAAGGAGCTGAACCTGGAAGGGAACCCGAACCTTAAAGTGTTTTTGGATCAGATGACCAAAGCATATACGAGACCTGTTACGCCGGTCGGATCCTTCTTGTGGAACGAGACGTTCAGGATTCAGGATCTCGCCATTAACGGTAGAGGTAAACCCCAGGAACTGATAGATCAGCTAAAGAAGAATGTGAATGCCGAATTGGCTAAATTGAAGCAATAACTTACTCAGGAGGGAAGTACAATGGGGAAAATTCGTTTCTTAATGATTGGTGTCGGCGGAATGGGAAGAGAGCATATCAGAAGGCTTTTGGAGGTGCCTGAGGCTGAAATCGTAGCTTTGGCAGATCCGTCCGAAGGGGCAGTAAACCAAGTGAAAGAACGGTTCCCTAAGCTGAGCGATGTGGCTGTTTATACGGATTATAAAGAAGCTATCGCTAAAGCAGGCGCAGATGCAGCAATCATCGTATCGCCGCACAGCATGCATTTCGAGCAAGGTATGGCATGCTTGGATGGCGGCTTGCATGTGTTGATGGAGAAACCGTTCGTTGACGGCTCCGAGAGCGCTGAGCGCATTATCGCACGTGCAGCAGAAGTGAACAAGCATCTCGCTGTAGCTTACCAGCGTCACCTCATGGGACAGTTTATCTATATCCGTGATTTGATTCAAAGCGGCGAGCTCGGTACGATTAATTACATAAATGCGTATCAAGCTCAGGCTTGGCTTACAGGAGCGAAGGGCACTTGGAGACAGAATCCCGCGCTATCCTGTGGCGGTCAACTGAACGATTCCGGCAGCCACCTTCTCGACGTCGTGCTGTGGGTAAGCGGCTTGGAGCCGGAGACCGTTACTGCTACGATTGACAACCGCGGAACTGAGGTTGATATCGACTCGTCCGTAACTGTTCGTTTCCATGGCGGAGCAATCGCTTCCTTCAACGTAGTCGGAAGCGCAAGCATCGGCTGGCAAGAGGACCTTTCCATTCATGGAAGCAAGGGATCCGTATTGTACCGTAATGGTAAAATTCTGGTCGCTAAGGAAGGTCAACGTGAGTTGACTGAAATTAACGAGGAATTGCCTGCTTCCAGCGATCCGAATATCGACTTCGTCGATCTGATCCTTGGCAAGGTTAGCGAAGCGGCTGCGCCATCGAGCTGCGGCTTGCGTATTGCACGTTTGACAGAGGGTGCTTGGAAGAGCGCTGCAAACGGCAGTCAAGTTATCCGTCTATAATTTTTATTAGGAATCATTAAACCTATAGAGTTCAGAAAAGGCTGCCGCAATTTGTATTGCGGCAGCCTTTTCGCTTAATTGCAGGGGGGCATATATGTACGAGACACTAATCATTCAGGCAGTAAGAGACCATTACGCAATAGATATTGAAGAAGTGGCGTTATTGTCGTATTCAGGCAAGATGGTGTATAAGCTGCGTGCGAGCAATGATGAGGCCTATATATTTGATATTTACTTGAAACAAGATAAAGAAGAGAGCACCTCAAACAAAGAGAATGAGAAATACTATACCGAGGAAGCCATTTCAGCTGAAGCGAGCATCTTGCATCGATTAAGCAAGGCATATCCAGAGCTCCGCTCGCCAGCGCCAATTCCCAATAAAGATGGAGCATTGTTAATCACTATCCACGCTGAAGGTACGAAGACGCAATGTATGCTGAGGAAATTCATCGCTGGTCGAGAGCTGAAGAAAGACACATCAGAGGCGTACTTGCAGCAAGCCTACCAGGCAGGCGTTGTCGCCGCTAAGATCCATCAATGTTCTAACCAGCATTTTAATGATATGTATATCGGTAGACCGATCCATAAACAGCCGCAAGTACAACGGATTATCAACACCATTCGGCTTGGATTGGACGTAGGCACAATTACACCTGCGCAATTTGACATTGTGAACCGTTCACTAGCGTTTATCATTCAAAGAATGGACGAGATGGATAAAGACGCTCCTTATTATCTGGGGATTGTCCATACGGATTTGCGTGATGCCAACCTGTTGTTTGATGGCGAGCATGTCATTCCGATTGATTTTGGCCGGTGCGTCTATGGTTATCTGTTGTATGATCTGGGAGAAATGAGTGCGCATATGGGTGGAGATGAGGTTCCGGTCTTGCAGCAGCTGATTCGCGGGTACCATTCCATACGTAAGCTGACGCGTTATGATTTGGTTACGATTGAAGCATTCAGGATGCTGTTTATACTGAATGTCATAGCCGAGCAGATCTTGCAGAAGGACAATTCCTATGTGGCAAATACGCTGCAGAGGTTGACTGAAGCCGATTTATTTCACTTATTGTCAGACAAGCCCGTCATCCAGGGCATTAGAGATGTCATATAATCGGGGCCAGGAAATGATTCGAGATGGAATCATTTCTTTTTTTGTAGAAGCGCGGCGAATGGTGTAACCAATCTACTAGAAACAGTAAAAAATAACACACTAAAAGCAAAAGTAAACACATTATGCGAATTAATGAAAACGCATACAATTAAGTTGTACTCGGGAACGAGTAAAAATAGGGAGGTTACCAGATGGAGAATGTAAAGGTGCAGGCAACGAACAAAAACAAAAAGTTTGTAGCATTGTCATTAACTGCAATTACAGCACTGTCATTAACACTTGCAGGCTGCGGTAGCGGTAATAACAACACAGCATCCACCGATGGGAACACAGCAAACAACACTGCGAAAGCAGACAACGCAGCAGCCACAAACAATAAGGCTGACGACACAGCAGCTGCTAACAACGCAGCTTCTGATGAAAAAGTAACAATTGATTTCTGGTTCCCGTGGGGCGGCGACTTCCAAAAAGACTTCAAAAAGACTGTAGTCGATCCGTTCGAAGCATCGCATCCTAACATTAAAGTAAAGATGACTTTCGTAGAAACGACAGGTCAAACGCAAGCATCTGATAAATTGCTGACTGCTATCGCAGGTGGCAACCCACCTGACGTTGCATTGTTCGACCGTTTCTTGATCGGTTCATGGGCTGCAAAAGGCTCATTGGCGGATATTAAATCGTATATGGACGCTGATGGCGATCTTAAGCCAGAAGATTACTACCCAGGTCTGTGGGCTGAAGTCGTTTACAAAGACGGCGTGTACGGCTTGCCGTGGGGTACTGATAACCGCGCTATGTACTATAACAAAACTTTGATGAAACAAGCCGGACTTGATCCTGAGAAGCCACCAACTACGCTTGAAGAGTTGGATGCAATGGCTGAGAAGATCTACAAAAAAGGCAAAAACGGCAAATATGATCAAATCGGCTTCATTCCTTGGATGAACCAAGGCTTCTTCTATACACAAGCTTGGAACTGGGGCGGTAAGTGGGAAGATGCTGACCACAACCTGACTCCTAACGATCCGCAAAACGTTAAAGCTCTTCAATGGATGGCAGATTATGCGAAGAAGTATGACATTGCCAACCTGACTAGCTTCTCCGATGCAATGGGTCAAACAGGTATGAACCCTATCTGGTCCGGTAAAGTCGGCTTCGCGTTCGACGGTAACTGGGTACTTAACGACTTGGCTAAATACAAGCCAAACTTCGAGTGGGGCGTAGCTCCAATGCCAGCAGCTGAAGGTCACCCTTCGGTTACATGGGCAGGCGGCTGGTCGTACGTAATTCCTAAAGGCTCCAAGCACGAGAAACAAGCATGGGAGTTCTTGAAATATGTTGCAGGTAAAGAAGGTACGCTTGGTTATGCTAAACGTGCTAACGCAGGTAACGACATCACGGCAATGCCTGCTGTCAACGAAGAGCTTAAACTCGCTGACAATCCGAACCTGAAAGTATTCCTTGATCTGATGCCAACAGCATTCACAAGACCGGTTACACCAGTAGGCTCCTTCCTATGGAACGAAACAATGCGCGTACAAGATTTGGCTATCCATGGTAAAGGCGATGCACAAGCACTTCTTGACGAAGTTAAGAAGAACGTTGATGCAGAGCTCGCTAAGCTTGGCGGCTAAACCTAAACATGCATGAATAAGGAGTTAGAGAGCTGGGCGGATACATTCCGCCCTCTCTCTCTTTATACAGAATTGAACCGATAGAGGGAGGTAATGGGAGTGGCAACAGTCGGAACTACCACTAAAGATAATACGGCTGCACTTGTGCAGACGAAGAGAAAGAAATCTACCAAGTTTGAGACTAAACTCGCGTTGTTCGGTTTACTTTTTGCATCACCATGGATCCTGGGCTTGCTATTCTTTAACGTTTATCCATTGCTAGCATCAGCGTACTATAGCTTTACCGATTACAGCATCCTAGAGCCTGGTAAGTTTGTTGGATTCGAGAACTATTCGACTTTGTTCAAAGATGATGTTTTCTGGAAGAGTATTTCTAATACGCTGTACTACACATTTATTTTTGTGCCATTGAGCATCGTGCAAGGTGTAGCACTCGCTATGCTTCTGAACTTGAAAATCAAAGGACAAGGCATTTATAGAACGCTGTTCTTCATCCCTAGCTTAGTTCCGGAAATAGCGACAGTTATCATCTGGCTGTGGCTGCTCAACCCGCAATTCGGGCTTGTGAACTTCTGGCTAGATAAAATTGGAATTTCTGGACCGCCGTGGATCGGTAGTGAAGTTTGGTCCAAGCCATCGTTGATTCTCATGAGTTTGTGGGGCACGGGGCAAGCGGTCGTTATATATTTGGCTGGTTTGCAAGATGTGCCGCAGGATTATTATGATGCCGCACAAGTGGACGGTGCCAATGCATGGCAGCGTATGAAGACGATTACTTTGCCGCTCCTTACGCCAGTTATCTTCTTTAACATGATTATGGGTATGATCGGCGCGTTGCAGAACTTCGTTCTGCCATACACGCTTACGAACGGACAAGGAACTCCAGCCAATTCCATGATGTTCTACGTCATGTATCTGTACACGAACGGATTCGCTTACCTGAAGATGGGTTATGCCTCAGCGATGGCATGGATTCTGTTCATCATCGTTGTTGCACTAACAGCAGTCATCTTCGCAACGCAAAAACGTTGGGTCCACTATCAAAGGTAGAGAATAGAAGGGAGAAGGCTTCATGGAGACTAGTAGCAGACTTACGATCTTTCAGAGGGGATTTGCTCATATCATTCTAATCGTTATGGGCGCGTTTTTCTTATCTCCTTTTCTATGGATGGTTTCCACATCGCTCAAATCGAACGCTGAATTGTTCCTGTGGCCGCCGAAGTGGATTCCAAGTGCTATGGTATGGAGAAATTATCCGGATGCTATTAATTACATTCCGTTCTTCAAATATTTATCGAATTCACTTCTTATTTCAGGTCTCGCGACAGTAGCGGTATTGATATCTTGTCCACTCGTTGCGTACAGCTTAGCCCGTATTCCTTGGAAAGGGGCAAAGCCGTTATTCGGTGCAACTCTGATCGTTATGATGATGCCGTACCAAGTAACAATGATCCCAATCTTCATTACGTTCAAAAATATCGGTTGGGTAGGTACGAACATTCCATTGTGGCTTCCGGCGTTATTCGGTGCTCCGTTCTATATTTTCCTTCTTCGCCAGTTCTTCATGGGCTTGCCTAAGGAGCTGGAAGATGCTGCTCGTATTGACGGCGCGTCTGAGCTGCGTATTTACTCGCAAATCATGCTTCCGCTTTGTAAGCCTGCTTTGCTGACAATTGCTTTGTTCCAATTCATGGGCAGCTGGAAGGACTATCAAGGTCCGCTCATCTACTTGTCCGACGAGAGCCAATATACGCTCATGCTTGGTATGCAGGCATTTAAATCTCAGCACGGTGCTGAGTGGCAGTTGATGATGGCTACTCTTGTTATGATTACGTTGCCAATTATGATTCTTTACTTCTTGGTACAAAAGGCGTTTATCCGCGGTATCACATTTACAGGTATTAAATAATAGGTACCTGCAAGGGAGTGTAATGGAATGAAATTGCAAATCGGTACACGTATTCCACCGAAAATCGGTGCGACAGGCTTGGAACAAACGGCTGCATGGGCTGCTTCGGTAGGACTGGATACGCTGGATGTACCTCGTCTGAATTCGGAAGTGAAACAAATTCTCGACGCTGCGGGACTTGGTATCGGCTCTGTTGATGCTCACGGTACAGGAGCATTGCTCAGCAAAGATGATGCTCGCCGTGAAGCAGCAGCAGTAGCGGTTAAACAGCAGATGACAGAAATGGCTGCCAATGGCGGTAAAGTGATGTTCATGTGCCTTGTGCCTGAGGATCATACAACGAAGCGGAGCGAGAGCTTCGACCTCTTCAAAGACAGTTTCCCAGACGTTATCCGCCACGCGGAACGCGAAGGGATCTATGTTGCAATTGAAGGCTGGCCAGGTCCTGCTCCGCACTATCCGACGATCGGATGTACACCGGAGATGTGGCGCGCAATGTTTGAAGCAATCCCTTCCAAACATTTCGGCCTGAACTACGATCCATCTCACATGGTTCGTCTCGGTATTGATCATCTGCGCGCACTGACTGAGTTCGGCGAGCGCGTCAATCACGTCCATGGCAAAGATACGGAGATTCTGACTGACGAGCTGTACGAATGTGGTGTTCTTGAAGCAACGTTCGGCGCGAAATACGGATTCTCGGAAGGCTCATGGCGTTACACTATTCCAGGTCATGGCGCCGTGGAATGGAGTAAAGTAGCTGTAAGACTGGATCGCCTAGGCTATCAAGGAGCTATCGGTATCGAGCTTGAGGATCACCGCTTCTGGGGCACGATCGAGAAGGAGCAAGAAGGCATTATTAAAGCGAAAGAGCATCTGGCTCTTTATTTCAAATAGTAAGCTGATTGAAGGTGGGAAATAGATCATGTCTGAACGGACTCGCATTCATATGATCGGCAATGCGCATTTGGATCCAGTATGGCTATGGCAGTGGCAAGAAGGCTATGCGGAGATCAAGGCGACATTCCGATCTGCGCTTGACCGGATGAAGGAATTTCCCGATTTTATTTTCACTTGTGCCGGTGCTGCTTATTACGAATGGGTGGAAGAGAATGCTCCAGAGATGTTCGAGGAAATCCGGGAGCGTGTTAAGGAAGGAAGATGGGTTATCGTAGGGGGCTGGTGGATCCAGCCCGACTGCAATCTTCCGTCTGGAGAATCCTTCGCGAGACATAGCCTGTATTCTCAGCGATATTTCAAGGAGAAATTCGGTGTAACCGCCAATGTCGGCTATAATGTCGATTCGTTCGGGCACCATGGCATGCTGCCGCAAATTCTCAAGAAGAGCGGCATGGATTATTATGTGTTCATGCGTCCAGGACAGCATGAGAAGGAAATGAATAGCGATCTGTTCTGGTGGCAAAGCGCTGACGGCAGCAAAGTAATGACGTTCCGGATTCCTTTCAGTTACGGTAACTGGTGGAAGACGGGGGATGCCGTAGTTGAGAAGACGCGTGCAGTAGCGGCATTAGCTGATGAGCATGGCTTAGGTTATATGAATTTCTATGGCGTAGGCAACCACGGCGGCGGACCGACGATTGCGAATCTGCATTCGGTACATCGGCTTCAGGAAGAGCTTGGGGAGGATCGAATTGTCCTCAGCTCGCCTAATCGGTACTTTGCTGAGATGAGCGAAATGTATAGTGATTCGATCCCTGTACACAACGATGATCTGCAGCATCATGCGAGCGGATGCTATTCGACGCACTCCGAGTCGAAAGCTGATAATCGTCGCGCTGAGCACCGGTTGCTGACCTCCGAGAAATTCTCGACTATAGCTCATCAATTGCTCGCACTGCCTTATCCAGACAAGAAGCTGCAGCAAGGCTGGAAGAATGTCATGTTCAATCATTTCCACGATATTATGGGAGGCTGCAGCATTAAGGAGGCTTACCGTGATGCAAGGGAAGCCTACGGCGAGTCGCTTCAGATTGCAGCGGTATCACTCAATGCAGCCGTTCAGAAGATATCATGGTCCATTGATACGATGAAAGATGGCATTACTCCGCTAAGCAAAGATAAAGACTGGGTATTGTGGGAGCAAGACGACAAAGGCATTCCGCTGGTCGTGTTCAACCCGCATTCCTGGGCAGTTAAAGCACCTGTTCAAGTGAATAAGAAGCTTGCTGGTGTCACGGACGAAGAAGGAACTCCGATACTGACTCAGACAGTGCGAGGCTCGAGAACGAATGGCTCCGATGATAAGTATGACACCTTGTTCATGGGAGATATTCCTGCGCTCGGGTATCGCGTCTACTGGTTATACAGGGATAAGCCGCAGGAAGCGGAAGCTTCCAATCTTGTGCTGCATGCAGAAGAGCATGCGCTGGAGAACGATTATATAAGGCTGGAATTGGATTCTCATACTGGCTACATCAAGAAACTGACTGACAAACGGTCTGGCTTTGATGTGTTAACTGGTAAGGGAGCTGTTCCTGTCGTTGTCGATGAGCATGACAGCGATACGTGGAGTCACGGTATCTTCCAGTTCCGGAATGAAATCGCGAAATTCTCTGATGCCGATATTCGGCTCTTGGAGAAAGGTCCACTCCGTGCTAGGCTTCGCGTGACGAGTCGCTATAATCGCTCTGTACTGCGTCAAGATTTTATTGTTTATCATGACCGGCCCGAGATTGAGGTTGCGGTCAAGTTGGACTGGCGTGAAGAGCACAAGATGTTGAAGCTCTCTTTCCCTGTAAACGTTGAGCAGCCTAAGGCGACCTATGAAATTCCATACGGGCATATCGAACGTCCGACTAACGGCGAAGAAGAACCAGGGCAGCAATGGATCGACGTGACTGGATCGGTAGCTGGAACATCGCAAACGTATGGACTGTCGGTTCTCAATGACAGTAAGTACAGCTTCGATGTATTGGATAACGATCTCAGAATGACGGTCGTTCGCAGTCCGATATTCGCAGACCACTACGGCGTTAGAGACGAATGGTGCGAGTTTATGGATCAAGGCGTTCAGGAGTTCAAATACAGTCTGATTCCTCATGCCGGAGGTTGGCAGGACGCTCAGGTTGCAAAGAAAGCCAATGAGCTCAATGTACCGCTTGTGTCGATCGTGGAGACTTACCATGAAGGTACGTTGCCGCAGAGCTTCGCAGGCATTGAGATTTCATCGGATCACATTATCGCAACCGCATTTAAGAAGGCGGAAGATGGAGACGGTTATATTCTCCGTTGTTACGAAACTTCAGGCAATGAAGCGACGACCTCGGTCGAGATTCCGATGCTTGGACGGAAGTGGGATGTGCAATTCGGAGCCTGTGAGATTAAGACATTCCGTATACCGCTATCCGCAAACGAAGAGATTCTTGAGAATAATTTGATCGAATTCTAGCATCTGCATCGAGCCCTGTATGAAGTCATGAGATACAGGGCTCTTTGTGTTCTGCGGAAAGAAGCCAATAGGAGCTGATCGTAGTTTGAGCGAAGAACAAGAAGAAGCACTAAACATTACGGCTGAAATCGCAACTGGTCATTCGACTGGCGGAAGTGCGATTCCTTCGGAAGACCATGCAACTGAGGCTGCGGTACGATCGGCACTTATAGATTTGTGGGGCATCCATGATGAATTGCACATCCTTGCGGCAGGCACGACCTCGCGGGTGTGGCGGATTAAAGAGGCAATCGTCAAATTAGCCCGCGATGAAAGCGAGCATTTCAACGCAGGTTTGCGTGCGAGCCTGGCAGTAGAAACATCGGGGGGCCTCATAACCGGATCTCCGATTCTTAGCCGAACAGGTGAATGCAGTGCTAAGATCACGATTGGCACAGATGAATGGATATTGGCTGTTCAGCGTCATGTGAATGGAACCCCTGCGTCCATGCACGCATTTGAACCCTTCATATTGGGTGAACTGTTAGCGAGAATTCATGTGAGCTTGCAGCATACCGATACTACCGGAGGATGGACAGCGGAAGACGTATTGAGTGGATATATGGAGCAAGGGATATTGCCTGAACAACCGGAGTCAACAAGGCGAATGATCGCTTCAGCCATTCATGCTGTACGAGATTGGTATGACGAATCCGATCCACGCAAGCAACTGATCCGCGGCGATGGTCCTGAGCTATTAGTGGAAGATGGAGTTATCACAGGCATGGTTGATTGGGGCGGCGTTCGTTACGGCAGTGTCGCTGATGACATCGGCTGCTGGACGCTGCATGGGAATACGAGTGATATTAAGGTATATACAAGTGAATTTGTACGAGGCTATACCTCTGTCAGCACGCTGACTCAGCAAGAAGAGCTTGCTATCCCGCTATTCCAACAGCTTCGGCTTGCGTCACGCGCCTGCTTCGTCACCGACGAAGCAGCATTGAAGACGATCGATCAATGGATGGCGAATATTCGATAGACATAGAGGAAGGACCTCCAGCGATGGAGGTCCTATTTCATTTGTTAACATTGAGCAACTATCATTATGCTTTGAACAGTAAGTTATAAAGCACCTGTGCAGCTTCAGCGCGTGTTGAAGGGTTATGAGGGAAGAAGTGGTTGTTACTTCCTATCATAAGCTTCTCATGTACAACGGTTTGAACCGCATCCTTAGCCCAGCTGCTAATCATGCTTGTATCCTCATACGATTGTATGTCGGATGGCGTGCCGCCTGAGCCCGAATGTTCGCTCTGATTCTCATATACACGTGCGATGATCATGGCCATCTCTTCCCGTGTAATTGATTTTAGGGGTTCGAACAGGTTGCTGCCAGTTCCAGTGACAATGCCGTTCTCGAAAGCAGCCGCTGTAGCATCAGCATACCATGAGCCGGCTTTCACATCGCTGAAAGGTGCAGCCGCTTTCGCTTTAAGACCTAATGCTCGCACGATCATAGTAACGAACTCAGCGCGGCTTACATCAGCTTTTGGACGGAATGTAGTGCTCGTCATCCCTTGAACGATATGCTTCGCAGTCAATTCTGCAATAACATCGGATGCCCAGTGCGAGCTAGGTACATCGGCAGAGTTCTTCGAATAGGAGAACACGCCGTATTCACTGAAATGGCTGACCGCAGCTGTTATGGTGTTCCCTTGCAAAGTGCCTCCGACATACTCAATGGTTCCTTGATCCGAAATGTAATAAATCCCAGATAGGCGTGGATTAGCGCCATCGGAAAGCTTAAGTGAGATCGTAACAGGCTCAGTGAATGTGCTTAGGTTGCTAGTCGTGCCATCTTGATGCTGAACGCCGAGCACAAGCTCGAGTACTTCACCTTGTAGCGCAAGGCCAGTCCCCGCTGTCGATGCAACATAAGAATTAACCTCACTACGAGACAGACGCTTGTATTGCAACGTGATGTTCTCGTTTGCATCTGATCCGCTTATTAAAGCGGCAAGCGAGCTCAGTACGCCGCTTGGAAGGGTTACAGCGCCGTTCGGGAGTGCAATTCGCAGACTTTTACCGTTAAGCGACTGCGTGATCGATGCTGGCAGGGAAAGTGTCGCTTGAGCGGCATCGGCCTTGGAAGCATCTAGAGTAGCTGCACCGGAATCAGGTACAATGACATCAGCTGCGTCAAAATGAACGACTGTAGCATCCCCGCCATCATCCGTAGGCGTAGTGGGTGTCGAAGGAGTAAGGCTGCCGTCGCCGCTGCTGGTTGATTTGACCGTGAACGTCTCTACCGCTACGTTATTGCCCGATCCGGCGATAATTTTGTATTGGCTGCCAACATCAGAGCTTCTTGGCAATGTGAACACATCGGAGTAGCTCCCTGCAGATGCTTGGACAATATCGAAGAATAGAACAATTCCATCTGAATCCAATACTTTAATAACTACTTCTGTTTCGCTTGTTGTACCGCTAATCGTGACAGAGGAACCTGCGCGAGCGTTGGATACGTCATTGATTGTCGTACCCATAGGAGCATCGGCGTAAACTTGGCTGCTTGCTATCGGAGTGGAAAGGGCAGCTAGTCCGAGGGTAGACAAAGTAATCACAAGAGACATTGTCAGAGCTTTATATTTATTCTGTATTCTCTTCAACTTGAAGCTCCTTTCAGCGAAGGCAGCTTGGACTTTGACCGATGAATAGTCTAGAGCCTAGGTCAAAGTCCAAGTAAGCCTGATTTAGGTGTTACGGTGTTACGGTCGTAAGATTGAGGTTCGTAATACGTCCATACGTAGTCGCTGTAATCGTGCCACGGTCAAACGTCTTCAGTACGTAATTGTAGAATGCATCGATGTCCGTACTGCCGGCTACTTGATTTGTACCTTGAATGAGAACTTTATAGTTGTCGCCGCCAGCAGCCATGAAGTTGTTCACGACAGCTGTGTACTCTTCCGTATCGGAGATTGGCGTGCCGTCTTCCTTTGTCAAGGACACGACGCGCTCTGCAATCGGCTTACTGAAGTCAGCCGTATATTTGAGGCCGGAAATTTGAAGGGTCTTCGTCAGGTCCGGTGTAGCGCCCCATTGCTGCTGAAGCAGCGTCTTGATTTGATCGCCTGTCAGTGTCATTTTCACAAGCTGGTTGCCAAACGGTTGAATACGAAACAGATCGGCATAGAGAACATTGCCTTTCGGGATATCAGCGCGAATGCCGCCTGGATTCATGAAAGCGAAGTCAGCTTGCATGGCATCCTTCATGGCATCAGCGATCAAGCTGCCAAGAGGGATTTCTTGCGTATAAGCATTCGCCTTCGGAATAATTGCGTCTGTCTGGCCGACAGGCTGCGCAAGCTCAGGGTGTCTGTCAAAAGCCGCTTGAACAAACGCTTCGATTTCCGGATCAGGGGTAATGCCCGCTCTGTTCACATCAACGATTGTCGCTTCCTTCTTCACGATATCGTGTGTTGTCGGATCGATCTCCAGATTCACGTCTGCAAAAGCAGTACCGTACGAGTAAGCTTGGAAAACAAGCTTGTTGTCTACGAGTCCGTTCACTTTGACATGGTTATCGCCAGCGAAGATGACATCGACCTCATCGTCTACCTCATTTGCGAGGTCGGCAGCTTCTCCTGTGATTATCGAGCCAGACTGCGATGCAGGATCATGTGCGAGCACAACGATCGCTTTCACGCCTTGTTCCTTCAGCTGGGCAACAGCCGCGTTTACAACCGGTGCTTGCTCCACGATGTTGACCGGTTCCAATGCGGACGGCGAAACTTTACTTGGGGTAAGCATCGTCACGACACCGACAAAACCGATTTTTTCACCGCCAACTTCCTCAATAACGTAAGGTGCGATAATAGGCTCGCCTGTCGCTTTGTCAATAACATTGGCATTGATGTAATCGATGTTCGTCTTCGAATACGTAATGTCCGTGTTGATCGGGTCCTTGCCCCCGTTCAGTTGTGCCATTAGTGCAGGAACACCTTGGTCAAACTCGTGATTGCCGAGTGTGCCGACCTTGAAGCCCAGCATGTCCAAAAAGTCGAGTGTCGGCTTGTCACGCTCGAGAGCAGAAACAGGCGAGCTTGCGCCAACCGCATCACCGTTATGCACGAGAAGCGTGTTATCCGGATTTGTTGACTTCGCTTGCTTGAGATACGCTGCCAAATAAGCAGCTCCGCCCAAGACATTGCCTCCGGCTACTGTGGAGTAGTCCAGTTGGCCATGGAAGTCATTAATGCCGAGCAGCTGTACGTTTACATTCTCAGTAGGCTCAGGGTCTGGCGGAGTCGTATCTCCGTGAAGATCCAGCTTAAAGATGCCAAAGCCTTTCTCATCCGTACGGTCAAGCGACGTAATTTTCGGATTGGCGCTTAGATATGATTTTGCCGATGGTGCAGTGGTGAACGTAACTTGCGCGTTGCCGTTAATCGGTGCAATCGACCAGTTGTTATCCGCGGCCGGGTTGATTGTACTCAACTGAGAGATGTAATCCATCAATACTTGGCGGTTCTCATCTGCCGAATCAAGCACAAGCGTTGATCCCTTCACGCCAGGGAAGTTGCCGCCCCCGTTGACCCGGTAGTTATTGCTGACGACGATAAAGTCTTGGCTTGGATCAATCGGCGAGCCCTTATAGTTCAAGTTGATAATCCGGCTGGAGGATGCATTAGCGATCGTACCGTCTTTCGTATACTTGGCTGGTTTCGTTACATCAACCTGATACGTCACACCGTCGATGACGTCGAAGTTATAAACCGGGAACGAGGAGTTAAGCAGCGGCTGCTCCTCCGTCTTGGCTGGATCGATCTGATTGAACATGCCCGCGGACATTTCCAACCACTCTTTGACGACAGAGCCTTTCACTTTAATCGCCTTGAGAGTGTTGTCATATAGATACAGGTCGCTTGCGCTCTTGATGGCCAAGTCGCCTGCTGGGATATCCGTGTACTCGGTCGGGCCATTGCGTCCTGCTTTGAATGGTGCGCCAACGGATAGGATCGGCAGATCTTTATCCGGTGAGTCCTTGAGCGCCAGTGCATTCTTCACATACCATTCCTGTGCTTTCGTTACGATTTGTACGGACGGATCATCCTGTACAAGCGCAAAGTAGCTGTAGATCGGAGCTGTCGTTTGACCGATTGCTTGGTTCGCATAAGCGATAGTCGCTGCATGCTCTGTTTTGATCGCATTCACAACTGAAGGATCTGCGTCGACTAATGGCTTCTTGGCAATGTTGTCGTAAATATATTTATTGGAAGATTGCGAGTTTGTAACGGCCCACTTGCCGTTTGTTTTGCTCAGTGTCAGATCGATGATGCCAAGATTGGCACCCCCAAAGCCGGCTTGTACAGCCGCAACTCCGTTAATGGTACCGCGGGCATTATCAACGCCTGGAAGCGGGTTGCCATTCGCATCCTTAAAGAGCGGATCGAGCGTGCTTACGCTTGGTGCAGGAAATACCTTATGGGTATGCGAGAACGTAATTGCATCGATTCCAGGCACTTTGCTCAGCGGATAGACCGCGTCTTCTGCGCCTGCTCCTGCCTGTGCGGCACCGTTGAAGCCGGAATGCGTCAGGGCAACGACGACGTCTGCGCCTTCGGCACGCATGACCGGAACGAACTTCACAGCTGTGGCAACGATATCCTTCGTAATGACTTTACCGTCCAGGTTGCCTTTGTCCCAATCCATGATTTGCGGAGGGACAAAGCCGATGAAGCCGATTTTCACCGTTTGCGTTTGGCCGTTCTCGTCCTTCACTTGCTTCGTTATGATTTGATAAGGCTTGTACTTATTGACGTCATTGTCCGGATTCGAATCATGATCATCTACATAGATGTTGGCATTCACATATGGGAACTTGGCATCATCAATCGCTTCATCGAGATAATCCAGACCATAATTGAATTCATGATTGCCGAAGGTTGCGATATCATAGCCCATCAGATTCATCGCTTTATAAGCCGGGTGAACTTGTCCTTCTTTAAGCGGATTAACCTTCGCCATGTATGTGCCGAGTGGAGTCCCTTGCAGCAAATCGCCGTTATCGACAAGCAGAGAGTTCTTCACTTCAGCGCGAGCTTGCTTCACGAGCGTCGCAGTTTTGACAAGACCAACGTTCTCGGCAGGAGCATCCTTGTAGTAATCGTAGTTCATGAAGTTGGTGTGGATGTCGGTCGTTTCCATAATGCGCAGCTTCAGTGTCGAGCTGCCGATTGTAACGGGATCAGCTAGACTGTTACCGACCTCAGCAAGCGATCCGCTGTAGGAGTCAACGACGAATACTTTGACTGTGAGGCCGCTGCCTTTTTTATTAAAATGGGCGGTCATTTTTTCGCTGCCGGTAATATCCTTCGTAACAGCTGCGATTCCGACAGGCGTCGTGCCATCAAACAATTCGAAAATAACGGTTTCTGCCCCGGCATGCCCAAGCGAAGTCGGCTTAATGTCTACGCTGACGTTCACACCGCCTGATGAATCGACTACTCCGTTAGTTATGATGAAAGCTCGTTCCTCTACACTAGGGGCTGCTAGTGTATGAACGGGTGATGTTATGTACGAGGATGTCAGTAGGCCAGAGAATAGGGAAGCGGCTAAGGTTGCTCGCGATAATTTCTGTCGAACGGAATACATTTTTTAGTAAAACTCCTTTCAATTGGTATGAAACTATAATAACAACTGGTCTATTAAGGTGCGTTTAAGAAATTGTACGGTTCCTGTAAAAGTGATAAACGCGAGTTAAGTTTTGACTGCTTTACCGTTTCATCCTATAAAGTGAGGAAGAATCGCAGCTCTTATTCGGATTCAGAGGACACAAAAAACCGCACATCAGTTGATGTGCGGTTTTTGCTATTCGCTTATTATGGCTGATAAATCTTGTCAAAGACGCCGTTGTCGCTGAAGAACTTGGATTGTGCTTTCTGCCAGCCGCCGAAGTTTTTGATATTCGTTAACTCCAGCTTCTTGAAGTTCTTGGAGAATTCTGCTGCGATCTTCGGATTCGTTGGACGGTAGAAGTTTTGGCCGATAATGCGTTGGCCTTCAGTTGTGTACAGGTAGTCAAGGTAAGCTTTGGCAATGTCGCGTGTGCCATGCTTGTCGACGTTCTTGTTCACGACAGCGACAGGTGGTTCTGCCAGGATGCTGTAAGAAGGTGTCACGATTTCAAAGTCTTTCGGGTGCTCTTTCAGCGCCAGGTAAGCCTCGTTCTCCCATGCAAGCAGTACATCGCCAATGCCGCGCTCTACGAAAGTTGTAGTGGATCCGCGTGCGCCGGAATCGAGTACAGGTACGTTCTTAAACAGCTGTTTAACGAAGGTTGTCGCTTTCGCTTCGCTATGGCCGTTATGCTTCAATGCATAAGCCCATGCTGCGAGGAAGTTCCAACGTGCGCCGCCGCTTGTTTTCGGATTTGGCGTGATAACCGAGATATTCTTCTTCACAAGGTCGTTCCAATCCTTGATTTTCTTCGGATTGCCTTTACGTACCAGGAATACGATGGTCGATGTATATGGCGAGCTGTTGTTGGCAAAGCGAGCTTGCCAGCCATCCTTGATAAGACCTGCTTTTTGAATGGCATCAATATCGTAACCGAGTGCGAGTGTCACGACATCCGCTTCCAAGCCGTCGATTACTGAACGCGATTGTGCGCCAGATCCACCATGAGATTGCTTAACCGTTACAGTCTGGCCGGTTTTCTTCTTCCAATAAGCGGAGAATGCTTTGTCGTACTGCACATACAGCTCGCGGGTCGGATCGTAGGAGACATTGAGCAGCTCAACATTCGGCTTGCTCGGCTTCGTTGCAGCGAAACCTGGTTGGGCTAGGGTAAGAATGAGTGCCAAAATCGTGATCGTAAGCAGCAGTTTTTTCTTCATGTTTGTTACGCTCCCCTGAATAAAGTTTGTCGTTGTTCCACCTGGCCGGCTATATGTACAAATAAAAGGAGGCCTCGGCAAAAGCAGCGCATACAACGAAACTAAACGTGTACACATTGCGTCTTGCCAAGGCCTCCGGTGGTCCGGTGGGCTCGATGGATTTATCATAATCTGACAATTCCCACCTGTCAACTATGAATTAAAAATTTCTTTTGGTAGGGGACTCAAGGGCAGAACACTCTCTATATAAGTAAGGCTAATAAGTCTTATCAGAAATGTTAAAAAATTGATTGACAACAAAGCTTATCCGTTGCTATGATTCAAACATAAACCAACTAAACAGGTAGGATTAATTCTAATTTTACTACCGTACAACACGGCGTAAAGCAAGGTTAGTTATCTGTATAAAAGATGATGAGAGGTGCTTTTACATGACAAACATGAAAAAGAGAAATGCCAATCCGCTTCACGCCCTGTTGATCTTCATCGTATTCTCACTTGCATTGACCGCTTGCGGCTGGGATCAGGACCCTCCAAGCAATGGGAATGCAAGCAGCAATGCAAGCAAAAATTCAAACTCCGGCAATAACACAGCAGCAACGAATGATACAAATTCGGGAACGAACACCGATAATGCAGCGAATGCAGCACCAGAAGCGACTGGTCCAGTGGAGTTGCTGAACGTCTCCTACGACCCGACACGCGAGCTGTATGAAGCTTACAATAAACTTTTTGCAACCTATTGGAAGCAAGAGCATAACCAGGATGTTACGATCAAGCAGTCGCATGCCGGTTCAGGCGCTCAATCACGGGCAGTAATCGACGGGCTGCAAGCTGATGTCGTTACACTCGCACTCGGTTACGATATTGATGCGATTGCAGGTAAAGGACTCATTGATACAGACTGGCAGCAGAAGTTCGACAACAACAGCTCGCCTTATACATCCACCATCGTGTTCCTGGTACGCAAAGGCAACCCGAAAGGCATTAAAGATTGGAACGATCTTGTGAAACCAGGTGTTCAGGTTATTACGCCGAATCCGAAGACGAGCGGCGGAGCACGTTGGAACTATCTTGCTGCTTGGGGCTATGCCATGAAGCAGAACAACGATGATGAAGAGAAGGCTAAAGAATTCGTTAAAGCACTCTTCAAGAACGTGCCAGTGCTTGATTCCGGAGCTCGCGGATCGACGACGACGTTCGTTGAGAAAGGCATCGGCGACGTATTGCTCGCTTGGGAGAACGAAGCGCTGCTGTCCGTGAAGGAGCTTGGCACTGATAAGTTCGATATCGTATACCCATCGATCAGCATTCTCGCAGAGCCGCCTGTTGCCGTTGTCGATAAGAACGTCGATAAGAAAGGTACTCGTGCAGTAGCGGAAGCTTACCTCGATTACTTGTATACCGAAGAAGCTCAGAAGCTCGTCGCTCAGAACTACTACCGTCCGCAGCTTGCATCCGTAGCAGAGCAATTCGCTGATCAATTCCCAGAGATTCCGATGCTGAATATCAATGATGATTTCGGCGGCTGGGCTGCAGCACAGAAGAAACATTTTGCGGATGGCGGCGTATTTGATCAAATCTATGCGCCAGGCTCATAAGCGGTCGACAGGAGCTGACTCTACGTATGAAAAGTTCCACTACTAAGCGTACGAAGCCTCGCAGCGTGCTGCCTGGCTTCGGCCTCTCGCTCGGATTCACGATTTTCTACTTGAGCGTGCTTGTCATTATTCCACTAGCCGGCATCTTCATCAAGACATCCGGCCTGACTCCAGAGCAGTTCTGGCATACAGTATCTAACGCACGTGTCATAGCCGCCTACAAAATCAGCTTTCTGACTTCCTTCTACGCTGCGCTAGTGAATCTCGTGTTCGGCCTCATCATCGCTTGGGTGCTTGTTCGTTACAAGTTCCCGGGGAAGAAGCTCATTGACAGCCTAATCGACATGCCATTCGCGCTGCCAACCGCTGTTGCAGGTATCTCGTTAACCGCGATTTATGCCCCTAACGGCTGGGTTGGTAAGCTTGTTGAGCCGCTCGGCCTCAAGGTCGCATTCACGCCGCTCGGTATTACGCTGGCACTCATCTTTATCGGATTACCATTCGTTGTAAGGACTGTGCAGCCTGTGCTGCAGGATCTCGACAATGAAGTCGAGGAAGCGGCGGTTATGCTTGGCGCGTTCCGCTGGCGGACGTTCCGCCGGGTCATCTTGCCGGAGCTCATTCCGGCGCTGCTGACAGGGTTTGCGCTTGCTTTTGCCCGCGGGATTGGGGAGTACGGTTCAGTCGTCTTTATATCCGGCAACATGCCGATGAAGACAGAGATTGCGCCGCTGCTCATCATGACGAAGCTGGAGCAATACGATTACAAAGGTGCAACAGCGATTGCGATGGTCATGCTTATCGTCTCGTTCGTCCTGCTGCTTCTAATCAACTACTTACAATGGCGGAGCAATCGCCGCGTTGTATCGGCATAGGGGAGGCGCAAACGCATGGCAGGAGGAGCTCCAACGGTTCATCTGGCAGAGAAGGCTGCGCAAAGGCCTAAACATATTAACGAATCGGT
Source organism: Paenibacillus sp. J31R98 (assembly GCF_056269245.1). NCBI lineage: Bacteria > Bacillati > Bacillota > Bacilli > Caryophanales > Paenibacillaceae > Paenibacillus > Paenibacillus sp. J31R98. Next base: position 277,507 of record NZ_JBWDNO010000009.1, read on the forward strand.
TGTCGTACGAATTGTTCTCATATCCATTGCACTTATATTCCTTGTAGCAGTCGTGCTGCTTCCGCTGCTGTCGGTCTTCATTGAAGCATTCAAGAAAGGCTCTGACGTGTACTTCGCAGCACTTCGGGATCCGGATGCATTGTCGGCGCTTAAGCTGACGCTAATGACTGCGCTTATCGCGGTTCCGCTTAACACGGTGTTTGGCGTAGCGGCGGCTTGGGCCATCAGCAAGTTCCGGTTCCGTGGCAAAAATATTCTCATTACGCTGATCGATCTGCCTTTTGCCGTATCGCCGGTCATCTCGGGTCTCGTATTCGTGCTTCTGTTCGGCGCACAAGGCTTCTTCGGACCGTGGCTGCAGGCACACGACATCCAGCTCATCTTCGCACTGCCGGGTATCGTACTTGCGACGACGTTCGTAACGTTTCCTTTTGTAGCGAGGGAATTGATCCCGCTCATGCAGGCGCAAGGTGTGCAAGAGGAAGAAGCGGCTGCAAGTCTTGGGGCACGCGGCTGGCAAATCTTCTGGCGCGTAACGCTGCCAAACATTAAGTGGGGCTTGCTCTACGGAGTTATTCTCTGTAATGCCCGTGCGATGGGCGAGTTCGGCGCTGTATCGGTCGTATCCGGTCATATTCGCGGCGAGACGAACACGCTTCCGCTTCATATCGAAATTCTGTACAACGAGTATCAGTTCTCGGCGTCATTCGCGGTCGCTTCGCTGCTTGTCATGCTGGCTGTCCTGACGTTGATCGTCAAGAGCTTTATCGAGTGGAGAACGAATGCGAAAAGTCCGGAAAGGAGTGCTGACCATGCACATTGAGGTACGGAATTTAAATAAGTCATTCGGCAGCCATGCTGCTGTGCAGGATGTGAGCTTCCAGATCGAACGCGGCAAGCTGATCGGCTTGCTCGGGCCAAGCGGCGGCGGCAAGTCGACGCTGCTCCGGATGCTGGCGGGGCTGGAGACGCCGGATTCGGGCGACATCTACATTAACGGGAAGCGGGTCAACGATCTTCAGCCTCAGCTTCGCGGCATCGGGTTCGTGTTTCAGAACTATGCACTGTTCAAGCATATGACAGTGTTTGATAATATCGCTTTTGGACTTACGATTCGCAAGACGAGCAAAGCCGAGATTAAGTCGCGCGTCGGCGAGCTGCTCGATCTGACTGGGCTTCGTGGCTTCGAGCACCGTTATCCGCATCAGTTATCAGGCGGTCAGCGGCAGCGGGTTGCTTTTGCCAGAGCGCTTGCTCCAAGGCCGGATCTGCTGCTGCTCGATGAGCCGTTCGCGGCGATTGATGCCAAGGTGCGTAAAGAGCTGCGCACATGGCTGAAGCAGCTGATCAGCACGCTTGGCATTACATCGATCTTCGTGACGCATGACCAGGATGAAGCAGTAGAAGTGGCAGATGAGATGCTCATCGTCCAGCAGGGCAAATTGGAGCAGCAAGGCTCGCCGGTTCATATTTATACCGACCCGCAGACGGCCTTCGTTGCCGGCTTCATCGGACACTCCAGCGTTGTGGAGCAGCCAGCAAGTCTGCGCGGCTTCGATGGAACTTCGATTGCTGCAGGTGCAAGGGCGCTGGTTCGTCCGGAATTCGTCGAGGTAGGGCGCGAGCAGGAAATTCAGTTTCCTTCAGCAGCGGAGAAAGGGCAGGTTCGGCATATTTTCTTCCGCGGCGCACATCTAGAGCTGGAAATTCAAGTTGGAGACAACCGTATATCCGCACATCGTTCGCTAGATCAAGAACCGCTTCAGCCTGGCGAAGAAGTGTCGGTACTCATTCACCGGCTGTACGTCATCTCGGATAAGACGGCGACCATGGTAGAAAATCCGCTGAAAGTGGATCCGCTGCCGGTTCATATTTGAGGGTAGTTCATCGTCTGGAAGGAATGGGAAGAGAGTATCGGAAGTTTAAAATACAGGAAGTTTCCTTAGGAGGGATTCGAGATGGCGAAACCAATAGTGCTCGATCAAGAATGGATTGAACGGATTACGACGCAGGTAAACGGACTTGAATACGGATCGGTGCTTATCACCGTTCATGACGGGCGTGTCGTCCAAATCGACCGAACCGAACGCAAACGGTTCGAAGCTTCCGCGAAGCAGAACCAAAATGCGAAAGAGCAAGCCCAGGGGCAAGCTTCCGCAGCTGGAGATAAATTGAAAGCCATTAATTAGGAATGAAAACCCAAGTACCGCGTTAGGTTGCGGTGCTTGGGTTTTTTTGTTTTTGGGGATCGAACATAGTGGGGCATTCCAGCTGTGATGTAACTTGTAGCTGGTTAGGTGGGCTTCATTGCAGAGAGCTCAGTCAATGTAGATCTTCTAGGGATCTACATTGACCGAAATCTCATCCAATGAGCGAAAGAGAGTGCTCTAGGTATCTACATTAGCCGAAATTTCATTAATCTTGCGAAAGAGAGTACCCTGGGTATCTACTTTGATCGGATACTATTCAAATGAGTAAAAGAGAGTACTCTAGGGATACACATTAGTCGAATTCACATCAAGTGAGTGAAAGAGTGATCCCCAGGGATACACATTTGCAGAAATCACATCAAGCTAGTGAAAGAGTGACCCCTAGGGATACACATTAGCGGAAAACCCATCAAGTTAGCGAAAGAGTGACCCCTAGGGATACACATTAGCGGAAAACCCAACTAGTTAGTGAAAGAGTGATCCTCAGGGATACACATTAGCGGAAAACCCAACTAGTTAGTGAAAGAGTGATCCTCAGGGATACACTTTTGCTAATCACGTCGAACTTGCCAAAGTAATCTCAATCCGCGTCGATCATACGCTTCGAGAACGTGGTACGAGCTTCGCGCCGTTTGTCGGCGCTCTTCTGTTGGCGCTTGCTGACAGATTGCTCTTTGCGCAATTGGTGTGCTAGCTCGCGCCCCGTTTTCTTGTAGCTCGTGAAACGGCGCTCTTCGAGTACGCCGCTTCGCAGCGCTTCCCTCACGGCACAGCCGAGCTCCTGCTCGTGGCGGCAGTCACGGAAGCGGCAGTTCGCGGCGATCTCTTCAATGTCCGCGAATGCTTCCTGCCAGCCGCCATCGGATTCCCACAGCTGCAGCTCGCGCATGCCCGGCGTATCCATCATGATGAAGCCGCCTGGAAGCGGGAACAGCTCGCGGTGCGTCGTCGTATGGCGTCCGCGCGCATCGTCCTCGCGGATGCCTTGCGTGCGCATCAGCTCGCCGCCGGCCAGCCAGTTGAGCAGCGTCGATTTGCCGACGCCGGAGGAACCGGTCACGGCAATGGTGCAGCCTGGCTGCAGATAAGGAGCGAGCGCATCGCGGCCAATCCCAGCCACGGCGCTGACCGCATGGACCGGCACGCCGGGAGCGGCAGCTTCGACCTCGGCGATGCTCAGCTCGACGTTGTCGCACAGATCCGCTTTGGTCAGCAGGACGACCGGCGTCGCGCCGCTTTCCCAAGCCGTGACGAGATAGCGCTCAATTCGGCTTACGTTGTAGTCGCCGTTAAGCGCGCCGACGATGAATAGCGTATCAATGTTCGTGCCGATGACCTGTTCTTCAGGCACGCTACCAGACGCCCGACGGATCATCGCGGAACGACGAGGGAGCACGCCATGAATGATGGCACGTTTCTCGCCATCCATTGGCGCCGCGGCGACCCAGTCGCCGACCGCCGGATACTCGCTCCGGGTACTTGCCTGGAACTGGAACTTGCCACTGACTTCCGCGGACAGCTCGCCGGCAGCAGTCATAATGCGATATTGATTCGTGAATTGAGCGATAACCCGCGCAGGCAAGCAGCCTTTCGGAAGAGCTGCGCTCGCAGCAGCGAAGCTCTTCTCTAAGCTTGCGCTCCAGCCGAACTGCTGCAACAAGTCAGCTTGGTTGGACTGCTCTTGATTTTGAACTAACACTTGCCCATGATCTTGACCTTGATCTTGCCTATGATCTTGACCTTGCCCTTGCCCTTGACCTTTCCCTTGATCTTGATCTTGCATTAGCCCGTGCATCTGCTCTTGCTCTTGTCCTTCTACTTGCTCTTGTCCTTCTACTTGCTCATTTACTTGTTCTTGCTCATGGTTTTGGTTCAGTTCGGTAATCCCCTTTTAAATAATTTAGTGGTATTGCATTTCTTGCTTAACACGATAACGACAAATAGACCGCAGGAAATATCTCCTGCGGTCTGCTCCAATGCGAATGCCCACCTCATGGGGCACAGCATATCACGGAAACACAAAAAAACCGCAAGAAACCAGATTGGTCTCCTGCGGTTCTAATGGGTCGATTGCAGCGAATAAGTCTGGCGGGATAGCGCTATACTTCGCGCTCCCTATATCAACTCATCACTATAAACGACGTACTTAGTTCCGTTCGAAGGCCGATGCGAATGCGACAACAACAGCGTTAACAATTGATTTTCTCATTTACATCAGCCTCCCTTAGGTATTGTTAGTTGTCATTCTATGCTCTATTGGCAGCACTTGTCAACTGCCTTAATTAAAATGACCCTGCTCCGAGTAACGAAGCAAGGCCATCATATTACGAAATAACGAATTTAATGATCACCGCAGCGGCAAAAATAACGAACAGAATTCCGAAGAATCCGCCAAAGCCTATTGCGACGTCGAATAGATCATCACGCGGTTCCTCATTCAGATGCTCGCGCGGGTCTCTAACATTTTCCATTTGACTTGTTCCTCCTTAGGCACGACGATTGCTTCTCCTAGTATACCCAACTTCCAGAATAATTGTAAAGCCGCCGATGGTGACAATTGTGAGGCGAATTTGTTGTTCCATTCGGAGACCAGCCGCAAATTGCGAGTCGTTGTGGTACAATAAAATTTAGCATTAACCGGGGGGAGGACAAGTATGACGGAGCAAACAGGCCACGAATCAGCAGCGGACAGACGTCTTGCGCAGGAGCGAATTCGTAATAAATTAGCCCTGCTGCCGGACCAGCCGGGCTGTTATTTGATGAAGGACCATAGCGGCAAAATCATTTATGTCGGCAAAGCGAAGGTGCTCAAAAACCGTGTGCGTTCGTATTTTAACGGCAGTCATAACGGCAAAACATTGCGGCTTGTCTCGCACATCCGCGATTTCGAATACATCGTCACATCGAGCAACATGGAAGCACTTATTCTTGAATGTAATTTGATCAAGCAGTACATGCCGCAATACAACGTCCTTCTGAAGGATGATAAGACGTTTCCATATATCAAAATCACGAGCGAAGCGCATCCGAAGCTTGAGGTGACGAGGCGGATTGTGAAGGATAAGGGGAAATATTTTGGCCCGTATCCGAATGCGTATGCGGCGCAGCAAACGAAGAAGCTGCTCGATCGTCTCTATCCGCTGCGCAAGTGCGGCGTTCTGCCGGACAAAGTATGTTTGTATTATCACTTGGGGCAGTGCGTTGCGCCATGTGAGTATGATATTGAACCGGGCACATACGAGAATATGGTGCAGGAGATTACCCGGTTTCTAAACGGCGGCCACGAAGAAGTGAGGAAGACGCTGCAGGGCAAAATGGAAGCGGCGGCGGAATCACTGGAATTCGAGCGTGCGAAGGAATACCGCGATCAGATGATCGCGATTGATGCAGTCATGGAGAAGCAGAAAATTACGCTCAACGACGCGATGGACCGTGACGTCTTCGGCTACGCGACGGACAAAGGGTGGATGTGCGTGCAAATCATGTACATGCGTCAGGGCAAGCTTATTGAGCGTAGAGCGACCTCGTTCCCGTATTATGGCGAAGCGTATGATGATTTCATGACGTTCGTCACACAGTATTATTCGGAGAACCCGGCGCTGCCGAAGGAGATCTTCTTGCCGACGCCGCCGCAAGAGTCAGCGGCACAAGAGGCGGATGCGAGCACAGCGGCTGGTGCGGCTCAAGAGAGCATTCAGCCAGACTCTGACCCGAGCTCCATCTCAAACTCGGAAACAGACTTCGTGCTTCCTGTGCTAACGGTAGAAGATACCGATCAGAGCGATAACGAGCCGGAAGCGGGATCAGCCGAAGCCGAACTGCGCAACTCGCTGCAAAAGTGGCTGAAAGTGAAAGTGTTCATGCCGCTGCGCGGACGCAAGCGCGATGTTGTGTCAATGGCCGTGAAGAATGCGAAGGTGACGCTTGATGAGAAATTCAAGCTCATCGAACGCGATGAAGAGCGGACATTCAAGGCGGCGGAGGGACTGGCGGAGGCGATTGGCCTGCCGCAGGTGCGCCGAATCGAGGCTTTCGATAACTCGAACATCCAAGGAACCGATCCGGTATCTGCGATGGTCGTGTTCATCGACGGCAAGCCGGATAAGAAGGAATACCGCAAATATAAAGTGAAGACGGTCCAAGGACCGGACGACTACGAAACGATGCGCGAAGTGATTCGCCGCCGCTATGAACGCGCGTTGAAGGAAGAGCTGGAACTCCCGGACCTTATTATCGTGGACGGAGGCAAAGGACAGATATCCGCAGCGCTTGATATCCTGGAGAACGAGCTCGGCCTCGGTATTCCGGTGTGCGGCCTCGTGAAGGATGCGAAGCATAAGACGGCGCAGCTTATGACAGGCGATCCGCCGGAGGTTGTGCCGCTGGCGCGCGACAGCCAGGAATTCTATCTGCTGCAGCGTATACAGGACGAGGTGCACCGCTTTGCCATTACGTTCCATCGGGAGCAGCGCGGCAAGTCGATGGTCGCATCGAAGCTTGATTCGATTCCGGGCATCGGGGAGAAGCGGCGGAAGGCGCTCTTGAAGCATTTTGGCTCCATTAAAAAAATAAAAGAAGCCGGAATTGAAGATTTCCGGCCTCTGTCGATCGGCGAGAAGCTCGCCTCGCAAATTATTGAAGCATTGAGGGAGGAACCGTAGGGTTCGCTCTCTTTTTTTTATCGAAATTACGGATGAGCCATGCAATTGGGATCGGCAGCACGATATAGACAAGTCCAATAAGCACGTTACCGACCGAGCCCATGAACATGAGTGAGATTGCCATCATGAGGCTGTCAAACACTGCATGCGCGAATAGGACGGTAATGAAGCCGAAGCGCAGGAACAGGAAGCTGAAGATCAATCCTAGAATCGTCAGCTCGAGCAATCTCGTCGTCGATGGGAAGATTGGATAGGTGACATGTCCAAGCGCCCAGATGACGGTCGGGATAAGCGACGCAACGAACGAATTTTTGAACCAGCGTTTCATGAGTCCGATACCGAAAAGGCGGAATACAGCTTCCTCCGAGATGGCGGCACACCACGCAAGCAGCGGGAATAGCCATGGTGCAGCAAGGTTATATGGCGATTGGGTGACGTCGGTCGTCGACCAGGCACCGTTCATGTTCATCAAGACGATGAAAATAATCGTTTGCAGTCCGAGCAGCATGAATGCCGCAAGGTACCCAAGCCACATGCTGCGCCATACATGCTCGCCGTAGCCGGGCTGGCCGAACCTAGGCCACAGATTTCGTCCGAGAGCGCGCCATATGCCGTCGCCTCCGACGAGGGAGAAGTAGACGGATAAAGCCATAATTACAGTGACCAAGCAAGTGACAATGACGGCCGCATACGCCATCGTATCGACATGCAGCGCCTCGCCGTAACCAGCCGCGAGACCGTCCTTCATGTTGAAGTCGTTGACGAGATACATACCAAGGAACAGCAATGTCAGCGCGATGCCTCGCAGGAACGAGGTATGCTTCCGGTAGAGCGATGCATAGATGATGGCGAGAATGAACAAGACGAACGACAGGAACAAGCTGCCGAGCGTAGAGAGGTAGTTCGCGAGCCGTTTCTGTTTATCGACGTACACCGTGTAGTCGCTTGGAACTTTGAATGCTGGTTTATAAGCAGCAATGAGAATAGAGCCGTTCGGTTGCTTCTCTGCGCGAATCCCAATGGTGAGCTTGGCATTGCCAATTGCTTTATTAGCGGTGTACCAAACTTGCCCGGTCTCGGCGGACATCCGGCTGACTTTCAAGCCAGACTTCTCAAATCCCTTCGATATCGCAAACTTGAGCGCAGTGTCGGTCAGTTCATTGCCCTTGGCCGGTGTGACCTGATCGCCGTTCAGACGATTCCAAGCGATGACGGTAGCTTTTTGCATATGGACATAGATGAAGATTTCGCTGCGGTCGGGCATCTTGGCCGTCACTTGAAAGGTGTCGGTCGGAAACTGCTCATCGTAGAGCTTCTCATAGCTCTTCGTCAGCTTGTTTTTCTCCAGATAACCATACAGCAGACTGTCAGATTGATGGACGGCGTGCACGCTGTTCGGCGTAACATGGAACTGCTTCTTCACGAAAGCAGCAGCTGTTTCCTCTGCTTTGCTCTTCGCAATGACCGGCTCGCTGTTCGTACCGAAGAACGATTCCGCAGTTGAAGGTACAATCTGAATAAGCAAATAAATGATAATGCCAATACCGGCGAGCCAGGAGAATAGCTTCCAATTCGGCTCATGATGGGGAAAATTCGAATTCACCCTAACACCTCAATTTCGCGTGGACTAGCCTTATGTACTCACTACCATATCATAATTGAAACAGAATTATCCATGCGGCCCGCACAGGCGCTTGTACCATCTATATTCACGCGTGTTCAAAAATAATACGCTCCTGTGCGGACCATGGTATTGGATACGAAAATTGGCAAACAATAAAGGACAGGGCCTGTGTGAGCGGCTATGTCCTTTATTGTTTCCGCAAGCTTCACCCCAAGCAAGATCGGTGCGGCACGCAGCATGATCTTGCTTGAGGCGAAGCAAGCTGAGGTATTAAGGAAGCGAGCCGCAGAGCTGGGAACAGCGATTGCGCGGCTCATCCCAATGCTGCCAGCGGAGCATATAAGCGACTGTAGGCAGTTGAACAGTTCGTTGGAGATGGGGAAGCGTGGGGAAAGTGAACGAGCTGTAGAGCGCCAGCGATCGCCTTTGAACTCGGGAATACTCCGCGAGGAGTAAAGTTCAATATTCCCGAGTTCAACTGCGACGAAAGCCGTTCACTTGTACCTAAGCTTCGAGAACTCTCCAACTATTTGTTTAACAACCTCACACACGCTTATAATGCGTAGCGATCTCGTCGATCCACAGCCTCACAGCTGGACTCAAACTCTCCGACTCCGCATGAATCAGCGACGTTGTGCGCTTCGTCGCCTCCAGCTCGCGGATCGGGATCACGATGAGATCGTTATCCTTGAGCATCTCGGGGCGCAAGTATGACTTCGGCAGCAAAGTCGCTGCCCGGCAGGTGTGCAGCAGACGCAGAATCGCTTCGAAGGAGTCGATCTCCATGCGCACATCGGGAAGCAGACGATATTTTTCAAACAGCTCATCGGTTAAGATTCGGTACCATGTGCCTTTGGAGAATAGGATCATCGGCAGTCCATTGAGATCTGTAATGACAGGGATGCCTTTATCCATAACAAAATGATTTCGCGGCAGCACAAGTACAAGATGATCATCGAACAGCGGGATGCATTTCAGCAGCGGATCATCTATGCCTGAGGCGACGATGCCGAGATCGGCTTTGCGCTCGCGAACGAGCGTGACGATTTCGTGCGTTTTGCCCGTTATCGCTTTGATGTCGAGCTCTGGACTGTTCGCCGTAAGCGTCTGGATAAGATCGGGCAAGGACGTTTGCAACGTCGTTAAGCTCGCGCCGATCGTCAGCGCCTTCCGACCCGCAGTCTTGTACTCGGAGACAAGCTTCAAATAACGAAGATGCTGTTGACGGGTCTCGACGGCGTAATCGTAGGTTAGCTGGCCGATGCGAGTAAGCTCAAGCCTTTTGCCAATACGGTTGAATAGCAGTGCGCCAAGATCTTGCTCGAGCTTGGCGATCTTGCGCGAGAGCGCGGGCTGTGACAAATTCAGCTCGGCAGAAGCCTTGTTAAGGCTTGCTTGTTCCACAATGACGGTGAACATATACAATTCATCTAACATCGGCCTGCTCCTATATGCAAAATAGTTATAACTTTTAATGAATAATCGGCAATTCCATTATAAGCGAAAAAGGAGTATTATGTGTAATGGAATAGAAGCATTCTAAATTCCCATTTTTTTAAACAGGCTTCTGCTTCCTCGCAAAACGTCAGCTTTTGGCAGTCTATTATTTATTGACGGCTCTTTAGGCCCAGAGTTACAATGGAGAATGGTTTTGGCGAATTATGGCGAAATGTAACCTCACAGTTTGGAAAGGAGAACGTACAAGTTATGAAAGGAAATTCGTATTTATCGCGCAAGATCCACTCCTTGCTTGGAGTAATACCGCTCGGCTTGTTCCTAATCGAGCATATGGTGACGAACTTTTCCGCATATGAGCACGGGCCGCAAGGATTCGAGGATAGTGTCAAGTTTTTGAATGATCTTCCGCTCGTTTTCTTCCTGGAGCTGTTCGGCATTTGGCTGCCGTTGTTGTTCCACGGCGTGTACGGACTATATGTCGCTTATCAGTCTAACCTGAACACCGGGCGGTTCCAGTATGGCCGCAACTGGGCTTTCACGCTTCAGCGGATTTCAGGTGTCATCACATTCATCTTCATCTTCTGGCATCTCTACCAGACGCGCTACCAAGTCATGATCGGCGCGGTTACGCATGAAGAACTGGGCAATTTGATGCATGACGTCACATCGAACGGTTTCTACTTCGTGCTTTATGTGATCGGTATCATTGCCGCTACATTCCATTTCAGCAATGGTATGTGGGCATTCCTCGTGAGCTGGGGCATCACGGTTGGACCGCGTGCACAACGCATCTCCTCGTTCATTTGGCTCGGTGTATTCGTTATTGTGGCAGTTATTTTCCTGCTGTCGCTTGGAGCGTTCAAGGGCGATGAGTTCAAAGAAGCGGCCTCTGCTGCTCTGCAATTGACGAATCTCGTTTAAGTTTGAGACAAGGAGCGATAAAGTAATGGCTAAGAATAAAATCATTGTCGTAGGCGGCGGTTTGGCCGGCCTAATGGCTACAATAAAAGCGGCTGAAGCAGGCGTGCATGTCGACCTGTTCTCGGTTGTGCCCGTTAAGCGCTCGCACTCCGTATGTGCGCAAGGCGGCATTAACGGCGCGGTTAATACGAAGGGTGAAGGCGACTCCACTTGGGAGCACTTCGATGACACGGTTTACGGGGGCGACTTCCTTGCGAACCAACCGCCTGTAAAAGCGATGTGTGATGCAGCGCCAGGCATCATTCACTTGATGGACCGGATGGGCGTAATGTTCAACCGTACGCCAGAAGGTTTGCTTGACTTCCGTCGTTTCGGCGGTACGCAATATCACCGTACGGCATTCGCAGGCGCAACTACTGGCCAGCAGCTGCTGTACGCGCTGGACGAGCAAGTTCGCCGCTGGGAATCCGAAGGTCTCGTAACGAAGTATGAGCACTGGGAATTCCTCGGCTCCATTCTTGACGATGACGGCGTCTGCCGCGGCGTAACTGCGCAGGATCTGCGTTCGATGGAAGTGCATACGTTTGCTGCGGATGCGGTTATCCTGGCATCAGGCGGTCCTGGTATTATTTTCGGCAAAACGACGAACTCGGTTATTAATACAGGTACGGCAGCAAGCGCGGTGTACCAGCAAGGCGTTCATTATGCGAACGGTGAATTCATTCAAATCCACCCGACAGCAATTCCGGGCGACGACAAGCTGCGTCTCATGAGCGAATCCGCTCGTGGTGAAGGCGGACGGATCTGGACGTACAAAGACGGTAAGCCTTGGTACTTCCTTGAAGAGAAATATCCGGCGTACGGCAACCTTGTGCCTCGCGATATTGCGACTCGTGAGATTTTCTCCGTGTGCGTAGACGAGAAGCTCGGCATCAACGGCGAGAACATGGTTTACCTCGATCTGTCGCATAAGGATCCGAAGGTTCTGGACGTTAAGCTCGGCGGCATCATCGAGATCTATGAGAAATTCATGGGCGATGACCCTCGTAAAATTCCGATGAAAATCTTCCCTGCGGTTCACTATTCGATGGGCGGCATGTGGGTCGATTACAATCAAATGACGAACATTCCCGGCTTGTTCGCTTGCGGCGAATGTGAATATCAATACCACGGTGCGAACCGTCTCGGCGCGAACTCGCTGCTCTCCGCTATCTACGGCGGTATGATCACGGGTCCTAAAGCGGTTGAGTACATCAAAGGCCTTAAGAAGTCGGCAGAGGATATCTCATCCTCGGTATATGACCGTGCGAAGAAACAGCAAACCGACAAGTACGAAGGTATCCTCGGCATGAACGGTTCTGAGAATGCTTATGTGCTGCACAAAGAGCTTGGCGAGTGGATGACTAACAACATGACGGTTGTTCGTTTCAACAAGAAGCTTGAAGAGACCATTGCGAAGATCAAAGAGCTGAAGCAGCGTTATGTGAACATCAACATTAACGACACTGCTCGCTGGAACAACGCAGGCGTAGCGTTCACGCGTCAGCTGTGGAACATGATTGAGCTGTCTGAAGCGATGACCCTCGGCGCGCTTATGCGTAACGAGAGCCGAGGCGCTCACTACAAGCCGGACTTCCCGGATCGTAACGATGAAGACTTCCTGAAGACTACGAAAGCTACATGGACGCCGGAAGGTCCACAAATTTCGTACGAAGACGTCGATGTCTCGCTCATTACACCGCGTAAACGCGACTACTCCAAGGATAAATAGAAAGGAGAATAACGATGGCGGAAACAGCAGTAGCAACCAAAAAAGTGAAGCTGATCATTACGCGTCAAGACGCTCCGAACAGTGGATCGTATACGGAAGAATTTGAAGTTCCTTATCGCCCGAACATGAACGTAATCAGTGCGCTCATGGAAATTCAGCGTAACCCGAAGAAATCAGACGGCAACGACACAGCTCCGGTATGTTGGGAATCCAACTGCTTGGAGGAAGTGTGCGGCGCGTGTTCCATGGTCATCAACGGCAAGCCGCGTCAAGCGTGCAGCGCGCTCGTTGACAAGCTGGAGCAGCCGATTCGCCTTCAGCCAATGAGCACATTCCCGGTTGTCCGTGACCTTGTCATCAACCGTGAGCGTATGTTCAACGCGCTGAAACGTGTAAAAGCATGGATTCCGATCGACGGTACGTACGATCTCGGTCCTGGACCGCGTATGGCAGAGACGAAGCGTCAATGGGCTTACGAGTTGTCCAAATGTATGACTTGCGGCGTCTGCCTCGAGTCCTGCCCGAACGTCAACGACCGCAACAGCTTCATCGGCCCTGCGGCGATCTCGCAAGTTCGTTTGTTCAACGCGCATCCAACAGGCGAAATGAACAAAGAAGAACGTCTTGAGACGCTCATGGAAGACGGCGGTATCGAGGGCTGCGGTAACTCGCAGAACTGCGTACGCTCGTGTCCGAAAGGCATTCCGCTGACGACTTCGATCGCAGCGATCAACAAGGATACGACGAAGCATTTGTTTAAGAAATGGCTGGGCATGTAAGGGCCTAGAAGCATACGATGGCTCCCGTGGTGGGGCACTTCGCACAGGAATTACGATTAGCGCTCCCGTGGTACTTCGTACCAAAGTCGCTCTAATTCGTAATTCCTGTTGCTGCGTTTACCACCAAAGTCGCCGGGTGCGCTTCTGCGAAGCGCGCAGGGCAGAAGAGCCTCCTTTGGCTCTGCCGCGCTAGGGGCGCTGCGGCCAGCCTAATTGAGTTTGCGCTCCCGTGGTGTTCCACCAAAGTCGCTCAAACCCAATTAGGCTGGAGCTGACGCTCCCGTGGCGCCTGCAAACGCCTAAATAGCAAAAGTGAAGTAAAAAAGCAGCGACCGTTGGTCGCTGCTTCTTTTTTGTACGACTATGCATCGGCGATGGTGATTTGGCTAACGAATCGTAGGAAGGCTATTGGGTGGAAATAAGCAGCTATAAACTTCTAACGAATTCAGGCGGCGTTATTTGATACTTCTTGCTGGGTTTTCGATCGAAATAGTCCAAATTACGTGTTATGAATTCGTTAGAAGTAAAACGTAACTCTTTAGGAGCGAATAGCGCTGATTGAGTTCGTTAGCGCAGCGTTAACACCTGGCTGACGCAAATTTCGTCAGAGTCTAAGCCGCAGGCGCAGCAGCCAGAGCTAGCGTCGTGGTGAAGGCGAAGACAACTTTCTGGTGCAGCTGCAGCTCTTGGTGCACCAAAGAATGCCTCTTGGTGTAGTCGAAGCCAGCACTTTAGCTCCGACTCCGACCGAAGCCCGAACGCTTCGCAGCAGCAATAAAACCGCTAACGGAACGTAGCGGCCTTATTGCGCCAGAAATGGCGCTTTAAAAAATCTAACGGAACACAGCGTCGCTATTGGCCGCTTATCGCACCGCTAACGGTTCATTTCATCGCAATAGCGTCTCCTAGTACCGTTAGACTAAGACGGAAGCTAATTTTCGGCCAATAGCGCTTGTGAGTTCCGTTAGAGCAGCTCGACCGAACTCCAGCCAATAGCGCATGTGAGTTCCGTTAGAGCAGATCGACCGAACTCCGGCGAATAGCGCATGTGAGTTCCGTTAGAGCAGCTCGACCGAACTCCAGCCAATAGCGCATGTGAGTTCCGTTAGAGCAGATCGACCGAACTCCGGCGAATAGCGCATGTGAGTTCCGTTAGAG
>NZ_JBWDNO010000016.1:0-29840 GCF_056269245.1 Paenibacillus sp. J31R98
CCCCTGAAAGACGATCAGGTTGATAGGTTCGAGGTGGAAGCGCGGCAACGTGTGCAGCTGACGAATACTAATCGGTCGAGGGCTTATCCTAAATAAGTGAAATCCAGCTAAAGCAAGAAACCTTCGCAAAGGTTCGTATCCAGTTTTCAAGGCGTAATTTCTAAAAGCTCTTGCTCACGCAAGGGCTTTTTTATTGTTTATACTTCTTACGCTGTGGACAGTTCCATTGATATAATTAGAAATAGAATCTAATTGATGGAGGGATCTGAGAAACATGCCGAATGTAACCAAGCTCGGTCTCGGGGGACACTCATTCATTGAGGAACTGGGCAATGATCCGGTAGCATCGTTCGAAGAACAGTGCGCGATTGTCAGTCAGTGCCTCGATAACGGGATTCAGTTGATCGATACGACCTATTATCAGGAACGGGTGGCGCTCGGGAACGTTATGCGTGCTTTAGGGAGACGTAAAGAAACAGAAATTTTGGCGTGGAATTTCTTCAATTTGCCGGGGCAATCCGATAAGCTGGTCGGTTTTAGCTGCTATGAGCCCCATCATATCGATGTAATGCTAAGAGAGCTGCAAACTGACTTTATTGATGTTCTGGTTATCCATACGCACGATGATGAGCGTAAGCTTCGACAAGAGTTGGAACTTGCGAAACGATGGGTGGATCAAGGGAAAGTAGGAACGGTCGGGCTTGGCATGGCCGAGCCTTCGCATCTTGATTGCCTTCCTGCGGGTCATCCGGTTACGCATATCCTTGCTCCTTACAATATTGCGCATCAAGGGAGTAAGGAAACGTTCGCCATCGCCAAGGAGATGGGACTTATAACAGTTGCGTTATCGCCTTTCGTACGAGGCTGGAAGCTTGATGAGATAGATTCTGATAAAGCTCTGGCCGCGGATCTACTGCTGAGGTGGGTGTCCGGGCAGGAACTAATCGACCGGGTCATCGTTTCAATGAGGAAGAAAGAGTGGGTCCTTTCCAATCTGCAAGCTTCTCAAAGAGGCCACTTGACTGAGGAAGAGAATAGACTGATTGAAGAATGGATGTAATAACGTCGCAGGAACTCGAAGCTTATGCTTCGGGTTCTTTTTTTTTCGGTCAATTTAGCTATCCACTGCGTAAACCTCAAGCAAGCCCAAATATGACATAGTTCTTGCTATTTCTTTCTTTTTCGTCACCATACGTGCTCGTCCTCATATACTGATAGAGAAACGGATTCCATTAAAAAGAGAGAAAGGATGAAGAAACGGAATTTATGAATTCTTCTCAGCTCGGCAGCTTTGCTCACGTGAATCTGGAGTTGAGGGAGAATACGTTTTTAAGGAGGCGAATGTAGCAATGGCAACCATTACGGTTAAATTGACTGAAACGCCGGAAGCATTCAGTAATCCAATCATGGGCTTTAGACCATCGCGCAACGTAAACGATAGTTCTTTCCCGAATCGGGAATATGCGGATATTTATAAACACTACATCAAGTACACTGATCTGGAAATGAATGCAACGGACACCGTTCAGAAGATCAAAGATTGGAGTAATAAGGCTTGGGTAGGCATTGAAAAGAAGAACATTAAGGTTGTTCCTCGAGTGGTCATTGTTTATCCTGGTGCAGGAGAGTTTTGGCCAAATGGGATTCCACATGGTGATCCCGTCAATCAGTGGTTATCAGATACCTTGAAATCCCGGCTCGTGGCGTTTATCGCAAAGCTTGCGCAAGCTTGGGACAATGATCCAAGGGTTGCTTTCGTGGAGCTGGGATTGTATGGAAAGTGGGGAGAGCACAATATTTATCCTAACAGGTTCCCTGGAGGGAACGATCATATCCCGCTCAGTTTTCAAACACCTCTAGGTGATGCGTATAAAGCAGCGTTTCATAACAAAAAAATACTCATTCGCTATACAGACACGTTCACGGCTTTTAATTTTGGAGTTTATTGGGATTCCTTTGCCCTGCCGAATGATGCCAGTACCGGGAATGGGGAAATCGCACGGAATACTTGGCGGACGCAGATTAACAGCGGGGAGGTCGCTTATAACTGGGGCGACCAGTCTAAACTAGGCGGCAGTCCGAATGGAACGTTGAGCAGTCCCACTAATACGAACTACGTCATCGACTGGATTATGAAGACGCATACCTCAAGCTTAGGATGGATCTCGGACTATACAGCAAGCAATGCTGCCGTAGAAGTCGGAGCAACCGCCATGCAGAAGGTGCTTGGCTATCGATTTGTATTGAATCAGGTAACCTTTACAGGCACGGTGTCTCCAGGCGGGACGATGAACGTGTCCTTCCAGGTTACCAACAAAGGCGCCTCTCCGTTCTATTACAACTGGCCGGTGGAGGCGAGTCTGCTGAAGAGTGACGGAACGGTTGCGTGGAAAGGCGTGTTCCAAGGCGATATCCGAACTTGGCTGCCAGGTTCAGATTGGAATAGCGCGACACGTGCTTATAACCAAGTTCCAGCAGTCAATACAGTAAATGGTGCATTCAAGCTTCCGACAACGCTGCCTAATGGAACTTATACGCTTACGCTGTCTATTCTGGATCCGTCCGGTTGGAATCCAAGCGTGCGATTTGCCAATACGAACTATTACACAGGCGGTAGAACGCCGATCGGCAAGGTCGGTATCGGCATGGATCCTGTCAATCAAACGCTCGGTTCGTTCGCAGGCTTGAAGTCGGATACGACGCTAGGTTATAGCCTGCAAAGCGGCGCGTACGACGGAACAATAGGCGATGGAAACGTCGACATGCAAGCACCAACCGTTCCAGCGAATCTAACTTCGACAGCTAAAACGACAAACAGCATCAGCCTCAGCTGGTCGGCTTCGACGGATAATATCGGCGTAACTGCCTACGAAATCTTACGGAACGGTAGTATCGCCGCAACCACAACAAGCACTTCATACACCGATACTGGGCTTACAGCATCGACCAACTATTCCTATATGGTTAGAGCGAAAGATGCGGCAGGCAATGTATCGGGGAACAGCAACACGCTTAGCGTAACGACGAATAGCGCTACAATATCGATCGAAGCGGAGTCTTCTGCCAATACGCTTGCAGGCGGCGCTGCCGTAGTAGCTTGCAGCTCTTGCTCAGGCGGTTCAAAAGTTGGCTACGTCGGCAACAATAGCGGTACTCTCCAGTTCAACCGAGTTAACGTGGCAACTGCTGGAACGTATATCTTGATTATTTCCTATGTGAATGGGGATACGACTGCAAGAGCGGCTCGAATTACTATAAATGGTGCGATCGCTAACTTAACTTTCCCGGCTACGGGCAGCTGGTCTACAGTCGGTACTTTGCAAGTTAATGCTCAGCTAAAAGCAGGAGACAATATAATTAAGTTGGCAAACGCTAGCGGATGGGCTCCGGACTTCGACCGGATCCAGCTCACTCTAAGATGAGGATGAGATCGGCGAGCGTGAAAATAAAAAGGATCCTCGGTTAATCCGCGGATCCTTTTTATGGTTTAGCTTGATTCTACTTTTTCCGGATGCATCCAATTTTCCATTACTTGTGCTCTCGATTCAGCCTGATTTGAAAGCGCTTCCGCCCATTCGCTGATTTTAATCTTCATAATATCGATCGAATACTGAAAAGGGTACTCGCGAACATTCACGGCTACCCAATTGGCATTGTTCAAATTCGACCATTCTAAGCTAATCGTGTTGGTCATTTCGGAAAAACCTTGGATGAGTCTAACGAAATCATGAATTTGCTGCTGTTTGTCTTGGTCCATATGAACCGCCCCATTCAATTTTATAATCTGGGACAATAATACCATTTATTAGGAGGTAATGATGTCGCTCTTTGTTGTCTTTTTGTTGGAATTATTGACGAAGCCATGCGCATATACGGACTTCGTTCAAATAAGTTATTTATCATCTGGCCGATTGCCGATATAATGTTCTATTATATCCGGAATTATCGACAAGGTGGAACGGGAATGAATTGGCGCAATCTTATTCATGAGAAGAAATACTTGATACGTATATTTCTTTGGCTCACAGTGTTTATTTTTGTTATCGCTTCCATTTTATCAAGTTTCGTCTACTATAACGTTCAGCGTAAAGTGTTCGACCTTGAGTACACAAGCAGCCAGAAGATCGTCAATCAGGTGAAATACAATATCGAGTATTTCGACAAAATGATGAAAAACTTGACCATCACGACTTACTATAACAATGATGTACGAACGTTGATGTATTATAACGAAGACGAGTCATTCGATCAGATGAATATCGTGAATAAGCTGAACAGTTCCATCATCCAGAACAACTCATTCGTTGAGTCTATATTTATTTATAACAATGTGAAGAAAAGATATTACTCAACCAAAGGTTTCGATTACGAAGATACCGCCTGGGAAAAGTTGATTGCCTCCCAAGGAGCTCCGCAGGCGTTAAAGCCGATCATTCGGAACGTGTCGATAAGCACTGGAGACGGAGAAGTGCGACAAGAGCGTGTATTCAGTTACGCGATGTATGAAATGTTGGATCCAAATAAACGCATGGATGGCGCTGTCATATTGAATATTAAGCTCGAGTGGCTCTTCAACAATATTAAAGCGATCAATAGCGTTGCGAATGACAATGGGAATGATCAGCTGTATATATTGAACGAGCATAATCAATTCATTAGTGTGAACGAAGATCCGAGCCAAGACAATGGACTTCTCCAACAAGATCTAAGTGCTACCTACAAGGAGCGTCGCGGTTCAAACCAAGTGACGAATGGATCAGCCAAAGCGAATTACTTCACGCTTATGTCCGGAGGCAAGAAGTATTTAGCTACTTATATTCCGCTTGAAGGCATGGACTGGGTTCTATTGAAAACCGTTCCTTACGACGATGCGTATCATTATGTGAAAAGTTTAAGGACAAGCATCATCATCATTACTCTGATCGTTCTCATCCTGGCTTTATTGGGCTCATTATCCTTAACAAGAGGGCTATATCGTCCCATACAGACACTGGTATCTCACGTACGTTCCCAAGATTCGAAGAACGGAAATGGCGAAAGCCCGGTCGACGAGTTTTCCTTCTTGCTGGAAGCTTATCGTACTTCTGCGGATCAAGTAGAGAAATATAACCTCGAGAAGCACTCGATTCGCCATATGAAGAAAACTTATTTTTTGCGCCGATTGCTCATGAACAGCTATTCTGTCTCTGCTCAGGAATTTCAGGCAGCGATCACAGAAGAGAACCTTGCCTTCATGCCTAACCATCCTTTCGGAGCATGTTTAATTAAGATCGACGACTATCCGTTGTTCTCAGAGTCTTATAGCGCGAGTGACAGAGAGTTAATTCGGTTCGCAATTGCAAACGTATTCGTCGAAACAGTGAATCGAGCGTTTAATACGGAAATCGTAGATATGAAGAACGATGATTTCGTGCTCGTTTTTAATGTGAATGCCGAACAGAAATTAATTGAAATCAGATTGCGGTCGGCTATTCAAGAGGCACAGCAGTTTATAAACCAATCGTATGGTGTAACCATCACGGCGTCTTTAGGCGAAGCGGTGGCAGACTACCGAAACTTAGCGACCGTTTACCAATCCATCATTAATCTATCGGCGTATCGGTTTATATTTGGGAAGATGTCTATAATTTCTCCTGACTCCGTTCAGAGCGATTTACGCCAATCGAATGCGGAACAGGCATTTTTGAAAGAGCGTAAATTCATTGAATGCGTAAAAAGAAGCGATAGTAAAGGCGCAGAGTCAGCACTTGCTGAAATCGTCGATGAGACGAAGAAGCTGGATATTCATATAGTCTCGCCGTTGTTAATGCATGTTGTAAATCAGCTCAAAAGCGCCATATTCGAAATTAATCAATCGCGAAGAAGGCCCATTGCCGTTCAGTCTCTTATGTTAGGCAAAGAATTGATGGAGCTGGAAACGATTGAAGAGTTCCATGTTCGTCTTACTGATGTATTAAAAACAGTGATGAACGAGTTTAAAGCGACTGAAATTCATCCTGACGAAGCAACGGCTGAGACGATCAAGGAAATTATCCAGGAACACTTCGATAACAGAGACTTAGGTGCAGGTTATATTGGGGGCATTCTCAACATTCCGGCAGCACGGGTAGGGAAGATATTCAAGCAGTATGAGCAGCTCTCCATTCCGGAATATATCAACCATACCAGGCTGAAGCATGCCATTGAATGGCTGGAGAATTCTCGTCTTAGTATCGGGGAGGTCCTTCTGAAGGTTGGTTTTGAGAGCGAAAGTTATTTCTATAAAGTGTTCAAAAGCAAATTCGGGTTGACGCCTCGCGAATATATCGCGCAGAGGACAACGGATAAATAGATAGCCGCACACCGCTATATTGATGAAAAATGCCCGCCAAATGGGCATTTTTTTTGTTTTTCGATTAAAAAGTTCAGTCCGCAGCAGCGGATTCAACTAAAAAGTACAGTACTGGACCAGCTGCAGTAACCAAAAACTGCGGTCGACTGCCTCCGGTCGAACGAAAATGAACAGTATTCATCCTCCCCCGGCATCTTGTACATTCGAGTCATCGGCAAAGTCCATGGCGATCAAACAGAAGGAGGAGGCATAGCCACGATGGATTTTCTCAAAAAGGAAGCCTGGCATTTCAAACGATCGTACGCATTATTCTTGATCAGCTTGCCAGCGCTAGCGTTTGTATTCATTTTCTACTACTTGCCCATGTTCGGATCGATCATCGCGTTTAAAGATATGAATTACGCGAAAGGAATCTGGGGAAGCGATTGGGTTGGATTCAAGAATTTCGAGTTCTTCTTCACTTCGCAAGACGCAATGCGGGTAACGAGGAACACGCTGCTGTTGAATGGGGCATTTATTTTAATTGGAATCGCGGCATCCGTCGTTTGCGGAATATTGCTGGCTGAGATGGGAAGAAGAGCGGTTCGCTTGTTCCAGACAGTTCTTTTCTTTCCGTATTTCTTATCTTGGGTTGTCGTTGGATATTTAGCCTACATTCTTCTCAATCCTTCTTACGGGGCAATTAACAAGCTATTAACCGCTTTTCATCTGACTCCGGTCGATTGGTATTCGGATCCGAAATATTGGCCATGGGTGCTGATTGTAACGTACCTTTGGAAGAATGTCGGGTACACGGCAATCATTTTCTATACCGGATTGATGTCCATTGATCCGAGTTATTATGAAGCTGCACAAATCGACGGCGCTTCCAGATTTCAGCAAATCGTTCGCATTTCGTATCCGCTCATCGTTCCTCTCATCCTCTTAATGTTCATCTTGAACGTGGGAAGAATCTTTTACTCGGATTTCGGGTTGTTTTACTTCGTTCCGAGAGACTCTGGAATGCTCTACGAGGCGACCGACGTCATTGACACTTACGTTTACCGGTCTTTGCGCGTAGTCGGTGACTTAGGCATGGCTTCCGCTGTGGGGTTGTATCAAGCGATTGTCGGTTTGGTATGCGTTCTGGTCACGAATCGGATTGTCAAAAAAATCGATGGCGACAGCGCGTTGTTCTAGGGGGGGGGGGGGATCATCATGACTACCAAAACATTATCCAGCCGTATGTTCTCACTGCTGAACGGTTCGTTCTTTACCGTCATTTGCATAATCACTGCGATTCCGATTGTATACATGCTGGCTGTGTCCTTCTCTTCGGACGCCGATATCGTCCAGTACGGGTATCGATTAATACCGAAGCATTTTTCATTCATTGCTTACGATTATTTGTTGCAAACACCTGGCATGCTGCTGCGCTCCTATCTGGTTACAATCTTCGTGACTGGCGTCGGGACGGCACTAAGCTTGCTCTTAACCTCTTCCGTTGCTTACACAATGATTCGCAAAGATTATCGTTACGCCAAGGCTACGACGCTATTTGTATTGCTTCCGATGGTTTTCAACGCCGGTCTGGTGCCTAGTTATTTGGTCGTTACGAAACTATTGCATTTGCAAGACACGATCTGGGCACTTATATTACCCTATGGCGTCAGCTCTCTCTTCGCCATGTTAATGAGGGGCTTCATGGCAGGGCTGCCCTTTGAAGTCATCGAATCAGCAAAAATCGACGGTGCAGGTGAACTCTCCATTTATTTGAAAGTAATCCTGCCACTTTGTAAACCCGCACTTGCTACAGTCGGTTTGTTCTATGCGCTGGCGTTCTGGAACGATTGGTGGCTCGCGATGCTCTATATTTCCAACGACAAGCTCGTACCGCTTCAGTTCATGCTGCAACGAATCATGTCTAACCTCGAGTTTCTGACCAGCGATATGCAAAAAGGGTTGAATATCAACATGGAGCAAATTCCTGGGGAATCCGCCAGGATGGCGATCGCGGTGCTTGCAATTGGGCCGATGTTCCTCGCGTTCCCTTTTTTCCAGAAATTTATCGTCAGAGGTTTAACCCTTGGCGCCGTAAAAGGGTAGACAAACTGTGGTTGTACACCGTAGGACGGTTTACAATAGAAAAGAACTCAATAGGGAGGCTTAATACCAATGGTTTTTCAAAAACGTAAGACCATGACTTTGGCTTTATCCGCTGTACTGTCGCTAGGCATGATTTTGAGTGGTTGCGGAGCAAAAGACGATAATAATGGGGGCACTGCAAGTTCGGATGCTTCCGGCCAAGCATCGAACTCCGGTTTCGAGAACAAGAATTCAGAGGAACCAGCTAAACTCGAACCCTATGAGATTAAATGGTATCTTCCAAACGGCATATTCCCGGACGCCGATGCCGTCGAGGCGGAAATGAACAAAATCATTAAAGAGAAGATCAATGCCACGGTTGACATCCAGTGGGTAGACTGGGGCCAATATGATCAAAAAATGAAAACCGTACTGGCATCCGGCGAGAAAGTAGATCTGATGTTCACTTCCAACTGGACGAACGATTACGTGACGAATGTGGGAAAAGACGCTTATCTGGATATAACCGATCTGCTGCAGCAGTATGGCAAGCATATTCTGGAGCAAGTGCCTGCGACCGCATGGGATGCGGCCAAAATCAACGGAAAACTGTACGGCATCATTAATACTCAAGTACTTGGACGCGCTCCGGGTCTTCATATCAAGAAAGATATGGCAGATAAATACGGATTAGATGCTTCCAGCATTAAAAAGATCGATGATTTAACGCCATTCCTGGAGAAAGTAGCTGCAGGCGAGCCGGGCAAATACGGAGTGAAAGTGAAAGGCAACGACGATCTGCTTACTTATATCGGTTCTGCGCTCGGTATCGAATATTTCTCGGATACAAACCCGGGGGTAGTGCTGACGGACGACGATTCCACGAAGATCGTCAACATTTATGAAACCGAGCAATATAAAAACTTCCTGAAGCTTATGCATGAATGGTACGAAAAAGGCATTATCAAGAAAGATGCTCCCACGCTGACAGACGTATCGGCTGACGCTAAGGCAGGCAAATATGTCGTGGAGATCGGTCTCAATAATCCAGACAACGCTAGACCTGATGAAGTTCGAGTCGATCTAGGACCGCCTTACATGAGCACGGGTTCCATTATCGCAACGATGACGGCAATTCCTCGCACGTCCAAAGATCCGGCAAGAGCGATGATGCTGTATGATCTGATGTATTCCGATCCTCAATTGTTCAACTTGATGAATTATGGTATCGAAGGCAAGCATTACACGAAAAAAGGCGACGACCTCATCGAGCAAATTCCAAACAGCGGCTATTGGGTTGACTCTGGTTGGGAATTCGGAAGTTTGTTTAATGCGTATCGTTATAGAGCGGAGCAGCCAAAGTGGATTCCCGCCGGCCCAGATATGAATGCAAAATCGGTACAGTCCCATATTCTAGGATTCTCCTTTGATTCAAGCCATGTGAAGAGCCAAATGGCGCAAGTGGCGTCAGTAGTCGGCGAATTCAAATCCGGCTTGATCACAGGGGCGTTGGATCCTGAGACAACTCTTCCGAAAATGAATGAGAAATTGAAGAAAGCCGGCTTGGATGAATTGCTTGCCGAAATGCAGAAGCAAGTAGATGCATGGAAAGCAGCTAACGGCAAGTAATTACTGAGCAAAAGCTGTATGACTCTAATGGAGCCATACAGCTTTTTAAATAAAATGGTTAATTTTGTAAAATATATGATTGTGGAAGACACCTGCCCAATCTAATCTTTCATCATTTTCATAGAATAAGGCATGTCCACTAAGAAAGTGAGGTGAGATACCATGCCTTATTCAACTGGCCCAGTAACGAATACTAGAGATTTTGGCACAGCGTCATCTAATATTGTAATTAGTACTCGAAACTTGGATCTGATTAACCCAGTAACCATTGTTGCTGAAATCTTTGCCTCTGTTGATTCTAGCATCTTCTACACGGCCTACCATCTTGCGTATACAGTACCTGCGAATTCCTATGATGTTCGGGAGTTTTTTATCGCGGGAAATGTCACTTACGAGGTCCAACTGGATGCGTTGTCCGCTGGCGTGCCTAATGTATTGCTAGCTGTTACAGGTATCAATGAGTTTGGTATTCTTGTCGAGGAGCAGCTCTTTAATCAGAATGAGCTTATCTTTATTTCTGACATGAGTCCTCCTATGTTGTAAAATGAATCCGTTTTGTAATAGGGCTGCCGTTAATCGGCGGCCTTATTACATCTTCTGCAGCATTCTAGTTTATGGTAATATCACTCTATTACGATAATCGGAGGGTCTATTATGATCTTTTTGGGCACTGGAGCTGCTGAGGGACTCCCATGTTACTACTGCCGCTGTGATTACTGCAACGAAGTAAGGAAGCGTAAGGGCAAAGACATTCGCACAAGATCCTCCTTCCGCATTGACGGGAAGCATCAGATTGATTTTAGTCCGGATATTTTTTCTCAAATGCTTATGCTGGGTCTCGATGTGTTTGAATTGGAGCATCTGCTGATTACGCATACGCACGAAGACCATTTCGATCTCGCTGAAATTATCGTGAAGGATTGCGCGGTTGATCCGAACCCGAGGCCGGTGAACATCTATTTAAGCAAGACTGCGCTCTCATGGGCTGAACGATTAATGGATGGTTATACAACACATCTTAGCTCAGAGCAAAGATTGGAATTAAAGAGCAGATACAACTTGATACCGCTTGAATATTACGAGACTTATTCGGTTGGGGAGCTGCTCGTCACGCCGGTCAAAGGAAGTCATCGTGCATTTGGTGAAGGTGAGCTGGCGAATAATTATTTAATTGGATTGCCAGGTGGACAAACGATGCTCTATGCAAGCGATACTGGCTGGTACAGCGAGGAAACATGGGCCTATCTGGAGGGCAAGAAGCTCGACATCCTCATCATGGAGTGTACGTTTGGCGGAAGGCAGGATCGCGGGATACATGTGGAGGGCCATCTCGACATTCCGAATTTCCTCCTTATGCTGGAACGCATGAAGGCTATCCAGCTTATTGATGGACAAACCTCCATTTATGCGACACATATTAATCACAAGCACGATCTGCTGCATGATGACATGCAGTTGGTATTCGATCAGAGCAGCTTCAACGTTCAGGTCGCATATGATGGTTTGCAAATTTAGTCAACAGGCGATCGGTTCCCCGCGGGCAAGCGGGGACGATCGCTTTTTTATTTTTGCCAAATGCCTTAACCAATCTTGTATAGCTCTTTATGAAAATGCATAAATTATCCATTCTAATGCACAATAATTGCAGTGCAGAGTTTATTGGAAGAGGTGATAAGGTAGTGGGATTCTTTCGCAGCATTCTGAGAGGGAAGCGCCGGCGGCATATGCCGTCATCACCTCCGCCTGTCCATAAGCAAGAAGCTCAGCCGCTCGGAACGGATATGGAAAGTCATATTCAGAAACTGCAGGAAAGCCTCAGCCAGTCGCCTGACTTAGTTACGCGCCGTATCCCGATCAAGGCGACCGGAGAACGGGCTGCTCTTATCTATTTGGATAGTTTAACGGACAAGGTAGCCATCAATCATGATGTGCTGCGTCCTCTCATGCACGAAACGGCGGCTGATCCTCAAATCGAGAATATCGTCACTGTAGGCCGCATCAAGACAGCAACGGATCTCTATCAAATTGAGAGGGACGTTCTGCAGGGAGCAAGTGTCTTATTCGTTGAGAATAAGGGCACAGCTTATCTATTAGACACGCATGGTTGGCCGCAGAGGGCCATTGAAGATCCGCAGTTAGAGGCTTCGCTCAAAGGCGCTCATCAAGGATTCGTTGAGACATGCAGCCAGAATATCGCGCTTATCAGGCGATATATCCAGAACCGCGAAATGAAAATCATCGAAATTCAAGTTGGAGAACGAGGTCTGACCAGGGTCAGCATCTTATATCTAGCAGACGTGGCGAATCCGGAAGTACTGCAGGAGTTGGTCGAGAGGATTAAGAATGTGGATATCGATGCCATTCTGTCTACCGGAGAGCTGGAAGAATACATCGAAGATAATCCGTACTCACCATTTCCACAGTTCACGACAACCGAACGTCCCGATTCCGTCGCTTCGCAAATTCTGCAAGGCAGGCTGGCCGTGGTCGTCGATAAATCGCCAGAGGTGTTGATCGGTCCGGCGAATTTTGCAATGTTCTTCCAAAGCGTTGATGATTACAGCATCAGGTGGCAGGTTTCATCGTTCATCCGGCTCCTCCGGTTCGTAGCGTTCTTCCTAACCATCTTCCTGCCTGCGTTCTATATCGCTGTCATATCATACAATTTCGAAGTCATCCCTCTTAAGCTGCTGCTATCGGTAGGCCAATCGAGGCAAGGCGTTCCGTTTCCGCCGATCATAGAGGCTTTAATTATGGAGCTCACGCTCGAAATGCTGAAGGAGGCAGGGATTAGGCTTCCGGCGCCAATCGGGCAGACGGTGGGCATCGTTGGGGCAATCGTAATCGGACAAGCGACCGTACAGGCTGGGGTTGTTAGCAATATCATGGTTATCGTCGTATCGCTGACAGCCTTGGCTTCGTTTATTATTCCGAATAATGATATGTCTGCGGCGATCCGCTTAATTCGCTTCCCGATGATGCTTGCCGCATTCGTATATGGACTGCTCGGCGTAGGCATCGGCATGCTCTTGGTGCTTGGACATTTAATCGCACTGGAATCGCTTGGCACTCCTTATTTTGCTCCTTTCAGTCCGCTCCGGTTCGCGGATATGAAGGATGCGCTCATTCGATTGCCGATGTGGAAAATGGTGAAGCGGCCACTCAGCACGAGAGCGATTCAGAAGCGCAAGCATGGCACAAATCGAGGTGGAAACGGTTGAAGAAGTACGCATTGAATGATGTCACGCTATTTCAATACATCTTTCTGATCCACGGCTCGCAACTGGGCTTCGGCATGTTGTCGCTTCCAACGGAACTTGCCAAGCGTGCCGGAACGGACGGATGGATGTCGCTGCTGTTTGGATGGGCGCTTGCCGTCCTTGCCAGCTTGGTAATCACTCATGTGATGAAGAAGCATCCCGATCAGACCGTGTATGATCTGATTCCCCGCTACTTCGGCAAAGCGCTCGGCGCCATCATGAATGCTGTACTCATTGCGTATTTTCTGTTTGGATTTCTAATTGCTTTCATGGCATTGCTCGGTTTTTTCAAAGTCGAGCTGCTCTCGAATACGCCGAACTTCTTGATGGTGCTGCTGTTTATCCTGCCAACGTACAACCTAGCCCGCAATCAAGTGCGCATTCTCGGCAGATACGCGGAAATTAGCACCTGGGGATTCCTATGGCTGCTGCTTGTCTACTTGTATCCGCTGAAAAACGCACACTGGTTACATTTGCTGCCGATGTTCAAAGAAGGCTGGGGACCCGTGATGAATGGCATCAACACGACGGGGCTTTCTTTCCTTGGCTTTGAGACCAGCTTCGTTCTCTATCCATTCTTGAAGCATAAAGAAAAAGCGGCTTTAGGTATTATCATCGGGAACAGCATTACGCTAATTCTTTACTTAACCGTCACCATCATTACATTTTTGTTCTTTTCGCCGGACGATATCATCTCCTATCAATTTCCAACGCTGAAAGTACTGAAAGTCATGGAGTTCCGCTTCCTGGAACGTGTCGAGATTGTTGTTCTCGTCGCTTATGTCTTCTTGGCGATTAGAGTATGGACCCATTATTTGTTCGTTGGGGCATTCGGCATCAGCAGGATGGCCGGGAAGGAAGACCATGAACCATACGTGAGGCTTGTCTCCATCGGAATGTTAGTGCTCTTTATTTTCTACAAACCATCGTTTCAGGTGATGATGGTGATGATGGATTGGTTTGGCAAATCGGGCTGGGTAATCGCATTTGCTTTTCCGTTCTTGCTGCTCGGTTATACAAGCATTGTCGGCAATAAGGGGGCACTCAGATGAATCGACTCGGCCCAATTACGCTTGCCCTGTTAGGTATGCTGCTGCTGCCAGGCTGCTATGATCAGATGAATTTGGAGGATGCGTCCATTTCCCTCATGACGGGGCTTGACGTGGGTAATAACGGCGAGCTCCTGGTTTATTCGCAAAGCCCTGTCTTCTCCAAAGAAGCAAAGGAAAAGTCGGAGACGGTAGCAGTAACCGCCGATACGATACGGCTTTCACGCGCCAAATTTGATGCGGTTCTAACCGGTATTACGACAGGCGGGAAGCTGCAGACAATCTTAATTGGCAAGAGGCTGCTTCAGCAAAGAGGCTGGTTTAAGTTGTTTGATATTTTCTATCGCGTTCCGAGGCTGACTGAAACGCCGCGGGCAATCATCGTTGATGGACCAGTAAAGGATATTTTTGAATTTAAGCCTGCGGATAAGCCGCGTCTGTCCTTGCATATGAGCAAGCTGATCGATACGGCGAACCAGACGAATATTACGGTTCTGACAAATTTACAGGAGCTGCGTCGGCAGATGAAAGAGAAGGGGATAACCCCTTCCATATCGCTCATCAAGAAAGAGAAAGAGGATATCTTTATAACGGGAACGGCGCTCCTCAATAAGGACGATGCGATGGCTGACCAGCTTTCGCTTCAAGAAAGTACGCTTCTGTTGATTTTGCAAGATCAAATCCATGGCATACCCTCATTAATTATTGATTTGGGTCCTCCCAAGGGTGAGGAGGATAGTGACAGCGACAGTGACAGTTATATGGATAGCGACAAAGAAACTACGGTTAACAACGCCATTGCGTTTGATATAGCTACATATAAGGAAAAAGTGCGTACCGCGGTATCGCATGGGAGATTCCGGTTTGACCTGGATTTTAAATTCAATGTTGTCATTACGACTTTGCAGACGGTGGGCTTTGATTATACTAGGCAGGACAAGCCCAACATCGAGAAAATCATCAATGACCAGCTCACGGACAAAATCGATGCTTTAATCCGTAAATGCCAGAAAAGCTCGGTCGATCCGTTCGGGTTCGGACTCTATGCAAGAGCCTATCAATATCCGAGCTGGAAAACCGTTCAGAATGAGTGGGAGAAGGCGTTCGCAGATGCAGATGTCCGTGTTCATGTGAAGAGCGAGATTAAGAGCTTCGGCGTTATGGAGTGAGTGGCGCGGGTGAGGGCTAGAGGGCAAGGGCACGGGCACGGGCACGGGCACGGTGTGAGCGATGGCAAAGGCAAAGGAGCTAGGCATCAGGCCACCTAGCTCCTTATTAATCAGCTACCTCCAACTTCTCGCCCGGCTGCTACAGCTGGCAAACACATCTTGCGACGATTCGGCCGCCGAGAGCGGGAAAAGCCGCTCTCAGACCCGCCTACAACGCAATTTCATTGCTGAGAGAGTGGAAACCCTCTTTTACACGCTAAAACAAGCCCTTTCGTGCCGATTCGGTCGTCGAGAGCGGAAAAAGCCGCTCTCAGACCCGCCTACAACGCAATTTCACTGCTGAGAGAGTGGAAACCCTCTCTCACACGCTAAAACAAGCCTTTTCGTGCCGATTCGGCCGCCGAGAGCGGGAAAAGCCGCTCTCAGACCCGCCTACAACGCAATTTCACTGCTGAGAGAGTGGAAACCCTCTCTCACACGCTTAAACGGCACTTTCTCTCGCCTTCCGTCCGGCGAGAGTGGAAAACACTACAAACTAACCGCTACTTTGCAGCTGAAAGAACACATATGTGCTCTCAGCGACCAAAATGCGCCGAAAGTAAGCTGAAGAGAACCTATATGTGCTCTCAGCGTCGAAACCAGACAAACTAACCGATATTCTGTAGCTGAGAGAACACATATGTGCTCTCAGCTCCAAAAATGCGCCGAAAGTAAGCTGAGAGAACACATACGTGCTCTCAGCTCTAAAACCCATCAGCCGATTGAAGCTCTGAGAGTGCAGATTCGGCACTCTCAGATCAGGAATCAGCCACGCCGCTCCGGCCGCCGAGAGCAGATTATTGCTTTCGATAAAAGTATAGTTTGCTCTGCCTGTAATCCCCGATTTCGACTTGCAACATCTGCAGCGCTGCGCCTCGGATGACTTGGGTTTCTTTCGTATCCGCGTCTTCCAGCTCGTAATTCGCCTCCGCATCAATGCCGTTCAGCTGGAAGACTGCAGTTACGAAAGGGCTCTCCTGCCTGCGGAAAGCGGCGACAATGCCTTGCCTCAAGTCGGGACGGTCCAGCTGATACGCCAGCCATACCTGCGGAGAGATCGAGCAATCCGTGAGCGGATAGAAGTCGCCCGCGAAGAATGCTCTAGCCCGGCTATATTCTTGCAGTCGATCACGAAGCTCATCGACAGGGAAATCAGGAAAGACCGTTCCATCGGACTGGAAGTATGGAGATAGGCCAGCGGCAGCAGAGAGAATGCTGCGCCCGTCATAGGGCGCCGAAGAACGCGCGGCCGTTCCACTGAGCGGGATCCAATACGATAAGCCAAAGCCATGCGTTTGCGCGGCGATTGGGTCGGAAGGGACGCACTGCACGTCGCTTCGCCAGAGCGGGAGGCTTCGGGAAGTCGTCTCGATATCGATCCGGCGTCCGCCGCTTGCGCAGTTGTCGATGATAAGGCCAGGATGTCGGAGCAGCAGCTCATCCCAGAACGTGTACAGCCCTTTCACGTAATGAGCTTCGGCAGCGCCGATGCGATCCGGCGTGTCGAGACTCTCCCAGTAGGGAAGCGGGTTGAAGTTGAAGTCTTGGCGGAATAGATCGATGCCGTGCTCCGCGATGAGACCCGAAATCATCCCAATCAGCCATTCCAACGCTTCCGGCTGACCGAGGTTGAGCAGCAGACTCTCGCCCTCTACCTTGTTGCCCACGTACCAATCCGGATGCTCAAGCGTGATCGGTTTACCGTATATGGCACGCTCCGGCTCCATCCACAGCAGGAACTTCATGCCGGCATCGCGAGCGGCATCGCTGACGACTTTAATGCCATCCGGATAATACTTGCGGTGATAGTTCCAATCGCCGGCTTGGCGATACCATTCTCCGGTAAACTCGTCGGAGGTATCGCTGTCCGCTGCGCCATACCAGCCGGCATCGACCCAATAGTAGTTATAAGGCAGTTCCAGCTCCTTCACGGCGCGAATCCGGTTCAGATGGACAGCCGTTTCCGTTCCGCCCCATGAGCCGACGGTGATCGGTCCGGTAATTGGGCTGCCATCCACTCTCGGCGTTTTGTGCGACATAATAAAGCGGCGGAGCTTGTTCTGCCCTTCGATTCTGCTGCCTGACCAAGGTACAAGGACGATGCTCGGCAAGCGAATTTCTTCCCCTGGCTCCAAGGAGAGGCGAAGCTTGGCTTGACCAGCGCGAATAACAAAACGGTTCTGCGAGGGACAAGTCAGCTCCGCCGACCATTGTCCTGACCAGCCAATCGCGATAATAAGTCCTTGATCTTCCTGCTGTAAGTTGAAGAAAGGCAGGACGCCGTTCGATGAGCGGCCTCCTACAGGCGTGAAGCGGTGAAGCTCGCGGTCTTTCATCTGGACGCGCTGCGGCATGAAGTCGTCATATTGATTGCTGGAGCCTTTGGCATAATGCAGGATTGAGTCACTGGAATACGGCAGCTCATATTCGAGGTCAATTGCCCTCACTTGCTCCAATATCGGCAAGCTCTTGTCCGACAGGTTGCGGAAGGAAACAACCCATTCGCTAATTCCGCCTGAGTAGCTTTTGCTCACTACTTTGCACTGCAGTTTCGTCAACTCATCCTCGTACAATCGCTCATGAACGGTTATGCCATTGTTGCTCGTCGTCTTCTCCTTCATCTCAAACCGATCCATACTCGCCAGCTCCCCGCCGTAAACGAACGAGAAGGGCACCTTGCTGCCGCTGAAATAGTCGGCAAGTGGACTGCCTAGCTGTAGCTTCACGCCTGAAACCTCCCTAGATTGGCAATATTCACCACTAGTGTAAACGCAATCATTTTCGCGTACAAGCAGATTTTTGCGAGTGGTCTTCCAAAGAGTATCGCCACCTCAGTTGCCGCAAGTGGCTTAAACGCATGCGAAACGAATTGTTGCTGCCGAATGTGCGCTAAAGACACTTATGTATCAAAGAGTGACTATCGCCGCCTTAAGAGCTAGCGCTATAGTGTAAGCGCGAGGAAGCTAGTTTACGAAGTGAAAGGGGAGCAGGCGATGTATTTGACGCGTATGCGGCCAGAGCAGGTACGGCAAGCCGTGCAGGATAACCTGCCGCTCATTATGGGCTCGGGCGTTGTGGAATATCACGGACCGCATCTGCCGATTGGGACGGATGCGATGATCGCGAGCCATATTTGTACAGAGCTGGAGAAGCGAATCCCATGCGTCGTGGCACCGCCGATTGCGTTCGGTCCGACGATGTCGTGGGCTGCAGGACCGGAGGATGGGGAGATCGATTTTGATCCAGAACCGTTCTACGCCTATGCCAAAGAGCTTCTGAAAAGGCTGCGCATGATCGGTTTTAAGCAAATTTATATCGTCCAGCATCACCAAGGGATGGACGGTTTGCAGGCGCTGAGCTTAAGACGCGCAGCTGCGGAGCTTACGCGCGAAGAGGCGCTTGGCTGGGGCCACTCTTGGGGCTGGAAGGATCCGAGCACGCTTCCGAACCCGAATATTTTCTCGACCATTCAAGTGGGAGGCATTGATACGTATTTGCACTATCCGGCAGACAACCCTGGACCGATGCCGATTGGCCATGCCGGAAAAGGCGAAACGCAGCTCATTCAACACATCGATCCTGATACGATACGCATGGAGGCGCTTGAGACGATCGAGCAATCGCGGCTGCCGGAATGGCTGTTGGATGCGAAGGAAGCGAATGCGGATGAAGCGGAATTCTGGCTCGAACTTTGCATAGAGGGATGGATTCGCCATATCACCGGAGCAGGAGCAGGAGGAGAAGGATGAACAGACGCGCACAAACAATCGTAGCGGATTTGCCATTCGGGCAGCCGCCGAATTGGGCGCTCTTGGAGCGCCAGCTGATTGATCTCATGAATGAGGCAATCGACCCGTTGCTGGAGAAGTACGTTTATGCGGACGGCACAATCATGTGGCCGACGAAGGAGGATCACGTCGGAGTTGATGCGCTCGATGATGCGTACGAAAGCTTCCACAACTGGCCGCTCTTCTATTTGCTCGGCGGGGCAGACCGTTTCCTCTCACTGTCGCAAAAGGAATTCGACGCGATTACCGAGCAATTCACGAGATATGATAGCGGGCACGGTCATCCAATGGTCGTGAAGGAATATGAGCAAGGCTACGACTGGTTCCATCAGGGAGAGGGCTATCTGTTCTTCTATCTGCTCTGTCTCGCAGATCCTGCGAATGCTCAGAATATCGAGAGGGCAAAGCGGTTCGCCGGCTTCTATATGAACGAGGATCCGGATGCGCCAAACTATGACGAGAAACACAATATTCTGAGGAGCGCGCATACCGGCAGCAAGGGGCCAGGCCACCGGAACTTCTCCGGCGAACCTTGGCTTTACGAGGATTGGAAGAAATGGTACGGCCTCCCGTTCCTCGATGTGCCAGGCGTGGAGACCGTCGATGATTTGAAAGATCATGACAAGGCGGCACTCATGGGCACTGCCATGAAGGAGCGTCAGGCTTACGGAGATGTTGCCGTCAATTTGGCCGTGACGACGATGCTTGCCAACGCTTATCTGCTAACTGGTGAAGAGAAGTACAAAGCTTGGATCCGTACTTACGTGGACGGCTGGGTAGAGCGGACCGCGCAGAACGGCGGCATTCTGCCTGATAATGTTGGCTTGTCTGGCCAGGTAGGCGAGCATAACGGGGGAAAATGGTACGGCGGTTATTACGGCTGGACATGGCCGCATGGGTGGGAGACTGTCGGCGATGCAGCGGTTATCGCGGCTCAGAATGCGATGCTGCTGTTTCAGGATACCGCTTATCTCGATCTGCCGCGATCGCAAATCGACCTGCTGATTAAGCTTGGCGTCCGGCACGGCGGAACGCTGTATGTCCCGCACAAGAAGGGCGATCCCTTCGAGCGTGCGGCTTACAACTGTGAGCCCGCATTGAAGAATGAGCGGGACGAGATGTACGCCAATGACGGCTGGTTCGAGTATTTACCGATGGACTCCCGCTATATCGCTCATCTGTGGAACATGTCGCGCGAAGAGGCAGATCTCGCGCGGCTCGCGACGATTCGTAATAGCACATCGAGGGAATGGGAGCGGGTGAACAGGCTCCGCAAGAAGGATCAAGGCGGGCATGAGCAGGCGTGGATCAGCTACTTGCAGGGCGACTACCCCGAGTACCCGGAAGACATTCTGATGCACAATATCGAGCAAGTTTATGGACGGCTGCAGTTCATGAGAGACGACACGCAGGACCCTTCTACGTACGGCGACTGGTATTTGCAGGTGCGTAATCCGGTGACGGCGGAAGGGCTGACGCAGCTGACGCTTGGCGCGCCACTGCCGGATTATAACGGCGGTCTCCTGATGGCGAGCGTCAGATATGCGGATCTGGAGCGAGGGCGTCCAGGATTGCCGACAGATGTTGGCGCGCTCGTTGAGCATATGGATGCCGAAGGGTTGACCGTGAAGCTGGTCAATCTAAGCGTGTCGCAGGCGAGGGAGCTGGCGATTTATGCGGGGACTTTCGGGGAGCATCAATTTACGACGGTCGCATACCGGACGAGAAGCACGGCTGACGATAGTATGGAGGAAGCCGTTATTGAAGATAACGTGCTTGAGGTGACGCTTCTGCCTGGCTGCGAAATTACGCTTCATCTCGGCGTGAAGCGGTTTGCTCATGATTCATCCTATACAGTGGGAAATCGGTAGAGGAGTTGAATAAAAGTATGGATATGGCGGCAGAAAAAGGCGAGATCAAACAGATTATAAGCCGGTACTGGCTGCAAACCGCAGCTGGAAACCGGATTCCATATGGAGTCGGCTGCGCTTGGCTCGGCAGAGGCTCGATGGATGTAGAGACTATGGACCGTGAAGCAGCAGTGCTGAAGCTTGCGTATGACAGCGGTTTTCGGTACTTCGATACCTCGGTCGCTTATGGCGAGAGCGAGTGCATCGTGGGTCATTTTCTCGCTCAGGTGCCGCGGGAGTCGCTGTTTCTTGCCTCGAAGGTGCACGTGCGCGAAGATTTGACGGTGCAGGAAGCGGTGGCGCTAGCAAAGCTTAGCCTTGAGCAGAGTCTGCTGCGGCTACGGACGGACTATATCGATCTCTTTCAAGTGCATGATCCGAACGTACTCACGAATGTACTTGCCGAGGACGGCGTGCTTCCTATGCTGCTTGAGGCGAAGGAGCGCGGCGTGATCCGAAACATTGGACTTGCGACAAGGCAGCATGATTTGCTCGCAGTTGCCGCTAATGACGGCCGGTTCGATACGATCTTGACCTATTCGGACTACACGCCGGTTGATCCTAGTGCGGCTTCGTTGATTGCCGAGGCAAGCCGGCTTGGACGCGGCGTCATCAATGCAAGTCCGCTCTTGACGGGCTTGTTCTGCGGGCTACCGCCGATGGAGGTAGAGATTCCCCCTGGCGTACCCGAGCTTATATTGCGGCAGAAGCTGGCGAGCGAGCTGTATGAGCTATGCGCCGCGAGTGGAGTCTCCATTACTGACGTCGCGCTGCAATTCCCGCTGCGACAGCAGCAGATTGATATTACGCTGTCGGGACCGAGCAAATTGGAAGATGTGGCGAATACGATTGCATCGCTGGAGCGGACGATACCGGAGTCGTTCTGGCAGAAGGTCGAGCAGTGGTATAATCAGCTGCCGCGAGAGTAGGAGGTTGTGGGAATGTCCATGGAGAGGGATGCGCATACGGAGCAACCGCCGAAACGAATACTCGTGCTCGGCGCGGAGAAGCTTGGGGAATGGAGCAAGCGGCCTTACTTGGAAGTAGCCGGTGTCGTTGACCTTTACGGAGAGCGTGATCGGCTTCCTGCTGAAGATCGTATCTGGCTGGACCGCTATCCGGTCTATCCGGATGTGGACACGGCACTGGCACAGTCTGTGGCTGAGCTCGCCGTCATCATCGTGCCGAATGATTGCAAGAATACGATCGATGCGGAACGAAAGGTTCTGGAGCATGGGCTCGACTTGGTCGTGCAGAAGCTCAGGCTGGATAGCGCCGAGGATGTGTGGGAGCTTGTTCAGCTTAGCCGCCGCAGCGGTAGTGACACCAAATTCATCGTCGGTGAATTTTACCGCTACCTGGCGAGCATTCGCACGATAAAGTCGCTGCTGCAGGACCATTCCGCCATCGGCAAAGTGGAATATGTCGTCTGGAACTGCACGCTGCCGCTTGCTGCGAATGTGCATAACAGATGGATGTCGAGCTATAAGCATGTGACACTGGAGGATTTGTCGTATCATCATTTTGGCACGCTGCATTACTTGCTCGGCTTCCATCCGGTGACTTTATACGCGCAGTCCTATAAGCCATCCTGGGCGAAAGTGGGCACGCTCCCGATTGCTACGATGCAAGCGAAGACGTCGGAAGGGTACCGGCTCCATTATTTGACCACTTGGGGCTCTCGGGCAGAGCCGACCGACTATCTGGGAGATATTCGCATTGAAGGGGAGAAAGGCACGATTGAGTTGAAGAACGGTCGTGTCTCCATTACCGGGAGCAACGGAATCGTGCGAGAAGCGGAGCTGCTGCCTGCACGGTACGAAGGGTTCTTCGGGATTTTCGACCACCTACATGATATATGGCAAGGGAATGATACTCGCGTAGATGGAAGTCCGTACACGATTGAGCAGTTCGAGCCTGTGCTGCGGACGATGTACAGCGCTGTACGGTCGGCGGAGACGGGAGAAGCGGTGCTGCTGTAAGGAAGCGCTGGGTTCGGAGTTGAATGATTTTGGCAGAGGCAGCCTTCTCCACACGTTACGTGCGGAAGGGCTGTTTTTGATGCCACCTGAGTTTAACTGGCAGGATCGACTATTATGTTCGCGAATAGTTTAAGTGTTGCTATTATAAGCCTCATCGACAGGAGGAACGAACATGATTGTGACGCATAAAGAAGTGGAGCAATATAATCGGGATGGATTTGTGCTTATTAAGAACCTTTTCACTCAAGAGGAAGTTGACTTGTTAATCCGCGAGATTGAAGGCGGTGATCGTGTCGCCGGCACCACATACAGTACCGATGACAGCGCCGGACTCAAAGCCAAGCTTGCGATCTGGTTCGAGCTTGGATCTGACGTATGGTCGAGTGTCTCGATTAGCCCTCGTATCATCAACAATGTGCGTATTTTGATGGGGGAGGATGCTGCTTTCTTCCACGGTAAAGTCATGCTCAAAGAGGCTCGATCCGGCGGAGCTTGGGAGTGGCATCAGGATTACGGCTACTGGTACGATCAGGGCTTTATCTATCCCAATATGATGAGCGTCTTTATCGCGCTTGACCATGCAACTCAGGAGAATGGATGTCTGCAGGTGCTGCGAGGCTCCCATAAGCTCGGACGGCTGGAGCATGGCAAAGTAGGTTCTCAGACAGGAGCAGATCCGCGCCGTATTGATCAGGTGCAAAATATGTTCGAACTTGTCCATTGCGAGATGGAACCGGGTACGGCGCTGTTCTTCCACAGCAATCTTCTGCACGCCTCCGCACCGAACATGTCGGATCGTCATCGCCGCACGTTTATTACCTGCTATAACGCGACAAGCAATCCCGTGCTGCAAGGTGAAACGCTTAAGTATTTCAGCTCTTGTCCGGTCGGATCCGACGATTGGATGGCGAAGCTGTGATGAGAAAAAGTTTGGCGGTATCATCCTTACCGGGGTTTGAACCGGAGATTGGTCGATGGATCTGGTGCTTGGAGGATGTTCGGAGAACGATTATAGAGAAACTATCAGGAGTAAGTCAGCAGCAGCTTGACTCTAATCGAAACGGACAATCAATCGGATCCCTGTTATATCACATCGCTTTGATCGAAGCAGACTGGCTCTATGAAGATGTTCTTGGCGGTAATTGGAATCCAGCGATCCTTGCCTTATTTTCGCAAGAAGTCCGCAAAGAAGACGGTACGTTGACTCTTATTGGAGGAGAAAGTCTAGACGAACATTTACATCGCCTCAAGTCTGTGCGAGAGGAACTGCTTGTTCATTTTCGCTCCATGGGCTTGTTGGATTGGCGTACATCTAGAACTCTCCCTCATTACGATGTAACACCGGAGTGGGTCATCTACCATCTCATTGAGCACGAGTCGCATCATCGGGGACAGATCTTTCACATTCTTGCAACGTGTCGGACTTGATCTCATTAACCCGACAAGATCTTAAGCGTCTCCCGAACCTGCGCCACGATGACGCCAATACCGCATAGCAGCAGGATGAGCGCGATGATCAAGCTTGGTCGGAAGCTGCCTAGAAACACATCCCACAGAATCAAGCCCCAATCGAGCCACCACCACCGCAGCTGCCCATTGTTCTTCTCTTCTTTGTATTGCCGTACATGTGCAGCAATGTCTTGCCAATACAACCGAATGATAATAATACCGGCTACAAGCATCCCAATGCCTATAATCCAAGTAGTAATATATTCTCTCATGAAAAAAGCTCCACCTTCCTCTCGTCTTAACCAATTAGTATGCCCGCTAGAATAGTGCTATCAGTCAACTTGTCTGTAACGATATTTTGAAGCAAAAACATTGGAGGCGATTCTCATCACACGTACAGAACTGCGTTTGCCGCGAACAACCCCGGAGGCAGCTGGCATCCCATCCGAAGTGATCTCTAATCTTCTTGATGCATGGCGCGAATCGAATCTTGAGCTTCACAGTATGATGATCGTGCGCGACGGCCAAGTGGCGGCAGAAGGCTGGTGGGCGCCATACTCGCCTGAGTTGTCGCATATGATGTTCTCTCTTAGCAAAAGCTTCACGTCTACCGCGATTGGCCTCGCCGCCGCCGAAGGGCTGTTGTCCCTGGACGATACGGTTATCTCGTTCTTCCCCGAGGAGACGCCGCAGGAGCCTTCTGCTAACTTAAGCGCGATGCGCATCCGTCATCTTCTCATGATGGGCACGGGGCATGAAGTCGATACGATGCAATATCTTGCCTTCGCGGAAGACGGGGATTGGGTTCGCGCTTTTGTGCAGGCACCGGTGGAACGTGAGCCTGGTACGCATTTTGTCTATAACAGCGGGGCTACCTACATGCTCTCGGCCATTCTTCAGAAGGTAAGCGGGAAGAAGCTTCTCGACTACTTGCAGCCTCGGCTGCTTGATCCGCTCGGCATTACCGAGGCGACTTGGGAAGCATGTCCGCGAGGCATCCATACCGGCGGTTGGGGCATGACGCTCACGACGGAGTCGATCGCCAAGTTCGGTCAGCTGTACTTGCAGCGTGGCATCTGGGATGGCAAACGCATTCTATCGGAAGCATGGGTGAATGAAGCAACCTCCAAGCAGATCAACAATGGTGACGATGAAGCGAACGACTGGGCGCAGGGCTATGGCTTCCAATTCTGGCGCTGCCGGCATGGCGCGTATCGGGGAGACGGTGCTTTTGGCCAGTTCTGCATCGTCTTGCCGGAGCAGGATACGGTCATCGCGCTGACGAGCGGAACGAATGATATGCAAGGCGTGCTGAACGGGATATGGACACATTTGCTGCCAGCATTGACGGATGAGAGCATGGCTGCGGCAACAGATACTGAGGCTTTAACCGACAAGCTTGCAGCACTTACGCTTGAACCTCCACAGTGGAACGCAGATAAAACTTCAATGGAGTCGAAGGTGAATGGCAAAAGATTTGTGCTAGAGGAAAATTCGTTACAGTTGATCGCACTTACCGTTCGGTTCGAAGCGGATGCAGCGCTCGTCACGATTGAGAGTAGCGAAGGTGAGTTTGTCCTCCGCTGCGGTCGCGGCGAATGGGCGGAAGGTCGCGGCATTCTACCGCAGGGCGCTCCGTTCCAGCGAGGGCACGATCTGCGCATGATGTCCAGCTTTACTTGGCAGGAACCGGAGAAGCTATCGATTACGACTCGTTATATTGAGACGCCGTTCTATATCACATCCGTCTTTCAATTTATTGTTGATGAGCTCGTCGTGGAGCAGCAAGTGAATGTCTCCTTCATGCCTCCCGAGCTGCCAACGCTTCGCGGCAGAAGCTAATGACAGAAGCCCTTTATCGTCAGGTTGCGGCCGGGCGGTAAAGGGTTTTGCTGCTATGCTGCACGTTTGTACGCTACTGGGAGCCATGCTATAGTGGGAGATATGTTTCATTAAGGGACAAGCGGGTGAGCGAAAATGACGTACGAAGAAGTGATGCAGCATCTAGCTGAGATGGGCTCGGAGCAAACGAAGCAGACGCTTGTGAATCACGGCGCTCGGGAACCTTTTTACGGAGTGAAGGTTGGCGATTTGAAGAAGCTCGTGAAGCCGGTTAAGAAGGATCAAGCGCTCGCGCTTTCGCTATATGATTCTGGTGTCAGTGACGCGATGTATCTGGCCGGACTATCGGTAAATCCGAAGACCATCACGAAGGAGCAGCTGCAGAGCTGGGTGCGCGGTGCGTATTGGTATATGCTTGCCGAATATACGGTTGCGAGCGTGGCGGCGGAGAGTGCTTACGCCCGTGAGCTTGCGATGGAATGGATTCAGTCGACGGAAGAAATGATTGCGGCATGCGGCTGGAGCACGTACGCGAACTACCTCTCGATTACGCCGGATGATCAGCTCGATATGGATGAAATCCGCAGCTTGCTGCACGAGGTGCGTGATCGCATTCATGAAGAGCAGAACCGTGTTCGCTATACGATGAACGGATTCCTGATCTCGGCAGCGGGGTATGTAAGAGAGCTGCATGAGGAGGCAATTGCAATAGCCGTAGCCGTTGGTAAAGTGCATGTCAACGTTGGCAATACGGCCTGCAAGGTGCCGTTCGCCACTGAATATATTACGAAGATGGCGGGAATGGGCCGGATCGGCAATAAACGCAAAACCTGCATTTGCTAGCAAAGAGAGAAGTCTGGGGGAACATGACGATGAGCTATATGATAGGCGTTGATATCGGCACGACGAGCACGAAAGCGGTGCTATTCGAGGAAAAGGGTACAGTCGTCACTTCTGCGCATGTGGAATATCCGCTCTATACGCCGACGCCGGCGTTCGCCGAGCAGAATCCGGATGAGATTTTTGCCGCGGTGGTATCTACCGTGAAGCAAGTGATGCAAGGCGTCGATGCGGGGCAAGTGCTGTTCGTCTCGTTCAGCTCGGCGATGCACAGCGTCATTCCGGTGGATGCGGATGGCAAGCCGCTTATGAACTGTATCACTTGGGCGGACAATCGCAGCGCGGCATGGTCGAAACGGCTGAAGGAAGAGATGGGCGGACATGCGATTTACTTGCGCACAGGTACGCCGATTCATCCGATGTCGCCGATAACGAAGCTGCTCTGGCTGCGCCATGATGAGCCAGATGTCTTTGCGCGTGCTGCAAAGTTCATCTCGATCAAAGAATACATATTCGCCAAGTTGTTTGGCGTCTATATTGTCGATCACTCGATTGCTTCGGGAACAGGGATGTTCAATCTGGAGCAGAGGGATTGGGATGATGAAGCGCTCCGCATCGCTGGCGTAACGGCAGACCGGCTGTCCACGCTCGTGCCGACAACGCATGCGCAGCGGGGGCTTAGAAGCGAATATGCCACAGTGATGGGACTTCACGCCGATACGCCGTTCGTCGTTGGCGCAAGCGATGGCATGCTCTCGAACCTCGGCGTTGGCGCGGTTGACCCGGGCGTCGTTGCCGTTACAATCGGGACGAGCGGTGCGATCCGGACCATCGTTGATAAGCCGGTGACCGACCCGAATGGCCGCTATTTCTGTTATGCGCTGACGGAGAATAAATGGGTCATCGGCGGGGCGGTCAACAATGGCGGCATTATTTTCCGCTGGTTGAGGGATGAGCTTGCAGCTGCTGAAGTCGAGACAGCGAAGCGGCTCGGTATTGATCCATACGATATGATCACTCGTATTATAGAGGGCGTTCGCCCCGGCTCGGACGGGCTTATCTTCCATCCATACCTGACAGGCGAGAGAGCGCCGCTGTGGAATCCGGATGCGCGTGGTTCCTTCTTCGGATTGACCTTGCATCATCGCAAAGAGCACATGATGCGCGCTGTGCTAGAGGGAATTAATTATAATTTGTACTCCGTGCTTGCAGCGCTAGAGGAGTCGATCGGGAAGCCGGTTCGGATTCATGCGACCGGCGGCTTCGCACGTTCGGCGCTATGGCGACAGATGATGTCGGATGTCCTTGATCAGGAAGTGATCATACCGGAGAGCTTCGAGAGCTCCTGCCTCGGCGCGGTCGTGCTCGGTCTTATGGCGATCGGAAGAGCGGAGAGCTTGAGTATCGTCAACCAGATGACAGGCTCGAACTACTCGCATACGCCTAATAAAGAAGCAGCAGCCCAATATAAGGAGCTGCTGCCGATTTACTTGCGCCTCGCGGGCAAGCTGGAAGAGGAATATGCCAGCATTGCCGACTATCAGCGCCGACTATTTCATTAGAAATCGTGATTGATGGCGATAATCCCGATTACTTGCTGCTCGTCGGCGCTGCCGCCAAACCACATATCACCGTTGCCGACCATGACGCCTTGGTAATTGACGAACAGCTGATCGACCGATTGCTTCGCGATCGCTTTCTTCACAGGCTCGGTGATGATCTCGTCGTAATGGTGCACGAAATCAGCGCGTGTCTTATAGAGCGTTGTGCCGGATTTGCCGTTCACCTTTAGCGGATACAGAATATGGCTGGCAACTTCGACTGGATCGTCGGATGCGATAGCCTTCTTGACCGTATTGAATACGTTGATGAAGTCATTCGGATTGCGAATCCCCGCCACTTCAAAAGGATTCGTCCCTGACTTGATCCGATCCGAGACGGTAGTCGGTTCCGCTGATCGGAGCGGCGCAGCCGTATTCGCGTCGTTACTGCCAGCGTGACCGCATCCAGCAGCCAGCACGAGCATTGAAGCAGTTATAAGAACGGCTGCCGTGAGCCGGAACCAAACGTGAAGACGATTACCAACATTGTTGTTCATTTCCATACACCCTTTCCTCCTTATACTTTCACTTATTGGACGAAAGGATACAGCGTAATGTTACGAGTTTACCGTTAGAAAATAGTGGCTAACAGCAGCAACGTAAAGTGCTCAAGAAGTGGCTGGCATCGGTAAGGTGAAGTGTTCAAGAAGTGGCTAGCATCGGCAGCGTGAAGTGTCCAAGAAGTTCCTGGCGTAGCGGGATTTTTGGGCACTTTTGTTTGTTTGTTGTGGCGGAGGTTAGTGCAGCTCGGCAAGTGGCCGGCGGGGAGTAGCGAACCGTAACCCGTAACCCGTAACCCGTAACCCGTAACCCGTAACCCGTAACCCGTAACCCGTAACCCGTAACCCGTAACCCGTAACCCGTAACCCGTAACCCGTAACCCGTAA
>NZ_JBWDNO010000008.1:0-324170 GCF_056269245.1 Paenibacillus sp. J31R98
ACCCCTGAAAGACGATCAGGTTGATAGGTTCGAGGTGGAAGCGCGGCAACGTGTGCAGCTGACGAATACTAATCGGTCGAGGGCTTATCCTAAATAAGTAAATCCAGCTAAAGCAAGAAACCTTCGCAAAGGTTCGTATCCAGTTTTCAGGGTGTTAAGTATTGCCCGAACATTCATGTTGTTCCCTGATAGCTCAGTTGGTAGAGCACTCGACTGTTAATCGAGTTGTCACAGGTTCGAGTCCTGTTCGGGGAGCCATTCATGGGGAAGTACCCAAGTGGCTCAAGGGGACCCTCTGCTAAGGGGTTAGACCGCGTTAGTGGTGCGAGGGTTCGAATCCCTCCTTCTCCGTTGCAATTTTTCAAAAGCAAGGCCCGT
Source organism: Paenibacillus sp. J31R98 (assembly GCF_056269245.1). Lineage (NCBI taxonomy): Bacteria > Bacillati > Bacillota > Bacilli > Caryophanales > Paenibacillaceae > Paenibacillus > Paenibacillus sp. J31R98. Next base: position 379 of record NZ_JBWDNO010000008.1, read on the forward strand.
TGGTCAAGTGGTTAAGACACCTCCCTTTCACGGAGGTAACAGGGGTTCGAGTCCCCTACGGGTCACCATTTCAAACTTCCTATGGAGGCTTAGCTCAGCTGGGAGAGCATCTGCCTTACAAGCAGAGGGTCGGCGGTTCGATCCCGTCAGCCTCCACCATATGATTTTCAATGACGCGGGGTGGAGCAGCTCGGTAGCTCGTCGGGCTCATAACCCGAAGGCCGCAGGTTCAAATCCTGCCCCCGCAACCAAACATCCTTATTTCGGACCTATAATCGGAATAAGTAAACGCGGAGCCGTGGTGTAGTGGCCCAACATGCCTGCCTGTCACGCAGGAGACCGCGGGTTCGAATCCCGTCGGCTCCGCCATTTCTTCTCAATCATGCCGGTGTAGCTCAGTTGGTAGAGCAACTGACTTGTAATCAGTAGGTCGTGGGTTCGACTCCTATCGCCGGCACCATTTTCACATGAGCCATTAGCTCAGTTGGTAGAGCACCTGACTTTTAATCAGGGTGTCGTAGGTTCGAGTCCTACATGGCTCACCATTTTCTAGCCAAAGAAAATGGATGCAACATAACGTGCGCGTATGGCGGAATTGGCAGACGCACCAGACTTAGGATCTGGCGGGCGACCGTGGGGGTTCAAGTCCCTCTACGCGCACCATAATTTTTGCGGAAGTGGCTCAGCGGTAGAGCATCGCCTTGCCAAGGCGAGGGTCGCGGGTTCGATTCCCGTCTTCCGCTCCATTAGTGCCCTTAGCTCAGCTGGATAGAGCATTTGACTACGAATCAAAAGGTCGGGAGTTCGAATCTCTCAGGGCACGCCATTTTTATAACGGGATGTAGCTCAGCTTGGTAGAGCACCTGGTTTGGGACCAGGGGGTCGCATGTTCAAATCGTGTCATCCCGACCATAAACAACAGACAAGCTTCTTGCCTAGTGCAAGGAGCTTTTTTTTGTGCTTGTCTGAGCCAATTAATTAAAACGTTTTATATGATCTTAGCTAATATAGAAGTGATTTTTCTGCTGTTTTTATAAGTTAGTGTGTCACATATTCAGTAGTATCAAGGGTTTGGCTTCAGAGAAAACATGCTTTGTTTTATTGTTGTTGGTATTGCCCCTTCGATGTTAAGATGACATTACATAATAATGTAAGCGCTTATAGCTTATCCTTCGCAGGCTATATTATCGGCAGCGTACCGACGATTCTAGTCATCGTCTTCGGCATGAAGTACTAAATCGAAGGCATGGTGTCCGGTGCTATTAAATCGTAGATGAAAAGAGGAACTATATGGACACTCAGCAATTCGATTTGAAGCTGCCGCTCTGGCTGTGGCATGAGGAGAGAGATCATCGCCCAAGCTGCGTGCTGTCTCGTAAATTTATACTAGAGCAGGATATAAACGGTGTATCCTTTCACGCTTCGTTCACGGGCGCAGCTCGCGTCATACTGGATGGCGTACTCGTTGCGACGCTTCCAGAACGGGCGGGCAATGCGGGGGAATGGCTAACCATTGGGGGATTCCCTGGCGATCTGAAGGCAGGAGAGCATGAGCTTCGGCTTGAGTTGGACTGCCGTGCATTCATTCCGATTGTGGAAGTGAACTATTATCTATGGAATCGTCGTGTTGGGGCAATTGGTTACCTGCAAGGGGATGGCTTATGGCTGGTGACAGACGAGTCGTGGCAAGCCGATGATGAGCATGCAGCCGTCATCTGCAGGCTTGGCGAGGAGCCGTTCGGTGATCTGGAGAATAGTCCGGCTGCATTCGTAGCAGGCGGTTATGGCGATATTGAAGCCTATGATTTGAATGATACAGCTGTAATAGCAGAGGAGGCGCTTCGAGCGGCTGTCTCGAACGGCGTCGTGAGCGTAACCGGTAAGCATGGTCAAGACGGAACGCTTGTGAAGCCGGAGCAGGAGCAGCTAGAGCTGTTCTACCACCTGCGCAAGCAGAATGAATGGAAAGCGATGCGCGGACTGCAGCGCGAGATGGGGCTCACCGGCGCCTCGTCGGTGACGATTGATCTGCAGGCGGAGCATAATTGCCGTTTCGCCGTTGCCAATACCGGAGCGGAGCGAGTGAAGCTGCTCTGGAATGGCGCGGAGTCTCTGCATGAGCTGGCACATTACGAAGGCTGCATAACGGAGTGGCTCGAAATAGAGCCGGGGCAAACGCAATATACGCTGCCGCAAGGCTGCCGTTATATCCAGCTGTTCGTGCTGGGCGAGATCGGACAGCCCTTCGCGCTTGAGCTGAAGTTTCAATCCGTTCATGTGGCGCTTCGTCAAGCCGGTACATTGTCGAGCGATTCCGAGCAGCTGAATGAGATTTTCCAGGTGTCTGCGCATACGAGCCGAATTTGCCATCAGATCGGTCTATGGGACGGCATTAAGCGAGATCGGCTCAATTGGACGTTTGATTTCTATTTGGCAGCCAAATCGTGTTACTTTCTATGGGACGACACAAAGGTAATACAGAGAGCGGTTCGGGAGCTTGGCGTCGATACGCCGAGCGGACATTGGATGAACAGCATCTGTGAGTATACGCTCTGGTGGCTGAAGACGGTGTGCGAATATTATGTGCAGACTGGCGACAAGTCCTTCGTGCTGGAGATGAAGGAGCCGCTGCAGCGCCATATTGCATGGGTGGGGCAGAATACGCAGCCTGGAAGTGGACTTCTGCCGCAAAATGGCGTCCTCGTGGAGTGGGTGCCGCTTACGGATGAGGAGCGCGCGGTTGCACTGCAAGCGATCTATGCGCTGACTCGGGCAGATTTGCTTAAACTGGCTGTAGCAATGCCGGAGCTGGAGCTTAAGATCGACTGGCCGCTTCAATCGCTTACTTCGGCTCATTACTTGAAGCCGTCGTACGCACTTGCGGTCAAGGTGCTCGGCATCGCGAGCGGCTATGTGTCGGATGATGCGGCAGTCGCTTTTCTAGACAGCTATCAATTGGCTGATCCGATTACGCCGTTATCGGCTTTCCAGCTGGCGGAATGCTATTCTCGATATGGCAGGCATGAACGTGCATATGAGATTATTAAGACGGTATGGGGCGGAATGCTGGACAATGGCGCTACGACATTCTGGGAATCGTATACCTTAAGCTCGGACGACAGCTCGAAGCGGGATTTTCACGATGCGCTCACGACGTATACCGCTTACGGCTCTTATCGGATGAGCTTGTGCCATGCTTGGTCGAGCACGCCGGTGAAGTGGATAGGCGAGGTTGTGCTCGGCATCCAGCCTCTGTCGCCGGGCTACAGCAAGGTACGAATTTCGCCGACGCCAGTTGGCGGTATCCGTTCCTGCAGCGGTACCGTGAATACGCCGCACGGTGATCTGACCGTTCAGTGGTATTTTGACGCAGATGGAGCTTTCCGCTATGTGGTGACTGCGCCTCCGGGCGTAACCGTCGTCGAGATGGCTGAAAGTGAACAGCCTTCGGTATAGCCCCTTGGGTTAAAACAGCCGTTTCCGTGCTCACGCGCGGGAGCGGCTGTTTGTTGTGCGGCGGAACCTGCAAGGGTAAAATGGGGGAAAGAGGAAGGAGCGTGTTGCTTGTGGAGCTGCTGAGAGAAAAGATTAGACAAGAGGGCATCGTCCTTGCTGGCGGGGTCTTGAAAGTGGATACGTTCTTGAACCATCAAGTCGATGCGGGGCTGATGATGGCGATGGGACAAGCATTTGCAGAGCTATTCCATGATGCGGGCGTAACGAAGATTATGACCGTAGAGTCCTCCGGCATCGCTCCGGCTGTTATGGCGGCCTATCGGATGAGCGTTCCGATGGTGTTCGCACGCAAACGGAAGTCGCTCACGCTGCAGACGGATCTCTATACCGAGAAGGTCTACTCCTACACGAAGCAGGAGGAGAGCGAGGTTACCGTGTCGAAGAAATTTCTTGAGCAAGGTGATAGAGTGCTCATCATAGATGATTTTCTGGCGAATGGCGAGGCTGCGCTGGGGATGGCACGCATTGTAGAGCAAGCTGGAGCAGAGGTTGCTGGCATCGGCATTGTTATTGAGAAGTCGTTCCAGGTAGGCAGAGGAAAGCTGAACGATCATGGGTATAGGGTAGAGTCGCTAGCTCGTATTGCTTCGCTTGATGGCGGTATGGTGACATTTGTTGAGTGATAGATAACTTGGGGCTGCTGTGTCTATAAGGTAAAGGGTTGCAATATTGAGCCGATACGGAGGATTGATGACGATGTCTAACGAACGCGTACGGAATGCAGTAACGGAGAATGACCGGGAGATTATCAACTGGCGAATCATGCACGCGCCGCGCGAAGAAGTGTTCGAAGCTTGGCGCAATCCGGAGCAGCTAGCGAGCTGGTGGGGACCGAATGGATTCACAAATACGTTCCAGACGTTCGAGTTCGAGCCTGGCGGTCAATGGGAGTTTGTCATGCATGGACCAGATGGCACGGACTATAAGAACAAGAGCGAGTTCATCGAGATTCATGCGTCGGAGCGGGTCGTGTTTAAGCATCTGAACGGGCCACATTTTCAAATGACGGCGATCTTCGAGGAAGTGGATGCGAAGAATACGAAGCTTACATGGCGAATGCTGTTCGATACGGCAAAAGAATTCGAAATGGTGAAGTCGTACGCGGTGGAAGGCAATGAGCAAAATTTCGACCGGCTGCAGGCTCTGCTGCTGAAACAGCGCGGATAATGAGAAACGTCCTCGGCCTAGTGCCTGAGGACGTTTTGTTGTTGTGGGGTTTGAATAGCGGTAAAGTGATGTGATGTAAGCAGTCGCTTTGATTATTGCCACGTCAGCTTCAGCATACGCAGGTAGCGGTTGATTGCTTCGTTAGCGATAGCTGTTGGGCTGCTCAGGCTGTGCAGCAATGACTGTATGCAGCTGTACATGTCCTGCTGATAAGGCGCTATCCAACGCTTGCGGTTGCTGGACCAGAACAAGCGGGAGGCGCTTCGATCAAGCGTACGAAGCATCTCTTCATTGTGGCTCAGCGCAATCGTGCGCGTGAGGAACTGGTATTCGAAGCGGCAGAGAGCTTGTATATCGCCGCTATCCAAGGAGGCGAGATCGGCAAGCAGCTCGCCGGATAGCGCTGGCAGTGCCGCCGCATCGCGCAGCTGCACGCTCGTTACCGAGAAGAGCAGCATTGCCGCGATCAGCTCTAGCAGGTCGCCGACTCGTTGTGCGGAAGAATCGAGAATGAGCACGCCATGCTTCGGGACGATACGGACGAAGCCCTCTGTCTCCAGCTGCTGAAGCGCTGCACGGATCGGCGTCCGGCTCATATCGAGCTGTTGGCTGAGCTGCACCTCGGAGGTAACGGTTCCTTTTGCCAATTGGTTTGATATAATCCGTTCATAGATGGTTTGATAGGCTTGCTCGCGCAGCGATGGACCGGGCATGGGAAAGGAAAGGCCTCCTCTAAACCTTGTTAAGAAAGCGGTTAAGAGGAAGTATAGCATAGGAAAGGGGACTTGGAGCAGATGAGCAGCGTAGGGGAAGGTAAAACATTGCGCGATACCGCTTTTGACGTGATGAAGCGGAACATTGTCAGCGGCGAATGGCCAGGAGGCATGTTTCTGTCTGAGAAGTATCTGAGCGAGCTGCTCGGGATGAGCAAGACGCCGATACGCTCTGCGCTTGACCGGCTTGAAATGATGGGCCTTGTGAAGCTGTCGCCGAAGCAAGGAGTCATTGTGCAGGAGGTATCGCTGAAGAAGATACTAGAAATCTACGAGCTTCGCCTGTCGCTTGAGACCTTCGCGGTGCGAAAGCTGACAGGGAAGATGGACGACGCCTTCTTCATGCGGCTCGATGAGAATTTGGCGCTTCAGGCGTTAGCCATTGAACGGGCGGATATTACGCGCTATGTCGAGCTCGACGGGCAATTCCATGAGATGATCGTCGCTGGCTTAGATAATGAAGAATATATGGAAGTGATGAAGCGAATTCAGGATAAATTCATGTTGGTGGTCCGCACGACGTTCGTCCGCAACAAGGGCCGGCTAAAGGGCAGTCTGGAAGAGCACTGGCAGATCCGGCATGCGCTGGCTGGTCAGGATACGGAGCTGTCGCTTCGGCTTATTGAACAGCATATTGAGTATGTGAAGGTCATTATGCTGTGATGATGAGATGCTGAATCGATGATGATTTATTGATGTATACAAGTTAGACATCTTGTCCGAGTTATTCGCCCTATGCTACGTTGGATCTACCAACGATTAGGAGGAATACCCTGCGATGAAGATTACTGATGTTCGCACTTATATACTAGGTAACCCGTGGAAGAACTGGCTCTTCGTGCTTGTTGACACGGATGAAGGCATTACCGGCCTCGGCGAAGGGACGCTGAACGGGTTCGCGAAGACGGTGGAAGCCGCCATCCACGAGCTGAAGCATCTCATTATCGGACGCGATCCGTTTGATGTAGAGACAATTAGCCTAAAGCTGTTCCGCGATGTCTATTCCGACGGTGGCCAAATTCAAGGCTCCGCGCTGGCTGCAATAGAAACCGCTTGCTGGGACATTATGGGCAAGGCGACGAATCAGCCTCTCTACAAGCTGCTTGGCGGCAGCTGCCATGATCAGCTCCGCGCCTATGCGAACGGCTGGTACCGCGGACCGAATACGCCGGACAACTTCTTCGAGAAAGCGAAGATTGTCGTGGATAAGGGCTATACCGCGCTGAAGTTCGATCCGTTCGGCGCCGCATGGCGTACGGTGACGAGACAGGACTTCTCGGCGGCGATTGAGAACATCGCAGCGGTACGCGAAGCGGTCGGCCCAGATGTCGATATTCTCATCGAAGGGCATAATCGATTCAGCGTGCATACGGCGCTGCAGTTCGCGGATGCCATGCTGAAATACGAGCCGACGTGGTTCGAGGCGCCGGTGCCGCCGCATCTGATCTCGTCGATGGTGGAGGTTGCGCGTCGCAGCCCCGTGCCTGTCGCTTGCGGCGAAGACTACTACTCGCGCGAGCAGTTCGCGGAATTGCTGCGCCACGACGCGGTGCACATCATTCAGCTGGAGCCGCAGTTCCTCGGCATCTCCGCTTCAAAGCAGGTGTGCGGCATGGTGCATGCGCACAACGGCGTGACCGCGCCGCACAGCGCGCAAGGTCCGGTCTGCTCCGTGGTCTGCAGCCACTTGAATATGGCGACGCCGAACTTCTTCCTGCATGAAATCTTCGACGAGTTCAACGAGCCGTGGGAAGAGAATGTGCTGCAGCCGCCGCTTAAAGTGCAGAACGGCTTCCTCGTTCCGCCGGAAGGCCCGGGCCTTGGCGTAGAGCTGAATCTGGAGGAGATCGATAAGCATCCGTATCAAGTCGGCAACTGGCTGCCGCTCTTCAAACAAGGCTGGGAGAAGCGCGAGACGGTGAAATAACAGGTAGGCAGTTAGGCGAATAGGCAGACAGGCAGACATGTAGATAAGCAAATGGGCAGTTAAATGAATAGGCAGCATTCGGCTTCAATGTAGGGGACTCGTAGCGGAAGCGGGGTTGAATGGTATGGACAGCTGGAAGGATAAGGTTGTCATCGTTACAGGCGGCGGGAGCGGCATCGGCCGGGCGGTCTGCCGGCGGTTCGCGGCGGAAGGCGCTAGCGTCATCGTCGTCGACCGTGATGCGGCGAATGCGGAAGCAGCCGCTGAGGAGATTGCAGCGGCGGGCTTCCGCGCCGCTGCGGTGGAGGCGGACGTTGCCTCGGAAGCAGATGTGAAGCAGGTAGTGGCTGAGACGCTGGCGCGTTTCGGCCGCATTGACGTACTTGTCAATAATGCGGCAGTTTGCCCGCAGATTCGGATCACCGAGATGAGCTTGCAGGGATGGAATGAAGTCATTACGAATAATTTAACATCGGTTTTTTTATTTTGCCGCGAGGTCATTCCGTCTATGGTGCAGCAAGGTGGCGGTGCGATTGTGAACGTCAGCTCTGTTCACGCGCTTGCAACGCTGGATGGCTATTCGGCCTACGCCGCATCGAAGGGTGGCATCGTCTCGCTGACGAGAGCGATTGCGCTCGATTTCGCCAAGCAGAATGTCCGAGTCAATACGGTTCTGCCCGGCGCTGTGCATACGCCGATGCTGGAAAGCAGCGTGAAGAATTTGGATACGCCGCGCGAGGAAACGATGAAGACGTGGAACGAGGCGCAGCCGATCGGTCGCGTCGGGCAAGCGGATGAAGTCGCCTCTGTCGTTCTGTTCGCAGCGAGTCCGGACAACTCTTTCATGACAGGCGCATCGCTCGTTGTGGATGGTGGTCTCACAATAGATCTTTAAGAGAGTAGGGGAATTTATGGATCAGATGGTTGCGCAGGCTGAGGTGCGGGACCGGGTAAGAGCGTTCGCACAGGAAGCGGTTTTGCTGCTGGATGCGAAGACGGTCCTCGGGGAAGGGCCATATTGGCATGCGGAGCAGCGTAAGCTGTATTATGTCGATATTGCCGGGGAAATGTTTTGTCGATTCGACCCGATCACGCTGCAGAACGAAAAGTTTCCACTAGGCAAATCGGTCGGTGCCGTCGTATGCGATGCATCCGATCCCGATGCGGTTATTGTGTCTACACGCGACGGGTTCGAGCGGTATCATATGGGTGCAGACACGCTGACAGCACTTGCCGATCCAGAAGCGGACATGCCAGGCAACCGGTTCAATGATGGCAAATGCGATTCAAAGGGGCGTTTCTTCGCAGGAACGATGCAAAATGTCGAAGTAGATGTAACCGGTTCCTTGTATGTGCTGGACACAGACGGGCAGTGCCGTAAGCTGGTCGAAGGTGTCGGCGTATCGAATGGCATCGCATGGAGCCTCGATGAGAAGCAGTTGTATTACATTGATTCAATGAAGCAAACGGTAACGGCCTTCGACTATGATGCGGCAAGCGGTGCGCTTGGCAATCCGCAGATTATTATCGATTTCCATAAGGAAGACGGCTTCCCGGATGGCATGACCATCGACAGTGAAGGCATGCTCTGGATTGCACATTGGGATGGCTGGCAGGTGTCGAGATGGGATCCTCGAACAGGCAGCAAGCTCGGAGCAATCTACGTGCCTGTTGCCAAGGCGAGTTCCTGCGTCTTCGGTGGTGATGACCTGATGACGCTGTATATTACGACAGCAAGCATCGGCACTTCGCCTTCCGCGATGGCGCTGCAGCCTCATGCAGGCGGAATATTCACCTATCACCCTGGCGTGAAGGGAACGATTACGAATCCGTATCGCCCAAACTTGTAAGCAAGGGGGAATTGGGTCATGAGCAATGGCCAGAGCAGCTCTGCAGCCTACACGGTAACGGACGAGCAAGTGAAGCACTATAAGGAGCAAGGCTTCCTGATTGTGCAAGATTTGTACACGCCGGAAGAGTGTGATCAAATTATTGCCCGCGCAGAAGGGATGGTCGACGGCACTGTTCCGATGTACAAAGGCAATGCGCTGTACATGGAGCCGGAAGCAGTCGAGCGCGGACTTGTATCGGATGAGAAGCCCAATTCGGAATACTTGTTCAAAATCGGCCACGAAATGCATCTCTCCGACCCCGTGTTCCGTTACTACGCCTTGCACGATAGAATCGCGGATGTGCTGAACGCCATTATCGGGCCGGATGTAAAATGTATTCAGAGCATGTACATCGACAAGCCGCGAAATCTCGGCATTGGTCAGCCGTACCACCAAGATTCGCATTACTTGAAGACGGTGCCAGATACGGTAATCGGGGTATGGATTGCCTGTGATGATGTTGATGTCGCGAATGGTTGCTTGCATGTCATTCCGGGCAGCCAGAACTCTCAGATTTATCCGCACGACGTTCCCGTGGACGTGATGCAGCGCAAGTATTTTCAAGAGGTGCATGCCGCGAGGACGATGCGCGAGGTGCCTTGTATCCTGCCAAAAGGAAGCGGCGTCTTCTTCCCGGGTACGCTGCTTCATCGTTCGGGCAATAACGTGACGGAGGATCGTCAGCGGCGTGCCTATGTGCTGCACTATGCAGATGCTCATTCGAAGCCGGGACGCGTGCCTGCTGTTCCGAATCCGCACCTGCTTGTGCGCGGACGCCAGTATCCGGGCTGCATCTAAGCCGCTGTTACCGGTGCAAGTTTTACTCAATCTTTAGCAAGAATGGCGCTGGAGGATATGCCAATCTCGTAAACAATCGGGTATGATAGAAATAGAGGCAAGCCTGCTTTGTTGAATCTTAATAGGCGATGGATTGCGTCAGGTTCGTACACGAGGAGACGGTGATGATGAAACGTCATGCGCTAGGCATCATGCTTACGATCTTGGGTTTGACAGCATGTATCTCAACAGTTTCGGCCTACAGTAATCCTACCTATGAGCCGATCGCCCGTACTCCGGATACGATTACAGTCTTCATCGACGGGATGAACGATCAAGGCGGCAAGATCTCGGTTACAGCCGACCCGATTGAATGGTACGAAGGGAAGGACGCCGACGCTGCCTTCGCGAAGCATGAGCCGGATTCAGGATTGACGAGCGCGCCTGACGGCTACTACATCGTCAATGACGACGAGAAGCTTCAGACGTTCGAGGTAGATCCGCATGCCGCCGTGCAGATGCAGATCTATGATCATGACAGCTTGTACAGTACGACGACCGAGTGGAACAAGAGCATTCCTCTGCCGAAGCTCGAGTCGCTCTTTCATGAAGCTGACGGTGAAGGCGGGCAGGTTGACGTGAGCCAGTACCCCTACCATCTCACGCTGAAGAACGGCAAAGTCGTACGGATTGTGCAGCAATTTATTCCTTAAACTTGAAACAGCGCTACTCGCTGATAGAGGAAAGCCCTCGTCTATGAATCCCATAGTCGAGGGCATTTTTGTGTTAGCCGAATTTCGGATTCTCGCCGTAGCGATTGGTGCCAGGATCGCTGTCGAGGCAAGTAAAGATCAAGAGAACAATGAATCCAACGAACGGGATGAGTCCGATTAATACCCACCAGCCGCTCTTATCGGTATCGTGAAGCCTGCGTACAGTTACGGCTAAACCTGGCAGGAAGATGAAGAGTGAGTACAGCTTCGATAGCAGGTTCGAGAGCCCAAATATGTTCTCAAGGATGCCGAGGATCGCGGAGATGATCAGATTAATGAGGATGAACATCCAATATTCCTTACGCCTTGCCCGACCTTGGAAACCAACGTAGTTCTTAATGACTTTTACATACCATTCCACCTTCTGTTTCCTCCTCTCTGGCCAGCATAGGAAAGGGATGGTAACGGCTGGTATTTCCTATTGTATGTAGTAAACTAATGAGTATGAGAATCTGAACGCTGAAGGAGCTGCTTGCCGATGTTTGATCCAACCGTATTTGACAACTTGAAAGTAGCTATTGAGAACCAGGTGTACGATCTCGATAATATCGCAGGCCAAGTGCTTATCACGCATCGTATTGACCGGATGGAGCTGGCCGTAATGGCTCGCATCTTCGCGCTCCAATTTACGCTTGTGAACGGAGCGGGCATTACCGCCGAGATTCGGCTTGAAGCGTCGCTCAAGGATATCGCGGCGGAGCTGCTCGAGCAAACGGGAGAGAAGCCCGGCTGTACGCTGCGTATTCGATTCTATATGCCGGTGCAGAACGTAGACGAGACTTGTAAAGCGATCGAACAGCAGATCGAGACGCTCTGGCAACCAGAGCTGCCGCCGACGCAGACGCTGAGCTTCGGCTATGGCGAGCAGCAGGAGATCTACAATAACGAGATCGAGCTGCATTTCAACCGCAAGATCAACGAGGATCAGATGGAGGATCTGCCGGAGCTGATCGACCATATGCTGCAGACGCTGGAGGCGCTGGATAAGCTGGCGTAAATAGGCCAAACCAATGGGATTCATAGGAAGCGCGTATTTCACGTAGCGTCGTGCGCGGGTCTATGATGGAAGCAATCAGTTGGAGGTGGTCGTATGGACAATCAAGCTAGTGCGAACCAGCATGTTCGCAGTACATTTAATGAAACGGCGGCTGTGTATGACCAGCAGCGGCGGAAGTTGATTCCTTGCTTTGACGATTTCTACGGTGTCGCTACGTCGCTCGCGGACTCACGGCATGAAGCGCCCAAGATTCTTGATCTTGGCGCAGGAACAGGGCTGTTCGCTTCGCTGCTCGTGCAGCGGTATCCGAATGCAACACTGACGCTCATTGATCTGGCGGATAATATGCTGGACGTGGCGCGGGCGAGGTTTAGCGGTAATTCGAACGTCCGGTATGTGTGCGCGGATTACACAAACTTCGTTGCTCCGGAATCATACGATATTATTATTTCGGGCTTATCGATTCACCATCTATCAGACGAGGATAAGGTACTGCTGTATCGGAATAGCTGGGCGAACCTGCGCGAAGGCGGCGTGTTCATTAATGCGGATCAGGTGCTCGGCCACTCGCCGTTCATTGATGAACGTTACAAGTCGGATTGGCGGGGCAAAGTAGAGGTAAGCGGGCTGTCCGAGGCCGAAATTGCCGCTGCTTATGAGCGGACGAAGCTGGATCGGATGACGGACCTTGCGTCACAGCTGGGGTGGCTTGCGGAAGCGGGCTTCCGAGACGTCGATTGCATGTATAAGTACTTCAATTTCGTCGTTATGTTCGGTAGGAAGATAGCGGAATAGGAAGCAGATTTCCTAATAAACAACAACAAAGAGGCTTGCGCCAGCAAGCCTCTTTGCTATGTGGCGAGACCCTCCGAATCCTCCGCATTGGGGTAGACGGCTGCTTCCGCATACCTGGCAAGCGCCTTCCTCGATGACTCGAGCATCCGCCGGCGCAAGTACTCGCCTTCTATGACCCGAATCCGTTTGCCGAGGAACCGGATTTTGCTAAGCACATACTCGGCTTCGTCGCTCAGGAAGCTTAGGCGAATGGCGTAAATGCCCGCATCCTCTTCATAGTCGACGGTTTTCTCGAAGCAAGAGAACGCATAGAGAATACGCGACAGCTCCCGGTTGTAAGCGGGCATTACTGCAATAACAGCCGCTTCCTTGCGTTTATTCAGCCGCTCGCGAATGGAGCTCAGCGCTTGCTCCACGTGCTGCGGCTGCATCTCAGCTTCGGCAATCGACACAATCTTATCCATCTTCGTGCTCATGAAAGCGCGCTTCCTCACGTTATACCAGAGCAGATACCATTCGCGCTTCACCATCGAATATTCGAGTTTATAAGGAACTCCTGCATGCTCCTCGTATTGGCGTCCATCTCGAATGGAGAACGTAAGAGACACGGCAGCTCGGCTTGCAATGAAACGGCTTAAACTGCGCAGCAATGGATGATAAACCTGCTTCTCGAAGCTGCGGGCTTTCTCAATGAGATGCTCCTTCACTGCGAGAGATACATCCTCGCTCAGAATCGTCCGGAGCTTCTCCAGTGTCTCAGGCGCGAAAGCCGCTTCCGCCGCCGGATGCTGAAGCATCAGCTTCAGCCACGCCCGCTCGTGGGATGTAACCATGAACGTACCAGAGTCCTCCAGGCGGGAGATGACCTGGTAGTTGAATATTTTCTCAAACGGATTCATAGTAGGACGCAATCTCCTTCCATTCCTCAATCATCTCACGCCGAAGCGAAGCGGGCGAGAGTACTTCACAGCTAGATCCGAAGCTGCGCAACCAAGGCCGGATCTCCGTCGTACCGTTGACGACAATCTCGTAGATGAAGGAATCTTCCTCTTCCTCTACGATTTCACCCCACTGCCCTTGCAGCAGCACGCGATCCCGCACGAAATTCGGTTCGGAACCGCCCGGATGAAAGAACCGTACCCGCACAGTCACAGCTCGGCCGGTATCGATAAGCCAGCTATGCTTAATGCGCGCTTCCAGCTCAGAGCGCTTCGCCTCGTACAGCTCCTCGGCAACCTGCTCGCCTTCCTCAATCTGCGTCATCCCTTCCAGCCGGTACTTCCGAATGCCGTCGCGGCTGTTGTTGGCAAGCATATACCAGCGGCCATACTGGTGATCATAGACGACCTTGATCGGCAGCGCGGTTTCCGCTCGACCTTCATGCTCACGCTCGAACAAGGGATTCGTGTTCTTGGAGGCGTAGCTCGTATCCGACTTTGGCGAAAAATAAAGAAATGTCACTTTGCGCCGGTTCTGAATCGCCCCGAGCAGCGTAAACAGATGTGCCTCGTCCAATATGCGAGAGTAGTAGTGGTACTTGTATAGGAACGGCTCTGTGGCATCTGACTTGCCGCCACTGCCGTTTCCGCCGCCATTGCTTTGCTTATGCGCAGCGCTCTTCTTCAAGTGATCGCGCAGCAGATAGCCTTGAACGGACGGTACTTGCGTATTCGCCATCACATCAACGTAGTTCAGTAGATCACGCAGCTCGTCGCCGTCTAGCTGACGAACGAGATCGTCCTGCATCCGGTAGCGATACGGTCTCGGACCCGGCTCCCGCTTGATGACCCCGACCTCCTCCAGGTAGCGCAGGTCGGAGCGGATCGTTTTCTCGTCCGGGAACAGCGAGATGTCTGCGCTATGCGGCGCATTGCAGCAGACGTCCAGCAGCTCAAGCGCAGTCTGCGGCTTCTCATTCAGAGCCGCGAGGAGCAGCGCGAGGCGGACGCTCTCCGATTCCTTGAGCGACTTGGCGCGGAACAGGAAGAGCAGCAGCGGGTCAGCGGAATCATAGTAATTGAGGCGAAGCGCATCCGCGATCTCTTTGCTCTGTTCCTCGGGCGGCTGACCGTGAGTAGCGGACACAATTTCTTTCAGCTTGCGGATGGTCTTGTCAAAGGTATGTACAGAGATGCCGAGCCGCTTCGCGAACTGCTGCCGATTGTAGGCACCACTCGTTAAGACGAGCATCCTCAGGAACTGGATCTCTTTATCGAAGCTTTCTCTAGCCAGGGCGGTTCAACCTCCTTAAGCGACGTACAATGCTCTAATGGTAATATTTTAACAGGGGATGCTTGGAACGAGAACGGGAATTTATTGGGTCGTCATACTTACGCCATGTTCGCGAAGAGCGAAACCGGAGACAATAGGTGCAGGCTTAAGTGAAAAAAGGAGGCGGACGGCATATGACCGTATATACGCGAGAACAAATTGTAGAGCAGCTAAGAGGCATCGAACGCGAGGAAAATGTCCGTATCGTCTATGCTTGCGAGTCCGGCAGCCGGGCGTGGGGATTCCCCTCCAAGGACAGCGATTACGATGTGCGATTCATCTATGTGCGGCGGGTAGAGTGGTACTTATCGATATTCGATCGGCGCGACGTGATCGAGCGTCCGATCAGCAGTATGCTCGACATAAGTGGCTGGGACATTGGCAAAACGCTGCAGCTGTTCCGTAAGTCGAATCCGCCCTTGCTCGAATGGCTGCAGTCGCCGATCCCGTATTTGGAAGAGACAACAATTGCCCAGCAAATTCGAAGCTTGGCGAAGCAGGCGTTCTCGCCGAGATCGTGCCTCTATCACTACTTGCATATGGCAAGAGGCAACTACCGCGTTTATTTGCAAGGGGACCAGGTGAAGCTGAAGAAATATTTTTACGTGCTGCGGCCGATACTGGCTTGCAGATGGATCGAGCGGGAGAACACGATGCCGCCGACGGAGTTCCAGACGCTTGTAAATGCCATGCTGCCACAGGACAGCGAGCTTACGAATACGATTAACCAGCTGCTAGCGCGCAAAATCGCCGGAGACGAGCTGGATTACGGGCCCCGTCTCGACGTATTGAACGAGTATCTAGAGCAGCAAATGTCATATTTCGAAAATGCCGCACCAGCGGTAGCAACTGTGGATGTGCTCGCAGAAGAGAGACTAAATGAATTATTTCGCGCCGCAATTGCGGAAGCGTCGGGAAGAGGGATATAGATGAGTTATACAACTATTGAAGGTGTGCGTGTGTGGGGAACACCTGATGAAGGAGCGGTCGCGCAAGCTCTGACTTGTGCGGAAACCGGCAACGTCGTGCAGACTCTGCTTATGGCGGATCATCACAAAGGGTACAGCCAGCCGATCGGAGGCGTAGTCGTCTATGACGGTCAAATCTCGCCATCCGGTGTAGGCTATGATATTGGCTGCGGGAACAAGGCGGTTCGCACGAACTTGCTGGCAAGCGAGATCAAGCCGAAGATCGCTTCAATTATGAACACGATCGCGCAGCGTATTTCGTTCGGCGTCGGGCGTGTGAACGATGTGCAGGTCGATCATGAGCTGTTCGATGACCCGGACTGGGCGGTGTACAGAGCAGTCGGCAAGCAGGAGCATGATAAGCTGCTGGCATTGGCGCGGAGTCAGCTGGGGACCGTGGGGAGCGGGAACCATTTTGTCGATTTGTTCGAGGAGCAGGCGACGGGCTTGTTGTGGGTGGCGAATCATTTTGGCAGCCGCGGGTTTGGGCATAAGACGGCGAGCGGCTTCCTCAATCTCTCGGCGGACAGAGAGTTTCTGGGGAATGCGCCAGGCGAGAAAATGGATCAACCGCCGACTCTGTTCGATATCGACAGCGAGCTCGGCGATATGTACTACCGTGCGATGCGACTTGCAGGCCGATATGCGTACGCCGGGCGCGACTATGTGATGAGTCAGGTGCTGTCCATTCTAGGCGCAGAGGCGGACATGGAGGTACATAATCACCATAACTATGCGTGGAAAGAGCAGCATGGCGGCAAAGAAACGATCGTCGTCCGCAAAGGAGCGACGCCATCCGCGCCGGGGCAGCTCGGGTTTATCGGCGGGAGCATGGGCGATATCTCCGTCATCGTGCGCGGCAAAGCGACGGAAGAGAACCGCGATGCGTGTTACAGCACGGTGCACGGAGCGGGCCGAGTGATGAGCCGGACGGCAGCCGCAGGCAAAATGAACTGGAAAACGCGGAAACGCAGCGGTGGCCTAATCTCTCCGCAGCAGATGAAGCAGGCGGTTGAAGCGTTCGGCGTCGAGCTTCGCGGGGCGGGTACAGACGAGAGTCCTTTCGTCTATCGCAAGCTGCAGGATGTGCTGGACGCGCATCGTGAAACGATTGATGTGCTTCATGTGCTCAAGCCGATCGGGGTGTGCATGGCTGGCGCGGATGAATTCGATCCGTACAAGGATTAATAGGCTGGCAGAGGCACGGGGATAGGAGTATTGACCCATCTCGGCAATAAAAGAAATCATGTATTCTCGTGTATTCAAAACGAATTCTCAGGTATATATGGATAACTATGGAATATGTGAATGACCCGATAGTCGCTTGTGTAAATGGCTTTACCCAGTGTCGAATAGAGTCGACTAGGGAGATTGATATAGTCTAGGATGCGCCCCTGTTTGAAACTATCCATCGCGGGCACTATTTTAGGCAAAAAAGAGGATGTCGCATTCTACCAGCTGCTGCTATAATGGGAATCAACCTTTTCTATCCACCCGGAAGGAGATTCTATGCGCAAACTCATCAGTCTCGCTATTATTATGATTCTAGTTGTCGGTTCACTAGGCATGACAATGGCGGCAGCCACATCCAAGTTCCCTTATCAAGCCAAAGTAAACACCACCGCAATGAATGTTCGAAGCGAGCCGTCTCTTCAAGCGTCGGTCGTCGGTCAGCTGGAATCGGGCGACGTCGTAACCGTAACGGACGAAGAAAGCGACGGCTGGGTACAGATTAAGAAGAATAAAATGACCGGCTGGGCAGCCGGCTATTTGCTCCGTAAGCTGGACAGCTCGGGCAAAGCAGAGAACACCTCGGCAGCTTCAGCGCCGCCGACAAGCGGCACGGTCAGCACAAGCTCGGGATCTACAGCGACCGTCCTTACGGAATCGCTGCGAATTCGCTCCGGTCCTGGCACGGGCTACAAAGTGGTCGGCTCGCTCATGCAAGGCGAGCAGGTAATGATTAACGGCAGCCAAGGCAGTTGGCTGAAGATTAAGACATCGGCGAAGGTGAATGGCTGGGTCGCGAAGCAGTACGTTGGCAAAGGCGCGCCATTGTCGGCACAGTCATCCGGCGGCAAGGGGCTGAGAGGAAAGCTCATCGTCGTCGACGCCGGGCATGGCGGCAACGATCCGGGCATGATCGGCACGACGCAGGACACGAAGGAGAAGACGCTGACGCTCAGCACGGCGAACTATCTGAAGCAGGAGCTTGTCCGGCTAGGCGCGCGCGTTATTATGACGCGTACAACAGATGTGAAGCCAGAGTTGTCTGAGCGCGTGCGGATTAGTGAATCGGCACATGCGGATGCTTTTGTCAGCATTCACTACAATTCTTCGGTGAAGAAGTCGACCGGAACGTTGACGTTCTTCTACTCGGAGAAGAAGGATCGTCCGCTTGCGCAAGCGGTGGAAGCGGAGCTGAGAAGCGGCACCGGCCTCCCAAGCAAAGGCGTGTCATTCGGAGATCTATACGTGCTTCGTGAGAATAGTACCGTCGCTACGCTCGTGGAGTTAGGCTTCTTATCGAATCCTAAGGATGAAGCGCTCGTTCGCGGAGCTTCCTATCAGAAGAAAGCAGCTGCGGCAATTGCGAGAGGGCTTGCGGATTATTTTGGATAACGAGTTTTGAGGCTATCAAGCTAATGGCTTGGTAGCCTTTTTTGTGTGAATTGGTTACATTTACTAGGGGGCAGATACTCGTTTGAAACCGAAATGTAACTGTTCTGTAACGACATAAACTATTATCCGTTTTATAATGATTCATGCAGGTTACATATTTGAGAGTTATTGAAGCAAGAGTGAGAGTTGCCCATTAACGGAAGGAGAAGGAAGCAAGTGCCAAAACCATTAGGAAACAGTGGACGCTATATGCCCGGATTGGATGGATTGCGAGCGATCGCTGTCTTTGCGGTCATCGCCTATCATCTTAACTTATCGTGGGTGCCAGGCGGACTGCTGGGCGTTGGCATGTTTTTTGTCCTATCCGGCTATCTGATTACGGATATTCTATTAAAGCAGCATAGCAGAGGGAATAAGCTGGCGCTCGGAGACTTCTGGATTCGCCGCGCTCGCAGGCTGCTGCCTGCTATGATCATAATGCTAGGACTAGTCTCGATTTGGCTAGGGATCACGGATTCGCAGCGTTTGTATACGTTGCGTGGGGAGATCGGGGCAGCCTTGCTCTATATGAGCAACTGGAGGCTAATCTATCATCAAGTGTCGTATTTCGAGAGCTTCGGCCCGCCTTCGCCGTTCGGTCATTTATGGTCGCTCGCGGTCGAGGAGCAGTTCTATCTCGTCTGGCCGCTGCTGCTCGCACTTCTCGTGAAGTTCGTTCCGCGGCGCGGCACGCTTGCGATCGTTATTCTAGCCGGCGCAGCAGCTTCGGCTATTGCGATGGCTTACATTTACGTGCCGCAGCTCGATCCAAGCCGTGTCTACTACGGCACGGATACACGCTCTTTCGCGCTCTTGATCGGCGCGGCGCTCGCAGTCGTGTGGCCAAGCTGGAAGCTGGCAGATTTAATTGCAACTCCGCGGTCGGTGAAAGCGCTTGATACGATAGGCTTGATCGGGTTCGCTATAGTCGTTGCCATGATTGCATTGGTGGGCGAGTACGATGAGTTCCTCTATCGCGGCGGCATGGTTATTCTCTCCTTCGCTACAGCCGCTGTGGTTGCAGCGCTGGCGCATCCCGACAGCCGGCTCGCTCGCATCATCGGCAGCAAGCCTCTGCAGTGGTTCGGCGCAAGGTCTTACGGCATCTATTTATATCATTATCCGGTCATCGCACTCTCAACGCCGTCGGCGGAGCTGGATACTTTCAATCCGGTGCGTGCATTATTGCAAATTCTCGCATCGATCGCGCTAGCGGAGCTGTCCTGGCGGTTCGTGGAGGAGCCAATTCGCCACGGTGCGATTGGGAAGCTGGTTCAGCTGCTCAAGCAATCATCACTTAATAGAAGACCGAGCCGCAAAGTCATGTTCGCCTCTGTCTGCATACTTGCTGTCGTCAGCGTATCCTGCTCGGGGCAGAGGAACATTGTACAAGGTGATTCCGTCGGCCAAATCATTGATACGGGCATTAAGAGCGGAGGTTCCTTTCTTGCAGGGGGACAAGCTGTAGTGAAAGGCGGAGGTTCGGCGACTGGATCAGTGCAGAACGGGACGAAGCCGGAGCCGGAGACGAATACAGATACAGATACAGATACAGATACGAATGCAGATACGAATACAGGTACGAAGGATTCTTCGGGACAGTCTGATGCGTCATCTGGAGAAGAGAAGCCTGGCGCTGGCAGCGATGTGAATACAGGCTCGGGTTCGGGTTCAGCTGGTACAGGTGCAGGTGCAGGTGATGCGGCGGGCAAACCTGATGATGCGAATTCGGATCAGGGTGAGCCGAACTCGGGGCAAGCTGCAACGGGCGACAATCAAGTCGGCGATGGAGCGGGTCAGCCAGGGAAAGGTGAAGGAGCGACTGAGCCTCCGCCGAGCAATCCAAACACACCGGTTGCGCCGGAAGATACGGTGACGGTCATTGGTGATTCGATTCTTCTGGACGTGAAGCCGTACTTGGAGAAGCTGGTGGACGGAATCGTCGTGGATGGCAAAGTCGGCCGTCAAATGTTCGAGGCTGACGATGTGGTGGAAGAGCTGAAGCAGACCAAACAGCTCGGCTATACGGTCGTGATCGAGCTCGGAACGAACGGCTCGTTCACAACAAAACAGCTCGATTCGCTGCTTGAGGCAATAGGAGATAATCATCGCGTCGTACTCGTTAATACACGCGTGCCGCGCAAGTGGCAGGATGTCGTGAACGACCTGCTCAGTGAGACGGTCAAGAATAAACCAAGCTTAACGCTAATCGACTGGTATTCCGCAAGTAAAGGCCGTGACGACTTCTTCGGCAAAGATGGTGTCCATCTGAAGAAGCGCGGCGCAGAATTTTTCGCAGATATGATCGTCCAAGGCATTGGACGTTAATAGTGGAATAAAGAAATCCCCGCCTTACACGCATCGTTAGGATGCGTGTGGGGCGGGGATTTCTGTTGTTTGGCTTAGGCGGTTGTTCTCGCTTCAGCAAGCCGGATAAGCCAATATATCACTAATTTGGTTCAGCGGGTAATGGAAGGTGGCGAATTGGGACGCATACATGTACTGCATGACATACACTTCGCCGCCTTCAACCCGGCATAGAATGCCGGAGACGCCGGTGCCGTTTCTGAGCGAGATGCCGACGGGCCTGCCCATCAGATAAAGCGCCTTCTGCTGCAGCGGCATTTGGCTTGGCATGAACATAAGGACCTCTTCCTCCTTCTTGGATAAGAGCCTGGTGTTGTGCTGCAATTAGTGTATGTTCATGCAGGCGCTATGCCATCCGCTGCTGCCTATGCGCCCTGAACGCTCGCGCTCTTCTTCACTTCCGCTCCACGAACCTTCATATAGAGGAAGCCGGAAGCGATCAGCACACCGCCAGAGATGTACCAAGTGATAGAGATCGATGCATGCTCTGCGATAAATCCGTGAATGAGCAAGCCGATCAAGCCGCCGAACTGAAGGAACAACGAAGAGAGCGACTGCATCGTCGAACGGTTGCTCTCATCAAGCTGTTCATTGAACAAGGTGGAATCCGGCGAGCTTGCCATGCCATTGCTCATAAACAGGACAAAGTAGAAGACAGTAAAACCGATTATCGTGCTCTGAGCAGCCAGAATGAGAAATAGGATGCCGAGCAGTATACGTGCAACGAGCAGCAGTGTGCGGAAAGGAATGTTCATCCAGCGGGCTAGCGGTCCGATGAGAAGGCCGCCAACGGAAGCTGAGATGAAATAACCGGCGGTAAGCAGGCCAAACTGCCATGTTGCTGAATTCGCGCCAAGAATGTCCTTCACCTGAGGCTGCCAGTAGGTTTCGAGGCCGGAGAATGCGAAGCCCCATGCGAAAGTAGTGAGCAGCAGCATGAGGACGGCCGTTTGTTTGATTCCGTAGCGCACAGAATCTGATACAAGCTGCGGCAGCTGGCGGAAGCCGTCCGTCATTCGCGCAGAGCGAGAAGTATGGATTTTCTCTACAACAAGCCTTTCAGTGAGTACATATTGCACTACAATCATCAGCGCCATCGCGATGAAGTTAATCGAATAGATGCCTGCCCCGAATTTCGTGGTGTAGCTCCCGAGCAGATCCGGCAGCGCGCCGCCTGCAAGCGCGCTTATTCCCATCGCAAGCGGAATATAGATGTTCGCTTTGGCTAGTTTGCTGTTCAAGTCGCCGCCTGGCTCGAGGCGGTTGAATTCATCAACGAACCACGCGTCGATCGATCCGGAGGACAGCGCTCGCGCCGCTCCGAATAGCACATATCCAAGCATGAGCGAGATTAGATTCCAAGATAGCATGACGAGCACCACCGATCCGAGCAGGAAGAGCAGCGAGAGTTGGTAGACGCGTTTGCGTCCCAGCGCATCCGATAAGCCGCCGGTCGGCAGTTCAAGCAATAACACGGCGCCGGAGTATACGGCGAAGATGAGCCCGATCTCCTGTAGATTGAGCCCTTTTTCAAGCATGAAGAGACTGGATACAGGAAGAATGAGGCCGATGATAAACCAATGGAGCGATTGATTGATAATGTACACAAGCAATAATTTGGATACGGAATTCATTCGTTTTGTAACCTCGCATTTGTAGGAAGATGGTTTAAGTCTACACTCCCAATATCGATTCGGACAAGGTTAAGAAATGGCATAGACAAGCAGAACCGATCACACTACAATAAACTAGGTATTACTTACCAATTTATGGATGCGATATTGGTTATTCGCGAAAAAAAGATGGAAGAAATGATTCATTTTGGGAATGCTAACAGTGTATAAATCTAGTGTGATAGGCTTGTTAGAAAAGTTGACACAAAGAGGTAAGGAGCTACGATTAAACGAAGAAATCTTATTTACAAATACCTAAATTCCCCGTATATTTGATACTGGACAAACAAATGCTAAATTAGGTTTTTTACAAATGTTCAAACCAGGGGTTAGCAGTGAACAAAATATGGAAATGAGGAGTGGGATCATGAAAAGAACATTAACGACAATCGCAATGTGCTTGCTCGCGGTTACGCTGGTCGTTGGTTGCGGAAGCAAAAACAACACAGGTAACAACACAGGCAACAATGCAGGTACAAATGCAGGCACGAATGAACCTGCGAAAGCATCCTTCAAAGCAGGTATGGTTACGGACTCCGGTACGATCGACGACAAGTCCTTTAACCAAGGTACTTGGGAAGGTCTGGAGCAAGCAACGAAGGATCTTGGCGTTGAGAGCAAATATCTGAAACCAGCAGGCACAACAGAAGCTGACTACCTTAAAGAAATCGGCAACCTGTACGATGCAGGCTACAAAATGATCGTCGTTCCAGGCTTCAAATTCGAGACAGCGATTTACGCTGCACAAGATAAATATAAAGACGCTAAATTCGTTCTGATCGACGGTTCGCCGCATACAGCAGACGACATGACGCCTAAAGTTGGCACGAACACGGTATCGATCTTCTTCGCAGAGCACCAATCCGGCTTCATCGCAGGCGTAGCAACTGCGCTTCAATTGAAAGAAGGCGAAGCGGGCTTCATCGGCGGTATGGAAATTCCACCGGTTCAGAAGTACAACTGGGGCTTCCAACAAGGCGTGAAATACGCGAACGACAACCTCGGCACGAAGATTACAATCAAGCCTGAGAACGTTGTATACCAAGGCAGCTTCGATAACGTAGCGGCAGGCGGCCAACTGGCAGCAGCAATGTACGACCGCGGCGTTAAAGTCATCTTCGCAGCAGCAGGCGGCGTTGGCGTAGGTGCGATCAACGAAGCAAAAACTCGCGCAGGCCAAGGCAAAGAAGTTTGGATCGTTGGCGTAGACGGCGACCAATTCAAAGACGGCGTATACAAAGACGACAAGTCGATTATCCTTACATCCGCAATGAAGAAAGTAAATGCTGCTTCCTTCGATATGGTGAAAGCTGAGCAAGAAGGCAAGTTCCCAGGCGGTCAAACATTGACGCTCGATATCAAGAATGACGGCGTAGGCATCCCGGCAACTAACCCTAACCTTAGCGACGAAACAACAACGAAGGTTACTGAAATCGTAGGCAAGCTGAAGAACGGCGAAATCGATGTGAAAGCTGAGAAGGGCGACCTGATCAAGTAATTCGTTTCGGATACGCTTAGCCAGTTGCTTTATAAATCCAAGAAGAGACGGGACGCTCCGTCTCTTTTTGGTTAGTCACTGATGAATTTATCTTTACGATATTTTGGTAAAGGAGCCGCGAGGCGTATGGAATACGTAGTAGAGATGTTGAACATTCGCAAGGAGTTTCCGGGGGTCGTCGCCAATGACGACATTACGCTTCAGCTGCGTAAAGGAGAAATCCATGCACTGCTTGGGGAGAACGGCGCCGGCAAGTCGACGCTGATGAGCATTTTGTTCGGCATGTATCAGCCGGACCGCGGTGCGATTAACGTGCGCGGCGAGCAGGTGAAGATTGCTAATCCGAACGTTGCGAATAAGCTTGGCATCGGCATGGTCCATCAGCATTTTAAATTAGTTAGCAATTTCACCGTTACCGAAAATATCATTCTCGGCAATGAGCTTAAACGCGGACTTACTCTGAACATTAAAGGAGCAGCCCGCAAGATTGAAGCGCTCTCGAAGCGTTATGGCCTTAATGTAGATCCCTATGCGAAGATTGAGGATATTTCCGTTGGCATGCAGCAGCGTGTCGAGATTCTGAAGATGCTTTACCGTGACGCGGAAGTACTCATTCTGGATGAACCTTCAGCTGTACTAACACCGCAAGAGATCGACGAGTTAATCAAAATCATGAAGGGTCTCGTCGCTGAGGGTAAATCGGTTATTATTATCACCCACAAGCTTAAAGAAATTAAAGCGGCTGCAAACCGCTGTACGGTTATCCGCCGAGGCAAAACGATCGGTACGGTAGACGTCGCAACAACAAGTGAGCTGCAGATGGCCGAGATGATGGTGGGTCGCAGCGTTACATTTAAAGTCGATAAGAAACCTAGTCAGCCAGGCGACGTTATTCTGCAGCTTGAAGGACTTACGGTTAACAATAATAAGAACGTGCCTGGTCTTAAGGACTTTAATCTGGAAGTCCGCGCTGGAGAGATTGTCGGTATTGCCGGTGTGGAGGGCAACGGTCAATCAGAGCTAGTGGAAGCGATTACAGGTCTCCGCAAGTCGGAGCAGGGCAGAATTATTCTGAACGGCCATGAGATTACGAAGGAATCCATTCGCGAGCGGATTATCAAAGGAGTCGCACATATTCCGGAAGATCGGCAGAAGCGCGGTCTCGTACTCGATTACACGCTGGAAGAGAATATGATTCTGCAGGTGTATCAGCGTGAACCGTTCTCGAAGCGCGGCATTCTCAACAAAGGAGCTATCCGCAAATATGCGAGCGGCATTCTGGAGAGCTTCGATGTCCGCTCCGGACGCGGTCCGGTCTCGGTGTCGCGTTCCTTATCGGGCGGTAACCAGCAGAAGGCGATTATCGGCCGGGAGATTGAGCTTGATCCAAGCCTGTTGATTGCGGTTCAACCGACGCGCGGACTGGATGTCGGTTCAATCGAGTACATTCATAAACGGCTCATCGGCCATCGCGACCGTGGTAAAGCGGTACTGCTCATCTCGCTTGAGCTTGATGAGGTCATTAACGTGTCGGACCGGATTGCCGTGGTCAATAATGGCGAGCTAATTGGCATCGTTAACGCATCAGAGACGAATGAGAACGAAATCGGCCTTATGATGGCTGGCGTTGGAAAAGGGGGAGACCAATGAGAAACTTCATTATTTCCCTGAGTGCGGTGTTGTTCGGCCTTATCGGGGGTGCCATACTGATGGCGGTAACGGGGCATGATCCGATGGAAGGGTATCGCTACTTGTTCCAGGGCGGTCTTAAGAACGTGAGCCGGTTCGGCGATACGCTTGCAACAGGCACACCGCTTATCTTCACAGGGCTCTCGGTGGCATTCGCCTTCCGGACGGGATTATTCAATATCGGCGCAGCCGGCCAAATGCTGTTCGGCGGCTTCTGCGCATCTATTATCGGCCTTAAGCTCGATGCATCCGGTGCTGTGCTCGTGCCGCTCATGATCATCGCAGCTATTCTTGGCGGCGCAGTATGGGCGTTCATTCCGGGTCTGCTCAAGGCAAGGTTCAACGTGCATGAGGTCGTATCGACTATCATGATGAACTGGATTGCCTACTGGACGATCTACTATGCGGTTCCGGCTTACCTGAAAGCAGAATCCGTCGAGACGGAATCTCGTGCGCTACCGGATAAAGCAACCTTGAAGGCGGTATGGCTATCGGACATGTTCGGCGGTTCCTATGTGAACATGGGCTTGTTCCTCGCGGTCATTGTCGTCATCATCATCGCGTTTATTATCAATAAGACGACGCTCGGCTATGAGCTTAAAGCGGTTGGCTTCAACCGTCACTCGGCGGAATATGCGGGTATCGGCGTTAACCGCAGCATCATTCTGTCGATGCTGATCTCCGGCGCGCTTGCCGGCCTTGCCGGATTGGCGCAATACGCGGGCAACGGCAACAATATTCAAATCGGCGTGCTGCCTACGCAAGGCTATGACGGCATCGCGGTCGCGCTGCTTGGCGCAAACTCGCCGATTGGCGTGCTCGTCTCTGCGCTGTTCTTCGGCCTCTTGTACTCCGGCCGCGGCTTCATGAACGCGATGACAGATATTCCGCCGGAAATTGCGGATTCCATCATTGCGATCATCATCTACTTCGCGGCAACAAGCGTGCTGATGAACCGCGTCATTACTTGGTTTATCGGGCGTCGCCGGTCCAATGCAGACAGTGCTGTAAGCGGAAAGGGGAAGGTATAGCGTATGTGGACGACGATTCAACAAATTTTCCCGTATGCGATCATGTTCACCATTCCTTTGCTGATTACCGCACTTGGCGGATTGTTCAGCGAGCGAAGCGGTGTTGTCAATATTGGTCTGGAAGGTCTAATGGTTATTGGCTCGTTCGCATCTGCGTTTACGATTAATCGGCTGGAAACCAATTGGCCGGGGCATACGGTTACATCGATCTGGATCGGCATAATCGTTGCGGCGGCCGCAGGACTTGTCTTCTCGCTGCTGCATGCCTTTGCCAGCATCCATCTCAATGCGAATCAGGTTATTAGCGGTACTGCGATTAACATGATCGCAGGTGCCCTTACTGTATTCTTGTCCCGAAACATTACAGGCAGCGGTAATATCCGCCTGACGAATGGCTTCCCACCGTTTGACGTATGGGGACTGTCCGATATTCCTATCATCGGTCCTTTGATCTTCACGAAGACGTACTGGACGACGTGGCTCATTCTCCTTGTCGTGCTCTTAAGTTCGTTTGTGCTTCGAAAGACGGCGTTCGGTCTAAGGCTTCGTGCTTGCGGTGAATATCCGCAGGCGGCTGAGGCGGCAGGCGTTAATGTTCGCAAAATTCGTTATATCGGCGTGCTCATCTCCGGTGCTTTCGCTGGACTTGGCGGCGCTATTCATCTCGTTACGATTGCCGGAGAATTCAACGGTACGGTATCAGGTCTTGGCTTCTTGGCACTCGCCGCGCTCATCTTCGGACAATGGCGTCCGCTCGGCATTCTTGCCGCGACGCTGTTCTTCGGTTTTGCCAGCACGGTTGCCAACGTATCTCAAGTTATTCCGCAGCTTGCTGAGTTTCCGCCGATCCTGCTTAAGGTATTCCCTTATGCTATCACGCTCATTGCGCTCGTCATCTTCTCGAAGTCGTCGCAAGCGCCGAAGGCTGCAGGCGAGGTATTCGACTCTGGCAAGCGTTAAGAGGTATGCGGCTTAACGATCACAGGGGAGGGAGAACCAGTGTACGAAGAGCGCTCAGAAGATAAACGGGGAAAAATGCTTGATGCGGTTCGGATGTACTACCAGCTGGATTACAGTCAGCAGGAAATTGCCAAGAAACTGGGCGTATCCCGTCCGACCGTAAGTCGTTTCATTCAACAAGCCAAAGAAGAAGGCTATGTCATCATTAGCATCGTCGATCCGCTGGAGAATAACGATCTTCTTGCCGGGCAAATCGAACGTAAATTCGGCCTGAAGAAAGTGGTCATCGTCAATGTGCCGCATTATGAAGATGCGGTCGTGAAGAAGTATCTCGGCGTTGCAGGTGCGAAGTACTTGGATAAGAATGTGAAGGACGGCGATATCATCGCAGCGACGTGGGGAACGACGCTGTATGAGGTGGCGCTTAACCTTCCGGATAAGCATGTACGCGACGTCAAGGTTGTGCAGCTGAACGGCGGCGTTAGCCATTCGGAGACGAATACGTATGCGAGCGAGATCATTACGCTGTTCGGCAAAGCGTTCCATACGGTGCCGTACTTCATTCCGCTTCCTGCGATATTCGATCACGCTGTCGTGAAGAAGACGATTGAGACCGACCGTCACATCAACAATATTCTGGAGCTGGGGAAGAAAGCGAATATTGCGGTTGTGACCGTTGGTACGCCGACGGAAGATTCCGTGCTGATCAAGGCGAATTACTTTAACGAGCAAGAGCTGAAGATGATCTTCCAGAAGGGGGCGGGCGATATTTGCTCGCGCTACTTCAATATCGACGGGGTCATCGTCTCGCAGGAGCTGGATCAGCGCACAATCGGCATTTCGCTGAACGATCTGAAGCAGAAAGAACAGTCGATTCTGATTGCAGGCGGCATCCGCAAGGTGGACGGTATCTATGGCGCGCTTCGCGGGAAATATACGAACGTGCTTATCACCGACCAGTTTACGGCAAAATATTTAATGGAACGCAATTAAACAGCTAGAGAGAAGGTTTTATGGATGGGGCTACAATTAGAGGGTGCAGCATTAGCTGCTTATTTTGACCATACGTTATTGAAGCCGGAAGCGTCCTACGAGCAGATCGTGAAGCTCTGCAAGGAAGCGAAGGATAACAAATTTGCAACCGTATGCGTGAATCCGTATTGGGTGTCTGAAGCGGCTTCTCAGCTGGCAGGCTCAGGCGTTGGTATTACGACGGTTATTGGCTTCCCGCTTGGAGCGTCGACTTCGGCGATCAAAGTGGCGGAGACGAAGGATGCGATCGAGAACGGCGCAACGGAAATCGATATGGTGCTGAACGTTGGTGCGCTGAAATCCGGACGTCTCGATGAAGTGGAGAAGGATGTTCGCGGCGTAGCGGAAGCTTGTAAAGGCCGTGCGGTGTCGAAAGTGATTCTCGAGGTTGGCTTGCTGACTGACGAGGAGAAAGTAACGGCATGCGAGATCTGCAAGCGCGCAGGCGCTAACTTCGTGAAGACGTCGACAGGCTTCGGCCCAGGCGGCGCGACAGTGGAAGACATCGCGTTGATGCGTAAGACGGTTGGACCTGAGATGGGCGTTAAAGCGTCCGGCGGCGTTCGCGATCTGGAAGCGGTTCGCAGCCTGATCGAAGCAGGCGCGACGCGTATCGGCGCAAGTGCTAGCGTGACGATTGTCGGTGGCGGTAAGGGCGAAGGGTACTAAAGACGCGAGAAGAGGCGGAGCAGATGTAGATGCTCCGCCTCTTTTTTTGTTTTCATCCGCTGTCGGCTATGGTTATAGTCGGCCTAACGGAACGTACAGCGCTTATTCGCCGGTTTTTCGCGTATCTGCAGCTCTAACGGAACACAGCGTTGCTATTGCCTCGAATTTACTCTCAAATGGGCACAATTGCTGTGAATAAGGTCGCTGTGTTCCGTTACATTTTTCAAGCCGCCTCATTTACCGCGATAACGCTTCTGTGTTCCGTAAGCGAAGCTCATGAGGAGGCGTCAGCCGGTTGCGCTCGGCCTGATATAAATTCATAGGATCGGCTTGTATGAATTTCTATCATGTCCCGCGAAACGTAAGCTTGTGCCACGAGGAGGCGTCAGCCGTTTGCGCTTGATTAAGGATAATAAATAATGACGTCGTAACGAACCATGTCATCGCCTGTATTGCGGTACATATGCGGCTGATCTGCCACATAGCGGACCGCATTGCCCGCGTCGACCGTATAGGACGTGCTCTGAATTTCGATAATCAAGGTACCGGATGAGACGAGGATGTACTCTTCCACGCCTGTGCTATGCGCTTCGGACTCGTGGACGCAGCCGGCATCCATCTCGACGGAATAGACCTCGAACTTCTTCGTCGGATCGAATGGGAACATCGGATAGACGCGATAATGTCCGTCCGACTCGAGCATTGGTTCCATCTCGTCGCGCACGATGACGGCAACTTCAGACGGCGGCTCTTCAATAAGAGTCGTGAAGGAAAGGCGCAGTCCGTTCGCGATTTTCCATATAATCGAAATCGTCGGGCTCGTCTCGCCCCGTTCGATCTGGCCGAGCATCGCTTTGCTGACACCGGTCAACTCCGCTACTTTATCAAGGCTTAATCCTCTCGTTTGACGAATTGCCTTCAAATTCCGCCCCAGCTTGATGTGAATCTGTTCCATACTCTTCCTCCATCGGCGCACTTCTATTTCATTTATTGTAGCTGAAACGGGCATAGATGTCGAAAAATAAATGTGCGTTATAGCATACAAACTTATTGTGCGTCATAACATACGTATGTATAATATAAAATAATTAAACCAGACGACGTACAGAAAAGGGGAATGCGCGCATGTCCAGTCCATCTTTGCTCACCTATTTGCGAACCAACTTGGAGGATCTGAAACAAAAGGGCTTATACAATGAAATTCAAGTTCTTCAAGGCGGCAACGGTCCGATCATTCGCATACAAGACCGGGAGCTTATTAACCTCTCTTCCAATAACTATCTTGGGCTTGCTGGCGATGAGCGCCTGATTCGCGCAGCTGAGAAAGCGCTTCATAAATACGGTGTTGGCGCTGGCGCAGTCCGTACGATCAACGGCACGATGGATCTGCACGAAGAGCTAGAGGCGAAGCTTGCGAAGTTTAAGCAGACGGAGGCCGCTATCGCGTACCAATCCGGCTTCAACTGCAACATGGCAGCGATCTCGGCTGTTATGGAAGCCGGGGATGCGATTCTGTCCGACGAGCTGAACCATGCGTCGATTATCGATGGCTGCCGCTTGACGAAGGCGAAGGTGATCCGCTACAAGCATTCGGATATGGCGGATCTGGAGCTGCAAGCGAAGACGGCGCGTGAATCCGGCCAGTATAACAAAATCATGGTCATTACGGACGGCGTCTTCTCGATGGATGGTGACATTGCGAAGCTTCCTGAGATTGTAGAAATCGCAGAGCGTTACGATCTGATTACGTACGTCGACGATGCGCATGGCTCCGGGGTTCTTGGCAAAGGGGCAGGTACGGTCAAACATTTCGGCTTATCGGATAAGATTGATTTTCAGATCGGGACCTTGTCCAAGGCAATCGGTGTTGTCGGGGGATACGTCGCTGGCCGCCGCGAGTTGATTGACTGGCTGAAGGTGAGAAGCCGCCCATTCCTGTTCTCAACGGCAACACCTCCGGCGATAGTAGCGGCATGTAGTGCAGCGCTTGATATTCTGACGGATAGCGCGGAGCTGCAGGAGAAGCTGTGGAACAATGCGGCCTATTTCCGAAACGGGCTGACGCAGCTTGGGTTCCAGACGGGTCATACGGAAACGCCGATTATTCCGTGCATTATTGGTGATGAGGTGCTGACGCAGCGGTTCAGTAGAGAACTGTTCGAGGCAGGCGTGTATGCGAAGGCGATCGTGTTCCCAACCGTTCCGAAAGGCGTAGGCCGTATCCGCAACATGCCGACAGCCGCGCATACGACGGAGATGCTTGATCAAGCTTTGGCGATCTACGAGCGCGTGAAGAAGCAGATCGGCGTAGGTATTGGCGTACACGCAGGCGTATAAGGCAGTTTCTCGATAATCGGAGGCGATGCGGTATGAACACAATCTTGGTTACAGGCTCCTCGGGTCAAATCGGCAGCGAACTGGTCACTGCACTTCGCGCGCGCTATGGGGCGCACAACGTCATTGCGACAGATATTCGCCCGAGCGCATCGATCACATCAGGTGGTCCGTTTGAGACTCTCGATGTGAATGACATGCAGTCGTTCTATGCGATTGCGAATAAATATAAAGTCGATACGATCATCCATCTGGCAGCGTTGCTGTCCGCAACGGCTGAAGCCAATCCGCTGTTCGCGTGGAATCTCAATATGGGCGGACTGCTCAATGCGCTAGAGGTGGCGAAAGAGCTTAACTGCCAGTTCTTCACGCCAAGCTCAATCGGGGTGTTCGGCCCGGATTCACCTAAGGATCTGACGCCGCAAGTGACGGTGCAGAGGCCAGTCACGATGTACGGCATTAACAAGGTAGCCGGCGAGCTGCTGTGCGACTACTACTATCGGAAATTCGGTGTGGATACGCGCGGCTTAAGGTTCCCAGGCTTGATCTCGCACTTAACCCCGCCTGGAGGCGGCACGACGGACTATGCGGTATCCATGTTCTTCGAAGCGGTTCGCTGCGGCGAGTACAGCTCCTACATTAATAAAGGGACATACATGGATATGATGTATATGCCGGATGCGATTGATGCGATTATTCAGCTGATGGAGGCTGATTCTGCGAAGCTTATTAACCGCAATGCTTACAATGTATCAGCAATGAGCTTTGATCCGGAGATCCTCGCCGCTGAGATTCGCAAGCTGCTGCCGGCATTCAAGCTGACGTACGAGATCGATCCGGTACGGGAGCAGATTGCGCAGAGCTGGCCGAACTCGCTGGATATCTCGGCCGCGCAGCAGGAATGGGGCTTCAAGCCGCGCTACTCGCTCGAGCAAATGGCGTACGATATGCTGATCCAGATCGCATCGCGTACGATTGAGAGCAGCAGAGAGGTTATGAAAGTTTCATAATTGGATATTTCTGTGTAATTAACAAAGGTTCCTCTGCCCGGCGAACTGTAACGTTCGTTGGTGGCAAGGGAACCTTTTTCGCTGTGCATTATTCGGATTTAAGTTTGTTGCAAGTAGCGCTCGCGAACAATGTTTATATGATGCATTTCATGGCCTGTAATGACGTGCGCAAGCGCGCGAGCGGAGATTTCCGTATTGCTCGCAATGCCTTTGCGCAAATACGCTTCAGGCGTTAAGCTGCGGAGCAGTGCAATAGTCGCGGAGCGGACCGCGTCGTAATTCTCTAGCAGCTCGCTGATGGCATTGTCGTCGAACGAAGCATTGGCAACGTAATCATTCTCTTCAAAACCGGGCAGCGGCGTCCGGTCGGCGCGGGCAACGCGCAGCAGGCGGTAGCTCATAATGCGCTCCGTGTCGATGATATGGCCGAGCACTTCTTTCAAGCTCCATTTGCCCGGTGCGTAGCGGTGTAGCGCTTGCTCCTCCGTAAGTGAAGAGAAGAGCTCTCTCGTCGTGTCGCGATTCTCGGCTAGTATATCCAGCAAATTGCCGTCTTGCACAAGCTTGATGTATGTACCGAAATGGCCTCCATACTCGTCTGCGGAAGGTCTAGTGAACAAGGGCTCCATCTCCTTAGGTTGAATTTACACCGCCTTAAGGTGTAAGCTACTAGAACAAGAGTAACCCTTAATGCAATGTAATGACAAGGAGTGTTGTACAAAATGTCAGGAAGATCGAAGGAAGAACTGCAAGAAGGCGGAATCAGCCACTTGGGCAACCAAGGCACGCAATATCTATTCAACTATAGCCCGGAAGTGCTGGAGTCGTTCGACAACAAGCATATTGGCCGTGATTATTTTGTGAAATTCAACTGCCCGGAATTTACGAGCCTGTGCCCGATTACGGGGCAGCCGGATTTTGCGACCATCTATATCTCTTACATCCCTGATGTGAAGATGGTTGAGAGCAAATCGCTCAAGCTGTATCTGTTCAGCTTCCGCAATCATGGCGACTTCCATGAGGACTGCATCAACATTATTATGAATGACCTTATTGCACTGATGAACCCACGCTACATTGAAGTGTGGGGCAAATTCACGCCGCGCGGCGGCATCTCGATTGATCCTTATACGAACTGGGGCCGTCCAGGCACCAAGTTTGAGGAAATGGCACATTACCGTCTGATGAATCACGATCTCTATCCCGAAAAAGTAGATAATAGGTAAAAGTCAGGACGTGGCTGCATAATGAAATTTTCATGGGAACGGAACTTGGTTGTCTTGTGGACCGGGGTTTTCTTCTGCAGCATGGCGTACTCGATCTCGATCCCTTTTTTGCCGATCTTCCTGAATACGGAGCTCGGCGTAGAGCATCATCTTGAGGCTTGGTCCGGCATTGCATTCGGCATTACCTTCTTGGCGAGCGCGCTCATCTCCCCGTATTGGGGGTCGCTCGCTGACAAATACGGACGCAAGCCGATGCTTATCAGATCCGGCTTCAGCCTTGCCGTGCTGTACTTGCTCAATTACTATGTGCATGACCCGTACTGGTTTCTCATTATTCGTATTTTTCAAGGCTTGCTCGCAGGCTTCGTGCCTGCATCCATTGCGCTTGTCGCGACGAATACACCGGAAGAGAAGACTGGCTATGCGCTTGGCATTATGTCGACCGCTGGTGCGACAGGCAGCATTCTCGGCCCGCTTGTGGGCGGCGTCGTCAGCCATTATTTCAGCAACCGTGAGGCGTTCCTCTTCTCCAGCTTTATCGTGCTGATCGCTGCTCTTATTGCCACATTCTTCGCGAAGGAGAAGAATTTCAATCGGCAGGCGGTGCGCTCGCATGTGATGGATGATTTGAAGCATGCGCTCTCGAATCGTACTTTTTCGATTATGCTGCTCATGGCAGGGGTCAGTACCTTCTCTGTCATGATTCTTGAGCCGCTTATCACGGTCTATGTGCTGAAGATGGGCGTGCCTAAGGATACGGCTTCGCTTAGCTCCGGTATCGTCTTCTCCGCTGTCGGCATAGCAACGGTAATCATGGCCCCACGCTGGGGCAAATGGGGACGACGCATCGGTTACGAGAAAGTGCTTATAATCGGTCTTCTCGGTAGCGGAATTGGCAATATGCTGCAGGTATTCGTACCGAATTACATCGGCTTCGGTATTCTGCGCTTTGGTTATGGGCTCTTCTTCGCGGCGGTCAATCCGTCGATCAATGCGATGATTGTAAGGACGACGGAGCCCGAGTTCAGAGGGCGGGCATTCAGTCTGAATCAGTCCGCATCGCAGCTTGCGACGATGGCCGGCCCAATTATAGGCGGCTTACTCGGCGGCATGATGCCGATCCGCTGGATCTTCATTATTAACGGCAGCTTGCTGCTGCTGGCGGCATGGTTGTTCCGCTTCAAAATCCAGCATAGAACCGCAGCGGTATCGCGTCATAGCTGATCGGATGCTCACATAGAAGGAATTGAACCACCTCGCTAATTAGGCGAGGTGGTTTTTTAGGCTGTCGAGAAAGTCGCGTAAATCAGAGTGTGTTGAATCTGATCTCTCAAAGCAGCATCGGCTGCTTCCGAGTCTGAGAGATCGAATATCGCACTCTCAGCTTCACACGTAGCCGATATCTGGTTAGTATCCTTAACTGAGACTCTCCGAAACCCTGAAAGAGAAATGTATACAAAAAGAGAAACACGCCATTTTGAATAAAGTGAGGTTCTCTACACTCTGAAAACCATTTAGCTAGCAATGCGAAGCTGTTATCTTTTTGTCATGATTCGACATATTTTTAACATATTCTCGTTCTCTATCGAATCTCGTCGTGGTATATTAGCAATAGTAGAATTGGTATCTAATACCTATTGTTTAATAGGGGGTTTATGACATAGAGCATATGAATAGGGAGGTATTGATCATGTCGAAAAGACAGAGGAAGCTGCATAAGAAGCGGTCGATGAAGAAGATTGCTCGTATGATCGGCTCGACAGCAGCAGTGATTCCGCTGGCGATTGCAATTCCAGTGATGGTGAGTGCGGACGCGTCTGGGCCGGTAACATTGTATCCATCACTTAGCCAGTTAATGGCCACTACCTATGCGGATCAACTGGTTGCAGGGAAGAGATTAGCGGTGGATTTAAGAACCGTTTTTGGAGACGTCACGACTTATAAATTTGATGACGTAGTTGTTCAGAATAGTTCTGTAGCGGATGCGGAGGTTATTCGAGAAGACGGGATTCCTATACTATATCTTTCCTTGAAGAAGACGGGGACGACCAGTATCGATGTTCAGTATCGACAGAATGGGCAGGCACCGACCTCCCACGAGAGATTTCAAATTAAAGTCGATCCGAACACGACTATTGATACGAACCATAACGGTGTCGACCTCGGCGATGTGGTTAGATATTTCAAGACGAACAGCAATGGTTTCAATACTAGTGACTATCGCACTTTATTGAAGGCCGCAGTTGCGAGTTCTATTACAGAACCG
This sequence comes from Paenibacillus sp. J31R98, assembly GCF_056269245.1. Lineage (NCBI taxonomy): Bacteria > Bacillati > Bacillota > Bacilli > Caryophanales > Paenibacillaceae > Paenibacillus > Paenibacillus sp. J31R98. The sequence continues at coordinate 36,651 of NZ_JBWDNO010000008.1, forward strand.
AATCATGTACCAAGCGTCTCCTCGGAAACAACATCGATTGCAATGACAGCAGGAACCTACACTGAAATTCAATTAAACGATCTATTCAGCGACGAAGACGGTGATAAGCTCTCTTTCGCACTCGTTAACCCACCATCCAGCGGTTCTTTTGTAAGTGCAAACCTTTATAGTGAGACTGGCACTCTAGTTCTGCATGCAGTGAGTCGAAGCTCGCAGCCTCTTAGCATTTCGGTTGATGGAAGTGATGGTGAAGAGAGTGCAACGAAGGTCTTTAGTGTGACAGCTGATGCCGCGACTGAGGTGAATCATCCTCCGGTTGCCGATGTGCTTAATTTCAAAGTAGATGGGGATGGCAGCTATGTTGGCACATTCAGCGGTACGGACCCGGATGCGGCGGACTTTCTTACTTATCGTGCCGTGTCAGAGCCTTCTCATGGTACGCTAAGCTATGATTCGCTAGAGCCAAATCAGTTTAGGTTTACGCCTGCAGCGGACTATGTCGGCGAGGATTCTTTCACCTACGTGGCGAACGATGGAAAGGGCGATTCGGTGCCAGTGCCAGTTATGATTGCAGTCAACCCCGTAAAAGTGCGACCAGTAGCGGATCCGATTAGCTTCGTAATGGATGAGGATGGCAGCTATATCGGAACCTTCAGCGGAACGGATGCGAATGCGGCGAATATTCTTACTTATCGAGCTGTGACAGAGCCCCTTCATGGTAATCTTAGCTATGACTCGCTAGAGCCAAATCAGTTCAGGTATACACCTGCAGCTAACTATAACGGCCAGGACTCTTTCACCTACGTAGCGAACAATGGAACGATTGACTCGCATGAAGCGACTGTTGCTGTGAATATCAGGCCAGTTGATGACTTGCCTGTAGCTGGTACGATAGGCCACGAGGGGTACTTCCAGCTTCGCCCAGACCAAACTGCCATGCTGGATCTATCGAAGATTTTCACTGATGTGGATGGTAAACAGCTTATATATCGTTCCGACTTCCAAGGAAATAGCGGTTTAACCGGAACATTTAGCGGGGCGGCTTATTATTTGAATGCTCACGGCTCACCTGGTTTGTCTTCTTTCAATATAGAAGCTAGTGACGACGGTTTTGCAACGTATGTTACGATCCCGGTTACGGTTCAAGTTACCGGAAGCAGTCTCCCGGATAAAGAGCAAATAAGTAATAATCAGGATGAGTATACGGTTTACCTACCTGAATATTTCGATGAAGGTCTGAGCGATTATGTCGCCTTTGACACAGGAACCAATACAATGCTGTCCATTGAAGACTCAACGTTAGCGGTTCCTTTGGAGGATGATTCCAATGTTTCTGTCGTAGTCTCAGCCAGTGACGATCACGGCTTGACGATTACGGATAACTTCAACCTGTATGTAGGGCTCGGAGTAAAAGATATCGGAGTCCAATTCTTTAATAATTACTATGAGGACTACAGTGCTTATGTTGACATGAAAGACATCTTTCATAATGCCGATGAGTTTAAAGTTACCGCGTATGACGGTGATGTCATCAAGAGCATTGGCAGTCACGAGTTGAATACGTGGACAAGTGACGACTATTTAGAAATACTTACAAATGAGACGTTTACGAATGTTACGGAGATTCAAATACAAGGCCGTACTTTAGATGATGCGGGAAAAGAAACCAACGTTAAAAGCTACACGCTGCAAATTCGTGAGAATACGGCTCCTTCTTTGGACGGTGGTGTAGAAGCTCCACCGATCCTAATCAAGAAAGGCGAGACGGTTGATCTGGATATTACGGATGCTGAGGGAGATCCGATTACTTCTGTTGATGTCCGGCCTGATGATTCGATCTGTGGCGAGAACGGGAGTTGTGTTGCGGCCAACTATGCAAACGGCAAGCTTACTGTTGCAGGGCTGGAAACGGGTTCAGTGTCATTGACAATCACGACGTCGGATGGACTACCGTTCGGCACCGGCAATGTTTATCGCTACTTCATCGTTTACGATGATAGCATCGATATTGTAAACGACTTTAGTATTGATAAGGACCTTGCTGGGCTGCTATCGGGAATGAATGTAGATACATTACAGCTCCAGGGCATAGATAGTGAATACATTATTCCTGGTGCAACATTAGTGGGAACAAGTTTGCATTTTGACGTGAATTCAGAAATCATGTACCCGGGTGACAGTGAATTTATTACTGTGCATATTACAGACGGGGAAATTACCAGAGCACTTAAACTATACATGAACGTTGCCTTGCCGGAGATCCCGGGGCAAGGAAGCGCTTAGTAGAAGATGCAGGACCAATGGCCAACTTCCTTCAGGTTGGCCATTTCTCTTCAAATCAATCCGAAGGAGAATGAGCCCTTGAATCAGGCAATGGGAATGAAACAGTCTGCTTCGAACGCGATTCGTGAAGCGCTGACGGCTCGTCAGTTCAAGCTGGCAGAGAAGCTTGTGCTGGATAATCTGCACAACCAGCCTCACTATGCGCAGAATTGGGTGTTTCTCGGTGAAGCGCTGCTACACCAAGGCTACGTGCAAGAAGCGGGACGAGCATTCGAAAGAGGCAGTCTGCTTGACCCGCAGGCAATGTGGATAAGAGAAGTGGAGGAGGCGCTGGCAGGCAAACCGCCAGGGGAATCGCGTGCGGATTTAGAGCACTTGTGGCAGTTAAATCCAGGTGTAACCGTAGCAGCGGCAATAATGACGCGTAATGAATCGCGTTGTATCGTCCGCTGCGTGAATAGCTTGCAGGACGCCGTTGACGAAATCCTCATCATTGACTCGGATTCTACGGACGGCACGATTGAGCTTGTCAAACATTTGCACAAGGTGAAGATTATTCGAAGCGTTGCGCTAAATGATGATTTTGCATGGAAACGAAATCAGGCTCTGCCGCATATCAAGAGCGATTGGGTGCTTTGGGTGGATGCGGATGAATGGTTGTTTCAAGAAGATCGTGAAGCTGTTCGAATAGCAGCATCGATGTTTCATAATCGGTTTCAGCACACCGTTCTTAATGTATGCCAAGTCAATCAAGTGCAAGGCAAACTAACGGCTGATTATGCGAATCCGCGCATGTTCCCACTTAATCGCGGGCTGCATTATTATGGGCGAGTTCACGAGCAGGTTGTGATTGAAGGCGAAGATATGTACGACGACCGCATGATGCGGCGCCCGGTTCGAATACGTCTTCATCATGACGGCTACGAACCGGCTATCATGAACAAGCAGAATAAGCTCGAACGCAACTTAAGACTGCTGAAGCTAATGGTGGAACAAGAGCCGGACAATCCGGGCTGGTATCTGTATTACGGGAGAGAGACGCTGGCGACAGGGGATCTCGAGAAGGCAAAGGACTTGTTCATGGAAGCGGAGCGGCTTGCACCGAGTAAACCGAATTTTGGCAGGCTGCTGGACATCCTAATGTACTTGAACCAAATCTATATGAGTTCAAAGGATTATGAGCAGGCACAGCGTGTATGCTTGCGTGCGTTACAGGTGCAGCCGAACTTTCCTGATGCGAAGTATCATCTGGCAAGAGCTCAGATGAAACAAGCCGGTGTTCTGCTGCAGCAAGCTCAGCGCAGCCTTAAAGAATCGAAAGAGGCCTTCGGTACCTATCGGGGAACCGTAACAGCGGATGCATCTATTGCGGATTGGAAGGCGGATCTTGCACTGGCGGATCTTGCAGCAATAGCGGGTAAACGAGCAGAGGCGAGAGGCCAATATGAACGGATTCTGGGTCGTCATCCCGAGCTGAATATGGTGCGCAAGAAGCTAAATAGGATGAACGATGAATAAAAGACGAACTCAACTGACATGCTGTTGTCAGCAGACCTTCTGTATAGTAAGCATATGAAAGTTAGCAATACAAGTAATGGAGGCGAACAGCATGTTTACAAGCGTGGAAGATTTTATTAATGACTATAGCAAAGAATCGCAAGGGACGCAGAAGCTTCTTGATTCCCTGACAGATGAATCATTGAAACAGCAGGTCGGACCGGGCGGCCGCACTCTCGGTTTCTTGGCTTGGCATTTGATTCATGATGACAAAGGCATGCTTCAACAGATCGGCATCAAGTTCAAAGCACCGGCCGCGCATTCGGAGCCGCCGCAATCGGCAGCAGTCATTGCGCAGACGTACAAAGAGACAACAGCATCGTTGCTTGAAGCTGCCTCGCAATGGTCCGATGACAAGCTGCAAGAGATCAACACTCTATTCGGCCAAACCTGGAAGAACGGATATACGCTGATCCAATTCTTGAAGCACGAGGTTCATCACCGCGGTCAGGTGACCATTCTTATGCGTCAAGCTGGCTTGCCTGTCGCAGGCGTGTACGGTCCGTCCAAGGAAGAATGGGAACGTATGGGCATGACAGCGCCGGTGTGACCTCCGAACCTCCGATATACTTTCAATGAAGAAGCTGCGAAACGCACCGCACAGGCGGGCGTTCGCGGCTTTTCTTTAATTTTCGAAGAAAGAGCCATACTTTCTTTACTGTACCTCGTAGCATTCCTTTCTATAATAGGATGTAAGCGATTTCTAGAATCTACGTAACAAGAAGGAGCGCTAAACTTATGGATACAAAGACAAGCAACAAAGCGCAGCAGAACGAACCTATTGTAACGCATATCTATACCGCGGATCCTTCTGCTCATGTATTTGAAGGCAAGCTCTATATTTATCCTTCTCATGATATTGACCATGATGGGCCAACGAATGATAACGGCGATCAATATGCGATGGAAGATTACCATGTCCTGTCGATGGACAGCGCGGATGCGCCTGTCGTTGATCATGGCGAAGCGCTTCATATTAAAGACGTGCCATGGGCTTCCCAGCAGATGTGGGCGCCGGATGCAGCTTTCAAGAACGATACGTACTACTTATACTTCCCGGCAAGAGACAAGGACGGCATCTTCCGGATCGGCGTAGCGACAAGTGCGTCCCCAAGCGGACCGTTCAAGGCGGAAAAGAACTACATGGAAGGCAGCTTCAGCATTGACCCAGCCGTATTCGTCGATGAGGATGGCCAGTCGTACATGTACTTCGGCGGCCTATGGGGCGGACAGTTGGAGAAATGGCAGACAGGCGCCTACAAGCCAGAGGCGGTAGGACCTGCTGCGGATGAGCCGGCGCTTGGACCACAAGTTGCTCAGCTGAGCGATGATATGCTCTCCTTCAAGACGGCGACGAAGGAAATTCAGATTGTTGATGTGAACGGCGCACCGATTACAGCTGGAGATGAAGACCGCCGCTATTTCGAAGGTCCGTGGATGCATAAGCACGAAGGCAAATATTACCTCTCGTATTCGACGGGCACAACTCATAAACTGGTCTATGCAGTAGGCGATCATCCGGAAGGGCCGTTCGTGTTCAAAGGCACGATCTTAACACCGGTGCTCGGCTGGACGACCCATCATTCCATCGTCAAGTTTCAAGAGAAGTGGTACTTGTTCTACCATGATGCGTCGCTCTCCGGCGGCGTTGATCATAAGCGCAGCGTCAAATTTACCGAGCTTCATTACAACGAGGACGGAACCATTCAATTGATTGAGCCTTATAAGAAGTAAGCGGAAGAAAGCGGCCTGCGGGCTGCTTTTTTTTCTTTGGCAATAGCCGTACACTTGTCATCTGCAGTTTTTGGGGAAGCTATAGAAGAAGGTTTACTGGAAAATGGGCCAAGCCTTGCTTGATTTGCTGGGTGAGCACCATGAACGTATATGCTTTTTAAAGCTTATGCTATAGTTTATTGGGTCAACAAAATCCCTACAAATTATATAATGAAAGTGCTTACAAAACATACGGTGATTGAAAGGGGTTTGAACGCATTGGCTAAAAAGATAATGGTTGCTTCTATGGCGCTTGCAGTGGCTTTGACTGCATCTGCATGTGGGAATAGCAACAACAATGGCGGAGAAGAATCAACGAAGAACAACAATGCATCGAAAACAACAAACAACACGGCAGCTTCCACCGATAACGCGGCGGCAACAAATGAAAGCGCTTCGGCGGTTAAAGAGAAAGTAACATTCAGCTTATTCAACGGTGTAGCTAATGCGCCGGACGGCAACACGAACGACACTACAATCGGTAAGTCGCTTGAGGATCAAACCGGTGTCAACTTCAAAATCGAACACTTGGTAGGCGACCTGAAAACGAAATTCGGTACGATGATCGCATCCAATAAATATCCGGATGTCATCGACCCAGACGCAGGCATTGACCAATTGCTTGATGCTGGCGCGTTTATCGACATTTCCTCTTATATTGAGAAGTATCCTAACATTAAGAAGGTATATGGTCCTTATCTGAACCGAATGAAGGCTAAAGACGGCAAGATTTACTTCTTACCATTCTCCACGCAAGTTGGCGAATACACAGCAGATCCGAACATCAACCAAGGTGCTTTCTGGGTTCAACGCCGTGTGCTGAAGGAAGCTGGCTATCCGAAGGTCCGTACAATGGACGAGTACTTCAAGCTGGTTGAAGACTTCGTTAACAAGCATAAAGACGAGGACCTGATCGGCTACGCGTCGCTGACGAATGACTGGAGATTCTTTGCAACCTCCAACCAACCGATGCACCTTGCTGGCTACCCGAACGACGGTAACGTCGAGATTGACATGAACACGCACGAAGCGAAGACTTATTACAACAATGAGGATACGAAGCGTTGGCTGCAAGCGTTGAACCAGCTGAATGCCAAAGGCTTGTTCGACAAAGCTTCTTTCGTAGACAACTATGACCAGTACATCGCGAAGCTCAGCTCCAAGAAAGTCGTTGGCTTCTTCGACTACGGCTGGCAAATCGCAAATGCAAACAATGTATTGAAGGACGCTGCGAAGAAAGATCCGGCACAAGACGATTATGTGTACTACCCGCTGCCGGTCACATTCGACGGTCAGCCGGACCAATTGCTTGACCCGCCAGGATTTGTTAACAACCGTGGTATCGGCATCACTGTAAGTGCGAAGGATCCTGAGCGCATCATGCAATACTGGGATACGCTTCTTTCCGAAGATAACCAGATTCTTAGAAGCTGGGGCATCAAAGGCGAAACGTATGAAGTGGATGACAAAGGACGCTTCTACCGCACGCCTGAACAAATCGCGAAGATTGATGAGCCATTCAACCTAAAATTCGGATTTAAATACTATGCATGGGATTGGCCGCAATACGGCACGAACTCTACGCTGTCTAACGGCAATGCGCTCGCGCCAGGCCTGCAGCCGGAAGTGTTCCAACTGAGCTTGACGGACAAAGATAAAGAAATTCTAGGCAAGTATGGCGTTCAAACCTATGCGGCGCAATTCGCTACTCCGCAAGATCGTCCTTGGTACCCGGCTTGGGGTATTCCGAAAGAACAAGGATCGCCGCAACAAATCTGGGAAACGCAGAAGGACGAAGTGACGAAGAAGTACTATCCGAAGCTCGTTCTTGCGAAGCCAGCCGACTTTGACGGCGTATGGCAAGAGTATCTCGGTGCATTCGGCAAGCTCGATACAGCCGGCTACGAGAAGTGGTACACAGAGCAAATCAAAGCCATTCTTGATGCAAGCAAGTAAGTAAAGTAATCATCGATTAGAATCAGAAGGCTAAGCGAAGGGCCGACATAAGCGTGCAGCTACTAGCGCATACGTCAGGCCCTTCGCTTATTTCTACCTTGGCCGAAATGGAAGGGGAAGTATAGCGTATGGAAAAGAGTTTCTTCAAAAAGCTCATACAGCAACGGATGCTCGTCCTGATGTCCGTTCCATTCGTCATTTGGTTGTTTATTTTTAAATATTTGCCGCTCTGGGGCTGGACGATAGCATTTCAGAAATACAAGCCTGCTCTAAGCTTCTCCCAGCAGGATTGGATCGGGTTCGAGCATTTCAAATTTTTGTTTCAGGATGAACGGTTCCTTCGCGTATTGCGCAATACGCTTGCGATGAGCGGCATTAATCTCGTGCTTGGCTTTGTAACCGCAATTACGCTCGCTTTGCTTCTTAATGAGATCCGGATGGTCGCGTTCAAACGTATCGTGCAGACGGTCAGCTATTTGCCTCACTTTATTTCATGGGTTGTCGCTGCGGGCATCGTTCAAACGACACTCGCGCCGGATGGCGTCATTAACGAATTATTGAAGGCGACAGGCATTATCGAGAAAGGCCAGGAAATTCTGTTCCTTGGCATCCCGCACTACTTCTGGGGTATCTTCGGTGCAAGCTCCGTATGGAAAGAAGTCGGCTGGAATACGATCGTTTATTTGGCCGCAATGACGGCAATTGATCCTTCCCAATATGAAGCGGCTGAGATGGATGGCGCAGGCCGTTTCAGAAAGATGTGGAACGTCACGCTGCCGGGTATTCGGCCGGTTATCGTCGTTCTGCTCATTATGAATATCGGATATTTGCTGGAATCGGGATTCGAGCCGCAGTACCTCCTCGGCAACGGGATGAATATCGACTTCTCCGAGAACCTTGATATATTCGTACTCAAGTATGGTATTGAACAAAGCAACTTCTCATTGTCCATTGCAGCGGGGATGTTTAAAACCGTCGTTAGCCTTATTCTTCTGACCGCGGCGAATACAATCGCCAAGAAAACAGGAGAAGCCAGACTGTATTAAGGAGGGTAGCCAGATGATCAAGAACTCATCTTTGGGAGATAAACTGTTTAATGGTTTCAACTACGTTTTTTTGGCCTTGCTCATGGTGGTCACCTTGTATCCGTTCCTGAATACGCTGGCTTATTCGCTCAACACCGGGCTTGACTCGCTTAAGGGCGGCATTCACGTGTGGCCTAGGCAGTTTTCGATCGAGAACTATAAGTTTGTATTCAAGGAAGCGACGATCTTCCACGCAACGATGATTTCCGTGTTTCGGACAGTTATCGGTACAGTCGTAACGGTGTTCTGCTCCGCGATGGTAGCCTATACGTTAAGCCGTCAGGATTATGTGCTGCGCAAGTTCATTACGGTTGCTTTTATCTTGACCATGTATTTCAACGGCGGATTAATTCCAACCTTCCTCCTGATGCGTGATTTGGGTCTCGTAGGCAGCTTTTGGGTTTATATTTGGCCAGGCATCATCGGCGTATTCAACCTCATTATCATCCGTTCCTTCATCGAAGGGCTTCCAGAGAGCATTATGGAATCCGGGCGAATTGACGGCGCTGGCGATTTCCGCACGTTCTTCAACATTGTGCTGCCGCTCTGTCTTCCGGTGCTCGCAACGGTTGCGCTGTTCACCGCGGTCTATCAGTGGAACTCGTGGTTCGATGTCTTCTTGTATAACTCGTCTGATATCAATTTGAGCACGCTGCAATATGAATTGATGAAGATTTTGCAGAATTCCAACGTGTCATCGGCAACGATGGAGAGCGGATTCGCGAATTCGGGCGGGACATCTTCGATGGTAACGCCGTTATCGATTCGGGCGACGATGACAATTGTGGCATCCGTGCCGATGATTATCATCTATCCGTTCCTTCAGAAGTATTTCGTGAAGGGAATGACGGTTGGCGGCGTGAAAGGTTAATCATACGAATGAGGCGCATGCTGCTACTGGCATGTGCCTGCTCGCGTTTTTACGGCAAGTGAATAAATCTCTTGGAACGTGCTATACTTTTCAACAGTGCTGTCACATCTTGAAAGCGATTGCAACGTAAGGAGGCGTTCTGATGCGCAGAGCTATTCTTGTTGACGATGAAGTATTTGCCCGCAAAGGGCTTGTTAAGCTTATCCCTTGGGAAAGATACGGCTTCGAGATTATCGCTGAAGCTGAAGATGGGGAAGAAGCGCTCGCGCTTATCGAACAGCATAAGCCTGACCTTGTCATAACGGATATTCGCATGCCTGTGCTTGATGGGCTTGGATTAATCCAGACCGTTCAGGAACGACTCGGTAAAGCGGTCAAATTCATTATTATAAGCGGATACGGTGATTTCAAATATGCACAGCAGGCTGTACGCTTCGGTGTCCATGATTACTTGCTGAAGCCGATTGACGAGGATGAACTGATAGAGACGCTGCAGCGGATCTCGGCGATGCTCGATAGCATGCCGAGTTGGTCGCAGGAAGGCAATCCGATGCTGCAAGCTTCGTTATTTGAGCAGCTGATCTCCGGCAAGGCAGACGAGAAGACGATGTCCGAAGCGGCCCAATATCTCGCATTGCCAGACCATAAACCGATGCGCTATATCGCGCTCGAATTGAATGATATTACGGTGGATGCAACAGATGAGGAAAGAACCAGCCAGATTGAGATGGCGAGAGAAGCGGTAATCGACCTCTTGAAGCGCAGGCTTGAGGTAACGCCTGTTGTTTACGTGCGAAGTCAGACGGAGCTCGGCATTATTATACTTCCAGATGCCAACCCCGCTTGGGTTGTACGGCTTGGGGAAGAACTAATTCGTGCTGCGAAAGGCCAGATCATTGAAGGCACAGTGCCTCTTGTCTATGTCGGGGCGACAGCTGCAAGCTTGCGCGAGGTCAAACAATCCTACCAGAGCGCGATGGAACTTGTGCGGCTCAAGTATGCATATGCAAACCAAAGCGTGATCGTATTTGACGACTTATGCGGGATGAAGCTGCAGTTCAAGGAGCTTGCGCCATCGTTCTATTCCGAGCTGATGGAGCGTCTCGAAGAACATGACATCGGCGGCGTGAACGCGCTGGTGGACGCGATGTTCCGCGCGTTTCAGGAGCAGCGCTTCGCGCTCGAGTCGATGACTTCATCGCTTGCAAGAGGCGTGCATGAAGCGACCCGGATCGTCCAGACGATGGAGGGCGACGAGAGCAAGCTTGCTGCTTTGCAGCCCATCTTGCAGTGGCATAACGAGCCGCGAACGCTGCAAGGCGTGAAGCAACTGCTGATTCAGTTCTTGTCGGAGTGCATGACTTCGATTGCAGCGCTTCGCAGCACGACAATGAGAGGCGATATCGGCAAGATTCGAAGCTACATCGAGACGAACTATACGAGCAATATTAGCTTGAAGAGCATTGCGAAGCTCTTCTATATGAATCCGGTCTATCTCGGTCAATTGTTCAAGAAAACATATGGCGTCTACTTTAACGATTTCCTGCTGCAAATTCGAATTCAGGAAGCAAGGCGCCAACTGCGCCAGACGGATAAGAAGATCTATGAGATTGCAGCCAGCGTCGGCTTCGGCAATCCGGATTATTTTGTCAGCCAGTTCGAGAAGGTGGAAGGGAAGACGCCGACTGAATATAAGAACGCCATGATGGCCAAGAAGTGAGCAGAATGTACCCGGGGGATCTGCCTTTATGAAGTTTAACGCTTTTCACAATATTAGGCTCCGCAGCAAAATGCTGATCATCTATTTCTTGTCCGTATTCATCCCGGTCATTCTGACCAACGTGATCTTCTATAACATTACGACGAACAACGTCAAAAATCAGAAAATGCGAGATTTATCGCTGGCGATGGAGCAGATGCGCAATGAGCTGATGTATCAGGCAGATGCTGTCATCGGGATCGCAACGGTACTATACACCGACTCCATTCTGAATAATTATCTCGATACGAGGTACGTCAATGATTCGGATTACGTCTACAACTATCACTCCTACATTACGGATATGCTGGAGAAGTATACCCCTGTTTACCGAGCCATTCAGCGAATCACCTTGTATACGAATAACGATACGATCATCTACGGCGGTTATGTTTATCCGATCTCTGGCATTAACACACAAGCAAGCTGGTACAAGCAGCTGATGACGTCGGGGACTTCTAATCCAATCATTGTCGAGGATACAGAGGCCGTCTCGAAGCCTTCGCTTAGTGTCGTTGTCAGAATGAGCAATACGACCGGCCAGAATGTTTTTGACAAAATCATTAAGATTGATCTGCACCCCGAGCTCGTTAAACAGATCCTGAGCAATGTGACGCTGGAAGGCAACGTGTACTTAATGGAGGGAGATCAGGTTCATTACAAGCTCTACTCCGGGGATAAAAGCATGAGCGAAGAGTCAGAGGATGGTGCGATTGAAATCATAGAAGACTTGTCTAGCAAGGCCTACTTCAGCAACTGGCGAATCGTCGGCAAATTCCAGGAACGCCAAGTGCTCGAAGAGGTTCGCAAGTCGAAGGAATTCGTGCTCTATATGGCGCTGCCGAACATTCTGATCCCGTCGCTGATCATTATCTGGTTCACACGGTCGCTTAACCAGCGATTATTCCGCATTCTGAAACAGATGAAGCGGGTTAAGAATCATAGCTTCGAGCTGATTAAGAACGATGAGACGAACGATGAGATTGGTCAACTGACTTCGGAATTCAACCATATGACGTTGCAGCTCAGAAGCCTGATTCATGACGTATACATGGCGGATATCCAGAAGAAGGAGCTGGAGCTTGGGCGCAAGCAATCCCAGCTTCATGCGCTTCAAAGTCAGATCAATCCGCATTTTCTGTTCAACTCGCTTGAGACGATTCGGATGCGCAGCTTAATGAAGTCGGAAGAAGAAACGGCGAAGATCATCCACCATCTGGCGAAAATATTCCGTAAGTCACTCTCATGGGGGCGAGATCTGGTTAGCGTCCGAGATGAGCTTGATCTGGTCGATAGCTTTCTAAAAATCCAGAAATACCGCTTTGGCGACAAGCTGGATTATCTCATCGAGGTAGATGATGACTGCGTTTCGAGACTTATACCGAAGATGACGCTGCAGCCTTTGGTCGAGAACTCCAGCATTCACGGCATCGAACCGATGAAGCAGCCCGGTTTCATTCGCGTAAGCGTGCGCAAGTCGAGCAATGGCGAGGGTATCGTCTGCACGATTGCCGATAATGGAGTCGGCATGACGGAGGAGAAGCTGAGCCAGCTTAAGTACGATATGAATCACGCAGAGGAACTCGGCGAGAGCATTGGTATGCGCAATGTATTCATGCGACTGAAGCTGTTCTATGGAGATGAAGCGAAATTCTCGATAGAGAGCGTCAAGGATCAAGGGACAACCATTCGTATCGAGATTCAGTCTCTATAGTTTCCTAAGTGCGATGTATAGTTTAGTGGGTGAATAAAGCTTCGCCCGCTTTGTATACTGAATGAGTCTATTAAAAGCGCTTACAAGGAGGCAGGATGGGCGTATGAACGCGTACTATCGCAATCTTCTGCTCGACTACGGATATGACGAAGCAGCAATCGACCGCAAAGTCGAAGAGACGTGGGAGCTGCTCTTCGGGGAGCATGAAGAGACACGCATCTATTACCCGGCCGGAGACGATATGGGCTATATGCTGGACACGGGCAATCTCGATGTTCGTACGGAAGGCATGTCCTACGGCATGATGATGGCAGTTCAGCTGGATAAGAAGGATGTATTCGACCGGCTGTGGCGCTGGAGCTACCAGTATATGTACATGACGTCAGGTGCGAATAAAGGGTATTTCGCTTGGTCCTGCAACACGGATGGGACGAAGCGTTCGAATGGTCCTGCGCCGGATGGCGAGGAATATTTTGCGCTAGCGCTGCTGTTTGCTTCGCATCGTTGGGGGGACGGAGAAGCGCCGCTTGATTACAGTGTGAAAGCGCGTCAGCTGCTGCATGATTGCATCCACAATGGCGAAGATGGCGTAGGGTATCCGATGTGGAACCCGGACAATAAGCTGATTAAGTTCGTTCCGAACTGCGAATACAGCGACCCTTCGTATCATTTGCCGCATTTCTATGAGCTGTTCGCTCTGTGGGCAAATGAGACGGATCGTCCGTTCTGGCGGGAAGCGGCGATTGCTAGCCGCAATTATTTGAAGATCGCCTGCCATCCGTTGACGGGGCTATCCCCGGAGTATGCGCATTATGATGGCACGCCGAATGATGAACGCGGCTACGGGCATTTCTTCAGCGATTCATACCGGGTTGCGGCTAATATTGGCCTGGAGGCGTCATGGTTCGGCGCGAGCGATTGGATGCGCCAGGAAGCGGATCTCATTCAAGCGTTCTTCGCGGACAAGAACCCTGCTGACTACCGGCGGTATACGATTGCGGGCGAGCCCTTCGAGGAGAAGTCGCTTCATCCGGTTGGTCTTATTGCGACGAATGCCACAGCATCGCTGGCAACGCCGGAAGGGCCGCACGCACGCTGCTCTGTGGAGTTATTCTGGAGCACGCCCGTACGTGACGGAGAGCGCCGGTACTATGACAATTGTCTTTATTTATTCGCATTATTGGCTCTTAGCGGGCGCTATCGGATCTGGCAGCCGATGCAATAAGCGCTTGTATGTGTGCGGCGAGGGTCTCCTATTAGCGGAGACTCTTTTCATTTCGGCAGAATTTGCCTGAGATCAGAGAGGGGAGCGGTAGATGATGAATCGGACGACTTTAATAGAAAGTGGCTACGATTGCTGGTTAGGTTATGAGCTCATTGGGGATGAGATGCGACGTGAGGATTATGAGCGGGTCTGCTCTTGTTATGCGGTCATCGGCGAATCGCCACTCCTTCGCACGGCGAGCAAGGAGCTGGCAATTGCGTTATCTGCGATGCTTGGCAATGTCGAGCGGGGCAATTCAAGCGAGAGGCAAGACGGCAGGCAAGGAGGTACTGTCATTGCCGGTGTGTACGGCAGTTCCCCTGTATTTGAGCCATTAGCGAACATTTATGATTTCGCCGGGCTGGGCGATGAAGGTTATATCATTCACTCACGGGATGAAGAAGGTTGTATCTATTTGACGGCGACGTCGGATAAAGGCGTGCTGTATGCGGTCTTCCATTTCATTCGCTTGCTTCAAACCGGTCAGCGGCTGGATAGCTTGCGAATTCAGGAAATACCGCGGAACGGGCTGCGTATGATTAACCATTGGGACAACATGGACGGATCGGTCGAACGCGGCTATGCGGGTGGGAGTATCTTTTATAAGGACGGCAGATTCATCGAAGATAAGAGCCGCATTCGGGATTATGCCCGGTTGCTTGCTTCTGCTGCGATCAATGCGATCTCGATCAATAACGTCAACGTGCACAGGGAGGAGTCGAAGCTCATTACCGATGAGTTTCTGCCTGACGTGGCTATTGTTGCAGGGATCTTCCGAGAGTATGGGATTCGACTGTATTTGAGCGTGAACTATGCGAGTACGATTGAAATCGGCGGCTTGGATACAGCGGATCCGCTTGATGCCGGCGTTGCTGCATGGTGGGGGCGGGCAGCCGCGGACATTTATCGGTACATCCCCGACTTCGGCGGATTCGTCGTGAAGGCGGATTCGGAGTTCCGACCGGGTCCATTCACATATGGCCGTAATCACGCGGATGGCGCTAATATGCTGGCTGATGCGATTGCACCATTCGGTGGAGAAATCATCTGGCGGTGCTTCGTCTATAATTGCTTGCAGGATTGGCGCGATCGGAAGACGGACCGTGCCCGCGCGGCGTATGACCATTTCATGCCGCTCGATGGTCAGTTCCGGGATAATGTATTGCTGCAGATCAAGAACGGACCGATGGACTTTCAAGTTCGGGAGCCTGTCTCGCCGCTGTTCGGCGGACTGACGAAGACGAATCACCTGCTTGAATTGCAAATTGCGCAGGAGTACACAGGGCAGCAACGGCATCTCTGCTATCTCGTTCCGCAGTGGAAGGAAGTATATGACTTCGATACGCATACCCATGGAGCCGGGTCAACCGTTGCAGAGATTGCAAGCGGACGATTGTTCGGCCTTGCGCGTGGCGGCATTGCGGCTGTCTCGAACATTGGCGATGACCTGAACTGGTGCGGCCATGTGCTGGCACAGGCGAATTGGTACGGATATGCACGGCTGGCGTGGAACCCGGATTTGAGCGCGGAGCAGATCGCTTCGGAGTGGATCCGGATGACTTTTGGGCTGGATGAGTCGCTTGAACGTATCATACTGGATATGCTGCTTAGCTCATATGACATCTATGAGTCGTACACTGCTCCGCTTGGCGTAGGCTGGATGGTGAATCCGAACCATCACTATGGACCGAATGTCGATGGGTATGAGTATTCCAAATGGGGGACCTACCATTACGCTGATCGAGATGGGATGGGCGTTGATCGCACGGTTCGTACAGGCACAGGGTATGCGGGTCAATATCATGAGACGGTTGCGGAACGTTATGAATCGCTTGCCGACTGTCCGGATGAACTGCTGCTGTTCTTCCATCACGTGCCGTACTTGCATGTGCTGCATAGCGGGAAGACGGTCATTCAGCATATTTACGATACGCACTTTGAAGGCGAGGAGCAAGCAGCTATGCTGCTCGCGAAGTGGGACTTGCTCGCTTCGAAGGTGGATAGCGGGCGATTCGAGCAGGTACGCGAACGTTTGGCGCATCAGGCGGAGCACGCGTGCGAGTGGCGCGATATGATTAATACGTATTTTTATCGCAAATCAGGCATTGCGGATGAGCAGGGCCGCGTGATCTACTAACCCTCTGGGTAGAAAGGCAGTGAACGGATATGCGTATGGTGTTCCGCTGGTATGGAACGGGGAATGATACGGTAACTTTACGGCAGATCAAGCAAATTCCAGGCTTGGAAGGCATCGTCTGGGCGCTGCATGACGTACCGGCTGGCGAAGAATGGCCGATGGATAAAATCATGGCGTATAAGGAAGAAGCTGACCAATACGGGCTCCATCTTGAGGTTGTCGAGAGCGTAAACGTGCACGAGGACATTAAGCTCGGCTTGCCTTCGCGTGATGTCTACATTGAGAACTATAAGCGGACGATTGCGAAGCTGGCGACGGTCGGGGTTAAGACGATCTGCTATAATTTCATGCCGGTGTTCGACTGGGTGCGCACCGATCTGTTCAAGGAGATGGCGGACGGCTCGACGGCGCTGTTCTATGAGAAGGCAAAGGTTGATCAGATGAATCCGGCTGAGCTTGTGAACCGGATTGCGAATGATGTGAGTGTGACGATGCCGGGCTGGGAGCCGGAGCGGTTGAAGCAGCTGGCGCCGCTGTTCGAGAAGTACAAGTCCGTCTCGGAGGAGGATCTGTGGGGGAATCTGCAATATTTTCTCGAGCAGATCATTCCCGTTGCGGAGCAGCATGACATTAAGATGGCGATTCATCCGGATGATCCGCCGTGGCCGATCTTTGGGCTGCCGCGCATCATGACGGGGCAGGCGAGCATACGCAGGTTGCTCGCGTTGGTGGATAGTCCGTATAACGGCGTAACGCTGTGCAGCGGTTCGCTCGGTGCTAATCCGGACAACGATATCGTCGCGATGGTGCATGAATTTAAAGGGCGCATCCCATTCGCGCATATTCGTAATGTTCGCGTTTACGACAATGGCGATTTCATCGAGACGTCTCATCGCACGGAGGATGGCACGGTCAATATCGCGGGCATCGTGCGTGCCTACTACGAGAGTGGCTTTACCGGTTATGCGCGTCCGGATCATGGACGGCATATTTGGGATGAGCAGTGCCGACCGGGCTACGGGCTGTATGACCGGGCGCTCGGCATTATGTATCTGTGGGGCGTCTGGGATTCAATGCGTGCAGGGGAAAGGAGCGGGGCATGACGGGGATGGAAGGTCCGAGAGACGAGGAAGTGCGAGGCGTGGCAAAGGCAGGGATTCCGAGTGGCGAGGAGATGCAAGGAGTAGCCAGGGCAGGGATTCCGGTTCATGACAATTTGCGTGGCAAAGTCGCCGTTGTGACCGGAGGGAGCGGCGTGCTCTGCTCCGCCATGGCTGTCGAGCTCGGCCGCCAAGGGATGAAGGTAGCGATTCTGAACCGCACGGAGGAGAAGGGCCGCGTAGTTGCGGAAGCTATTCGCGCTGCGGGCGGCACGGCGATTGCGATTGTTTGCGATGTCTTGGATGCTACGAGTGTGGAAGCTGCGGCTGTAAGGGTGAAGGAGGAGCTCGGCGATTGCCAACTGTTGATCAATGGCGCTGGCGGCAATCATCCTGAGGGGTCAACGACGAATGAGACGTTCAAGCTGGAGGATCTCGGACAGCCGGACATTCGGACGTTCTTCGACTTGACGCAGGCCGGCTTCGGCTACGTGTTTGATCTGAACTTCCGCGGTACCTTGCTGCCGACGCAGGTGTTCGCGAAGCAAATGCTGGGCAAGGAAGGCGCATCGGTAATTAATATTTCTTCGATGAGCGCGCCGAGCCCAATGACGAAGGTGCCTGCTTACAGCGCGGCGAAAGCGGCGATCGATAACTTCACGCAGTGGCTCGCGGTGCATATGGCGGAAGCGGGCATTCGCGTGAATGCGATCGCGCCGGGTTTCTTCTTGACCGAGCAGAACCGGAAGCTGCTCATCCGTGAGGACGGCGCCTTAACCGAGCGCTCGAACAAAATCATCACGCATACGCCGATGCGCCGCTTCGGCAAGCCGGATGACCTGCTCGGCACGCTCGTATGGCTGGCGGACGATGCGGTGTCTGGGTTTGTCACCGGCATAACGGTGCCGGTCGACGGCGGGTTTATGGCGTATGCAGGTGTGTAAGATGGATAGCGGCGGTTGCAAAGATGGACATGCGGGATTTCTTGTCGAAGCGGCTTGGATAGTGGGGCGGCGATGATGATACGATGACGGATTTTTTGCGGATTCGAGATGTGATTCATGCCTTGGGAGGGCCAGTAGGCGGTGATCACTTGCGCTTTGGAGAGCCTGAAGAGAGCGTGACCGGCATTGCTGTAACATTCACGGCATCTCAGCAAGTGCTGGAGCAAGCTCATCGTTTGGGCTTGAACCTGATTATTTCACATGAAGGGATATTCTATAGCCATCATCATCAGCCGCATGCGAAGCTGATTGAGGTCAAGGACCCTGTTTACGAGGCTAAGCTGCGAATGATTGCCGAGCATCGACTAGCGGTCTACTGCTACCACGACGGTCTACATCGGCTGAAGGTTGACGGCATTATGGAGGGACTCTTGGCGGAGCTCGGCTGGGACGACTTTGTACTGGAGCACGAGCGTGCAGCTTCTGTTATCGAGCTTCCTGCTTGTTCAGTAGGCGAGCTGGCAGAAGAATTGAAGCGCAAGCTCGGCATCGGACTCGTGCGTGCTGCTGGCGACTTGACGATGACTTGCAGGCGAATCGGCGTGCTGGTCGGTTATCGCGGTGGCGGGGATGTGGCGATTCCGCTATTCGAGCGGCATCAGCTCGATGCTCTCGTGTACGGCGAGGGGCAAGAGTGGGAGACGCCGGAGTACGTTCGGGATGCGTGCTACGGGGGCAAGTCGAAGGCGCTACTGGTGCTCGGCCATCTCGAGAGCGAACAGCCGGGCATGAAGCTGTTAGCCGAACGGCTCGGCATTCAGTTCCCGAATTTGCCGGTACATTACATGCCAGTGGATTCGCTGTTTACTGTATTGTAGGGGACCGTTTCGCAAGTCACAGGGTGTGGCTTGCGAGACGGTTTTTTTGTTGGGTTCACCGCCGCAGCAGAGCAAACTAACCAACATTCTGAAGCTGAGAGAACACATACGTGCTCTCACCGCCACGCAGCAAACAACCAACAACCAACACAACAAAAAGAACCAACACCACAAGGTTGGTTCTTTCTGTTTCCTCTACAATCTACAGCTTCCACATGCGGTAAAGCATAACCGCCGCTTCAGCGCGAGTGAGCGAATCGTTCGGCGAGAGCTTGCCGCTATTGCCGAGTACGATTCCGGTCTTCACCAAAGCCGCTGCGCTGTCTTTGGCATAAGCAGAGATGCTGGATGAGTCAGAGTAAGCGCTGACGCTTCCTCCCGCCGCAACCTGCTTGCCTGCTGCAGCCAGTGCGCGTGCTGCCAGCACCATCATATCTTGCCTGGTAATCGAGCTTCCCGGCTTGAACGTATGGTCACCAAAGCCTGTAGCAATCCCGAGTTCCTTCGCAATGCTCAACTCGTTATAGTAATAGGCGCTCGGCGACACATCCTTGAAGGCTGCTGCCCCATTGCCCGCTGCCGTACCTTTCAATTCAAGCACCCTTACAAGCAGTGCGATGAAGTCTGCTCGCTTAATGGAAGCCGCAGGAGAGAAGCTGTCCGCAGACGTTCCTTTGATCACATCGCGCGCTGCCATCGCTTCAATCGCTTGCTTCGCCCAAGGCACGCTAGCTATGTCCCCAAAGCTTTTCAGATTGGAGGCTATCGCATAAGTGCTGAAATGCGTCGTTTGGAACACGACCGTTCCAGTTGCGGCATCATAACGACCATTCGGGACCGAAGTTACGCTGCCATCGCCGGCAATGTACCAGACAACGATCGAGTCCGGATTGCTAAGCTCTGCCGCTGTCGGTTTGTAAGGAATAGCAACAGTTACTGGTGCGAGCGGGTTGTTCCAAGCAATCACTTGGTCACCTGCAAGCACCTCAAGGTTCACAATAGGATGCTCCCCAATTTGCGCTGCAACCTCTGGGATTAAGCGATCCGTCTGAGCTTTCGAAATACGAATTGCAACGGAATCGGTACTGCCTAGATTCGTGCCTGCAAGCATCGTACTCGGCAGCAAAATATCGCCAAGCTCGCTTTTCACCTTAATCTCATAGGTTCCGGCTGCACTTAAGATTTGAGCTGGAAGCTGGACGCTATAGGAATTAGCGCCGCTCTGCGCACCGACAACGATAACCGCTAGCTTCTCGCCATTCGTATCAGCAGGTGCTTGCCCTAATGCCTCCTCAAGCAAGTCTCTTGTCACAATTGCTGTAACATGACCGTCACTCCACTTAACAGTAGGCGTGATTGTGCCGCCTTCTACCTTCGGCTGATCCACCATTTCTGAAGGACCGCCGCCACCGCCGCCTGTTTGGTGGTCCACAGCAGGTGCATCCATTAGACGGACTACACCGAAGCGGGATGTGTTCTGCCACGAGCTTCCTGTAGGGTCGTTCCACATCGAGACGCTGCTTCTAGCGCCGTTTCCGTCTTGGTCATTATTGACTTGCAAGTCGAAGCCGAGCAGGTTGTCTTTCGTTGTAAAAGAAGAATCGACGTCAATTGCGGCTTCCACCACATAGCCTCCGGATACACGGCGTGTTGCCGAATGGAGATTGGATAGGTTTGTCGATCCGCCACCGCTTTGCTCGTTATCGAAATTCACGCGATATTGACCGTCATCCGGCTCGTAGGAAGAGCTCTTGCCATTGTTTGCATCGACGAAAATCTCAACCGAATCTTCCTCGTATGCATTCGCGCTTGCTTTGCTCAGCAGATTATCCGTCACAACCGCATAGACGTACAGATGGCCGCCATCCCACATCGTCTTTGCCTTAGCAGTTGCACCTGAAGTCCCCGTTACCCACACGTTTGTAGAGATTTCATTGGCTTTTGACCATATGGAATCAGCTTTACCATCAATGACCGGCGTGCCTTGAATAGCATCGGTTGTCTTCGAAGAGTTAATGAATTGGAAAACGCCAAACTTGGATGTGTTCGATGCCTGGTTGAAAGTTGTATCATTCCAAGCAATCGTATGCGGGCTGTCATTGCCGCCATCTGTCGCGGTCAAATCGAAGCCGATCTGCTGATCAACAGCAGCACCAACCAGCGGCACAGCAGCCTCAATTACATAACCGCCGCTGCGTTCGACCACGGAGTAAGTAACGCCTTCGACATCGCTATGATTCCGTGTCAATGTATAGTGCACGTCATCACCTTCGTAGGTAGCCGTTTTGCCATTATTGCCGTCCACGTAGAGGTCAATCTGATCCGAAGTATCAGAGGTAGGGTCTATTACATCGACGTAAACATAGAGATGATTCGCATCCCATAACGGTTTAACTTGAACACGAAGCGGATTGCCTCCCGTTGCCGGAATGGAGATCGGGCTGACAGTGCTCCAAGCTAATTCGGTAGTACCGTCGATCACAGGCGTACCTTGAGCTACGCTCTGGTGATTCGTCATGACTTTCAATTGCGATGGATCAACAATGCCCCAGTATGCTTGCTTCGCTTGCATTCTAGCATCGAATGGAAGAGGAAAGTCCTTTGTATGACCATTTTGGCCGTCCAACCATGTGTGATCATCGGCGATCCCCCAGATTGTTACGCCAGTCAAACTATCCTTCGACGCTTTGAATGCATCGAAGACCTCTGCATAGCGGTGTCCAAGCTGAATATCCACATCTTCAGGAAGCGAAGCGTAATTGCCTGCGCCTGTATAAACGCTGATGTCCAGCTCAGTAACCTGGTTCTCCACACCGAGATCCGCGAACATGTCGAATGTCTGCTTAATCTCATCAGCAGTCGGTCGCTCGATGTTAATGTGCATTTGATGACCGACCGCATCGACCGGCACTCCGCGCTCCTTCATGCCTTTGACAAGATCGTAAAGGAACTTCCGCTTCGCGGTATCCGTCGTGCTGTAATCATTAATAACGAGCTTTGTGCCAGCCGGCGCATACTCGTGAGCGAATTCAAAAGCCTTATCGATGTATGTTGGTCCGAGAATCTCGTACCATTTGCTGCGGCGGAAACCGTCTGGCTGTGCAGGGTCAATAACCTCGTTCACCACATCGTAAGTTTGGATATCCGTGCCAAAATGTTCGACGACACCTTTAATGTGGTTCTCCAAACGTTGCAGCAAAACTTGCTGATCTGCCGGGCTGTTCGTCAAGTCGCCGCCTTCCGCATTTTTGAACACCCATGCAGGTGTCTGCTGATGCCAGAGCAGCGTATGACCGCGCATCTTCATGCCATTATCAACGGCAAACTGACGAATCGCATCACTGCCAGTGAAGTTGAACTGTCCTTCCGTCGGTTCAATCGCATCCCATTTCATCGCATTCTCTGCAACGAGGCTGTTGTAATGCTTCTTTAGCAGCTCCGCGGTTGCGCCTGTCAGCTGCTCGGAAGATACCGCTGCGCCAATTGTGAAGTCGCCTGCATATACGTCCTTCATAGAAGGAATGTCAGTCTGAACAGGAAGCGGCAGGGAAGAGTTATCAACGGGGCCGATATACGACAATTGGAAATCATCCATATAGAACGATCTCGTGCCACCGTTGTCTGTCGCTGTCTCTACATAGGCATTCAAGACTGTTGGCGTATGCGTCATCGTGAATGTACCGGAAAGCTTAACCCATGCACTGTCAGTAACGGAGGTGTTAGCCGAAACATTGGCGTACATACTGTCGCCATGCTGCAAGCTAAGACGCAGAGTGGTTGCTGCTTGGCCTGGAGCCATCTTCACCCATACGGACAAGTCATATTGATAATTGCGGTGCATTTTGCCAAGGACATTAAGAAGAGGGCCGGCATACTGGCCTTCAGTTGTCGCAAGCAAGCTCTGCGCGCCACTCGAAGTGTGATTGTCTGCGGTAGATGCGCTTACAGAGTCGCCTGCATTGCGAGGAACCCAGCCTTGTACGCCATCCTCGAAATCGGAGCTCACACCGGATTGATCCAGATCACCCGGATCTTCGCCGCCGGAACCGGAGCCGGGCGTGACATCCTTGATTTGCACTTCATCCAGATATAAATCAGCTGTAGAGGTCGAAGTGCTATCGGATTCGAACCAGACCCGGAGCTCGGTCGTATTGCTAGGCACTTGGTAGCCTTTCAGCTCGAATGTGGTCCAAGCGCTATCTGCAACGGACTTGTTGCCGATCAGCCATGGATAGCTGTCCGTTCCGCCGGATTTCACTTTCGAAGCGAGATGAAGAGTATCGGAACCCTGGCCAAGTCGAACCTTGAACGAAAGATCGTAAGTATGATCAGATGCGAGAAGTCCAGTTAGGTCACGGCTCAAGCTGCTGTTTCGTGATGCCCGGTTCGTGAACTTCAACGACTTGCTGCCTTCAGAAGCATTGTCTGTAGAAACGGCAACGTCACCGGCATCTCCCCAGGACAATTTCTCCCAGCCGCCTACCGCATTATCATCAGCTTCGAAGCTTTGGTTCAGAACGACCGTCGATGGTGCATGAACCGGAGGAGTTACATCCTTGATCAGGACCTCGTCCAAGTAAACATCCGCTGTTGAAGTGGACGTACTGTCGGATTCGATCCATACCCGGAATTCAGTTGTACTGCTGGGCACTTGATAGCCTTTAAGTTCAAAGGTCGTCCAATCCGTGTCATTGACCGTTTTGTTGCCAATCAGCCACGGGTAGTCCGTCGTACCGGCTGAGACAACCTTGGAAGCGAGATGGAACGTATCGCTTCCAAGACCAGATCGAACCTTGAACGAAATATCGTACTTATGATCTGATTGCAACAAGCCGAGCATATCGTGGCTCAGGCTGCTATTGCGCGTTGCACGGTTCGAGAATTTCAGGGACTTGTTGCCATCAGAAGCAAAGTCCGATGTAACAACGGCAACGTCCCCGTTACCGCCCCAAGACAGCTTATCCCAGCCGCCGAGCTCTCCATCCTCGAAGCTCTGTTGAAGCACAATTGCCGGGTCTACAGCCGCTTCGGCTCGAAGTGCGAACCAGCCTTGCGGAACGAGCAACGCGATGGCCATTAGAAGCGAAATCACTCTTCTGATGCTTGCTTGCATGTGTGCAATTCCCCCTATCGGTAGTTTATTAAAGCGCTTACATTAACAACTACATTATAAATGCCGCCTAATTTAGGCGGCACCGGAGGAAGTATAGTACGTTCCTAACTAATTAAACTATTCCCAATCATATCTATAAACTTGACCGCAGCGCTCGACAGCGGCATGCTGCGCATCGTCATAATGCCGACCTGTGAAGGCGGCAATTGCACGTCGAGCTTAATCTCGAAGAGCGATCCGTCCTCCAGCTCTTTGGACACGAACTCGCGCGTTACATAGGAGATGCCGAGGCCTTTGCGCGCCAATTCGATGAGCAGATCGACGCTGCCCACTTCAATCTCTGGCTTTATCGTATGACCGTAGCTCTGGAACAGCTCCGTTATGGCCATCCGTGCCCGGCTGTTGCGCGAGAAGAGAATGACGGGATATTGCTGCAGCTTCTCAAGCGACAGCGATACATCCTTGAGCTCGGCGTACTTCTGCCCTGCAACGAAGCAGTCTTGCAGCTGCAAGCTTTCCCGCACTTCCAGCTGCGGATCGGTAATCGGCATCCGAACAACGCCAAGATCAATACGTCCTTCTTTCAGAAAAGAAATCACCTCAGGCGTCGTCCCGTGGTTCAGGTGAAGCTTAACGCCAGGGTACTTCCGATGATAATCCTCCAAATAGGGGAGGATATAATGTTTGAACAAAGAGTCGCTGCCGCCGATTCGCAGCTCGCCGCTGTCGAGATTTTTGAGTGCGGCCATTTTCTCTTCTGCGAGTGAGATGAGAATTTGCGACTGCTCGATATACGAATACAGAACAGCGCCTTCCTGCGTCAGCGCGACACCTTTGGGGTTACGGTAAAATAGCGTGATGCCGAAGTTGTCCTCCAGCTGCTTAATCGCGTGGCTGACACTTGGCTGGGTAATGTACAGCGCTTTGGCTGCCTGCGTGAGACTGCCTGTCTTCGCTGCCCAGTAAAATACTTTGTAAAGCTCGTAGTTTATGTTCATAGACATGGTCTATAGCTCCTGTGAAATATATTAATTACATGTATATGTGCTAATCGTATTATAGTGTAATTAAAGAAGAGAAGCTAGCGGCAAACATCGGCCAGCAATCAGTGAGCCGGCCTGACAGCTGCATGGCATAGGAAGGAGAACGATTACTCATGGAATCAATGACACTTATTCTGTTCGGCGCGACAGGTGATTTGGCGAAGCGCAAAATCTACCCGGCGCTCTACAATTTATATATCGATGGTAAGCTGCCGTCGTCTTTTTCCGTATTCGGACTTGGACGAAGAGAGCTGACGGATGAAACGTTCCAAGCGAACGTGGAGCAATCGCTTCGCACCTTCTCCAGAAGAGAACCAGGCGACGAGGCAGTCGTGCAAAATTTCATAAGCGCGTTCCGATATAGTGTGCTCAACATCGACCGCGAGGAAGATTACACGAAGCTGCTGCGCCGTGTTGAAGAACGTGAGGCGGCGCTACAAGCTGCGCCGAATCGTATGTTCTACCTATCCGTTGGACCGGAGTTCTTCGAGACGATCGCGGCGAATATTCAGTCGAGCGGGCTTGGCGGCGCTGACGGCTGGAAGCGTCTGATTATCGAGAAGCCATTCGGCCACGACCTCCAATCGGCGAGAGAGCTGAATGAGAAGCTGAGCAATGCTTTTGCCGAGCAGGAGATATTCCGCATCGACCATTATTTGGGCAAGCCGATGGTTCAGAAATTAGAATATTTGCAGCGCTCGAATCCAGTTATTGAGGCACTCTGGACCAATCGCCACATTGCGAATGTGCAAATTACCGCGAATGAGACGGTCGGCGTTGAAGAGCGCGCAGGCTATTACGATCATTCGGGTGCAGTTAGAGATATGTTCCAGAATCATATGCTGCAGCTCCTCATGATGCTGGCCATTCATATTCCGAGCAATGGTAGCTCTGAAGTGGTTCGTCTGCGGAAAAAGCAGGTGATGGAAGCGCTCGTGCCGCTGCATAGCGACAACATCGAAGCCTCGATCGTACGAGGCCAATATGCGGCAGGCAACTTGCAAGGCAAACCGTTGGTCGGCTACACATCCGAGCAGGGAATTCCGGAAACGTCGATGAACGATACGTTTATCGCAGCCAAGCTTGAAATCGACGATTATTTCTGGCGAGGCGTTCCGTTCTATATTCGTACCGGCAAAAGAATGCATGAGAAATCGACGCGAATCGTCGTCGAGTTCAAGGAACCGCTGAAGCATCAAGGAACGCAGCAGTCGGAGCAGCTGGAGCCGAATCTGCTGGTCATTGATATTGGTCCTCAAGAAGGCATTACGCTGCAGTTGAATATGAAGGACCCGCGGGAGAAGGGTGCTTTTGAACCGATGAATATCGAATTCCATACAAGCTCCAAAGATGTACCGGAGGCGTATGAGAATTTGATTCACGATGCGATGCTCGGCGATCCGACGTTCTTCGCGCATTGGGATGAAGTGGAGCTGTCCTGGCAATGGGTACAGCCAATCCTCGACGCTTATCAGGCAAACCGCATTCCCCTGCTTCCTTATGCGGCAGGATCTTATGGACCGCGTGCATCCGAGGAGCTGCTCGCCAGAGACGGTCACCGCTGGTGGTTAGATGCAGAATTGGAGCAAGAACAAGAGCAGGAACAATCAAATGAGTTAAAAGAAGGAGAAGGTACAAACTATGCCTACAACACAAACAATTGATCAATTAGCGATTGATACGATCCGGACATTGTCCATCGATGCGATTAACAGCGCGAATTCGGGACATCCGGGATTGCCGATGGGAGCTGCGCCAATGGCGTACACGCTCTTCGCGAATCATCTGAATCATAACCCGGCACATGCCAAATGGTTCAACCGCGACCGTTTCGTTCTATCCGCGGGCCACGGCTCGGCTTTGCTGTACAGCCTCTTGCATCTGACTGGCTACCAAGTGAGCATTGAAGATCTGAAGCAGTTCCGCAAGCTGAACAGCAAGACACCGGGTCATCCGGAGTTCGGACATACAGACGGCGTCGATGCGACAACTGGACCACTTGGTCAAGGTATTGCCAATGCAGTCGGCATGGCGATGGCAGAAGCGCATCTCGCTTCCAAATACAATCAAGACGGCTTCCCGGTCGTTGATCACTATACGTTCGCTCTTGTCGGAGACGGCTGCTTGATGGAGGGTATCTCCTACGAGGCGATGTCGATGGCGGGTCATATGAAGCTCGGCAAGCTGGTCGTGCTGTACGATTCCAACGATATTTCGCTCGATGGCGATTTGAACCTCTCGTTCGGCGAGCAAATGCAGCACCGCGCGGCTTCCGCGAACTGGCAGTACCTGCGCGTTGAAGATGGCAACGACATCGAGGCGATCGGCGCGGCAATCGCAGCGGCGAAGCAGCATGACTCGCAGCCGACTTTGATCGAGGTTCGTACTGTCATCGGCTACGGCAGCAAAAATGCAGGTACGCACAAGGTGCACGGTAATCCACTCGGCAAAGAAGAAGCTGTAGCTACCAAAGCGGTATATGGCTGGAACTATGAAGAAGAGTTCACGGTGCCAAGCGAAGTTCGCACGCACTTCAATGGGCTGAAGGAGCAAGGCGCGGCTAAGGAAGCGGCGTGGAATAGCCTGGTCTCGGCGTATACAGCTCAGCATCCTGCCCTTGGTAAGGAGCTTGCATCTGTCATTGACGGTTCGGTTACGATCGACGCTGCGGACATCCTGACATTTGATTCATCGAAACAAGTTTCGACTCGTGTTGCGAGCGGCAACGCGATTAACCACTATGTGAAGCTCGTACCTTCGATCTTCGGCGGCAGCGCGGATCTTTCGCACTCGACGATGACAGATATTAACGGCGAGAAGAAGTTCGCAGTGGAATCTTATGCAGGACGCAATGTTTACTTCGGCGTTCGTGAGCATGCGATGGGCGCGGCAGGCAACGGTATGGCGCTGCATGGCGGCGTCAAACCTTTTGTCAGCACATTCTTCGTATTCAGCGACTACTTGCGTCCGTCGATTCGTCTGGCAGCATTGCAAAAGCTTCCTGTCACGTATGTGTTCACGCATGACTCCATCGCCGTTGGCGAAGACGGACCAACGCATGAGCCGGTTGAGCATCTCGCAGCACTACGCACAATTCCGGGTCTTACAGTAATCCGTCCGACGGATGCGAATGAGACTGCAAGCGCATGGGCATATTCATTGCAGCAGCAAGATGGACCGGTCGCTCTCGTGCTGAGCAGACAGAACCTGCCGGTATATGAATCGACAAGAGGAAACATCGACGCGGTGTCCAAAGGCGCTTACGTACTGACGGAAACGAACGCGAATCCGGATGTGATTCTGATCGGAACAGGCTCCGAAGTATCGCTGGCGGTTGGTGCGAAGGCTGAGCTTGAGAAGTCCGGCGTCTCCGTACGCGTCGTTGCGATGCCGAGCCGCGAGCTGTTCGAGCGTCAATCTGCAAGCTACAAAGAGTCGGTGCTTCCTTCTGCGGTGACGAAGCGGGTTGCGATTGAAGCAGGTATTTCGCTTGGTTGGGATCGTTATGTAGGACCGAGCGGTACAGTGCTGTCGATTGATACATTCGGCGCATCCGGTCCAGGCGGAGAAGTGTTGGAGTACTTCGGCTTCTCAGTAGATAATGTAGTTCGACTGGCAAATCAATTGTTGGGTTAATTGTACGAGTGAGCAGATAAATTCGACAATGTTAAGCGTAAACGGCTGTCGTCGTCCTTTCAGCAAATGTGAAAAAAATAAATCGTAAGCGGAGGTAAGATTGCGATGAAATTTTTTATAGATACTGCGAATTTGGAAGACATTAAGAAGGCGTATAGAGTCGGGGTATTGTCCGGCGTAACGACGAACCCGTCCCTGGTTGCGAAGGAAGGCGTGAAGTTCGAGGATCGGATCGCGGAGATTTTGCGTGAAGTGCCTGAGGTTGAATCCGTGTCGGCTGAAGTAACGCCTGACGCGCTGACGGCAGAAGAGATGATCGCACAAGCGAATGAGCTAATCAAGATTAACAACTACGATAAGAACATCACGATCAAGCTGCCGATGACGCTTGCTGGTCTTGAGGCTTGCCGTTACCTGAGCAAGAAAGGCGTTAAGACGAATGTCACGCTCATCTTCACCGTGAACCAAGCGCTCTTGGCGGCTCGCGCCGGTGCGACTTATGTCTCTCCGTTCCTTGGACGTCTGGACGACATTTCGGAAGATGGCGTTCAATTAGTTGCCAAAGTGGCTGAGCTGTTCCGCACGCATAACTTGGAAGCTCAGATCATCGCTGCATCCGTTCGCCACCCTGACCACGTTACTCGCGTGGCGATGGCCGGCGCGCACATTGCGACGATTCCATTCTCGGTCATCGAGCAAATCTCCAAGCATCCTCTAACGGATCAAGGCATGGAGAAGTTCGCTGCGGATTGGAAGAAAGCAGTACAGTAATTGACCGGCGGATTGCCGATATAGGAAGACCTCCTGAACCCTGAACTGGGTTCAGGAGGTCTTTTTTTTATTGTTTGGTTTAGGTGGAGGAAGGTGGATTGTCCTGCAGATGTACATTGTTACCGCCAAACTTTCATATTAGGTTTGAAAACTAGCTAGTGTTTGCTTCGGTTCAGTGGGACTCGGACAAAGAGGTCCACTAGACCAGCTACATTCAGCGAAGAAATGCCGAAGAGGTCCAGCAGACTAGCTACATTGAGCGAAAGTTATTCGGAGAAATTGGAAGAGGTCCACTAGACCAGCTACATTGGCCGAAAGTTACTCCAAAACGCCGAAGAGTTCCAGCAAACCAGCTACATTGGCCGAAAGTTACTCAGAAACACCGAAGAGCAGCAAACCAGCTACATTCATGGAAAGTTGCTCAAAAACGTCGAAGAGGTCCAGCAGACCAGCTACATTCATGGAATGTTACTCAGAAACGCCGAAGAGGTCCAGTAAACCAGCTACATTGTTTCGATTCGACCCGTATTAAGCGACCGGAATCAAGCAAAGAGTGGTACGAAGTACCACTCATGGGCGGAAATTGCCCGGAATCAAGCAAAGAGTGGTACGAGGTAGCACTCATGGGCGGAAATTGCCCGGAAATAAGCAAAGAGTGGTACGAGGTACCACACATGAGCGGAATTTGGCCGGAATCAAGCGAAGAGTGGTACTAGGTACCACACATGAGCGAAATTTGGCCGGAATCAAGCAAAGAGTGGTACGAGGTACCACACATGAGTGGAAATTGCCCGGAATCCAGCAAAGAGTGGTATGAGGTACCACACATGAGTGGAATTTGGCCGGAATCAAGCAAAGAGTGATATGAGGTACCGCACATGAGCGGAATTTGGCCGGAATCAAGCAAAGAGTGGTACGAGGTACCACACATGAGTGGAAATTGCCCGGTAATAAGCGAAGAGTGGTACGAGGTACCACTCTGACCCAGAAAGGACTAGTTATCAGGAAGAGAAGCACTTGATGCTCCTCTTTCTTAAATTTTATCCCCCG
Organism: Paenibacillus sp. J31R98; assembly: GCF_056269245.1. Classification (NCBI taxonomy): domain Bacteria; kingdom Bacillati; phylum Bacillota; class Bacilli; order Caryophanales; family Paenibacillaceae; genus Paenibacillus; species Paenibacillus sp. J31R98. The sequence continues at coordinate 67,585 of NZ_JBWDNO010000008.1, forward strand.
AGCCGCTTCAGCAGCGCTTCGGCCTCTGCCCGCTTGAAGTAATTCGCCCAGCCATCGGGCGTGGCGTTATACCGGCGGTCGCGCTTGCCGAGGTCTGCGCCGCGGCTATGCAGAATCTCCACCAGCGCGACATTGCCTGACGCTGCTGCCCAGTGCAGCGCGGCTCCGCCGGTCTCATCGAAGCCGCGCGGGACCGCGTTCACGTCCGCGCCGCGATCGAGCAAGTACGCAACGGCTTCCACGCTGCCGCCGATGCAAGCGTAAATGAGCGCCTGCTGCAGCAGCTCATTCGCCACAGGCTCGCCGGTCATCGGCGTATTGACCGGCTCCCGGTGCACGCCGGCGCTCGCAAGCAGCTGGCCGTCTTCGCCGAAGAAGCCAGGCAGCAAATCAACGCGCCCTACGGCGGCAGCCAGCTCAAGGTCGAGCGCTGCGCCGCGAGCGAGCAGCAGATCGCGCACCTTCGTGTTGCCATACCAGATCGCCTGAGCCAGCGGCCGACGGTCGTCGTTCAATCCATTAATGGATGCGCCAGTATCCAGCAGCAGCGACGCCATTGCCACATCGTCATTGCTCGCGGCCCATTGAAGCCCGGTTTCGCCTCGCTCGAGGTCAATCGCGCGAGCGTTCACATCCGCGCCTGCCGCAAGCAGAGCCTGTCCAATCTCCAGCTGGCGCGGATAATGGCCGGGCCAATCGCAAAGATGATGCAGCAGCGTGCGTCCTTGCTTGGAGCGCGCCTCCGCAAGCGCTGGATGCTCCCGCAGCAGCTCCTCCAATCGCTCCACCTCGCCAGCTTTTACCGCCCGGCAAGCCTCACGGAAAGCACCTGATAATGCTTCATCCCGCGCTTCGAAATCAACCTCTCGTGCAACGCTCATACACCCGAACAACTCCGTTCCTCGAATTGTCAAAACAAGCAGCTTTATCCCCACTCTATCATGAATCCGCTCCGGCGAAAATACGATGTAATAAGCACCCATAGTGAAGCAGCGCTCTGTCTTTAGCCGAAGAGGGAGGAGCGTACAAGATGGATTTTCAGCTTACAGAGGAACAGCTCATGATTCGCGAAATGGCGGCCCGTTTTGCAGAAAATGAAATTGCTCGTGCGGCAAGCAGTCTGGATGAAGCGGAATTGTTCGATCGACAATCATTTCAAACGATGGCGGAGCTCGGATTTGCAGGCTTGCCTTGGCCCGAGGCTGTAGGCGGCGCAGGAGGCGGCTTCGTAAGCTTCGTGCTTGTGCTGGAGGAGCTATCCCGTGTCAGCGCGTCGCTCGGAGCGGCATTATGGGCGCATGTTTATTTGGCGGCTTGGCCGCTCTATACGTATGGCAGCGGGGAGACGAAGCGGAGCTACCTGAAGGCGCTGATTGAAGGCAATCGCATTGGTTCAGGCGTCCTTCCGGGAACGGTATCCGGAAGCACCTCGCTGCGAGTCGGCGTAGCGGCACAGGCGCAAGTGGAAGTGGAGGCGGATGAGGAAGGCTATGTGCTCGACGGTGTGCAAAAATATGTCCTCGGCGGTACAACAGCCGACTTCTTCATCATCTATGCGGAGACAGGGCAGAGCAAGGCGGGCAGAAGGAAGCACTACAGTGCGTTTGTCGTGGACAGAGATTGCCCAGGCCTCGTTATCCAGCCGGTCACGAAGAAGCTGGGACTTCGCTCGGCAGGTATGGCGCATCTCAAGTTCACGCAGAGCCGCATCCCGAAGCGGCAGCGGATCGGACGCGAGGGGCAGGGCAGCGCGATCGCAAGGCAAGCGGCGGCAAGCGTTCGTTATGGGCTCGCGGCAGTTGCGGCAGGCATAGCGCAAGGAGCGGCGGATGCGGCGCTCGCGTATGCGATGGAGCGGACGCAGTTCGGCAAGCCGATTGCGAAGCATCAGGCGGTTGCTTTTATGCTTGCGGATATGCGGACGGCGGCGGACGCTTCGCGGCTGCTCGTGTATCAAGCGGCACATGGAGAGGACGCCGAAGGTGCTGCAGATGAAAGAAAGTCGGTACTGGCGCTTGCTTTTGCAGCGGATGCGGCCGTGACGTCGACGATTCAAGCTGTGCAAGTATTCGGCGGCTACGGGTATATGAAGGAGTTTGCGGTGGAGCGGTACATGCGAGATGCCAAAGCCGTGCAAATCTGCAAGGGGCTCGAGCTTGCCGTGCCGAAGCTGCCGCGCAGGAAGGGGGGACGCCATCGCCATGCCAATGGCTGAGCTTGTAATTGCCGGAGGGGCGCGTACCGCCTTCGGCAAGTTTGGCGGAGCATTAAAGGGAATGAGGGCAGTCCAGCTTGGAGGTATCGCGATCCAAGGGGCGCTGCAGAAGAGCGGAGTCCAGCCGCAGTCGGTGGACGAAGTGTTAATGGGCATGGCGGTTCAAGCGGGAGCGGGGCAGAATCCGGCGCGGCAAGCGGCGGATTACGGCGGCATTCCGCTTGCTGTGCCTGCGGAGACAATCAATAAAGTGTGCGCTTCCGGCATGCGGAGCGTGACGCTCGCTTCACAGATTATTGCCGCAGGAGATGCGGAGCTGATCGTTGCCGGCGGCATGGAAAGCATGAGCAGCGTGCCATATGCCTTGCCGGATGCACGCTTCGGCCTTCGCATGGGCGACAACAAAGTGATGGATTTGCTGCAGCGGGACGGTCTGCGCTGTGCCTTCGCCGATATGCATATGGGCGATTATGCGGATACGATTGCTGCTGATTACGGTATTACAAGACTCGAGCAGGACGAGTGGGCACTGCGCAGCCATGAACGCGCGGTGCAGGCGGGCATGCAGGGGATATTCCTCCCGGAGATCATTCCGGTCCCGTTGTCATCTGGCACACCGGCTCAGACGAAGAGTCACGTATTCGCCATTGATACCGACGAAGCGCCGCGCGGAGATACAAGCGCGCAGAAGCTGGCCGCGCTCGCTCCGGTGTTCAAAGGCGGCAGCTCCGGCACGATAACCGCCGGTAACGCCCCAGGGCTGAACGACGGAGCGGCTGCGCTCGTCGTCGCTTCGAAGGAGAGAGCGCTGCGGGACGGTTTATCCGTCCATGCGGAGCTGCTCGGGCATGCGGCGGTCAGCGTGGAGCCGCGCAATTACCCAATTGCGCCTGCATTCGCAGTGCAGAAGCTGTTGGCGAAGCAGGGGCTGGCGCTAGGCGCAATTGACCTCTTCGAGATTAACGAAGCGTTCGCCGTCGTTGTGCTGGCTTGCAGCAAGCTGCTCGGTCTCGAACCGGACAAAGTGAACGTGCATGGCGGCGCTATTGCACTCGGTCATCCGGTCGGCGCAAGCGGCGCGCGTATTATACTGACGCTCATTAACAGCTTGGAGCGCCGAGGCGGCGGTCTTGGCATCGCGGCGATATGCAGCGGCGGCGGTCAAGGAGACGCGGTGCTGGTACGAGTAGGAGGCAGCAGCTGAGCTGTTGTTCATCGCACTCGGCACACTTGCCATAAACGCGCTTCAGGAGGTGAACGAGTTTAGTGATCATTAATCATATCGCCGTTATTGGCACGGGTCAGATGGGTAGTGGAATTGCACAAGTTGCAGCGCAAGCAGGCTGTCAGGTGCGGCTATACGATGCCGAACCGGGGCGGATAACAAGGTCGCTGGCAGGCATCGAGAAGCAGCTTGCCAGCGGAACCGCCAAAGGCAAGTGGACGCAGGAGCTGGCGGAGCAAGCGCTCGTTCGTATTGTCGCGGCTGGCAGCTTAGAAGAAGCTGCCGGAGGCGTTGACCTCGTCATCGAGGCGATCATTGAGAGCATGCCCGCGAAGAAGGCGCTGCTTGCGGAGCTGGATGGCCTTGTTGCGGCGCACACGATACTTGCGAGCAATACGTCCTCGCTGCCGGTCACGGAGCTGGCTTCGGTGACGAGCCGGCCGGAGCGTGTCATCGGGATGCATTTTATGAACCCGGTGCCTGTCATGAAGCTCGTCGAAGTGATTCGCGGATTGCGTACCTCGGATGCTACCTATGCTTCGGTGGCGGAGCTAGCAGAGCGGATGGGGAAGACGGCGCTGGAAGTGCGTGATTTTCCCGGCTTCGTGTCCAATCGCATTCTGATGCCAATGATTAACGAGGCGATCTACACGTTGTACGAAGGTGTTGCATCCATCGAAGCAATCGACGGCGTCATGCGGTTCGGGATGAACCATCCGATGGGACCGCTGGCGCTTGCGGATCTGATCGGGCTCGATACATGCCTTGCGATTATGGAGACGCTGCATGACGGCTTCGGCGATTCGAAGTACCGACCGTGCCCGTTGCTGCGCAGCTATGTACATGCCGGATGGCTGGGACGCAAGAGCGGACGGGGATTTTATGCCTATGAAGGGGGATGACTTCTTCTTGTGAAGCTGCAATTTACGAAGGATCAGGAGCTGCTGCGGAGCAGCGTGAGGACGTTCGCGGCAAACGCTGTTGCCTCGGCGGTTCCTGCTATGGAGGAACACGACACATTTCCGAGGGCGATTATCGATGAGATGGGGCGCCTTGGATTTATGGGTATACCGATTGCGCAGCAATACGGCGGCCGCGGTCTTACGCTGACCTCGTATATATTGGCGATTGAGGAGCTGTCACGCGTAAGCGCGGCAGTCGGTGTCATACTGTCGGTGCATACGTCAGTCGGGACGCTGCCGATTGTGTATCACGGCACCGATGAGCAGAAGCAGAGGTATTTGCCGAAGCTGGCTAGCGGCGAGTGGCTCGGCGCCTTTGCGTTAACAGAGCCGCATGCAGGCTCGGATGCGTCCACGATCCGAACGGCTGCCGTTCGGGATTCGGATACGTATGTGCTGTCCGGTTCAAAGCTGTTCATTACGAATGGCGGCGAAGCGGACAATTACATTTTGTTCGCTGCGGTGCAGGATGGTTATACGGGCAATCGCGGCGGCATTACCGCGTTTCTCGTGGATAAGAGCACACCGGGCTTTCGCGTCGGCAAGAAAGAGAAGAAGATGGGGCTCCACGGCTCCAATACATGCGAGCTCATTCTTGAAGAAGCGATCGTGCCCGCGTCAAGACGGCTTGGGCAGGAAGGGCAAGGCTTCGCCATTGCCAAGTCCGCCTTGAACGGCGGGCGGATTGGCATCGGCGCGCAAGCGCTCGGCATTGCGCGGGGAGCGCTAGAGCTTGCCGAGCAGCAGGCGACGGCGATGCCTGCGCGGCAGCGGAGCAGAGCCGCGTCCGAGCTTCGCGACATGGCGGGGCAGGTTGAGGCTGCCGCGCTGCTCGTCTATCGCGCGGCAGCTCTGCACGAGCGGGGCATCCGCTGCACGAAGGAGGCTTCGATGGCGAAGATGTTCGCTAGCGACACCGCCATGAGCATCGCGACCAAGACGCTGCAGTGGTGCGGAGCCAGCGGGCTTGCCGATGAGCTGCCAGCGGAGCGGTACTTCCGCGACGCGAAGGTGACGCAAATCTACGAGGGAACGAACGAGATTCATCGCATGGTCATTTCAGGCGAGCTGCTGCGCGGCTGAAGCTGGGCTTTGAGGTTGAAGCCTTCAGCCAAAGCCCTCAGCAAGAAGCTGCGAGCAACAGCTCGCTCACGAGAGGAGTGAAGCCGGCTATGGGGATGGGGAATCGAGACTCGCCGGGCCGACGGTTCCGCGAGGCGCTGCAGCAGGAGAAGCCGCTGCAAATCGCCGGCGCGATCAACGCCTATTCGGCGATACTTGCGCAATCGGCTGGGTTTCGCGCGCTCTATGTATCGGGGGCGGGGGTGGCGAATGCCTCCTTCGGCCTGCCCGATCTTGGCATCACGACGCAGGGGGACGTGCTGGAGGATGTACGGCGCATTAGCGCGGCGGTTGATCTGCCGCTGCTCGTTGATGCGGATACTGGCTTCGGCTCGGCATTCAATATCGCCCGGACGGTGCGGGAGATGATTCGCGCCGGTGCTGCGGGTATCCATATTGAAGATCAGGTCGCCGCCAAGCGCTGCGGGCATCGGCCGAACAAAGCGATCGTGAGCACGGCAGAGATGTCGGATCGCATCAAGGCAGCGGCGGACGCGAAGAGCGATACGGATTTTGTGCTGATGGCGCGCACGGATGCGCTCGCTTCGGAAGGGATGGAAGGGGCAGTTGCAAGAGCGCTCGCTTATGTTGAATCGGGGGCGGATATGATTTTTCTCGAGGCGGCCGGCAGCTTGGCAGATTATGCAGCCTTCATCTCGCAAGTGAATGTGCCGGTGCTCGCGAACATTACCGAGTTCGGGAAGACACCGCTGTTCACGGTGGAAGAGCTTGCTGGCGCAGGCGTATCCATGGTGCTCTATCCGCTCTCGGCCTTCCGGGCGATGAATGCGGCAGCGCTGAAGGTTTATACCGCGCTTCGGACGCAAGGAACGCAGGCAAGCGTGCTTGGCGATATGCAGACGAGAGAGGAGCTGTACCGGTACTTAGGCTACTACGAGTATGAGCGTAAGCTGGATGCGCTGTTCGCGCAAGTTGACGAGCCGGATGAGGGGGAGTGAACGATGGCTGTGAAGAAGCCCGGAGGCTTGGCTGGCATTGAGGCAGGTTCCACAGCAATCAGTACCGTTGGAAAAGACGGCCGAGGCTTAACGTACCGCGGCTACTCAATTGAAGATTTGGCAGAGCACGGCAGCTTCGAGGAGACGGCGTATCTGCTCATTCATGGCAAGTTGCCAAATGTTGATGAGCTTGCGGGCTACCGGCGTAAGCTGGCGGTCGCAAGCGTCTTGCCGGAGACGCTGAAGCGCATACTGGAGCTGCTTCCACCGGATGCGCATCCGATGGAGGTGCTGCAGGTCGGCTGCACCTCGCTTGGCACCATGGAACCTGAGACCGATGCACGAACGGCTGCCGATCTCGCGGACCGGCTCATTGCACTCACAGGTCCGATGCTGCTGCATTGGTATCATTATCACCGTGGAACGCTGGGGAACGCCGCTGTCCCAGCCGATTCTCGGCAAGAAGCAGCAGCGGAGAAGCCAGCGGCTCTCGTCATTACGGCAGATACCGCCGAAGATGACCCTCAAGCCGTTGAGGTGCAGCAGCAGCAAGCTGACGCATCGCTATCCGTGCCTTCCTCTCCCGAATCACAAGACTACGACTTCAACAATTACAGCGTTGCCGGTCATTTCCTTTATCTGCTGCATGGTCGCGACGCCGAGCTCGCAGCGATTCGCGTCTTCGACGTATCGCTTGTTCTCTATGCCGAGCATGAGTTCAATGCATCGACGTTCGCGGCACGAGTAACCGCTTCGACACTTTCGAACTACCATTCGTGCATCGCGACAGGCATCGGTACGCTGCGCGGCAACCTGCATGGCGGCGCGAACGAAGCGGTGATGGAGCTGATCACCTCCTTCGAGACGCCGGAAGAAGCAGAGGCCGGCACGCGTTCGCGGCTTGCAGCGAAGCAGCTCATTATGGGCTTCGGCCACCGCGTGTACACCGTGTCTGATCCGCGTTCCGACATTATTAAGAAATGGTCGGAGACGCTCTCGCTCTGGGCGCAGGACGGTCAGCTATACGCGATTTCCGAAGCGATTGAAGGCGTGATGCGGCAGGAGAAAGGGCTGTTCCCGAACCTTGATTTCTACAGCGCTTCCGCGTATCACTTCATGGGTGTCCCCACGCCGATGTTTACGCCGATCTTCGTCATCTCCCGCATAACGGGCTGGACCGCCCATGTTATCGAACAGCGGCTTAATAACCGTCTTATTCGTCCGTCGGCGGCGTATGTCGGACCTGATAACCAGCCGTGGTCCGATGTGCATGTGCGATTTTAGATAAAGAATCGAGGTGCTCTTCGTGGGACACGGACATGGAACAGGTCATAGCGGGGACAACATGCGGCCCGAACCGGACCAAGTGCTCGTCGATATGGCTGATTATGTGACAAGCGCTGTCATTGAGAGTGACCTTGCTTACGAGACAGCACGTTATTGTCTGATGGATACGCTCGGATGCGGCATTCTGGCTTTAAAATATCCCGCCTGCACGAAGCTGCTCGGCCCAATCGTACCCGGCGCGGAGCTAGCTGGCGGCGTTCCTGTCCCAGGCACCGGCTACCGGCTTGATCCGGTAACGGCGGCGTTCAACATCGGCTGCATGATCAGATGGCTCGATTATAACGATACTTGGCTGGCGGCGGAGTGGGGGCATCCATCCGATAATCTTGGAGCTATTCTAGCGGCGGCGGACTATACAAGCAGGCATCGCCTTGCTGCCGGGGAGCCGGCGTTTACGATGCTCGATGTGCTGACAGCGATGATCAAGGCGCATGAGCTGCAAGGCGTGTTGGCGCTCGAGAACAGCTTCAATCGTGTCGGACTCGATCACGTTGTGCTCGTCAAAGTTGCATCGACTGCCGTTGCTACCGGACTGCTTGGAGGCAGCAAGACAGACATCATCAATGCGCTCTCGCACGCTTGGCTGGACGGTCAGGCGCTGCGCACATATAGACATGCGCCGAATACCGGCTCCCGCAAGTCTTGGGCAGCAGGCGACGCGACAAGCCGCGCGCTTCGGCTTGCGTTCATCGTGCTGCGCGGGGAGATGGGGTATCCATCGGCGCTATCGGCGAAAGGATGGGGATTCTACGATGTATCTTTCAAAAGCAAGCCGTTTCAATTTAGCCGTACATACGGCGCCTACGTCATGGAGAATGTACTATTCAAAATATCCTTCCCCGCCGAGTTCCACGCACAAACGGCGGTGGAGAGCGCGATCCATCTGCATCCGGAGGTCGCAGGCCGACTAGACGATATCGCGAGCATCCGTATTCGGACGCATGAGTCCGCAATCCGCATTATCGACAAGAAGGGGCCGCTGCATAATCCGGCTGACCGCGATCATTGCCTGCAATATATGACTGCTGTGGGGCTGCTGCATGGCCATTTGACGGCGGATCATTACGAGGACGAAGCCGCCGCAGATCCGCGCATCGACCGGCTGCGCAGCTTGATGGACGTGACGGAGCACGAGCCGTATTCGGTTGACTATCTCGATCCGGAGAAACGTTCGATTGCGAGCAGCGTGCAGGTGCTCTTCAAGGACGGCAGCGCGACAGAAGAGGTTGCGACGGAATATCCACTTGGCCATAAGCGCCGTAGAGGCGAAGGTATTCCGCTGCTCATTCAGAAGTTCGAGGCGAACTTGGCGACAAGATATGACGCCGATCAGGCGCAGCGTATTATTGACGTGTGCAAGGATCGCAAGCAGCTTGAGGCGATGACCGTGCCTGCGTTCATGGATCTGTTGGCGTTGAACGGTTAGCGGCCAGCTATACCTTCACTTCAGTCATATGCTTCCGTCTTTCAACGTCTGGCACACAAAAAAGCCGCCCAGCTAAGGGCGGCTTTCTCTCAATTTATTTGTGCAAACGATATGGCACTGTCGCGATAACGACGTCCTTCTGCGTGAACAGGTACGCCCGTAGCAGCAAGCTGGATTGGTTATGCAGGATGTTATGCCACCAATGTCTAGTGATGAACTGCGGAATCAAGACCGTGATATGGTCCGACTCTTGCGTCTTCCATTCCACCGTCTCGATGAAGCGGACCAGCGGACGGATAATGCTGCGGTAGCTGGAGCGCAGGACGATCAGACGAACGCCTGGGTCCCACTCTTCCCATTTGCGCTCGAGGCGTTCGATCTCTTCTTCGTCAAAGCCGACATAGACGGCTACGACGTTGTCCGTCAGCGATTTGGCATAGCTGATCGATTGGAGAACGACTTGTGTAATGCCGGCAACCGGCACGACGATCGTACTGCCTTTAATCGCTGGCTTTTCTTTATCAATGTTCACTCGCAGCTCGTCGGCTGTATTCTGGTAGTGACGGTTGATTTTGAAGAAGCACAAGATTACGATCGGCAAGAAGATGAAGACCATCCAGATCTGGCTAAACTTCGTGAAGATGAAGATCAGCGTAATGATTAGCGTTGTCAGCATCCCGATCGTGTTGACGCACAGGCCGAGAACCCATTTCGCCGGCTTCAGGCGAATCCAGCGAATCATCATGCCAAGCTGAGACAACGTGAACGGAATGAATACGCCGACCGCGTAGAGCGGAATCAGGTTCTCCGTGTCACCGTGGAACAGCACGACAAGCAGTGCCGAGAATACGCCTAGAAAAATAATACCGTTCGAGAAACCAAGACGGTCGCCGCGCACTTTGAAGGCGTTCGGCATATATTTGTCCTTCGCCAGCATGAAGGCAAGCAGCGGGAATGCGGAGTACGCCGTGTTCGCCGCTAAGAACAGAATTAGAGCAGTAATGGCTTGAATCGCGTAGTAGATCAGACCGCGTCCGAAGGTCGCATTGGCGATTTGGGAGACGACGGTTTCCTTCTCGTTCGGTACAATGCCGTACCAGTAAGCGAGCAAGCTGATGCCGATAAACATCGCGCCGAGAATCGTGCCCATCATAATGAGCGTAACCGCAGCGTTGCGCTCTTCCGGCTTCTTGAAGTTCGGAATGGCGTTCGACACGGCCTCGACGCCGGTGAGCGCCGAACAGCCGGAGCTGAATGCCTTGAGCAGCATGAACAAACTTATATTCGACACGGCTGCGCCGATCTCCGGTATATCGGAATGAACACCGTATATGATGACTTTAAATACGCCCGCGATAATGAGGACGAACACCGCGATGACAAACAGATAGACGGGATAAGCGAGCACCGAAGCCGATTCTCCGATCCCCCGCAGGTTCATGATTGTGAGGAACACGATCATGATTAGCGCGATGAACACCCGGTGATCATGCAGCGAAGGGAATGCCGACGTGATCGCATCCGTTCCTGCCGAGGAGCTTACGGCAACAGTCAGGATGTAGTCGACAAGCAGGGAGCCGCCTGCGAGCAGTCCCGTCGAGACGCCTAAATTATCTTTGGCGACAATATAGGCCCCGCCGCCCTTCGGGTAGGCGTAGATCGTTTGGCGGTACGATATGATAAGTACGAGCAGCAGTCCGAGAACCGCGATGGAGATCGGAATGGAGTACCAGACGGCTGCGAAGCCCGCTGCAATCAAGACAAGCAAAATCTGCTCGGTGCCGTATGCAACCGACGACAAGGCGTCGGACGATAGCACGGCAAGCGCCTTCAGTTTGCTAAGCCTTTCTCCTTCCAATTCTGCGCTTTTCATTGGACGCCCGATTAAAAACCGTTTAAATCGGCTAATCATGGAGTAATCCTCATCCTCTTTTCTTCACCGTATAAGGTAAAAATTCACTTTCATCTCAAGGATTGTATTAGAATATCCGAAATGAACAAATTTCATTATATCAAAAATATGGTTGGTTGAAAGATACAGTTTCGTGAAGGCGCAAACATTTAGTTGAAGGCTCATGGAGCGGTGGTATACTTGGGATATTACGCCACCTTTGAAGAATGTGTAAAGGAGAAGAGGAGATTACGATGAAACCGCCGATCAAATGGGATGGACACACGCACACGAAATTTTGCTATCACGGCAACGATGCTGAAGAGGAGCTGTATGTCGATCGCGCGATCGAGCTTGGTTTCCAGCGTTATTCCATTACGGAGCACCCGCCGCTGCCGGTGAATTGGGTAGCCGATGAGAAGCTGATGCGGGAGCTTGCGATGCCTAGCGATGAACTGCCCCTGTACATGGATTATGCTAAATCCATCAAGCAGAAGTACGAGGGCCGCATCGACATCGGAGTTGGGCTGGAGCTTGATTACTTGCATGGAAATCTATCATTTACGGAAGCGATCGTAGACCGCTATGAGAAGGAACTGGAGGACGTCGTTTACTCCGTTCACTATTTGCAGGGCAAGGGCGGTATGCGTTGTATTGATTTTACAGCGGATGATTTTGCAGAGAATCTGCTCTCGTATTACGGTTCGATGGAGAAGGTCGTCGATGAGTATTACAATCATGTGGAGCTGGCAATCGAATTCGCTTCGAAGCTGCCGATGCGCAAACGGATCGGCCATATTAATTTAATCGAGAAGTTCTCGCTGAAGCTGCCAACTATTGATGAGGCGCAGATTAGAAGCAGACTGACCGCTATCTTGCCGAAGCTTGAGCAGGGCGGAGTCGGCATTGATGTGAATACAGCAGGGTTGCGCGTAGCAACATGCGGCAAGCCTTACGTTCCAGGATGGTTTATGGCAGAATGCGCGTCGCGCGGCATTACTCTCGTCTATGGATCGGACTCGCACCGTCCCGACCATGTCGGCTTCGGTTACGAGTGGTTTGAGGCTAATTTTGCATAAGTGAGTGACACCACTCTAGTCAAAAAGGATTGATGTAAGATGGCGCAAACCGTCACACAGGTGTTTGATCCAAGTATATGGCATATCAGCAATCTGGAATTGACGCTTCGGCTCGTGCTTGCGCTCGCGCTTGGCGGGCTGATTGGGCTCGAACGCGAGTTTGGCGGCCATTCTGCTGGATTTCGGACGCATATTCTTGTTTGCGTAGGTTCAGCAGCCATTGTCTTGCTATCTATGTATGGATTCTCGGAGTTTGCTGCCGATCCGAATGTAAGGCTGGACCCTTCGCGCTTAGCGGCCCAAGTGGTTAGCGGCATCGGCTTCCTCGGGGCAGGCACCATTCTGCGAACGGGGATCACGGTGTCAGGGCTTACGACTGCGGCTTCCCTCTGGGTCGTGGCAGCGATTGGGCTGACGGTCGGAGCGGGGTTTTATTATGGCTCGGCCGTGCTTACTTTCCTTGTTGTCGTCAGTCTATTCGTGCTCAATAAGATTGAGAAGAAATTCTCGCGGGCGAAGAGCAAGCGGGATATCGTTCTGAAAATGACGAAGGATTCGGCGAGTCTCAGCAATGTCGTAACCGAGCTGCATCACTTCGGCATTCAGATTAGCAAGATTATTGTTGAGAATGAGCAAGCTGCCGCTGGCGATAATGCGGAAATGCTGATCGTCAGGCTGCAAGTGAAACTGAATTACAAGAAGCGGTTCGAGGAAGTTATCGTATCGCTTGCATCGATTGAAGGCGTCGTCGGCATCGAATCCGGCGGTGAATCGCTCTAGTGTTCTAAACAGGTCATGGGGGATGATGTAGGATGGCAGAATCGAAGCAACAATCATTGCATTACCGCGAGGATGGCACTTTTACGATTGTACAATTCACGGACTTACACTGGCAGAATGGGGAGCCTGACGATGTGCTGACGAAGCTGCTGATGGAGCTTGTGCTGGATCAGACGTCTCCGGATCTTGTTGTATTTACTGGCGATGTGATTTATAGCAAAGATTGCACCGATGAGAAGCAGTCGCTGCGCGACGCGGTTCGTCCGGTGGAAGAGAGGGGCATCCCTTGGGCGGCCGTATACGGCAATCATGATACGGAGCATCTGTTGACGCGGGATGAGCTTATGCAGGTGCAGCTGGAGCATGAGCATTGCCTTAGCAGCGCTGGTCCAGAGGAGATTCATGGCGTAGGCAATTATGTGCTTCTGCTCAAGGCGCATGGCAGCGATAAGCCGGAACATGCGCTATATATGTTCGACAGCGGCAGCTATTCCACGCTGCCTCAGCTGGAAGGTTATGAATGGATTCACCGTGACCAGATTGAATGGTACGTTTCGCAATCTAAGGCTCTTCGCGAGGCGAACGGCGGGGAGCCGCTGCCTGCTCTTGCTTTCTTCCATATTCCGCTTCCGGAATATGATGAGGTGTGGCAGAAGGAGCTGTGCTTCGGCAGCAAGCATGAGGGCGTTGCCAGCCCGCGGATCAATTCGGGGCTATTCGCGGCGATGATGGAGATGGGCGATGTCGCAGGCACATTCTGCGGACATGACCATGTGAATGATTATTGGGGTGCGCTGCACGACATCCGTCTCTGCTATGGCAGAGCGACTGGTTATCAAACGTACGGACGCGAAGGATTCCCGCGCGGCGCACGGATCATTCGTCTGCAACAAGGAGAGCGCGGCTTCGTGACCGAGCTTCGTCTTGACGATGGCAGTGTCGTTCTTGAGCAAGAGGAGCATTACCCGAAAGGGATCGAGCTGTAGAAAGCTGGATTGTAGTAGGGGGGAGGGCACACTTGTCTTCTGCTGGATTGCGGCAGGGGACTCGGTGCCCTTTTTTCCATGGGAGTGAAGGTGCTAATGCTGTATTTTCGCTTGGCGTATGCTACCCTTAACTTATCGTCTATGTAGGAGTTCGAAGTGTAATGAAAACAATATTAGTCAGTGGCTATCGGGCAACAGAGCTAGGCATCTTCTCCGCGAAGCACCCTGGCATCGCCATTATTAAGAAGGCGCTCACGAAGCAGATTTCGGCACTGGTCGAGGACGGACTCGAATGGGTCATCGTCAGCGGCGGATGGGGCGTCGAGCTGTGGGCAGCGGAAGTGACGATCGAGCTGAAGAAGAGCTACGAGAGCTTGCGACTTGCGATCATCACGCCTTTTCTTGAGCAAGAAGAGAACTGGAATGAACAGAAGAAAACAACGTACAGTGAGATCCTCTCTGGCGCGGATTATGTGAACAGCGTCTCCAAGCAGAAGTACGCGGGACCTTGGCAGTTCAAGGCGAGAGACCGCTTCCTGCTGGACAACTCGGACGGGCTGCTGCTCATCTATGACGAGGAACAGGACGGCTCGCCGCGTTATTTGCTCGAGCTCGCGCGTGCACATGCCGAGGTGACGCCGGATTATGGGATTATTACGATCTCCGGTCATGATTTGCAAAATATCGCTGAGGATGAGCAGCACTACGATTATGAATAGATAGATGGAGGTTCATGTTATGCCGCAATTGACGGTTCGAGGAGTTAATAGTGAAGTGCTAGTTCATGTAAGCGAGGCGCTGCTCGAGGAGTTGGCTCAAATTTGCGAGTGCGGGACAGACAATTTTACGCTGGACTGTCTGCCGGTTGTATCGGTGTTCGGAGGAGCGGTCGTGCAGACGTACCCGTTCGTTGAAGTCGCTTGGTTCGACCGCGGGCAGCACGTGCAGGACAAGCTCGCCGCAGCGTTGACGCGCCATCTGCAACAAGCAGGCGTTGCTGAGGTGGAAGTCGCGTTCAAGGTGTACAAGGAGACGGCGTACTACATTAATGGCCGGCCTTGTTCGGTGGCGGAGTAGGGGAGCCTGGGAGCCTAGTGGATCGTATCGGCTCGAATTGAGCCGATGTGGCTCGCGTCTAGAAATCTTCGGTTTCTGAGCTGAGATTGACTGCGTTATAACCGACAACGAGATTTAATCGCGAGAGAACATATATGTTCTCTCGTACGTGAAAATCCGCGATTTCGGAGCTGAGAGCACACATATGTGCTCTCGGAGCCGCGGATACCAGGTAACGAGCGATTATTAGTGCTGAGAGAACGTATGTGTTCTCTCGTGCATGAAAATCCGCGAATTCGGAGCTGAGAGCACATATATGTGCTCTCAGTCGACTGCCTCGTCGATCGCGAGTCGGATAATCCGTCTCGCCCGTTGTGAGCACGGAAATATGTTCTCATGTATGTGGAAAACCGCGAATTGCTCAAACAGCCTGCACGGATCAACCGTGCAGGCTGTTTGATTTCCCTATGCGCTTAAGATCGCTCGAGATGTTCCATCAAACGAGCCGGATAATCGGTAATAATGCCTGTCACGCCAATGGAGATCAGTCGATCCCAATCAGCGGGATGATTAGCCGTGTAAGGGTAGATGCACAGACCGGCGACTAATGCGTCTTCAGCATCGTCCGCCCCGATCAAGGTATGTTCCGGATGAAGGGACCAGACCTCCGTCTCCAGCAGCGCTGCGTATGAAGCATGATGAATCAGATCGGCCGCATATAGCAGTCCAATGCGAAGCTCCGGTTCAGCTTGTTTCAGCCTCAGAAGCAGCTTGTGGTCGAAGGAGGAGACGACGGTACGATCCAGCCGATTGTCGCCTCGCAGGTAGTGCAGCAGAATATCATCGAAAAGCGCTCCACCGGAATCTTTGACTTCAACATTAATTTCGATGTGCTTCGGGAGCAGGTCGTAGACTTCCTCCAGAAACGGAACTCGTTCCCCGGCAAAAGCAGACGAGAACCAGCTTCCCGCATCCGCCTCACGGATGACATCCGAATGCAGGGCACGAATCGCTCCGGAGATGTCCGTCGTCCGGTCGAGTGTATCGTCATGGCAGACGATGAGCTTGCCGTCCACCGACATATGAATATCGAGCTCTACCATTTGGCTTCCTTGTTCGGCTGCAAGCTCGAAGCTTGCCAATGTATTCTCGGGCGCTTCGCCGGATGCTCCTCGATGCCCAATTACGATTGGACGGCTTACCATGACGTCTTGCTCGATTTTTGCTGACATCCTTTTTTCCTCCTGGCTCGGGCTCCAGCTCCGTTACAAACCCTTTCGGCGAACCCTTTTGTCAAGATTATATGCCTTCTCGAACAGTCTGTCCCCCTCGGATATGCAATGTAAATGAATCTTTAGAAAGGAATGGCTTTTTTCAATTTAAGCGCTATCACCTTTCCTAATCTTAATAAAATACTGATCTCGGGCTTACAAACGATCGTTATGGTAGTTATTGTGACATCCGCCAATTAGGGTGCAGCCAAAAAAACTTTGGAAAGGCGGTTACAATCCCATATGGACTCATCCCTCTATTCGGACAAGTCTAGTCAAGTCTTGTCATCAGCTTCCACAATCTCGGCCAGAACCTCAGGTACCGCAGGAAGGTTAAGACGAATGAAGGAGCAGCTGTTAGGTTATCTGTTCCTTGCGCCTAGCCTAGTTGTATTCGTCCTGTTCTTATTTTACCCGATGGTCCGTTCCGTCTATTTGAGCTTTCAGCTTACCGATCCCCGAGGAAGAGTGGCCGCTTACGAAGGATTGGGCAACTATTCGCGGTTGTTGCATTCGTCCGATTTCTGGAACAGCCTTTGGATTACGGTCAAGTTCACGCTGCTGACCGTGCCGGGTGGACTTGTTCTCGGCCTGCTATGCGCAAGCCTTGTACATTCTGCAGGCAAAGGGAGCAAGGTCTTTCGCCTTATCTTCTCGCTTCCGCTGGCGCTCTCGGTCGGAACGGCATCCATCCTGTGGATGATCCTGTATCATCCATCGCTCGGCATGCTGAACTACCTGCTGGGACAGATCGGCATTGGACCGATCCAGTGGCTGACCGATCCCTCCGTGGCGCTTGGTTCCGTCTCGCTTATGACTGTGTGGATGAACTCCGGATTTCCGTTTGTCCTGCTCCTGGCTGCTATTCAAGGACTCGACAATGATGTCATGGACAGCTCACGGATCGACGGTGCTTCGATGTGGAGAACCTTCTTCTCCATCAAGCTGCCTCTGCTGTCGCCGACGCTATTCTTCCTTGCGGTGGTGTCCATCATGAGCGCCTTTCAGTCGTTCGGGCAAATCAATATTCTCACCCGTGGCGGCCCAGCCGGATCCACGGATGTGCTGGTGTACTCCATTTATCGGGAAGCGTTCATCAATTACCAGTTCGGAACCGGAAGTGCGCAGGCTATCGTCTTGTTCGTCCTGATGCTTCTTCTAACAGCGGTACAGTTCCTAGTACTTGGAAAGAAGGTGCATTACCAGTGAAAGCAATGAATCACCCGCGTAATCCGATTCGGTTATCCAGCCATTATGGCTTGCTTATTCTGCTGTCGCTGCTCGTGCTGGGACCGCTGCTGTATCTGCTTGCTCAGATCTTTATGACTTCGGACGAGGTAAGCAAATATCCGCCTAAGCTGCTACCTTCCGGCTTCTATACCGGAGAGCTGAAGAACGCGATCGACACCGTGCCTATATTCGGTTTTATCTTCAACAGCTTTGTTCTGGCGACCGCGATCATGGTACTTCAGGTGCTGACGGCGGCTCTGGCTGCTTACGCATTCGTCTACATCCGGTTTACCGGCAGCCGCTTCTGGTTCGCCTTGTTCATAAGCACCATGATGATTCCGTGGGAAGTGACGATCATTCCCAACTACCTCACGGTCAGAAGCTGGGGATGGCTCGATTCCTTCCAAGGGCTCATCGTGCCGTTCGCGGCCTCGGCATTCGGCGTGTTTCTGCTACGGCAGTTCTTCATGCAGCTGCCCCGCGCATTGTTCGAGGCGGCGAGAATCGACGGCTGCGGGCATTTCCGCCACTTTGTTTCCGTCGTGCTGCCGTTATCGGGACCCGCTGCTGCTTCGCTAGCCGTTTATGTGTTTCTGAACGGATGGAACCAATACCTCTGGCCGCTTCTCACGACGAGCAGCGATGCCATGCGAACGGTCCAGATCGGAATCGCGATGCTTCAGTTTGAGGAGCTGACGAGCTGGAATCTGGTTCTTTGCGGCGTGGCACTCGTTCTGGTGCCTTCATTCGTTCTTTTGGCGCTCGGCTTGAGGCCGCTTGTCCGTGGAATTACAGCGGGCGCGGTCAAAGGCTAATAGGCGCGGCCGTTCATGGATTGGGGTACTCGTCCTACGGGACTTACCAATAGATAAATATCCTTACAAAGGAAAGGGAGAGAAAATCAACATGGTTAAAAGCAATTGGAAAATGGTATTGCCCGTGGCGGCAATGCTCGTTCTGCCTCTATCCGCATGTGCATCAAATCCAGACAATGGCGGCAAGAACGCCGATCAGGCGTCGAATACCGCAGCTGCCAATACGGAGAACACCGCAAGTGCAAATGCCAATGCCGGCGCAGCGAACACCACAGAACCAGCCAAAGAGCCAGTCAAAGTTGTATGGTGGCATTCCATGAGCGGCGAGCTCGGCGAAGCTGCGGACAAGCTGGTCAGTGACTTCAACGCCAAGCATCCGGATATTCAAGTAGAAGGCGTCTTCCAGGGCACTTATGACGAGAGCTTGAACAAGCTCAAGGCTTCCATGGACTCCAAGTCTGGTCCTTCCTTGATCCAGGTGTATGAGATCGGTTCGAGATTCATGATCGATTCCGGTGCGGTTACGCCGGTGCAGCAGTTCATCGACGCGGAGAACTATGACGTGTCATCGCTGGAGCCGAATATTCGCAGCTACTACACATTTGACGGCAAGCAATACTCCATGCCTTTTAACACATCCAATCCAATTCTTTACTATAACAAAGACCTGTTCAAAAAAGCCGGTCTAGATCCGAACAAGCCGCCTGTCACTTATCAAGAGGTAGCTGACGATGCCAAAAAACTGACCGAAGGCAGCGTGACAGGTGGTTCTTTTGCCATCTATGGCTGGTTCGTGGAGCAACTGCTCGCTAATCAAGGCAAGGACCTCGTCAATAACGGCAACGGCCGCGAAAGCTCCGCTACGGAATCGCTCGTGAACCAGGATGCAGCTGTGAATACGCTAACTTGGTGGAAGAGCATGATTGACAACAAGTCTGTTCTGAATCTTGGACGCAAGACGGACGATACCAAAAAAGCATTCCTCGCCGGCCAAGTCGCTATGACGCTGGATTCGACGGCTTCATTGCGCGGTATCGTTGATGGTGCAGCAGGCAAGTTTGAAGTGGGTACAGCCTTCCTGCCTAAGCCGGACGGTTCTACCGATGGCGGTGTTGTTGTAGGCGGCGCGAGCTTGTGGATTCTGAATAATAAGTCCGATGAAGAACAGAAGGCTGCTTGGGAATTCATCAAGTACCTGGCTGAGCCGGCTGTTCAAGCGCAGTGGCACATCAACACAGGCTACTTCCCGATCACGACCAAAGCTTACGACGAGCAGATCGTCAAAGATAACCTGGCGAAATATCCGCAATTCCAGACAGCAGTTGATCAGCTTCATGCTTCCAAGCCGAGCATGGCAAGCCAAGGCGCCGTTATGGGGGTATTCCCGGATGCTCGCCAAACGGTGGAAGGTGCAATCGAGGAAGTATTCACTGGCAAGAAGGATGTTAAGGCAGCGCTTGACGATGCGGCGAAGCAAATTACCGAGAAGATTAATATCTACAACAAGACGGTACAAAAATAAGCTACGTTGGTGGTGCGAAAGTCGGAAACAGCCCTGGGAGCTATGCTCTCAAGGGCTGTTTTTGTGTATATGGAGCTTTGTATGGATAGCAGTTAGTGAGAGAGGGTTTTCCCGCTCTCAACAAGCAATTGTGCTGCATTTGCGCGCCGAGAGAGGCTTTAGCCGCTTTCCGTTGACCAATTGCCGCTCTAGCTGGCTGTTTGGTGAGTTGAGAGAGGGTTTTCCCGCTCTCAACAAGCATCTGTGCTGCATTTGCGCGCCGAGAGAGGCTTTAGCCGCTTTCCGTTGACTAATTGCCGCTCTGGCTGGCTGTTTGGTATGTTGAGAGAGGGTTTTCCCGCTCTCAACAAGCATCTGTGCTGCATTTGCGCGCCGAGAGGCTCTAACCGCTTCCGTTGACCAACCTCAGACGAGATCGAGCAGGTTTTGGAGCTGAGAGAACGTATACGTTCTCTCGCGCGCGAAAAGCCTCAAATTCCGAGCTGAGAGCACATATATGTGCTCTCGGAGCCGCGGACATCAGGAAACGAGCGAATATTAGTGTTGAGAGAACATATATGTTCTCTCGCGTGAGAAAATCCGTAAAATCCGAGCTGAGAGCACACATATGTGCTCTCAGCTTGTTTGTGGTAAGTGTGGGGTGGCGAAGGAGTTTGGAAGGTGTTCGTTCAAACCAGAGCGGGGCGGTCGAATGATTCTGTAGAAGCGGCAGCGTTCGCCTAAGTCGGATTCCAACGGTGGCTTTGTTGTTCAAGGAATCCGAGTAAAACAGAGATCGGAAGAACATTCGACTGCGAAGCGGGAGTGTTTGAGAAGGATTTGTTGCGAAGCGGGAGTGGTTGACCGTTCATTTTCCGATTTGCCCACTCCCTCCCAATTCGTACAAACATCCAGCCGAAACGTACAATTACACGCCTGATTGTTCGTTGTACAATATGGGTGATTACGCACGCAGCATTTATTTTCGAGGAGGATTTGAACGGCATATGAGCGTATTTCCTGTATTATCTCAGCAGAAGCTGCTGCAGCGCTTAGCCCATCCGCAGCGCTCAATTCGTATGGTACTCGATACGGACACGTACAACGAAATCGATGACCAGTTCGCGGTGATTTATGCGATGAAATCGCCGGAGAACATGACTGTAGAAGCCTTCTACGCAGCGCCGTTCTTCAACGACCTGTCGACAGGGCCGAAGGATGGCATGGAGAAAAGCTATAATGAGCTTAAGCGTATCTCGTCGCTTTTGCCGGAGATGGAAGGTGTGCCGGTCTATCGCGGTTCAGAGAGCTACCTGCTTGAAGCGGGCGCGCCTGTCGAGAGCGAAGCGGCAAGGAACCTTGTTGAGCGCGCGATGGCGGCGCCTGACGATGATCCGCTCTATGTGGTCGCAATCGGCGCGATTACGAATGTCGCTTCTGCTATTCTGATGGAGCCGCGCATCATCGAGAAGATCGTTGTCGTCTGGCTAGGCGGCCATGCGCTGCACTGGCGAGATACGACGGAATTCAATCTCGCGCAAGATTTGCATGCGTCCCGTACGGTGCTGGACAGCGGCGTACCGCTCGTCCTTATTCCATGCGGCGGCGTGGCTTCACATCTGTCGACGACGCTATCCGAGATCAAGGATTACGTTCGTGATAAAGGGCCGATCGGCGAGTACTTGTACGAGACGTTCAAGAACTGCCACCCGGACCACTTCGGCTACTCGCGGGTTATCTGGGACATCTCGACAATCGCTTATCTGAACAACGAGGCATGGACGCCGAGCACGCTCGTGCATAGCCCGGTGCTGTCCTCCGACTTCCGCTGGAGCGTCGACCGCAATCGCCACTTCATCCGCTGCGTTGAACATATTCACCGCGACAGCGTGTTTAAAGATCTGTTCAGCAAGCTGGACAACAACAATAAATAAGCGTCGCCAAGACGCGAAAACATCAAAAAAAGCTAACCGTCCCGCTGCCGTAGCAGTTGGGGTGGTTAGCTTTTTCGCATCCGCTGCCGCAGCAGTCCTGGTGGTTAGCTTTTTCGGCCCTGCCTTCTTTCGTCCCTTACTTGTTTCACTTCAATCAAAACTTCGCCAGAAACTGCTCCAGCGTCTCATTATTCTTCTTAACCTGCTGAGCAACCGCCACGCCGACATAACGGATATGCCAAGGCTCATACATGTAGCCGGTCAGATCTTCCTTGCCCTTCTCATAACGGATGATGAAGCCGTAATCCGCCGCGTGAGCCGCCAGCCACTTGCCTTCCTTGGACTCGCCGAAGCTCTCGTCGAGGTTATAGTTAACGCTCTTGCTCGAGACGTCCATCGCAAGTCCAGTCTGGTGCTCGCTCTGGCCTGGGTGCGCGCTGAATGTATTCGCTTCGTCTTCGCCGTTCTCGCGGGCATAGTTGTCGAATATCGTTTTCTGCGATCCATAGGACCGATAGCCGGATACGGCAGCCAGCTCAATACCGTCCTTCTTTGCGCCAGCGAACAAATTCTCCAGCGCTTGCGCAGCTATCGCGCGAAGCTGCTGTTTCGGACTGGTGCCTGAGAAAGAGAAAGTAACCTTCGCGACGACAAGATCCTTAGGCGTATAGGTCGAGTCGAGCTCGCGTTTCTTATTGACGAGAACGAGCGAGCTGTTCATATTCGTCACGATGTCCTTGCCAACCGAGTTCTTCTTAATGGTTAACGCAGGCGAATTCTCGTGCATATAAGCCTGGAAAGCAGCCTGGCTGCTCGACATGGACGCAGACGCTGCTGTCACTTCTTTGTCATCCGTCGACTGGGCTGCATCATTGCCCTTCGTGCCAGTTGGCTTCGTTGAAGCGGAGTTATTATGATTTTGCTGACTGTTGCTTACTGAAGTTGGAGACTTATCATCGGAATGGCTGAACAGATCGCCAAACACGGTAGTTTGAGAGGATAAAATAACGACTGCGGCAGCAACGCCGACGACGGCCGTGCTAATTGCAATTAATTTTTTCAAAGCCTTGCCTCCTACGAATTACGTTTCTACAACAATTATAGACACTTGACATCCTTTTACAACTGGGGACAGGTACCAAAGTACGTCAATCTCTTGTCATGCTCTCAATGAAGACGAACTGTTGTCGCATATTGTTGCATTGTGCCGATATATCGCGTGATTAGGAAAATCCTGCTAAAAAATGTCTTTCCTAGTTGCTGTAAAATGGTGTAAAATTTCTGCGTAGCTATACATAAAAGATATCATCATGGAGGAACGAAAGAGTGAAGACCAACGGTAGCATGCTGAATTTCGCAAGAAAACTAGTACTCGCAATGTTTGCCATTATTGTCGCTTTTACAACATTCCACACGTATGAAGCGCACGCAATGAACGTATGGGGGATCTACAAGGAAGCGGTAGCGCTCGAGCAGAAAGGGAAATATGCCGAAGCGATTGCCAAGTATAAGCTAATCATTCCCGAGTTTGTGAATAAGAAGGAATACGGCAATTCCGCGAATATGTACCGCTATGTCGGTAACGACTATGCGAAGATGAAGCAGTACGACGATGCTGTGGCAGCTTGGGATAAGGAAGCGGAATATTCCGGCAAAGCGAATCAGACACAGATTAGCATCGCCGCGAAGCGCAAAGCAGATATGCTGCGGAGCTCCGCGAAGCTGTTCGTAGAGACGAAAGCATCTGAAGTCGGTACATCCAACACGCATGGCGCGAAGTTCGAGCCGAAGAACGGTGCATACATCGGTGCTTATGCGGAGCGTGATCCAGCCGTTCATAATGCAGCGACTTCGAAACCGTTCTACACAGAGAAGTTTCCGGAGTTAACGGGCAAGAAGCACGCTGCGTATTTGTTTTATTTTACATACGGTCAGCCATTGTCCACGATTAAGAGCCATCTCGACCACGCCCGTGCTGCGGGCACGGCGATTGAGCTTGGCGTTCAGCCGTTGAAAGGCCTGGACGAAGTGAAGGACAATGAATATCTGCGCCAGCTGGCACGTGATATCGAAGCTTCCGGCGTGAAGGTGTTCCTTCGTTTCGCGAACGAAATGAACGGCGATTGGGTGCCATGGCACGTGGATCCGAAGGTTTACATTGAGAAATTCAGAATTGTTGCCAAAGTGTTCCACCAAGAAGCGCCGAATAATGTCGCTATGGTATGGGCGCCGGACCGTCAGCCGGAATACAGCATCGAGAGCTACTATCCTGGCGATGATGCGGTCGATTGGGTTGGCGTAAGCTTGTACTCGATCTTTAACCCGACGCTTGATCCGCTCAAACAAGGCGAGGACCGCTCGAGCCACCTCGAGAAGTTTGATTTTATTTATAAGAAGTACTCCGCGCGCAAGCCAGTATTCATATCTGAAGGCGGCGTTGCATACATGTATCCGGAGAAGCAGCAGGACAAGACGGCATGGGCTGTTTATAAGATGAAAGAGTTCTACTCGACCTTGCCAATGCTCTATCCGAAAGTCAAAGCTGCGTTCTGGTTCGACAGCAACCATGACCAAACCGCATCCTCAACTCGGATGAAATATTATATGCTCTCAGCGAATGAGAAGCTATTAAACGCTTACAAGAAGTCGGTGGCGAATCCGTTCTACCTCAGCACCATCGGCGATGAATCACCAGTTGCTTATAAGCCGGTGAACACGGCTTCGGCTGTGACTGCTGGGACGCAGAAGATTTCCGCTTATATGAAGACGTGGTCGCCAACGCTTAGCAAGGTGACCTACGAAATCGGCGGCAAGCTTGTTGCCACAGCAACCGATTCGCCATGGACGGCAAGCATCAACTTCGCGCCGTACAAAGGCAAGAAGATTGACGTAGTGCTGAAGGCATACAGCAATAACACGCTTATTACGACGCAGAAAGTCGCTGTCAGCGTGAAATAAGCTCGCTTGATGGAACCCGGAGTGCCTTGCCTAAGGCGCTCCGGGTTTTATTTTGCAAGCGAATCGCGCTACAATAGAGGCAGTGGAAGTATGGCAGGGAGGGAAAGCTAAAGTGGATACAATCACAACATTACAGGAGCAGCTGCGGCTGGCGAATGAGGAAATTGAGTCGCTGCGGAAGGATAAGCTGCGGCTAACGCAAGAGCTTGCGAAGGCGCGCGGCATGCTGCGTGCAGGCGCTGCGGACAACATGTCCACGAAGCTGAAGGAAGCGCTGCGGGAATAGTTATTTTGCAGTAGAAAATTACCATTCGGGCTACTGGAAAGAAGTCGGAAAAAGCGCTACAATACAACTAGTACACACTAACGAGGTGATCTTAATGTCCGAGAACGAGACGACGCCGGAAGTGCAGGAGCCGAAGAAGGTTTCCCTAGCAGAAGCTGTAAAGCAGAAGCTGGCTCAGAAGAAGCAGGAGCAGGCGAATGGTGCAGGTAAACAGAAGCATGGCCCAGGCGGCAACCAACAAACAATGAAAAGCCAAAATCATAAAAAAGTTAACAACCAGCGCAAGAAAATGGGCGTATAGTTCAAACAAGAAGCTGAAGGTGATTATGCCTTCAGTTTTTTTTGATATTAAAGGAGTGTAAGCGGAGATGGAGAAACATGGAGTCGGCGCTTCGGAGCGTCATGCAACTATCATTCTGGACAGCTATCTTCGGCTGCTGGGCAAGCCGCTCGTGGAGGGGGAGACAAATGCTGAATCGGCGGCAACGCAGCTGTTCGAAGCACCGATTGTTGTGCTCTCTCACGGGACACAGGCGGACCCTGTGCTGAATTACGGTAATCGCGCGGCGCTTAGGCTGTGGGAGATGGATTGGGATGCGTTCACGCAAATCGAATCTCGGCATACAGCGGAACCGATGATTCAAGCCGAGCGGCAGCGATTCCTCGAAGCAGTCGCGAGCCAAGGCTACATAGACGATTACAATGGAATTCGCATTTCGAGCAGCGGACGGAGATTTCGTATCGAAGAAGCGATCGTCTGGAACCTCTATGATGAAGATGGCGCTTATTATGGACAAGCTGCGGCTTTTCGAAACTATACTTTTGTGCAGGAAGGGGAATGCTAACAGATGGAAGCGTTGATCGGACACTGCTTGTCCAAGGCAGGAGCTATTAAGGAATATCCGTTTGGCCCAGATCCGCTTGTCATGAAAGCCGGTGGCAAAATGTTCGCTCTCATCTCCGGGGATGGATCGGGCATCTCGCTCAAATGCGATCCGGTCATCGCGGAGAATTTACGCCAGCAGTATGAGGCGATAACGCCCGGGTATCATCTGAACAAGAAGCATTGGAACTCAATTGCTCTGGATGGGTCTGTCCCTGTGCCAGAGCTGCTGGATATGATTGATCATTCTTATGAGCTGGTGCTCAAAGGAATGACGAAGGCGGAGCGTGCCCGGATTGCTGAATCGGCGGCGGTCAAGCTTAAGTGAGATGATAGTATAAAGCCGCCGAGTTTGGCGGCTTCGCTTATTTCTGCGGGCACCAGCCGGGAGGGCCGGAGCAGATCGCGGCTGTGAAGCCAGGGGCATCCTGTGCCAGATCATTGAAGTAGCTGCTGATGACATGGTTGCCGCCGATCGTCCCATTCCGAAAGCTGCGTTTGACCTCTTCTTTGACATGCAAGTAGTAATAGCTCTTGTCGGTCTTCGGTGATTGATACACAAGGGGCGGCAGATGAGGCACGACGTCGAATTCGTTCTGAATCCGGAACGAGACCGGGACTGCTGCATTGTAGGCACGGACGAAGCTGGGGTCGCCCGTTCTAGGCGAGCCGAATGTATACGTAATGATGGAGTCCGGCTTCCGGTTCACAGCGATATCAAGTGATGCCAGCGTCGCCAGCGCTCCGCCTAAGCTATGGCCGGTGACGAAGAGCGGCTTATCGCTTGGCACTTGGTCAAGCAGCCGGAAGATCTGGTCGCGTGCAGACATGTATACCTCTGTGAAGCCGCGATGCGTCATTACATTCTTCTTGCTGATCGGCTTGAACGTCGTTTGCTGCGCGATCATATCCGTCACCCAATCCGTTGGCGAGCTTGTGCCGCGGAAAGCGAGAATGACGGCTTGCGGCGATTCGATGACGAAGCCGAACGGTTCATCGTTGCCAGCGAACGAAGACGCGTTGAAGGAGCCGACGACGCGATAGGATTCCGGTACAAGGAAATAGCCGTTATTGTTGTATTGCATATAGGTTTGCCCGCAGACTGCAGCCAAAAAGATGGCTGTGCGAATATCGACCGTACTGCCATTGCTCATGAATGCACCCACTCTCCTTGCTCCCATTGTATGAGCCGATAGGCCAATGTGCTTTAGGCCGGTGCCCTCGCTGTGACGATTCAAACGAGGTTGTCAGGGGTAACGATTAACAGAGAGAGATAAACTTGAAATAGCAAAGCTAGGAGATGGAAAATGCGAATTGCCGTCGTTGACGATAATCCGATGAACATAACGGTGGTCAGAGAAATATTGAAGCGAGCGGGTTATACCGACATTGAGTCGGCAGGATCGGCTGGAGAGATGTTCAAGCTCCTTGGGCTAACGAAGCAAGGCGAAGAGCCGGATGTCGGGCCGGGAGACGACGGGCACGGCATTGATCTGATTCTGCTTGATATGATGATGCCGGGTATTGATGGGATAACGGCTTGCTCGATGCTGCAGCGCTCTGCTCGGCTGAAGGATATTCCGGTTATTATGGTGACTGCAATTGGCGATTCGAAGAAGCTTGCAGAGGCGCTGGACGCCGGGGCGAGCGACTATGTGACGAAGCCGATTAACCGTATTGAACTGCTCGCCCGCATTCGCGTGGCTCTGCGGCTGAAGGTGGAGAAGGATTGGCATAAGGAGCGGGACCGGCGGGTACGCGAGGAGCTGCAACTGGCGCGGGAAGTACAGCTGGCGGCATTGCCGAATAAGCTCGATGACGAGGGCGTCGCGATTGATGCGATCTTCCGCCCGTCCGAGGAGCTGTCCGGCGACTTGTATGCCTGGAACCGAATCGACGATCACCGATATGGCATAGCTGTGATGGATGCGATGGGTCACGGAATCTCGTCATCGCTCGCTTGCATGTTCATCGCCTCGGTGCTGAAGGAAGCGATGTCGAAGCAGGTGGAGCCGAAGCGGGTCATCCGTGAGCTGAATCGCCGCTCACTGCAGCTGCAATTTGCAGATCAGCTGATTCAGTATTATTTTACGGGCCTCTATATCGTTGTTGATCTCATTGAAGGCGTCGTCGAGTATGTGAATGCGGGCCATCCGCCGGGAATGATAATTCGCAGCGATGGCGAAGTAGAGACGTTCAAGCAGGGCGGTGTGGCGATTGGCATGTTCGGCGACATCGTCGTTGAGAAGCATACGCTGCCGATCAGCTCGGGCGACCGAATCGTGCTGCTGACCGACGGCATCTATGATCTTGTCGGCAGCGATAGCGAGGAAGACCGGCCGGCGAGCTTGACGGCTTTGCTCCAGCCGTACGGCAGTGCTACCTCGCTCGCGGAGCTCGAGAAGGCGCTGTTCCATGCGGGGCAGCTTGAGGAAGAGCTGCAGTCGGACGACCGCTGCTTGGTCGTTGTGGATATTAAGTGATCGTGTGATCGAGTGATTAAGTGATGAGGGAGCCCCCTGCTTGGCAGGGGCTCTTTTTTTGTGAGGTGAATTACGATCTAACGGAACGTACAGCGCTTATTCGCAGCTGTCGCTCTAACGGAACACAGAGAAGCTATTGCCCCTCCATTGCCCCTAAATGGATGCAATTGCTCGCAATAAGACTTCTGTGTACCGTTACATTTTCAAAACAGCCGAATTCTCCGAGATAACGTGTCTGTGTTCCGTTAGAGAAGGCGGGGCGAAGCGGGAGAGTGTTGGTTCTGAGGAAGCGCGAAGGTGAGACGGGAGTTAGTGGAGAAGCTGGCGCGGGACGCGGCGGAAGTGTGTTGGTTCAGAGGGAGCGCGGAAGTGTGACGGGAGTTAGTGGAGAAGCAAGCGATGGGGCGAAGCGGGAGAGTGTTGGTTCAGCGGAGGCGCGAAAGTGTGACGGGAGTTAGTGGAGAAGCGGGCGTGAGACGCGGCGGGAGAGTGTTGGTTCAAAGGGAGCTTGAAAGTGAAACGGGAGTTAGTATGAGAAGCTGGCGCGGGGCTAGGCGAGAGAGTGCTGGTTCAGCGAAAAACGCAAAAAGCGGGAAGAGCGCCCCATAGCGCCTCTTCCCGCTCTCGATTGCTAACGACTCGACCGCGATGGCAGCGGAGCGTCGTGTTCGTCGCGGCTGTTCCCGCCGCCGCCGGTCGCGCCGCCTGTGCCCTGCGCGCCGCGCGTGCGGCTGCTGCGGCTCGGCAATGGCCGCATGTCGTCGCCAGCTGCGGCAGCATCGGCGCGCGAAGAAGAGCCGACGATTTCGCCCTTGTGACGGCCGTTCAGCAGATCGCCGGTCCAACCTTTGTGCCACAGCCACCAGTAGATTAGCATGGTGACGACGACGATGATGGAGCAGACCGCGACGAAGCCCCATGGCTCGCCTGCCCAAGGAATGCGCTTGAAATTCATGCCCCATACCGCGCCGATGACCGTGGCGGGCATGAACAGGGCGGTGAAGATCGTTAGCGTCTTCATAATATCGTTGCCGCGGAAGTTCGAGATGGCGTCGTCCATCATCAGGAGCGTGTCGATCTCCATCGCATAATGGCTAAGCAGTGCTTCAATGCGCTCAAGCTTGAGCTCCATCCGCTTGTACTCTTCCTGCTCGAGCAACGTGTCCATGAATGCTTCCTTGGCCGCGCCTTGAATTTCCTTGATCGGAATGAACAAGTGGCTCCAATGCAACAGCTCATATCTCCGTTCGAAGATGCTGTTCATGAGACCCGTGCGATTCTTCCGGCGCATCTTGTGCTCCAGGTCGCCAAGCCGCGTCTCGAAACGGTCGAGTCCGGCGTGGAACGTCTCCAGTATGGAGCCGAGAACGACGAAGAAGCCCTCCGGTGCACTCTGACAGCGGTTCAGCTTGTCCTGCCATGGGTCGAGCTGCAGCCGAACAGATAAGCGCATGTCGCCGGCAAGCGTCACGAGCCGAGCCTCCGTTACGCGAAAATGGAGCGGAAGCAAATCGCTCTCGTCATCCGACACTTGAAACATAAGCGTTCCCTGCAGCACGGATTCGCCGCCGGCCAGCTCGCTGACGATAATTTGGTTGTGAGTGTTACCTTCAATATCGCTTAACCAGCCGGCAAGCTCAGGGTAAGCCTGCTTCAAGGCAGCGGCGCTTGCCTGCTTCGCCTCAGCCTGCTCCTCGGCATGTTCCGAGAGGAAGGCATCGGCTGATCCGCCGCCGGCAGCTCGGCTGCTGCTGCGGCTGAGGCCGGATGATTCCGGCCGCTGCTCGTTAAGCACAAGCCATTCCCATTTGGGAGGAAACTGCAGCAAACGATGCATCATGGTTTAGAAGCCTCCTGCGTGTCCGTTCATACGTGTTGCTACCATCATAACGCGAACAATACGCAGAGTACAACTCCAGAGCCGACAAATTTATCCAAAATGGCTTCAAATCACAAAAGAAGCGCGCCATCCGCGGTTCACAGTGTCGTGCCGCAAGGATAGCGCGCTTCTAATCGTCAAGCTCTTCTTGTTCGCTTAATAGCTTCTTCAGCTTCGTCGTCGCCCTCCGCTGAATACGGGAGATGCTCATCTGCGAGATGCCGAGCAAGTCGGCGATTTGCCGTTGCGGCAGTCCATCCTGATAAGCAAGCAGCAGCACGCGCTGCTCCGCCGGTTCAAGCTGCTTCATAGCGGCTTGTAGATCGAGCCGCTTATCGACGCTCTCGAAATCATCAAGCGGAGATCCGAGCAGATCGCCGAGCGTCGAGTTGCTGTCCTCGTCGGATATTGGCGTATCGAGAGAGACGTAGTGATACAGCTCGCGTCCAGCGAGAATTTCGGTTGTTTCCTCGACGGATAGCTCCATACGCTCCGCGATCTCATCCATTCTCGGGGAGCGTTCGAGCGTAACGGTCAATTCGTCAATGGCTTGCTGAAGCGCGATGCCTTTCTCCTTAATGCGGCGGGGAACCTGGACATACCACGACTTGTCGCGAAGGAAGTTCTTCATATGGCCGATAATGCTCTTCATCGCATAAGGCTCGAACTGCACGCCAAGCGTGCTGTCGAATTGGCTGAACAGGCGAAGAAGCGCCATCTGGCCGATCTGCATCAAATCCTCGTACAAGTCAGGACGGTTACGTGATATTTTACCGGCAGCCATTCGAACCATAGGCTCATAATGGACGATCAGAAGCTCAGCGGTCTCATTGTTCGGGTTGTTCTGATAGGCCGTAATGAGTTCGATGCCGTCCGCGCTCCGTTGATTAGCCGGCTGCGTGCTCATTAGAGATCACCGCTTCGGATGAGCCGTTTCGTCAGCACGACCTCGGTTCCCATCTCGCTGCTCACGATAACGTCGTCCATTAACGCTTGCATCAAGTAGAGGCCGAGCCCGCCGGCTTGCAGCTCATCGATCGTTTTCCCGTCCACAGGCTGTGACTGCCTCGATGCCGCCGCAGCATCGAAGCTTGTTCCCTCGTCCTTCACAATGATGGAGAGCGCATCGTACTTCTTCACGAAACGCACTTCAATCTGAGGCATGCCGGCCCCTGTAAGAACCGCACTGCTCCGCATGTCGCCATACGCATGAAGCACAGCATTGTTGCATGCTTCGGACACAGCTACTTTCATATCTTCGATTTCCTCGTATGAGAAACCGATTTTGGCTGCAAGGCCGTAGAGCGTCAGCCGTACCAGATCAATATATTCCGCAGCTGCTGGCACTTTGAGCGTGATTAAGTCTTCATTAGCGTTCATTGTTGTGAGTTCCTTTCTGAAGGCTG
Organism: Paenibacillus sp. J31R98; assembly: GCF_056269245.1. NCBI lineage: Bacteria > Bacillati > Bacillota > Bacilli > Caryophanales > Paenibacillaceae > Paenibacillus > Paenibacillus sp. J31R98. Next base: position 99,279 of record NZ_JBWDNO010000008.1, read on the forward strand.
GTCGTAGACTATCGCCTTAGGCTTGTTTCAGTAGAAATGGCGTAATGCCTGTCATATCAAACAGCTTGCGAATATGCGGGGGCACTGCGGTTACCGTGAAGGGCGCTTCTTTGGCATGTCGGGCTTTCAATACCGAAACAAGAATCCCAATGCCCGTGCTGTCAACGTAGCGCAGCTCCTGCAGATTCAGAATCAATTCGCGATCGGTCAGTTCGATGAGCGGGGTCATTGCCGCACGCATCTGCACGGCCGATTCCAGGTCAAGCTCGCCGCCGATATAGACGGTGCACTTGCCCACCTGATTTTCCGTTCGCAGCACTAATTTATCGTTCTGTTTCATCGCGCAACGCTCCCAAATCTAATAAATTTCTATAAAGCGTATTACCCACGCATGATTCTTTTGAATCAGATAAGAGTTCCAAGTTATGTAAAATCCGCCGGTGCCGCTGTCGTTCCTCCTACGACAAGCCGAGGGGGCAGCACGATCTTCTTGCGCTCCTGATCCGGATTCTCGGCGAGCGAGAGAAGCAGCTTCGTTGCTTGTATGCCGATCTCTTCCTCCTGTTGTAGGACACAAGACGGACGTTTCGCCCAGCGATAGGAATGCTCCAAATCATCGAAGAAAATAACGGACAACTGCTCGGGAATCGAGAATTCCAGCCGTTCCGCCGCGGCGATGACTTTCAGGCCGAGCGAGGAGTTGAGCGCGAAGACGGCAGTCACATCGGTGCTCTCACGCAGAAATCTCTCAATCTGCAGCCGATCCGTATTGGTGAAGACAAGTCTCGGATCGCTAGGAATACCGTTGTCGGACAGCGCTCTGCGGTAACCTTCAAGCCGGTCCTCCATGCTCGATGTGCCTTTGGCCGGAGCAGTCAGGAAGGCGATGCGCCTATGACCGGATTGAATGAGATGGTTCGTCGCTTCATAGGCGCCGCCAAAATGATCGGAGCAGACGCAGTTCGTCTCAAGCCCTTTCAAATAGCGGTCTATGACGACGATCGGATAGCCGCGAAGCGACATTCGCAAAATATCTTCGTTATAGCTTTCTCCTTCTATAGGGTAAACAATCACACCGTCCACGCCAAATTCGTCAGCTTCTGCCAGAAGCGTGCATTCGGTCTCTACAGACTCATGCGTGAGCGACACGATAACCCGATAGCCTCCCAGCGCAGCTTCCTGCTCAACGCCTTTCACCAGATTGACCATGTAGGCCGTCTTGAGACTGGGAATCATCAAGGAGATCAGCTTCATCTTGCGCGGCTTCACAAGAGCAGCGGCGGATGCGGTGGCAGGAGGATAGAGGACCGGTTCTTTGCTCTGCGGCCCATCGGAAACAAAGGAGCCTTTCCCTTGAATGCGATAGACCGCTCCTTCCTCGACGAGGGTGGACAATGCGCCTTTCACCGTAATGCGGCTGACGCCGAAATGCTCCGCCAGCTCGTTCTCAGAAGGCAGTCGCTCTCCGGGCTTTAGCTTGCCTTCTGTAATTTGGTCGGCGATGTAGGTGCGAATCTGCGTATATAAGGGCACTCGCTTCACTGGAACGGACATCTTAAGTCTCCCACTCTCTCCTACTTGCTATGATATCTCCGCGAAACGCAAGCTTTTGCTGTAAGGACTGGCGATAGCCGGATTCACTTGATATATTGAATATACAACTTTTAACAAATCATTCAAATCTTTTTCTTTACAGCATAGAAGGATGGGAGTATGATTCAGATAAATGAATATTGTCAACAATCCATTGAGCAACAGTTGTATATTTGATATAAGCAACTTGTTCAACCCTTCAATGTTTAGCCCTCAACGTTTATTCTTCTCGGATGTATAAGCCCAACCCACCTCACAGCGCCATGAACTCCATGAGTATTTCTATTGCTAGCCTGCCACTTTAAACGACCGCAACACACGACAGACAACCCAATATTTTCTCAGTAACCACAAAATGTAAGCGCTCTATTCACATGACAGTCTCCATGATCAGCTACTTGCTTGTTTGCCGATTCCACATGAATCACATGCGAATTCGTCAGGGGGAGTTAATGATGGTAATGGGTGTAAAGCTGCAATCAAGGCCGAAGACTTACTTCTTGCAGGAGGCGATTGAACGAGGGTTCAGCGCCATTGCGAACCGGCTGGATCGAGAACAGAATTACCGGCCGTATTTCTTGCTTCGCCTGAAGCCGGAACCGAAGCTGGAGCATCATATTTGGGACCTTGGCGATATGTGCAGCCGGTTCACGGATGCGTATTTGCTGGGCCGTTCGGTGACGGGATCATCTGCCTACAAGGAAGAAGAAGAGGCGCTTCGCGCAATGCTAGACACGTGCGATCCGTTTCTCAATCCGTTCATGGCTGGCCGAATGCTGCTTGCTTATGTCGATCTGTACCTCGATGCTCCGAGCGAGGAGCGCCGGGAAACCGTGGAGCGATTAGCCGCTTCGATCCAAGGCAATGTGCAGCATGAAGGCGACTATAGCTATTGGTTCAAGAACGCAGACGGCTGGAACACGATGGAGCATGCGGTATTCGGCGATTTCAACGGCTACCCGACATTCCCGCTCGGAGGCATTATGCTGGCGCTGGCGCGTTTCACGGAAACCGTCAACGATTCACCGGATTGCGAAGATTTGCTCGACCGGATGTGCCGGTTCGTGCTGAATGTCAGCGGCACCTTTGAAGCTGATGGCCGCTATCAAGGGCATACACACTCCGGCGGCATTCTGACTGCAGCTGTAGCGATCATGCGCCGCGCGCTGCGTACGAATGATGCTGCAGTTGTACAGCAGATGAAGAGCGTGTTCGACTGGACCATGCGCTTCTCGAGCACATGGGGCTGGGTGCCGGACGGCGTTGGCCCGGATGATGCTTCCTGTGAATCTTGCACGATTACGGACGCCATTCATCTTGGTCTGCTCATTGCTCGCCATATTGACGAGAGCTATTACGCAGTTCTGGAGCGGTTCGCCCGCAACCAGCTGCTTGAGAATCAATTCGTACATACCGATCCGATGCTGCCTCAAGGCGATTTCCCCGAGAAATTGATCCTGGAGCGCGCGCTCTATGGCAGTTGGGCTTCTTGGTCGAAGCCAGGTTCGCTCGACAATTGCAGCGAGAGCGTCGAGGGCTGCTGCTTAGGCGCAGGCATTCGCGCTTGCTACCTCCTCTGGGATGACATCGTGACGAAGAAGGACGGCATCGTCAGCGTGAACATGGCGCTGAGCCGCAATAGCGAGTGGGTGGAAGTGATCAGCTATCAGCCGTATGAAGGCAAGCTGGAGCTGCTTATTCATGACGCCGAAGCGCTGCGCGTGAGAATGCCGGAATGGATCGCTCGCGAGGATGCAGTGCTGTCCGTTGATGGCGCGGCATTGCCGATTCTTGCAGACGATGGAGGCTACATTCGCCTCGATGGCCTGCAGCCGGGACAACTCGTTCAGCTGCTCTACCCGCTGACGACGGTTGAGACGGTTGAACGCGTATCCGGCAGCGATTACAACGTTCGCTGGCGCGGCGATACCGTGTTGTCCGTGACGCCATCCGGTCAAATCTATCCGATCTATCAGCGGAAATGGATGGAGCAAAGCAACGCTCCGATGACGCAAGGCATCCCTTATGCGGACCAGCGCGGGGGCAATGTGCATTGGTAGAATTTGAGTAAGGGGGGAATGGCTGCGGCTGGAACAGACAGGCTCGGCGGGGAAGACCGAAGCTTCAAACTGATGTTTGCATGAACCACCTATCACATATCCAGGGGGAATTACTGTGAGAATCCGTCAAAATGTAGGGATTTTGCTTACTGCAGCTTTTACGGTAGGTTTGGTCGGATGCGGCGGCAACAATGGCAACAATACCAGCGACAGCAGCAATAGCGGCAATTCAACGAGCAATGTGGCCAATTCCACGAATACAACAAACTCCACGAATACATCCAATTCATCGAACAGCAATAGCACGAATTCGACGAATACGTCGACAAACTCGTCCAGTGAGGAAATCGGCACAGTCGATAGCTTGAAGGTTACCGCGTTCAACTGGGGCTGGGACAACGCCGACCCGGCGAAGGACATCGTCCTGCCGGAGCTGAAGAAGCGCCTTGGCCTGAAGGACTTGACGTATGACGTCATCAAGACAGGCGGCTACGACGATGTTGTGCAGAAGCTGCAGCTGTGGGCATCCACGGGTGGCTCTGACTGGCCGGATATCGTCACAACCGGAGCGGACTCCAGGACGAAGCTTATTCTGAACAACCTCGGCGAAAGCGGCAAGCTCGAAGACTTAACGCCATGGCTGGAGAAATATCCGAACGTGAAGAATGCCGTGGAGAAGCTGCTCCCGTTCACTTCCGACGCGCATGATGGCAAAATCTACAGCATCGCGCAGAACTTCTCGAACATGCAGGCGTACGCCATCGACCAGCCGACCATCTGGATTCGCAAGGACTGGCTCGACAAGCTGAACTTGCCTCTGCCGAAGACGGTGGACGATCTGTACAATGATCTGAAGGCGTTCAAGGAGCAGATCAAAGACGTCAACGGCCAGCCGGTCATTCCCTATGCGGCATTCGGCGAGAACTTCCGCAATATGATTAAGCTCTTCTTCCCGCCGGACCAGAACGATGGAACAGGCGTATGGTACACCGATGCGGATGGCAAGCCAGCCCGTTCCGACGTCAGCCAGCCGGAGAATCTGATCCGAGCGCTTACGTTCTACAACAAGCTGTATAACGAAGGCTTGATTGAGAAAGAAGCATTCACGCTCAAGCAAGGTCAGATCGACGAGAAAGGCAATCAAGGCCGCTACGGTGCCGTGCATGGCGCATATTGGGAACAAGCCAATCCGTTCACGGACAGCATGAAGAAGACCGATCCGAAGGCGCAGTTCGTCGGCGTGCAGCTGTATGATCCGACAATCGCTTCCGGCCCAAGCCTGCCGAAGTTCAGACTGGAGGCATGGAGCCTCTGGGCGGTGAAAGCAGGACTGCCGAAGGAAGAAGTCAATACATTCTTCAAGACGCTGGACTACATCCTCTCTGAGGAAGGCACGATTCTGACGAAATACGGCATCGAGGGTCAGCAGTGGGAGCGCAACGCCGATGGCAAAGTCGTGGATACGAAAGCGTTCTTCGACGAAACGTCCGGCGACTGGAACAAGCGCGCGCACTTCGGTATCGATGTGTACTCCTTCATACCTAACTATGAAGCGCTCATCAAGAACCAAGCGCCAACCGGCTATGAGCTGCGCGAAGATATGATTGAGACGTGGAAGAACCTTGGCTCCAAGTTCCCAACGGAATACGTGACAGATCCACAGCGATATGTCGAGCCAGGCGATGTCGAGAACAAAGCGACAGTCGGCCAGAGCGAGCGTTATAAGCAAATGGTAGCAAAGGCAATAACGGCGAAGAATCCGGACGGCATCAAGAAGCTGGTCGAGGATTGGGGCAAGAACGTCAAAGCGCTTGGCTATGACAAAATCGTTGCAGAGCGCGAGGAATCAGCGAAGTCGATTCACCTTGAGAACTTGAAGTAATCGTTTCTGTGGGGGAGCGCCGCTCTGGCGCTCTCCTTGAATCATTCCTTGGCAAGAAGGAGGACTAAAGAACCGATGACAACTCTCGCAGAAAGCCAGACGAACACCGTAATGGAACCTCGGCGCAAGGCAATGACGAAGCGGATCTTACGCAAAATGTGGGAGCAACGCTGGCTTTATATTTTCACCATACCGGGCATCATCTTCTTCCTCTTGTTCTCGTATTATCCGATGGTCGGCATCATTATCGCTTTCCAGGACTACAACCCGGTCAAAGGCTATACGGGCAGCGAATTCGTCGGTCTAGAGAATTTCAAAACGATCTTTAATCTGCCTGACTTCACGAACGCGCTTCGCAATACGATTATAATTAGCGGTCTGAAGCTGCTGATTGGCTTTCCGGCTACCATTCTGTTCGCGCTGCTCATTAACGAGATTCATCAGACGGTATTTAAGCGCTTCGTGCAGACGATCAGCTATTTGCCGTACTTCATCTCTTGGGTTATCGCTGCAGGATTGTGGTACAAGATGCTCTCCCCGGACGGCGGACTCATTAACGAAATGCTGACGCGCATCGGCTTCTTGAACGAGCCGTTCTACTTCATGGGCAGCACGGATGCGTTCCTGCCAGTCGTCATCTTCACGGAATTATGGAAGAATATCGGCTTCAACGCCATTATCTACTTGGCTGCGCTGTCTGGCATTGATCCGCATCTGTACGAGGTGTCCAGCATCGACGGGGCAAGCCGCATCAGGCAAATTTGGCATATCGCGCTTCCGGGCATCCGCGGCACGATGGTGCTGCTGTTCATCTTGAGCGCCTCCGGTCTAATGAGCGCGGGCTTCGACCAGCTGTGGACGATGGGGAACCTGCAGGTGCAGGAGGTTGGGCAAATTCTCGATACGCTTATCTTAAGTTATCTGCGTAATTCGGGCGGCTTCATGGGGCTCTCGCTCGGCGCAACAATGGGCGTGTTCCAAGCGACAGTCGGACTTATTCTGTTCCTCGTCTGTAACTTTGTTGCCAAGCTAATCAAGCAAGAGTCGCTCATATAGGGGAGGAGTGCCGGCATGCAGAGATCACGGGGTGAAAAATGGTTCAACGGCGTCAATATGCTGTTCATGCTCGCTTTTTCGTTACTGTGCTTGTATCCGTTTATTTATATTCTGGCCATCTCCTTCAATGATGCGATGGATGCGCAGAAGGGCGGCATTTATATTTGGCCCCGCATGTTCAGCTTGGAGAACTACAACGTCATCTTCAGCGATCACAATATCTTCATCGCCTACGGCGTCACCGTCGCTAGGGTTGTCGTCGGCGTCATTACGCAGGTGCTGCTTGTAGCGATGTTCGCGTATGTGCTCACGAAGAAGAACTTCCCGTTGCGCAAGTTTCTGAACTGGTGGATTGTCATTCCGATGTTCCTCAGCGGCGGACTGATTCCATTCTATATCACGCTGCAGCAGCTTCATCTGCTCAACAGCTTCTGGACGTACATTATCCCTGGCTTGTACGGCGCATTCAACATTATGCTCGTGCGCACATTCATGACCGAGCTGCCTGAAGCGCTGGAGGAGTCGGCGAAGATCGACGGCGCGTCGGATGCGCGAATCTTCTTCAGTATTATCTTCCCGCTGTCGAAGCCGGTGCTTGCGACGGTTGCGCTGTTCGTCGGCGTCAACCACTGGAATGACTGGTTCACAGGCTTCACCTTCATCTCGAATACGAAGCTGTGGACGGCGCAGAACCTGCTGCTCTTCCTCATTCAGTCGAATGAAGCGTCCAACCTTGCGGTGCTGAGCAAGATGCATCAAGGCGCGGTGACCGTTACGGCGGAATCGATCAAGATGGCGATGCTGATCGTCACGACAGCGCCGATTCTATGTATCTATCCGTTCTTGCAGAAGTATTTTGTCAAAGGCATCATGCTAGGCTCATTGAAAGGATGATCGAAGATGGAACAAGGCAAGCTCGGTAAGTTAGACAAGTTAGGCAAAACGATTGACTATCGGGATCTGGCAGCCCTTGCTATCAATCATTACGAGCAGATGCTTGATCCGGACTATCATTACCTGCCGTACTTCTTCGCGAAGATCGGCAGTGACGAGTCGTTCGCATGGCATAGCGAATGGGACTTTGGCGACGCGGTAGGTAGGTTTCTAGATGCTTCGATTCTGTGTGGCGAGATCATCGGCAAGCGGATCGGACGCGAGGCGGAGGAGCATTTGAAAGAAGCGCTCCGCTGGATGCAGAGCGAGTCCGATGGTCTGTTCTACCGGATGAGCAACGAGTGGGGCGTGCCTGCGGGAGCGAATATGTTCGATCAGCGAAGCGTCTTCCTTGGGCTGCTCAGCTGGCATAAGTTCGATCAGGATGTAGAGGCGCTGGTGCGCATCGAACGCATGCTGAAGGGGATGCGGGCAATAGCGGTGGAGCGGGACGATTACATCTGCTATCCGTTCGAGACGTATGTGCCGGGGATGGCGGTGCCGGAGCAGATGTACACCGAGCATGGCTTTATCGTCGAACCAACGCATTACGGCGGCGGTGTGTTCATTCTGCCGCTAGCGATCTATTACGAGCGTACTGGCGATCCGCTAGCTGCGGAAATGCTGGAGAAACTGACGAATTTCGTCGTGTACCACTCGAAGGTATTCGCTGAGGATGGCAGCTTCTGGTCGCAGGGACGATACCCGGATGACGGGCATTTCCATTCGAAAATGGGCGCTGTCGCAGGCATTCTCCGCTATGCGATCTTGTTGCAGGACCGAACGCTGATCGACTGGTGCCAGAAGGTGTACAACTGGGCTTGCTCGATGGGCAGTACATACGGCTGGTTCCCGGAAGGCACGGGCTTGAACGGCGAAGAGCCGGTTGATGAACGGTATCGCTGGCTGCCGGGCGTCATTCAGCACAGCGAAACGTGCTGTACGACGGATATGATTCATACGGCGATTTACCTTGCGAAGAATGGCAATACCGCTTGCTGGGACGATGCGGATCGGTTCGCCAACACGCTTGTCGCCTCGCAGGTAAGGGATATTTCGTGGGCGAAGACGGTGACGGACAAGGAAGAGACGAAGACAAGAACGTATCGTGACGTGCCGGAGCGCTATCGCGGGGGCTTCACGGGGCGGATGAACCCAAACGACTTCTCGAACGGGGGCAAAGTGGATACGATGGCTTGCTGCTGCGCGGCAGGCGGACGGGGCTTGCACCTGGTTTGGGATCATGCGACTTCATGGGAAGGGGACCGTCTCTACGTCAACATATGGCTGAATAAGGCGAGCGAGGATGTACGCATGGAGTACGGTGTGCCGGAGGAAGGCGTACTGTGCGTAACTCCGTTGCGTTCTAGCGATGTTTATATCCGTCTTCCAGGATGGCTGAAGGCGGATGAGCTGAAGTGCCAGGCGCCAAGAGGGCTAGCGGCTTCGGCTGTGGTGGATGCTGGCTATTTCGTTGTAACGGGCCTTCGAGCTGGCGAAACCGTGGCGCTTACGTTCGAGCCGAAGCTCGTGGAGCATACCGAAGTGGTAGCAGGCAAGCCGTACGAGGGAGCATGGATAGGCAATCGCCTGTTCGATGTAAAGCCGCATGGCGTCATGCCGATGTACAAAGCTCTCGTAATGGAGTTAGAGGAGGAGTAAACGATGAGTCTGACATTGAGCGAGCAAGTCGCCGAGTTCGAGCGCGACGGCTATCTGATTGTGAAGCAAGCGCTGAGCAAGGAGCAGGTGTCGTTGTTGATTGATCGCGTCATCGCGATTTCTGAAGGTTTCACGACGCGTGAAATTCCGGACATTATCGACAGAGATGAGGCTTTCGTGCCTCTGCTCGTCAACCCGCCTGTCTTTAACGTGATGCGCGCTCTGATGGGACCGAAGCTGCAGATGGAGAGCGTCAATGCGACGCGGATTAAGCCGGGCAAAGGGATGCCGGTCGGCTGGCATATGGACTCGCATGTGTATCCGGAGCCGCTGCCTCCGCATTGGTACTTCCCGGTCTCGATCAACTGCGCGTATTACCTCGATGATATTACGCAGGAGAAAGGGCCGCTCGTCGTCGTGCCCGGTTCGCATAAGAGCGGGAAGAATCCGCCGGATGGCCAAGATTACTTCGAAGGCCAAGTGGAAGTGCTTGTGGAAGCGGGAGATGCGGTCATCTTCCATGGCGCGCTCTGGCATGCGGCGCTGCCGAACGTGCATCCGACCGAGGAGCGTCGAGCTTTGTACTACAATCACTTACAGTCGTTTTGCAAGAACCGCGTCGATAATTTCATGGGCGAACGCTCGCAGCAGCTGCGCGAGAGCGGTCCGTTCTACATTCAGCAGATGCTCGGCAAGTTCGATGGCTGGCATGAAATCCCAGCAGATGCTGAAGAGCAACTAGCGAGCCTGCAAGGTTCGAAGTGAGGAGCTGCCGCTTGCATGGTGGAACAATTGCAAATTAGAGATGTCCGCGTCATTCTAACCGCGCCGGATGGAGTCAATCTCGTTATCGTGAAGATCGAAACGAATGAGCCCGGTCTCTACGGCCTAGGCTGTGCAACGTTCACGCAGCGCCACCTTGCAGTGGCGACTGCGGTCGAGCAATACTTGAAGCCGTTCCTGATCGGCAAGGACCCGCGACGCATCGAAGATATCTGGCAGACGGCGATGGTCAGCGGCTATTGGCGCAACGGACCGGTGCTGAACAACGCCGTCTCCGGCGTCGATATGGCGTTGTGGGACATTAAGGGGAAAATGTCGAATCAGCCCGTATATGAACTGTTCGGCGGCAAGCTTCGCGAAGCGGCGGCGATCTATCGCCATGCGGACGGACGCGATCCGCAGGAGGTCGAAGACAATGTGCGCGCCTTCATGGAACAGGGCTGCCGCTATGTCCGCTGCCAGCTTGGCGGCTACGGCGGTCAAGGGCATAAGCTGCACCAGCCTGACCACGTGCTGCCCGGCGCTTATTTCGACCCGGACGCTTATGTGCGCAGCGTGCCGCGCATGTTCGACCATCTGCGCGATAGTCTCGGCTTCGAGGTCGAATTGCTGCACGACATCCACGAGCGGATCGTGCCGATCGAAGCGGTGCGGCTCGCGAAGCAGCTCGAGGAGCATCGGCTGTTCTTCCTCGAGGATGCGCTGCCGCCGGAGCAGCTCGACTGGTTCCGCCATATTCGCGGACAATGCGCGACGCCGATTGCGATGGGCGAGCTGTTCGTCCACTCCGCGGAATGGATGCCGCTCGTGACGGATCGGCTGATCGACTTCATCCGCTGCCATATTAGCGCCATCGGCGGGCTGACGCCTGCGAAGAAGCTCGGCACGATCTGCGAAGCGTTCGGCATTCGCACGGCTTGGCATGGTCCGCCGGACTTGTCGCCGGTCGGTCAAGCGGCGAATCTTCACCTCGATCTGTCGAGCCCGAACTTTGGTGTTCAAGAATGGAGCGCGCTGTCAGAACGGATGCACGAGGTATTCCCGGGTAGCCCGACCATCCGCAATGGCTACGCGTATGTGAACGACAAGCCGGGGCTAGGCGTTGACATTGACGAGCAGAAGGCAGCGCAGTATCCGTGTCATGACGTGCTGCCGGGCTGGACGCTGTCGCGCATTCCGGACGGCTCGCCTTCGCGGCCTTGATAACCTGTTTACTCGCCTAGCGGGCTGGCCGCCTGCCGCCAACCTCGCGCTAACGAATCGTATAGCGCTTATTTAGCCAATTTCGGCTGGTTGAATTGGCTAACGAACTGGAGACACGCTATTGCCCTGATTTTGCCGCCGAAATGGCTCAAAAGAGTGGAATAACGTTATCTGAGTTCGTTAGAATTTCAAACCCGCCAAACTTGCTCGAATAACGCCTCCTGAGTTCGTTAGAGAGGGAGCAACAAGGATGGGCGGAGAGGATTCCGGTTATTTCCTCCGCGAACAGGGCATACCAAGGGTGGTATAGTTTAGCGGTATGCGGAGGCGAACGAATTGACTTACAGAATTGGGATTTTCAACACGGAGAACGAAGCGGTTGAAGCGGTGAACGCGCTTGAGAAAGCTGGCTTCACGCGGAATGAGCTGAGGGTGATCACGAAGGATCGGGACCATTCGAGGCGCATCGAATCGGAGACGGATGTCCATGCCGATGAGATGACGGACCTCATGCTGACCCGCGCTGCTGCTGATGAGCACAACAATAACGATCTTGGCGTCGCTGCGCCGGTTCCGGTCAGCGGGCTGAATATGGGCGTCTTTGGCGGAGTGGCGTTCCCGAATAACGGCATCTTGGCCGCAGCCGCTGGGTATGACAGCGACTCGACCATCGAAGCCGCGCTTATCGATATCGGCCTTGATGAGGGCGATGCTGGCGCTTGCCGAGATGCGCTTGCTCGCGGAGCGATATTGATCGCTGCCAATATGGGCGATAATCAGCTCGCTGACGGTCCGGATTTGTCGGTCGGCGGCACGGCGGAAGCGGTATTCCGCGACAGTGGAGCTGAGCGTATTTTGTAGTTTTTTTGGATGGCATTCAAGATGCGACAAGCTATAATCAGTTGGATGCGCGTAAAGCATCCGAACAAGGCTAAGGACGATAATCAACCGGGTGGCGCAGGTGGCGCTGCTCGGTTGATTTTTTTTGTCTATGTATAAGAAGACGCCGCTGATTGAATAGCTATAATGGATATATCCATTGAATTATTTTTCGTGCTCACGCAAAAAAGTTCTCGCCATGCTGCTGCGAAACTTTTTTCGTGCTACATGCTATATTTCACCCATACCCAACGTCTTACTCTATGAAGGAGGCGAGAGCATGCCGAACGAACAGATGCCGGCCCGATTTCAACAGATATTTCGGGAGCATTATCCACCTGTGCTGCGCAAGATCATTGGTCTTATTGGAGACCGCGCCGCGGCGGAGGACTTGGCGCAGGAAGTGTTTATCAGATTGTACCGCAATCCGCCGGAAGATCTGGAGAGAACGGGACCTTGGCTGCACCGCGTAATGACGCGTATCGTATATGACCATTACCGCAAGGCGGGAAGGTTGAATGACTTGAATGAGAAGCAGCAGCATGAAGCGCTGTCGGATGAACAGACTTATCCGTCCAATGAGGCGGTTGTTATTCAGAGCTGGGAGCGGGACGTTGTGCGTGGCGTGCTGAATAAGCTATCCGAGCGGGACAGGCAGGCGCTGCTGTTGAAGGAGCAAGGCTACAGCCATGCTGAAATTGCCGAAGCGCTGCAAGTGAATCCGAAGATAGTCGGAACGCTGCTCATGCGAGCGGCCAGCCGATTTAAGAAAAATATGTTGTCCGAGGAGGTTATGGAGCAATGAAACAACCAAAACGTGTAGATGAAGAGAATCAAGGGCTGAATATAACGGAAGACGATGTGGAGCTGGCGTTGAACCGACTGTTCATGTCCGTGAAAGAGGAAGAGGTCGCGCCAGTCTGGCTGAAAGAGAAGCAAATGCCAGCAACAGGGCTGCGTGAAGAGCAACCAGAGGAAGCGAAGGAAGCATCGCCGAAGCAGGAGCAAACTCCAGCTCAAGAGATTGCAGAGGTGTCACCGCAATTCAACACTATTAATGAAGCAAAAATTTCGCGCAAGCGTTCGAGCCGCTTCAAGCGGAGATGGGTATCAATCGCATCGGCTGCGACGGTTGCTGGCGTGCTCTTGTTCTCGTCTTGGGGTCAGGATGTCATGGCATCGGTGATGAACACGTTCCGCGTGCAGCATTTTCAAACGGTGTCCATCAGTGAAGCCGATATGCAAAGCTTCCAAGCTGCCTTGCAGGACGGAACGGTGGGGACTCGCCAGTTGGACCTGAAGCGCTACGGTGAAATCGAGCAGACAGGCGGCGGCCAGGAGCGGACTGTAAGTGAAGCGGAAGCGGCTGCACTTGCCGGAGACCGTCCACTGAAGGCACTCTCAGTCAAAGGGAAGTCTGTCATTCACTACATGCCGGAGCAGCAAATTACGTTCAAGCTGCATCCGAAGGCGATCAATCAGATGATCGCGCTGCTCGGCGGCAAGACGGAGTTCCCGAAATCGGTTGAGGATTCGCCGATCAAGCTGACGATTCCGGGCACTTTCGTCACGCAAAGCACGGACGAATCTTCGTCGAAGCGGCTTACTCAGCTGCCTAGCCCATCGCTGGATGTGTCAGACGACATAGATGTCGAGCAGATTCGCCAAGCCGTGCTTGATTTGCCGATGCTTCCAGATGATATGCGGACGAAGCTTGCCGGCATTGGCGATTGGCGCCATACGCTGCCGGTGCCGTCGTTCTCCACAGATAACGTGCACACGACGAAGATTGAAGGTAATGAAGCGATTGTGACAGACTCAGGCTATAACCGCTCGGTTATCTGGTTGCAAGATGATTGGGTTTATCAGCTAAGCGGCACGGTGAAGGACTATCCGACGGAACAATCCATTATTAATGAAGCTCAAGGAATGATGAAATGATGATTTTGCAGACAGATCGCCTGTCCAAAATGTATTCATCGGGCACAGGCTGCTCGAATATCTCGCTCAGCATCAAGCAGGGTCAGATATTCGGGCTGCTCGGACCGAACGGGGCAGGCAAGAGCACGTTTGTGAAGATGGTGGTCGGCCTCCTTCGCCCGGACAGCGGCAGCGGCACGCTGTTCGGCAAGCCGATCGGCGACCCCGAATCGCGGGTGAAGCTCGGGTATTTGCCCGAGCTGTTCCGCTTCCAAGATTGGCTGACCGGCGCGGAGGTGCTCCGTTACCATGCCGGACTGTGCGGCATGACGCGCGGACAGACGAAGTCGGCTTCTTTCGCCGCGCGGATGAAGGAAGTCTTCCGCATCTGCGGGCTGAACGAGCGCGGCAATGACCGGGTTCGGCAATATTCCAAAGGCATGCAGCAGCGGCTTGGACTTGCGTGCGCGCTGCTCATGGACCCGGAGTTCATCATTCTCGACGAGCCGTCATCGGCGCTTGATCCGATCGGACGGTATGAAGTTCGTCAGCTCCTTGAACAGCTGCGTTCAGCTGGGAAGACGGTCTTCTTGAACACCCATCTGCTTGAAGATGTCGAAGCGGTATGCGACGAAGTCGCGTTCTTGCATAAGGGGCAGCTTCGCGCAAGCGGTTCGATGCGCGACATGCTGCAACGAGGCTTGAACTGGGAGCTTTCGGTCAGCGGTTGGCTGCCGGAGTTACAGGAGGAGCTGCGTGAGCAACTGTTGCCTGGGATGACGGCCGAAGTCGCGAAGCAAGCTGCGGATGGCAGCGCCGTCTTGAAGGTGTCTGCGCAGGACCGCGAGCAGATCGGCTATCTAATTCGCTTATTAGTTGAAGAAGGCGTAACCGTCTATGAAGCGGTGCCGGTCCAAGGCAGCTTGGAAGCATGGTTCCTCTCCATGTCGGGCGGGGAAGCGGCAGGAGGTGCGCGCACATGAGCTGGATCTCTTTTGCAGGCAAGGAATTGTTTCGCAAACGGATATTGCCGGTAACGTTCGTGCTGTCGATGCTGTTCGTCTCGCTCTTCATCTTCGGCGTCTACAAGATATCGACCAATTTCGAGGGCCATCAAGTCACTCTCACCGGGAACGTCGCCGACAGCATTATGCTGATGTCACTCGGGCTGCTTTTCTCCCAGATGATTATCGCGTTCTTCATCCTCTTCACGACGATGGGCGCGATCTCCGGCGAGGTTGAGAATGGTCTGATGCTGGCTGTTCTGTCGAGGCCAATCGCAAGATGGCGCGTATACCTTGGCAAGTATATCGGATACGCGTTCTGGCTGGTGCTGTACGCGGGCATTATGTTTTTTGCGATATTGCTGCCGGTTCATTATTTGCTGCATTTTCCGGTATTGCCTTTGATCTTGCTGAAGACATTTCTACTGTTTATCTGGATTCCGATGCTGCTGCTCGGCGTATCGATGCTTGGCTCGACTTATTTGCCGATGCTTGGTAATGGCGTTGCCTGCGCGATGTTGTATGGGCTTAGCATGTTCAGCGGCTTCGCCGAGAATATATTCAGTCAGAAAGGCGAGAATGAAATGGCCAGCCAGTTTGCATTCGTGCTGAAGCTATTGATGCCAGCCAATGCGCTGCTGAATCGGATCACGTTTGAGCTGCTGGATGGGCTGCAGCTACCGGTGCCGACGCAGGCGATGGAGAGCATGGGGCCGTTCGCTGTGTTTAACGTACCAAGCGGTGCTTTTATCTTGTATACCATTATTTATTTCATCGTCATTCTTGCGCTTGGCTGTCGTGCCTTTCGTAAGAAGGACATCGCTTAAAGGGGAGTTTAAAGACAATGAACGATGTCATTCTGCAGGTCCGTGGACTTTGCAAGCATTATAAAGGAGTCAATGCGGTAGACGGTATTGATATGGCTCTGCAAAGGGGCGATATTTACGGCTTTCTCGGGCAGAACGGCGCGGGCAAGACGACGACAATCCGTATGATGATGGGGCTCATTCAGCCAACAACTGGCTCTGTCGAGCTGTTCGGCGAGAAGATTGGGAGAGGCAAGAATCCGGTGCTGCGTAAAGTTGGCTCCGTTATTGAGTATCCGGGCTTCTATCCAAACTTGACGGCAATCGAGAACCTGGAGCTTCATCGCAAAATGATGGGTGTTCGAGAGTCCGATGTGACCGAGGATGCCCTTCATACGACAGGGCTGTGGGATGCGCGCAATCGCAAAGCATCGAATTTCTCGCTTGGCATGAAGCAGCGCCTTGGCATCGCTCGCGCGATTCTTCACCGCCCTGAGCTGCTGATTCTGGATGAGCCGACAAATGGTCTTGATCCGATGGGGATTAAGGAGATCCGGCTTCTCATTCAAGAGCTGGCGCAGAAGAGGAAGATTACGATTCTCGTCTCCAGCCATATCTTGAGCGAAGTGGAGCAGCTGGCGACGAAGGTCGGCATCATTCATCGCGGCAGGATGCTGGAGGAGACGCCGATGCAGCTGCTGAAGGAGCGGAACCGTCAGTATATCAGCCTGCAAGTGGATGAGCCGGAGCGTTCGAAGGAGCTGCTCGCGAAGGAGATGGGCATTCAAGATTGCCGGCTTGATGAGGACGGCTGGCTGCGCATCTACGATGACGGCCATATGCCTGGCGAGATGAATCGCTTGCTCGTACGCGAGGGGATTCTCGTGAACAGTCTCCACGCGATGAAAGACTCGCTCGAGGATCACTTCGTTCGCTTGGTGGAAGGCGGTGCGGTACATGCTTGATCTGATTGCTTGCGAATGGCTGAAGTGGCGCAGATCGCGCATGCTCTGGCTGATTCTTCTCGGGGCGCTGCTGCCAGCTGTGCTGAATTTCTTCGTTGAAGTGCATAACTCAGGCACCGGCGCAGAGTTTGGGTGGAAAGGCTATTTCGGCGATAATCTCATGATGATGATGATGCTTATGTGTCCGGCCTTATATTCATTATTAATTGGTTACTTGTTCGCACGTGAGTTCCAGGAGCGTACCGTCAATAATATGCTGACAGGACCCTACTCGCGTAACCTGGTACTGGCTGCAAAATTCATTATAGCTGTCCCAGTGCTCGCATCCGTACTCATTCTCTCGTTCCTGCTGACGTTCGGCTCTGCCTTCGTGTTCACGTCAGATCTGCCGTCTGCTTCTGTTTTCTGGCATGCGCTCGGCAAATACGGTTTGCTCCTCGTCCTTGAATATGCGCTCGTACCGATAGCGGCTGCAGTTGCGCTGCTCTGGCGCAGCTACATCCCGGCGATGGGGCTCGGCGTATTCGCGGTCATCTCGGAGCTGACGATCATGCAGTCCAAGTACATTATGTACTATCCGTGGAGCGCTCCGCTGAACATGCTCGACACGATGAACGAGCACTACAAATCGACTTCGACCGGCATCATAACGATGTGCGTCGCTTTCATTGTACCGCTTCTCTTTATCTTGACGTACTTCCGCAGAACGGATGTACACAGCGGATAAATAGTAGCTAGCTTGTGCACCAAGAAAAAACTCACTGTCCATCAGGGCAGTGAGTTTTTTCTGTGCTTGTTTGCGCCCTTGGCGTACGAGGCGGCGTTAAACCTCAGATTCCCGAAAAGACTGAGGCGACTTCCCCGTGTATTTGCGGAACGTCCGAGAGAAGTAATGGACGGAGCTGAAGTGGTACTTGTCTGCGATTTGCATAATGCTGAGGTTAGAAGAACGCAGGTCTTCCTTCGCTCTGCTGATGCGGAATTGATTGATGTACTGGATCGGCGATAAGCCGGTTGTACGTTTGAACAGATCGAAGAAGTAGCCTCTACTGACGCCGAGCGAATCGGCGTAACGCTCAATGACCATATCTTCGCCGCTGAGCAGATCAACCTCCATTCTCTCCAGCAGCTTGCTGATGCGAGGATCCGGGATATGCGATTCTTGCAGCGAGTACGTTAAGAAGTGATGGATGAATTCGGCAAAATGGCTCTGAGCCGTCATGCTTCTCAGAAAGGTCCGCTCATTCGTATGCTCATTCGAGATAAAGCTTCGCTGAAGCAGATCGGTCCAGTTCAGCAGCGATGCGCTCACGTTTGAAATTTCGGGCAATGGGAAAGGGAACTTCTCGCCGAGCAGTTCCGTCCTCAGCAAACTGCGATCGTAGCAGATCGGGGCTGTTTCATCCTCGAATACGGCTGTGCGATCGACGTAAAACCAATCGAAATAGCAGCATACTTTCGTCATCGGCTCGTCCTTATCCGCGATCCAGTCATGGGGTTGTCCCGGCTCCATATAGACCATCATGCCTGGGTAGACTTCATATTGGTCGCCTCGCAGCCGGAAGAAGCCTTGTCCCTCCGTGATGATATAGATGGAGCTCGTATAGACGTAACGATTGAGGCTGGTCTGCCCGCGATAGAACGAATATTTGGTAGCGTAGTAGACATAAGGGTGGAATTTAGAGAAGTCCATCGCAGCCGAGTCCCTTCTTCATAGTGTGCTCGATTCATGTGCTTGATTGAATTGACCTGACTATTGTGCAACTGTCTGACTGTGAGCTAAATACAATTCAGGTCGATATCTAGTACATTAAATATAACACATCACTTATTCGAGAAGGGGCTGCATAGGATGGAAAGCGAGTTGAAATTGCTCAATGATGAGCAGATGATTCAGTTTATTACGAAAGGTTATGTCGTACTTCAGAACGAATTGCCGGAGCAACTGCACCGGAGCGTGATGAATCAAATCGACTTCGCTTTTCAGAATGAAGGGAATCCTGGCAATAATATTTTGGCGCGTGTCCCGGACATTCAGAAGTTCTTTGATACGCCTGTAACGAAGGGCGCGCTTACTAGCGTTCTAGGACCTGACTATTATATGCATCCGCATCGCCATATGCACTACAATCAGCCGGGCAACGGGAAGCCAGGCGGCGGAGAGTGGCACAAGGACGGCTTCTGGTCATCCATGCGCAGCCATCGTCCATGGTGGGTGATGATGTTCTATTACACGCAGGATATTACCGAAGATATGGGCCCGACGGCAATCATGCCCGGCTCCCAATATAATGAGAAATTCCCGAACCAGGCGGAGCTGCTGCCAACTGGCAAAGCGGGCACAATCGCGCTTGTTCACTTCGATCTCTGGCACAAAGCTTCGCTCAACACGTCGAACATTGACCGCTATATGCTCAAGTTCCAATTCGTCCGTCTAGCTGAACCGGCGTCGCCAAGCTGGAATCATACGAATGCAGTGCCGGCGTTCCCTGACGACGCACCAGATGCCCATTTGAATTTGTGGCATGACGTGTGGAACTGGCTCCGAGCGGATAGAAGTACGGCGAACATTGGCGGTGGCGGTAATGAGAACGAAGTCACTAGGCTAATCGAGGAGTTATCCAGTGAGGATGCAGTCATTCGCAGCCAAGCAGCTGACCAACTCGGCTTGATCGGCAAGGCAGCAGAAGCAGCTGTTCCGAAGCTGGCGGAGCTGATTCGCGATTCATCTGAGAATGTGGCGCTCAATGCCGTATATGCGCTTGGACATATTGGGGATTCCGGTACGGCTGCTTTGCTGAAGGAGCTTGGCGATGGCTCCAAGCTAACGGCACAGCGCGCGGCGTATGGACTTCAAGCAGCAGGAGCAGAAGCCATCCCGGGACTTATTCGTCTTCTGGCACTTGGCGAAGAGAACAGCAGGGCGCTCGCAGCCTTCGTGCTGGGTATGCTTGGATCGGAGGCTTCTTCCGCTGTTCCATCCTTAATTGTCGCGCTGAATGATGTAAGCGCTTGGGTTCGCCGCAACGTCGTGGAGGCGCTCGGCATGATCGGCGAGCCGGCGGATGAGACGGTTCCGGCGCTTGTGCGGACAATCGAAGAAGCGGTTGCGAAGGAGTCTGCGGCGGACCAGGAGAATGCGAGCAACGGATCCTATGTTTACAATCAAGAATATATTACGAACAAGATTGCCTATACAGCGGCATTATCCTTACTGCGAATCGGTAAGCAAGGCGATGCGGATCTGGTCATCGACGGTCTTGAAGCCGGTCTCCAGAGCAAGGACCGTTACGCGAGAGCTTACGCGTTCGAAGCGCTGACCGCGATCCGCACGGATCGGGCGGTAGATGTGCTGATCAAGCAATATCGCACGGCGCGCTGGTGCCCGGATACGCATAAGGCAAGCACGTTCTAATCGATAACTGGTGAATAGCCGCTGTGCTGGCTCTCCTGGCCGGCGGCATCTCTCCATGTGAAGTTTCGCCTAAACGCGAAGCTTCTTTGGTGCTGGCTGCCGGTCACGGAAATATCTGCTTCTAAACCGAATCATACATGATATACTATTGGACATAAACGAACCTCTTACAACTCCACTACACGAGAATAGGATGATCTGGGATGTCCAAGAAGCAATTAAGTCGTTATGTATTGACCGACGAGCTATACGCCCTATTAAAACAGCAAATTTTATCCCACGTTATGCCTGCAGGCGAGAAAATCAATATTGATAAGCTGGCAAGAGACTTCGGCGTGAGCAATATTCCGATCCGCGAGTCGTTATTCCGCCTGGCCTCCGAAGGCTTCGTGACCGTTATTCCGTTCAAAGGCATGTTCGTTGCAGAGATGAGCTTGAAGGATATCGATGAAATCTTTGAAATCCGCATTCAGCTGGAAGAACTCGCTATTCGTAAAGCAGCGACGCGGATCAAGAAGGAGCGTCTGCAGCAAATTCTGAATGCGCTTGATGGCAACAACGAAGTCATAGCGGATGAGAAGAACGAGGAGAATGAAGTACAACAAATGAACGAGGGACTGCATGGGACACTCTTAATCTATGCAGATAATTTCAATCTCCAGCAGATGGTGTCGTCGCTCATTGAACGGATCCATCGCTATTTGAATTTGCATCACTACAAGATCGATCTCGAAGCAGAGAAAGAAGAGCATCGCAGCATCGTCAATCACTTGCTCGCAGACAATACGGAAGAAGCGATTAAAGCGATGCGGTTGCATCTGCAGAACTCGTATGAGAGGCTAGTAGCCAATTTCAAATAATATCCAGGACCCTATCCTGTTTTTTTATAAATTCATGTTTACATTATAAATCGTGTATGATATTTTATTTCATGACAAAATAAGAGCGCTTTCATCGAAGGGGAGGGAAATGCCGGGATGGTCAAACCGGATACAGCTCGTCTGCAACGAAGAATACTCAGACACTGGCAGCTTTATCTCATTGTGCTGCTGCCGACGATCTTCTTAATCACGTTTAACTATGTACCAATGCTCGGTGTCCAGATCGCATTCAAGGAGTTTAGTCCTGTCAAAGGCATATGGGGAAGCCCGTGGGTAGGCGGCAAGCAGTTCAACATGTTCTTCACCTCTCCGTTCTTCTGGCCGGTTATTCGCAACACGCTGCTCCTTAGCGTCTATGCTTTGCTCATCGGAACACCTGCCGCCATTCTGTTGGCACTTGCGATGAACGAGGTGCCAAGCCAGCGGTTCAAGAAGGTCGTTCAAATGACGACTTATGCACCATACTTTATCTCCACTGTAGTCCTCGTCGGTATCATCAACATCGTTCTCTCTCCTAGCACCGGCATCTACGGGCAATTCACCCATCTTCTCGGCATTGATCAGGCCTATGATATTTTGGGCCAACCGAAAGCTTTCTCCTCTCTGTATGTTTGGTCAGGCGTCTGGCAGGAAACGGGATATGGGGCTGTTATTTATCTCGCTTCGCTCGCGAACATTAACCCGGAGCTGCACGAGGCGTCCAAGATTGATGGAGCTTCCAGGCTACAGCGGATCGTACATATTGATTTGCCGGCAATTCGCCCAACCATCATCGTTCTGCTCATTCTCTCCGTAGGCGGTTTGCTCAGCGTAGGCTTCGAGAAAGTGTTCCTGCTGCAAAATATGATCAATCTGGAAACCTCTGAAGTCATCTCGACTTACGTGTATAAGATCGGTCTCGTGAACACGAATTTCAGCTTTGCGGTTGCGGTCGGATTATTCAATTCCATTGTCGGCTTCATCCTGATCTTCACGACCAACCTGCTCGCCAGAAGATATTCCGACTCCAGCTTGTTCTAATGAAAGGGGACTCCACGTGAACCAAGCTATTCGCATTCGAGAATCCTGGGAGGACCGGCTGCTCCTAACGTTTGTATATGTGGTGTTAGGTCTTGTTACCATTGCCGTCGCTTACCCGATTATCTTTATCATCAGCTCATCCTTCAGCTCGTCCTCCGCCGTCATGGGCGGCAAAGTATGGTTCCTGCCGGTGGAGCCGACCTTGTACGGTTACGCAGCCGTGTTCAAGTATAAGCAAATTTGGACCGGTTACTTGAACTCCATCTTCTACACAGGAGTCGGTTCCACGCTAAGCGTCGCGCTTACCATTATGATGGCGTACCCGATCTCGAGAAAGACGTTCGTTGGCCGCAATATTCTCGTCTGGCTTCTGCTGTTTGCAATGCTGTTTAGCGGCGGACTCATTCCGTATTACTTGGTCGTTCGCAATTTGCATTTGCTTGGTACGGCTTGGGCGATGATTCTGCCAGGCGCGCTAAGCATCTTCTCGGTCATTGTTGCCAAGACGTTCTTTCAATCCTCGATTCCGAACGATCTGTACGAAGCGGCGCAAATCGACGGTTGCACGGACGCCGGATTTCTAGTAAGAGTCGTCCTGTTTCTGTCGAAGCCGGTCATCGCCGTACTGTTTCTATGGTCGGCCGTCGGCAACTGGAATTCTTACTTCAATGCATTGATCTTCCTCAACGACGCCAGCAAGTATCCGTTGCAGCTCGTGCTTCGAGAGATCTTGGTCGTCAACAATGTGGATACGAGCTCGATGTCGCTTAGCGCTGAGCAGTTAAAGCATTTTGAAGATATGAAGACGCTGCTGAAGTACTCGGTCATCGTGATTTCAAGCATTCCCGTGCTCATCCTGTATCCGTTTATTCAAAAATATTTCGTGCAGGGGGTGATGGTCGGGGCGATTAAGGAATAGTCCACCGTCCGAAAAACGTAAGCGTAGCGTAGTTTAGCAACTTAGCGGCAAGCGGCTTCATCCATTCATGCAAGTGTGATCGAGACAATTTCAGGAGGGGTGTTCATGTTGCGTATTACAAAACTTATCGTAGTTACGGCACTGATCAGCATCTTATTAATGGTATCTGCTTGTTCTTCCAATAACGGCAGCAATAATAGCGGAAGCACGGCAACGAATGATTCGGCTTCGACGAATGCGAATTCCGGTTCGGGCAATAGCACGGCTGCAGTCGATCAGGACAAAGTCGTGAATGTTTCCTTCTTCGCTGTACCTGGCGGCGATATCGTAGATTTGAAGACGAACTGGTTCACGACGTATGTCAAAGATAATTACAAGCTGGATATTAAGTTCAGCATCGCGCCATCGAGCGATGCGGCGACGAAGCAGTCCCTGCTGCTCTCAAGCGGCGATTATCCGGATGTATTCTGGAGCGCGAACTTCTCGCCTTCTGATATCCTGAAATACTCGAAGCAAGGGATTATCGTACCGCTTAACAAGTATATCGACGAGTACGCGCCGAATCTGGCAAAAGCAATTGAGAGCGCGCCAGGCTTGAAGTCGGCGATTACAGCCCCAGACGGCAACATCTATGGCTTGCCTAACTACAACACTTGCTGGCACTGCTTCTGGGGGAACAAAGCTTGGATCGATAAGAGCTTGCTGGACAAATACAATCTGCAAATGCCTGCGACAACGGAAGATTTCGAGCATGTGATGCAAGTATTCAAGGATAATGGCGTTACAGGCTACTCCGGCTCTTCGGATGGCTACGATGTCATTCCATTCCTGATGAATGCATTCACTTATGATAACGCTTCCGACTACTTTGATGTGCAAGACGGCAAAGTGTCGTATGCGCCAACGCTTGATGGCTGGAAGCAAGGTCTTGGTTACCTGAACAGCTTGTATAACAAAGGGCTCATTGATAAACAATCGCTTAGCCAGAAGGGCGATATCGTGAAGCAGCTGGCTGCACAAGGTAAAGTCGGCGTTGTTCCTTCACTCTACAGCGGTGCTTTCCTCGATATGAACGGCCCGAATTATAAGAACTGGGTAACGATTCCGCCGCTCAAAGGTCCGGATGGCGTACAATACGCAGCATTCAGCGGCAATAGCCCGAGATCGCTTTCTTTTGCAGTGACGAACAAAGCATCGGAAGAATCAATCGTAAGACTGATGAAGCTGGTGAACTTTATCTATACGCCTGAAGGCACGCAGATGATGAACTACGGTCCGGAAGGCAAGTATTGGACCAAGGCGGAGAACGGCGTCAAAGGTCTCGGCGGCGAGCAAGCACTGTTCATTACGCAGTCTGATAAATTCTATTCCGCAGGCGCGAAGCAGAATGAAGGCTGGAACCAAATGGGTCCTGTATTCCAAGATATGACGTGGAGAAATGGCTTCGTTAAAGCAACGTCTCCATTCACGCCTGATGGTCTGGAATCACTGCTGCTTCTGGAAACAATGAAGAATTATGCAGGTCACCAGCCGGCACAAGTGTACCCGGGCGCGATCTATATGGAGGATGCGCAGAACCAGAAGTTCGCGCTGCTCAAAACAAACATCGAGCAATACATGAAGCAGTGGACAGCTCAGTTCATTCTTGGTAACAAGTCGGTGGATAAAGACTGGCAGGAATACTTGGACGGCTTTAAGAAGCTGGACCTCGACGGTTATCTGAAAATCGCGCAAGATGCGATGACGACGCCTTTCGATACATCTGCATATCAATCCGATGCGAAGACCGTTGAATTCTTGTCTTCGTTGAAATAAGCAAGCCTATACAGAGCAGCGATTAGTGGAGGGAGAACTTACTTATGAAGATTACGAGCGCGAAGAGCTTTATTCTGCATGTTCCGATTACGCCGCCGATTACGGACGCCATCAATGTAGCGACGCACTGGGGTGTAACCGGCGTCCGCATTGAAACAGACGAAGGCATTACCGGATACGGCTATACCGGAACGACCGCCAAGGGCGATGAGATGATTGCAGATACGATTGATCGTTACTATGCCCCTGCGCTCGTTGGCAAGGATCCGACCATGATCAAGCAAATCTGGGATGAGCTGCGCTTTGGCCCGATGCACTGGATTGGCCGTGCCGGTATTACGCATATGGCGCTCGCGGCTGTAGATATTGCGCTGTGGGATATTGTCTCGAAGGCTGCGAATAAGCCGCTGTGGCAATATCTTGGCGGACATAAGCCGGAGAAGATTAAAGCGTACAATACGAACGGCGGCTGGCTCAATTGGAGCAAAGACCGTTTGATCGCAGACATTACGAATATCGTGGAGCAAGGCTTCTCGGCGGTGAAGATGAAGGTCGGCAAACCGGACCCGCGCGAGGACTTCGACCGTGTGCAGGCTGTGCGCAAGGCGATCGGCGATGACATCGGCCTCATGATCGACGTCAATCAGCAGTGGAATATTACGACTGCGATGACGTGGGGGAAGAAGCTGGAGCAGTTTGATCTGATGTGGCTGGAAGAGCCGCTTAACCCGGACGATATTGCAGGGCATCGCAAGCTGGCGGATGAGCTGAATGTGCCGATTGCGCTCGGCGAGCACGTGTATAACAAATATGCGTTCCGTGATTACATCCATCAAGGCGCCGTTGAATATGTGCAGGTTGACGTTACGCGTGTAGGCGGCGTAACCGAATGGCTGCAAGTAGCGGGACTCGCTGCGGCATATGACCTGCCAATATGCCCGCATGTCGGAGAGATGGGCCAAATTCATCAGCATTTGGTCGCATCGACGCAGAACGCGATCATGCTCGAGTACATCCCATGGATTCGGCATATCTTTGAAGAACCGGCAACTGTCGTTGATGGCTACTATAAGCTGCCGGAGCAGCCCGGTGCTTCAACGACCATTATTCCGCGTTACTTTGATGAGTATCGGATTCGATAGCAACCTCCGCATTACATTTCATGTTTTTTCAAGAAGGGACCTTCATTCGAGAAGGTCCCTTCTTTATTAAGCGCTCCTGCTGCGTTTTCCCGCTTGCGCCGATCTGAACCGCCGCTGAAGTAGAACCATTGAAATAGCCGTTGACCAGCCGATAAACGAGGAGTTATGCTTACCGATAGAACATCGTACTCGACTTGGAAGACTACAATTAAAAGCAACTAGAGGTGGATGAATTGATCGGTAATGGAACATGGCGCACGGAGTGGACGAAGGATGTAAGATTGAATGTGCTGGCAGGGATGACGGCAACGCTTGCACTTATCCCGGATTCATTGGCATTTTCATTTATGGCTGGCGTGCCGCCGCAGGTAGGTATTTATGCAACGATTTGTATTTTGCTCGTGATTACGTTCTTAGGCGGAAGACCGGGGATGATCTCGGCTGCAGCTGGCTCGATGTCGGTCCTGATGCTTACGCTTGTGAAGGAGCACGGCATTGCGTATCTCTTCGCAGCAACGGTATTGACCGGCATCATTCAATATTTGATGGGTGTTTTTAAGCTTGGCAAGCTCGTAAACTACGTGCCGCAGCCTGTTCTAACGGGCTTCGTGAATGCACTTGCAATTATGATCTTTATGTCGCAGCTTCGCTATTTAACCGAGGGCTCCTGGATGATGTATGTGCTCGTTGCGGCAGCGCTGCTAATCATCTATTTGCTGCCCCGGTACTTCAAAGCCATACCTTCGCCGCTCGCAGCAGTTGCTGTGCTGACAATCGTTGTATGGATATTCGGCATTGGCGATGTGACGCGAATTGGCGATATCGCGGCGATTGACGCTTCATTGCCGTCATTCTTGCTGCCGGACGTTCCGCTTTCCTGGGACACTTTCTTCATTATATTGCCGTACTCGCTTTCGCTTGCGGTGG
The DNA here is from genome assembly GCF_056269245.1 of Paenibacillus sp. J31R98. Classification (NCBI taxonomy): domain Bacteria; kingdom Bacillati; phylum Bacillota; class Bacilli; order Caryophanales; family Paenibacillaceae; genus Paenibacillus; species Paenibacillus sp. J31R98. The sequence continues at coordinate 126,144 of NZ_JBWDNO010000008.1, forward strand.
TCGGTTTCACAGAGACGATGTTGACGCAGAACCTGCTCGATGAGATGACAGGCGAGAAGACCGATAAGAACAAAGAAATGCGCGGCCAAGGCATCGCCAACTTCATTGCCGGCTTCTTCGGCGGAATGGCAGGCTGTGCGTTAGTGGCGGAATCGGTCCTCAATGTGAAAATGGGCGGTCGGAACAGGTTGTCCATGCTAGTCGCGGCGCTGTTCCTGCTGCTGCTCGTCGTGGTGCTAGGCGATTTGCTATCGCTCATCCCGATGGCTGCGCTCGTTGGCATTATGCTCATGGTGTGCGTGGCGATTTTCGATTGGAAATCCGTCTTTCAGCTTCATAAAGTTCCGGCAGCGGAAACCATCGTCATGGTCATCACCGTTGGGGCAGTTGTCGTCACGCATGATCTCGCGATCGGGGTCATCGCAGGCGTCATTGTCAGCGCCTTGTTCGTTCTGCTTCGCAGAAGAAACGTAAAGCGCGGAGTCGTGCAAGAGTAGTAGGTAGAGGGAGGGGACTGCCCGTGCTGGAGCGCAAATACAGTTTGTATGATCCGTTATGGCGCGAGGGGGGCGATTACCGTCCCCATATCGTCGCTTACTACTATAAGCAATGGGTAGACTTTCATATGGATGTTCATGCGCATGATGCGATTGAGTTCATGTATGTCATCTCTGGCACCTGTGTTGTCGAGACGGAGGCAGGGGCGACCGCGATGCGCAAAGGTGATCTTATTCTGCTCGATGCCGGCGTCCCCCACAACTTAATTGTAGCGAAGGACAGTCCGTGTCGGATGCTGAACGTCGAGTTCACCTTCACGTCTTGCGACGGTATCTATCCTTCGATGAGGCAGCTGGCGGAGTGCAATTCGCCGTTGTCCCAGTTGCTCGAACGGCATCAGAATTCCATTGTTCTGCGCGACCCGAGCGAAATCCATCATATTCTCAAAAGCATCGTGATGGAGCTGGATACAGGCGGTTCGCGCAACGAGAGCATGACACATCTTCTCCTATCGCAGCTGCTTGTCCGCGTTGCGAGACTCGCGGCAGAGGAGCCGGAGAATCAGGCGACAGCGGCTTCGCACAATCAGCGCTACGTGCGCAAAGCGGCGGAGTACATGCATCAGCATTACGATTGCGATATTCAAGTGAAGGATATTGCTGCGGCTGTCAGCCTGCATCCGGTCTATCTTCAGCGGATTTTCAAAGCGACCATGCATATGACGATAACCGAATACTTGGCTGAACTTCGGGTCGAGAAGGCGAAGATGCTCCTTGCCCGCACGGACATTCCCATCATCGATATCGCTGATTATATCGGATTGAACAGCAGGCAGTATTTCAGTATGCTTTTCAAAAAAGTAACCGGTCTATCGCCGGCAGCCTATCGCAAATCGATTGAAATTCGGCGGCATGGATAGCTCTAGGTTGCAATAGTTGACATGCTCAGGCCAAAGCTGTTGGAAATGTGGAAACGCCTTCATCCGGACTCCTGCTACAATAATGATAATGAATCAAGCTGGTTCTCCAAACTATTCATGCAGGAGGGGTTTCGATTGCCATTTAAAGTGACCTTTATTGGAGCAGGCAGTATCGGGTTTACCCGCGGGCTGCTAAGGGATTTGCTGGCTGTGCCGGAGTTCCGCAATATCGAGATTGCGTTCACGGACATTAATGCGCATAACCTCGAGATGGTTACGCAGCTGTGCCAACGGGATATTGATGAGAATGGGCTGAACATCTCCATTCAACCGACGACTGACCGCAGGGAAGCGCTTCGCGGCGCGAAGTATGTGCTCTGCGTTGTGCGTATCGGCGGGCTTGAAGCGTTCCAGCATGATGTCGATATTCCGCTCAAATACGGCGTCGATCAGTGTGTCGGCGATACGCTTTGTGCTGGAGGCATTATGTACGGACAGCGCGGCATTGCGGCGATGCTCGATATTTGCAAAGACATCCGTGAGATGGCAGATCCGAATGTGCTGCTGCTCAACTATGCGAATCCGATGGCAATGCTCACCTGGGCATGCAATAAATACGGCGGCGTTCGCACGATCGGGCTTTGCCACGGCGTGCAAGGCGGCCATCACCAAATCGCGAATGCGTTCGGCCTTCAGAAGAAGGAAGTCGATATCATCTGCGCGGGCATCAACCATCAGACCTGGTATGTGTCCATCAAGCATAACGGCGTCGACAAGACGGGTGAGCTGCTGGAAGCGTTCGAGAAGCATCCGGAATATAGCCAAACCGAGAAAGTGCGTATCGATATGCTGCGCAGATTCGGCTATTATTCCACAGAATCCAATGGCCATCTGAGCGAATATGTACCTTGGTACCGCAAGCGTGCGGACGAGATCCAGGACTGGATCGACATGGGCGTATGGATCAATGGCGAGACGGGCGGTTACTTGCGCGTATGTACGGAAGGACGCCACTGGTTCGAGACCGACTTCCCGAACTGGATGAAGGGCGATCCGTATGTATACTCGGCGGATAAACGTTCGGAGGAACACGGCTCCTATATAATAGAAGGCCTAGAAACAGGCCGATTATATCGTGGGCATTTCAACGTCGTAAACAACGGAGTTATTACGAATCTGCCGAATGATGCTATCATTGAAGCGCCGGGGTATGTCGATGCCAACGGTATCAATATGCCGGTTGTCGGCGAACTGCCGCTCGGTCCCGCAGCGGTATGCAATGTGAGCATCTCCGTACAGCGACTCGCAGTCGAAGCCGCTGTTCGCGGCGACGACAAGCTGCTCCGCCAAGCGATGATGATGGACCCGCTCGTTGGCGCGGTGTGCAATCCGAAGGAAATTTGGCAGATGGTCGACGAGCTGCTCGTTGTGCAGGAGAAATGGCTCCCGCAATACGGTGCGTCGATTGAAGAGGCGAAGCAGCGGCTTGCCAGCGGCAACCTCATTCCGACGCGCGAAGATTACCGCGGAGCTGCTCGTCTCAAGACCAAATCGGTCGAAGAGATGATGGAGGATCGCGAAGCGGCAACGCGCAATGCAGGCGAAGCGGATAAAGCAAAGGCAGCACATTAATAGAAGAAGGGGATTGCTCCACCGCAGGCATCTTATGCTTGCGGGGGCAATCCCCTTCATTGTTATTAACGTTTTGGATAGAGCGGGTAATCGACATGGGACGGTACATCAATCAGGATGAGGCGAAGCGGTGCATCGCCAGTAGCTGTAATGATGGCTTCCTCGGCTTGGTCGGCTCTCGCTACAATGAAGTCTTTATGCTTGAACGCTGTGTCCTTGCCCGCCTGCGAAGCATAGGTCCAAGAACCGTCGCCGCGGATAGCAAGTGCAGTGAGCGTGCGTCCAGCTTCGATGGTTTGACTGTATGTCGCGCCAGCTTCAAGTTCAACGTCATACATTTGCGCATCAGCTACGATGGAGATCGGCGAGCCGAAGCCCATCACTGTTTTCTTCGTGTAGCCTTCGCCTTTAGCAATCGGGAATTCTTCATGCTCATATTGGTTGTATGTCGGTTTGGTTTTCACCGCTTCCTGGACAGATGGCTCGAACCAAATTTGGAAGCCTTCCATATCGGCGAAGAACCGTTCTTCATGGCTGACGCCGGAGCCGGTCTGCATAAGCTGAACGCCGCCTGCACCTATGATGCTCTTCGTGCCGAGCGTATCACCGTGTTCACCTTTGCCAGCCACAACATAAGTCATAATTTCGAACGCTTGATGCGGGTGAAGCGGGATGTGACCATCTTGGTTCGCGTGAGCCCATGCCCAATAGAACAGTGTGCTTACACGTTTCACTACCGAGCCTTCACCGGGGAAGCCGATTGGCTTCTGCTCCGTAATTTTGCCCCCGTCAAAAGCTCCAATTGCTTGCATGGTAGGTCCGTATACGAGTGTTTGTATCATGATAAATTCCTCCTATTAAATGTAGTTTCGCGTTTGAAGCTTTCATTTTCATTCAATATTAGCCGCATTAGCCGATTGCATATTCTCCTGCGCCGATCAGTGCAAGTCCAATTGCAACTGCGATCAACACGATGTTGTATTCCATACCGTTCTGAGTAACCCAGTAGCCGTTCTTGCGGTGTACCGAGATAATGGCCCCAAGCATCGTCAGGACAATCAGCACAGCTGCCGGGACCATCCAGAAACCGAGGACGAACAGCAGACCGCCACCTAGTTCAGCCAAACCTGCCAATAATGCGATCAGTACGCCGGGCTTCAAGCCGATGGAATCCATCCAACCGCCAGTTCCCTTGAGTCCATAACCACCGAACCAGCCGAAGAGCTTCTGTACCCCGTGACCTGCAAACGTCAAACCGACAACAACGCGAATAATTAATAATCCAAGTGCGATACTCATAATGTTCATTTCTCCCTTTATATATAATTAATATTTTGATTTCTTAAAATTAAGATATTTGATAAAACGAAGCAAGCGCACCAGTCTGATCGACTAAGTGAAGCTGCTCTGTGCGGCAATGCCGAGCTTCTTCAGGAGTTGAATCGCTTGCGCGCGTTCCTCTTCGGATAATCCGCTGACAGCTTTGCCGATTGCTTCTTTATGAAGCGGGAAGATCGAATCGAGAAGGGCTGTGCCTTCTGCTGTAATCTCCGCGAAAATTACTCTCCGGTCTGTAGGGCACGCCTTACGCTGAGCTAATCCTTTGGCAGCAAGCTTGTCGATGACGTAAGTAATGTTGCCGCTCGTCATTAAGATCTTCTCGCCGATCTGCTGAAGCGGCTGCTCGCCTTTATGATAGAGAAGCTCAAGGACAGCGAACTCAGTCGGATTGAGGCCATGCTTGCGAATGTCTTGATGAACATGAGCGCTAACCCATTGGGTTGCTCGGGATAGGACGACGAATAATTGAAGCTCATTGCTTGATTGTTGTTCATTCGGATTACTCATCTTACGTTCACCTCGCTCGCCATATCTCAATATCGAATATCTTAATTTAAAGATAAATTATTTTGGACCAAATGTCAAGCGCCATGATTGAAAAAGGGCAGAAGCTTTATCCACCTGTAAACGCAAGTGGTTAAAGTCTGCCCGAAAGCGTTGTGTATTCATGTATGTGATGTGCAGGTACGCGATCTCATATTAATGAAGAAACTCGGCTAGCTTCCTAATTAGGAATGATTCTTCGAACGCTGCTGCTGAACATTAAGCGGCTCTGGAACTTCGTTGCCGCCAGCAAACTGATGCTTAACAAGCTTATTAAAGGAAGAGATATATGGCGTGAGTGAGTGTCCCGCCCAAGCTTCCTGTGCATACTGAATGAGATGGTTGTTGAATTCCTTGTTCGCCGAGATGTGCACTTCCTGTACGGCAGGAGCCATACGTCGAACATGAACAGCGATTGTCTGCTTCAGCTCGCCGGAGATCTGATTGTGATCATTGATGGATAGAGCAGAGTTATACGGCGTCACCATACGTTGATTGTTCCAATACGGGCTGCCATTCTCTACATTATATACGCCTTCAGTCGTACCTCCATTGTTCTGCTCTCTTGGACCGCCGCTCTTCCGGGTTCCGGTTGCAGTCCAGTCCGTTGTAATTGCGACATAAGCATTCTTATCGGTAAGAAAAACAAGAGCGCCGGCTACGCCGTTAATGCTCGACACATTGCTTGAGATGAGCGAGCTGTACTCGAACCAGTGGTTATCATGCTGTCCGGGCAATCCGCTCATCGTGCCGTACATGCGACTGCCGAGCATTTTCGGATCGCCTTTTTGCTTAGTGCCATAATCGTAGGTGCTGTTCTGGACATGGCGTTCATAATTACAGCCGCTTAAAGCAAGTCCGAGCATGGCAACAGAAGCAATCAGGATGAGAAAAGAACGATAAGCTTCACGCTTTTTCATTAAGGGTAGCTCCTTTCATAAACCTATCTTTAGAATGGGCTCGAAAGAAGCAAATATGCATGTTATTTCAATACATAAAGAACCATGGTTTTTGCACACAATGAAGGATAGACATGGAGGCTTCAAGCGATGGATTGGCAAGTGGAAAAAACGAAAAAAGCGGCGAATTTACTGGTATGAGAACAATTTGTGAACACTGCTGGGAAGATTGACAAATAGCACCTCCAACTTTATATTAAATAAAGTGATTAGATTGCGGAAGTTGTCTAACATCTTGGATTTCACGCAGCACAGCCGCTTTTTGCGCCATCATACGGCAGCTGCGAAAACGTAAAAAGTGGGGTTGATTGATGATGAATCGGTGGCACGTTCTAAAACGGCTTATGCCGCTTCTTGTCGGAATGGTGTTACTGCTGTCAGCGTGTGGACGAGCAGACTTATCTACACTTAGACCGCAAGGGCCAGTAGCCGAAGAACAGTTTGGACTAATGAAATTAACGATCATGATCATGGTTGTGGTCGTTCTGGTTGTGTTTGCAATTGCAGTATACGTTATCATTCGTTTCCGCCGACGTCCAGGTGATAAGTCGATCCCTGTACAAGTGGAAGGTAACCACAAACTCGAGATTATTTGGACAGTTATTCCGATTGTCCTTCTAGTCATTCTTGGTGTGCCAACAGTTAAGTCTGTATTCGGACTTGCGAAGGATTACACACATGATCCGAAAGCCATTCAAATTCACGTAACAGCTCACCAATACTGGTGGGAATTCGAATACCCTAATCTGGGCGTGAAGACAGCGCAAGAGCTGATCATCCCGAATGATGCGGTTATCTCGGTTGAAGCAAAGACAGCAGACGTGCTTCACTCGTTCTGGATTCCTTCGCTGGCTGGTAAGACAGATACAAACCCAGGCGGCAACGTGAACACCATGTACTTCGAAGCTCCTAAGACGGGCGTATACCTCGGTAAATGTGCGGAGCTTTGCGGACCATCTCACTCCTTGATGGATTTCAAAGTTAAAGTTGTTGACCGTGCATCGTTCGACCGTTGGGTAGCAGCAATGAAGAATCCGGTTCAGCTTCCGGACGACCAACAGGTTGCTGATCTTCTTAATAAGCAATGCTTGTCTTGCCACGCTATTGGCGACAAAGGCGTTCAGCTGTATCCGAACCTGACAGGTATCGGAAGCCGTCAAGCTGTTGCAGGTATTCTCGTGAATACAGACAACCCGAAATATAAGAACGAAGGTTCCGTTGAGGACAACCTGAAGAGATGGATCAAGGATCCTCAAGAGGTTAAGCCAGGCACGCTCATGCCTAAGGTTGACCTGACTGACGATCAGATTGATGCCATTGCGAAGTACTTAGCAGGCTTGAAGCTAGAATATTAATACTTAGGAATGAAGGAGGTACCTACTTTGGCTCACGGACATAAGGTGAAACGGTATACCGGTCTGAAGGACTGGCTAACTACCGTAGACCATAAAAAAATCGGCATTCTGTACTTGCTGTCGGGCGGATTCTTCTTCCTGGTCGGCGGTTTGGAAGCCCTCCTGATTCGGATTCAGCTATGGAAGCCGCTCAACGATTTCGTTGCGGCACATACGTTCAACGAATTGTTGACGATGCATGGTACAACAATGATCTTCCTTGCAGCGATGCCGATGATCTTCGCGCTAATGAATGCGATCGTGCCATTGCAGATCGGCGCACGCGACGTTGCGTTCCCGTTCGTTAATGCGATTGGCTTCTGGACATTCTTCGCAGGCGGCGTCCTGTTGAATGTCAGTTGGTTCGCAGGCGGTGCGCCGGATGCGGGTTGGACAGCGTATGCTCCGCTCTCAACAACGACGTACAGCTCGACTCACGGTCTTGACTACTATGTAATCGGACTTCAAATCGCCGGTATCGGTACGCTGGTCGGCGGTATTAACTTCTTGGTTACAATCATCAACATGCGCGCTCCTGGTATGAGCTTCATGCGTATGCCGATGTTTACGTGGACAGCATTTATTACGTCCGCTCTGATCTTGTTCGCTTTCCCAGCACTTACTGTTGGTTTGGTAGCGATGATGTTCGACCGCTTATTCAGCGGTAACTTCTTCGAACCGACCAATGGCGGTAACGCGGTGCTATGGGAGCATATCTTCTGGATTTTCGGACATCCTGAGGTTTATATCCTCATCTTGCCGGCATTCGGTGTTATCTCTGAAGTTATCAGTACATTCTCGCGTAAGCGCTTGTTCGGTTACAGCTCGATGGTATTCGCAACTGTACTGATCGGCTTCCTTGGCTTCATGGTTTGGGCGCATCACATGTTCACAACAGGTCTTGGACCGGTTGCGAACGCATTGTTCTCGATTGCAACGATGTTGATCGCTGTGCCAACAGGTATCAAGATCTTTAATTGGCTGTTCACCATGTGGGGCGGTTCGATCCGTTTCACTACAGCGAATTTGTTCGCAGTCGGCTTCGTTCCTACGTTCGTAATGGGCGGCGTAACAGGCGTAATGCTTGCAGCAGCTCCAGCTGACTTCCAGTATCACGATTCGTACTTCGTCGTTGCTCACTTCCACTACGTAATCGTTGGTGGTTTGATCATGGGCTTGTTCTCGGGTCTGTACTACTGGTGGCCAAAAATGTTCGGTCGCATGCTGAATGAAGGTCTTGGTAAGCTTAGCTTCTGGGTATTCTTCCTTGGCTTCCACTTGACGTTCTTCGTACAGCATTTCCTTGGTTTGATGGGTATGCCTCGTCGTGTATGGACATATCTCGACGGTATGGGCTTCAACAACCTGAACATGATCAGTACGGTCGGCGCAATGCTGATGGGTATTGGTACGATTGTATTCCTTCTCAACGTTGTTATCACATCAATGAAACCACGTAACGCTTCCAACGATCCGTGGGAAGATGGCCGTACGCTGGAGTGGACAATTCCTTCTCCTGCACCTGAATACAACTTTGCAGTAACTCCGCTCGTTCGCGGTTATGATGCTTTCTGGAAAGAGAAGATGGAAGGTAAGAAAGAAATGGTTCCAGCTGAACCGCTTGGTCCGATTCATATGCCTTCACCTTCGATTCTGCCGTTCATTATGTCGATTGGTCTGTTCATCGCAGGTCTTGGCTTCATGTATGCTAAAGGCGACTATGGCACTGGCGCTTGGGCGTGGATCTTAAACCACCACATCATCGCTATCGCTGGCCTTGGAATTACACTTGCATGTATGTTCCTACGTTCCGTAATCGATGATCATGGCTTCCATATTGAAACGGATGAAATTCTTGGGGACAAGGGGGTTAAAGCATGAGCGGACACGCACACGTAGATGGTAAACTCCCTCACGAACCGGAAAAAGCAACACTAGAGGGTCGTAATAAAGTACTTGGTTTCTGGCTGTTCCTTGGCGGTGAAACGGTATTGTTCGGAACGCTGTTCTCAGCGTTCCTCGCTCTCCGCCATCAAGTCGGCGACGGCAACCCGACAGCGAATGAGCTGTTCGAGCTTCCTACTGTAGCACTCGCAACGTTCATCCTGTTGACTTCCTCGCTCACAAGCGTATTCGCGATTCAATCGTTGCATACGAACCGTGTGAAGTCGATGATCAACTGGCTCATTATTACGGTACTCTTCGGGCTTGCGTTCCTTGGCCTGGAGATCTATGAGTTCACGCACTATGTCCATGAAGGACATAAATTCTCCACTAGCGCATTCAGCACGTCGTTCTATACACTTGTTGGCTTCCACGGTGCTCACGTATTGTTCGGGGTTCTCTGGATCTCGATCTTGATCGCTCAAGTGTTAAAGAAAGGTCTGAATGTCGTTACTGCTCCTAAGGTATATGTGGCTGGTATGTACTGGCACTTTATCGACGTCGTGTGGGTATTCATCTTCACCGTCGTTTACTTGATGGGAAAGGTGGGCTAACGAATGGCTGGTCAACAACATTCCGCTACCGAAGAGAACAAGCGCCATAGACACGAAGGTCCTAAGAAACATATTATCGCGTTTATCTTCTCGATCTTGCTGACGATCATTGCATTCGCAATGGTCGCTGCAGGTGAAATTAATACTACGTTCATTTACATCATGCTCGTTGTGATGGCGCTCATTCAAGTTTTCATTCAAATGGGCTTCTGGATGCATATGAAAGATCGCGGACATATCTTCCCGATCGTAGGCATTCTTGGTGGCGTATTCGTCGTATTCACAATTGTCATCATGGCCGAGTACTGGGCTTGGTGGTAATACAGTCGTAATTGAAGAGAGGGAGGTCCTAGTTGGCCCCCTCTTTTGCTGTAAATGAGTGTGTTTGTGGAAAGGGGTACCAGTATGCTCGGATTGCAATATTTCAGCTTTGAAGCGCTGTGGAGCCCATGGTTTTTCTTCTTTATGACAGCATTAGTCATACTCTATTTCTACTTGGCTGGACCTTGGAAGGAAAAGCATGCACCAGAAGCGCCGCCTGTAACGGTGTTGCAGAAGACGTTGTTCATAACAGGTATGGTTCTCTATTATTTGGTGCAGGGCGGACCTTTGGAATTGCTTGGACATCTGATGTTTGCATTCCACATGGTTGATATGTCAGTTGCGTATTTAATCGTTCCACCGATTATTATGTTCAGTATTCCGGCTTACCTATGGAGAAGTATGTTCTCAGCTCCATTCTGGAAACGATTCAGATGGGCGACAAACCCGATTTTCTCGCTTATTGTGTTCAATGTATTGTTCTCGCTCTATCATTTGCCAGCCGTGCATGATTACGTGATGATTCACTTTGCCGTACATCGGATTTACTATCTCGTATTGCTAGTGACGGCATTCTTAATGTGGTGGCAGGTTACTTGCCCTATTCCGGAATGGAATCGACTCACGGATGTACGCAAAATGGCTTATATCTTCGCAAGCGGCATGCTCCTTACTCCTGCTTGTGCGCTTATTATTTTCAACGATACGCCGATGTATGCTACGTACAATGATCCCGAGATATGGGCGAAGGCGATGGGCTATTGTGTCTCCGGAGATCCGGCAGCATTGCTTGCTTCCTTCAAGGGACCGGCTTTCTTCAATCTTATGTCTCCTGCTGAAGATCAGCAGCTTGGCGGTATCATTATGAAGCTTGTACAAGAAGTGATGTATGGGGCTATTCTCGCCCATGTCTTCTTCCATTGGTATAAGAGAGAGCATGCCGATTCTGACGATCCGTTGCCAGAGCATGGCGCGCTGAGTTAGTCAGAAACGTTTCATATTAATAGAAGATTGGACGGGATGATGTTTGTCACTGTATGATGTTTTACCTGCGATAAGTACCTCCTTCATTGCCATTAGCGCCATTCTCGTTGCGATTGGCTGGAATCTCGCAATCAAGCGCAAGCTTGAAGCGCATAAGAAAGTGATGCTTGCCGGCGCAGTTGCGGCGTTGCTGTTCTTCATTATTTATATGAGCCGTACGATATTCGTCGGCAACACGGATTGGGGCGGCTCGGATGAGATGAAGCCGTACTATCTGACGTTCCTATTCTTCCACATCGTGCTTGCAACGGTAGGTGCGGTATTTGGTCTAACGACGCTAACGCTAGCATTCCGTAATCGGTTTGCGAAACACCGCAAGTGGGGTCGTATAACTTCTGTTGTGTGGTTATTCACGGCAGTTACAGGTATTACGGTATATGTGCTGCTATACCTGATGTATCCAGGCGGCCACACGAAGCCGGTTCTGGATGTATTGTTCGGCGGTTAAACAAGTTCGTTTGATGTAAGCAAGAGCGGTTAATCTCGATAAGAGATTATCCGCTCTTTTTTGTTCTTAAAGCCAAGTTTACAGATTCGCAGTGAGCCAGTAAAATACATGTTAAGATGGAACAATACATGTTTGTTTCAAACAGGAGGCGGTAATAGTGTTGCTTCATGGAAGAGAATATACACGCAGGGAGATCGAAGCACGCGTCGGGCGGATTGAACAGATCGGCGGCATTCGCAAGCTGACTTTAGCCGATGGCAATGAGCGCGGTTCGTCTGTCATTTCCGTTCGGACGGGGGCAGGCCTCTCTTTCGATGTAACGCCGGATAAGGGACTGGATCTGTCCGCTGCAACGTTCTCGGGCGGATCGTTATGTTGGCAGTCAGCTAACGGCGATGTGGCCCCCTCGTATTATGACGATAAAGAGCTCGGCTGGTTAAGAACGGCATCCGGCGGATTGTTAATGACTTGCGGTCTTATTAGCGCGGGTTCACCAAGCCATAGCGGAGGCACAAGCTACGGTCTTCATGGCAGAGCGCATCATACGCCAGCGAAGCAGGTTGCGGCTGAAGGCTATTGGATTGGGGATGAGTACGAGATTCGGATAGCGGGTATTATCGAAGAAACTTCGATGTTTGGAGGTCACCTGCGGTTACGTCGCGAAATCCGTACGAGGCTCGGGGAGAACCGGATCTCGATCCGGGATGTCGTGGAGAACGCTGGATTTGAAGCTTGTCCGCATATGATGCTGTATCATTTCAATTTCGGATATCCATTGCTGACAGAGCAGTCGGAGCTAGTATTCCCGAGTGGCAAAGTGAATGCGCTTGTTGCTGGCGTTCCGGTTGAAGGCTATGACAAGTGGACGGCGCCGGCTGCGCCATATCAAGAGCGTGTCTATTATCATGAGCTGGAGAAGTCAGCTATGGGTAGGCATGAAGTGACGATTCGCCAGCCGGAGTTTCCGATTGCGGCAGGGCTGACTGCTCCGATTGGACTGACTCTCGGCTGGAAATCGGATACCTTGCCGAAGCTGGTCCAGTGGAAAATGCCTGGGGCAGGGCTTCATGCACTAGGCATTGAGCCATCCAATTGCGGTGTAGAGGGCATGGAGATCGAGAAGCAGCGCGGGACGCTCGTGATGCTGGAGCCAGGCGAAGCGCGTGAATATGAACTGGATTTGACGATTGCGTAGGAGTGAGAGCAGCGATGACGATGAACTTGAATGAACGGCAGCAGCAGCTGATGACGATGCTGGAGAGCACGGGCGAAGTGAAGGTTGCGGTGCTCAAAGAGACGTTCGGCGTGACGGAAATGACAATTAGGCGCGACCTTGAGAAGCTGGAGCATGCCGGCTATGTGAAGCGGACGTTCGGTGGCGCGATACTCGCGTCGAAGGATGCGACACTGCAGGACCGCTCCGTGGTTATGACGGATGAGAAGAATCGAATTGGAAGAGCTGCTGCATCCCTTGTGCAGGAGAATGACTCGATCTTCATTGACGGCGGAACGACAACCTTATATGTGGCGCGGCATTTGAAGCCGGGCATGAACATAACGGTGGTGACGAATGCGCTGAATATTGCGCTGGAGCTACTGGAGAAGCGGATTACGACGGTTGTGACAGGCGGAATGGCGCTCGAAACGACCTCGACGCTTGTTGGCCCGGGGACGGTAGAGTCGATCGGGAGGATGGCTTTCGACCGCGTTTTCCTGGGAGCAACAGGCGTGAGTGCAAAGCATGGCTTCAGTAACTCGAACATGTATGAGGCAGAGATTAAGCGGATGGCGATAGCACAGACTGCTGAAGTCAACATCGTCGTCGACCACACGAAGTTTGGGGCGAAAGAGTTATTCTCCTTCGGCACGCTTGATGCGGTGCATCGCATCGTGTGCGATCAAGAGCCGGAGCAGTCACTGCTCGCGGCATGTAAGGAGAATAAGGTTGAACTGCTAGCTGCGGCAGAGTGAACACGTAGGCGATTGTTTGTTTATAACATTTTTATAGACAGGTATATGAGGGTTAGTTAGAATAATGTTATAAACGAACATGATTTGTTCGCATTATACAATTCGAAAACATGAAACGTAAACTTTTGCCAAAGGGACGGCTACAGCCGTTTACACTAGTAGCAGAACGAGGAGATGAATTCACATGTCAGCAGCGGCACCACGGTTAAATCGAATGTTTAGTGAGCAGGGGAAATGCTTTGACGTTGCGGTCGATCATGGTTTCTTCAATGAGTACTCTTTCTTATCCGGAATTGAGAATATGCAGACTGCGATTAAGACGATCGTGGAAGCGAATCCCGATTGTATTCAGCTGAGCATCGGACAAGCGAAGTGGTTGCAGAGTGTTCCTGGCAAGAAGAAGCCGGGACTAGTTCTGCGAACGGATGCGGCGAATATCTATGGTACAGAGCTGCCGCGTTTTCTGTTCAGCGAGTTGATTGACCGTGCGATTGAGAAGGCAGTTGCACTAGATGCCGTTGCGGTATGTGTGAACCTTCTGCTCCTTCCCGGTCAGCCGGAGCTGCATCATCAGTGTGTCCGCAATATCTCGCTGCTGAAGAGCGAGTGCGAGAAGTATGGCATGCCGCTTATGGTTGAGCCGCTTGTCATGCTGCCGAATGAGGCGAAGGGCGGTTACATGGTGGATGGCGATATTAACAAAATCATGCCGCTCGTTCGTCAAGGCGTGGAGCTCGGCGCAGATGTTATCAAAGCAGATCCAAGCGACGATGTAACGGAATATCACCGGGTCATCGAAGTGGCTTCAGGCATTCCGGTGCTCGTACGCGGCGGCGGCCGGGCAAGCGACGAAGAGATCGTAAACCGGACGGTAGAGCTGATGAACCAAGGCGCATCGGGTATCGTGTACGGCCGCAACGTTATTCAGCACCCGAATCCGGCAGGCATGACGAATGCGCTTATGGCAATCGTTCACCATGGCGCTAATGCTTCGGAGGCACTGGCGATTCTGGCTGGAAAGGGCGTGGAGTAGAATGAGCACGAGAGTCATTCGATTCGGCGTCATTGGCTGCGGCTTAATGGGCAAGGAATTCGCAAGTGCGGCTGCGAGATGGCTGCATCTGGATCGCGTGGAGTTCGAGCCGCAGATCGTGGCGGTGTGCGATGCGAACCTAGAAGCAACGAGATGGTTCAAGAAGCATGTACCGAGCGTGGAGCGCACCTATACCGATTACCGTGATCTGCTTGCAGATCCTGAGGTAGAAGCGGTATATTGCGCAGTGCCTCATAACCTGCATGCGCAAATCTATGTCGATATTATTGCTTCTGGCAAGCACTTGCTAGGCGAGAAGCCATTCGGAATTGATAGAGAGGCGAATGCGCGGATCTCGGCGGCGCTTGTTGCACATCCGGAGGTCATCGTTCGCTGCTCGTCAGAGTTTCCGTTCTTCCCAGGCGCGCAAGCTCTGATAAAGATGGTAGAAGAGGGCAAATTCGGCCGCATCATTGAGGTGGAAGCAGGCTTCTGGCACTCCAGTGACTTAGATCCTACGAAACCAATCAACTGGAAGCGACGTATTGCAACTAACGGGGAATACGGTTGTATGGGCGATCTCGGCATGCATGTCCTGCATTTGCCAATGCGTTTCGGCTGGAAGCCCAATAACATTCGTGCGCTGCTAAGCAAAATCGTGAGTGAGCGTCCAGACGGCAAGGGTGGCATGGCGCCATGCGAGACTTGGGACAATGCGATTCTGGCATGTCAGGTAGCAACAGCGGATGGCGGCTTTCCGATGGTACTGTCGACGAAGCGTATCGCGCCAGGGCATGCGAACACTTGGTTTATTCGCATACAAGGCACGGAGCTATCGGCGGAATTCAGCACCAAAAATCCGAAGCAGATCGCTACACTCCCGTATTCACCCGGTCAGCAGCAAGCATGGCATCTTGTAGATGTTCCGTATAAGTCGGCCTATGGAACAATTACAGGCGGTATCTTCGAATTCGGATTCTCGGATTCGATTCTGCAAATGTGGGCGGCGTTCTGCGACGAGCTCGCCAATGGCAGAGATGGGATGCAGCAGCCGTTCTACTGCGCAACGCCTGAGGAAGCGCGGGGCAGTCATCGCGTATTCAGTGCAGCACTCGCGTCCGAGCGAACAGGTCAAACGATTGCAATTGACTGGAGGGATTAGCGGTGATCGTTGCTCGCGCAGGTGCGGAAGTCGTCGTTGCCGGGCATATCTGCCTCGATGTCATTCCGGCTATGCATGAAATGAAAGAAGGGATAGGCGCGATCCTGGTCCCGGGCAAGCTGGTCGATATTGGCGCCGCCGTTATCGCGACAGGCGGCGCAGTATCCAACACGGGACTCGCGCTGCACCGGCTCGGGCTGCGCACGACGCTGATGGGCAAGATCGGTGATGACATGTTCGGCGGCGCCATAGTGAATGTGCTGCGCAACTACGGCGGAGAGGAACTGGCTGCGGGCATGATCGTTGCCTCAGGCGAGAGCAGCTCTTACACGCTAGTCATTAATCCGCCGAATATTGACCGGATCTTCCTGCACTGCACCGGAGCCAATGACACGTTCACGGCTGCGGATATACAGGAGGAGGCACTTGCCGGCGCAAGGCTGTTTCACTTCGGCTATCCGCCACTGATGCGGCGGATGTATGAGGATGGCGGCGACGAGCTCGCAGCGCTGCTGGCGAAGGCGAAGGGCGCGGGGCTTACCGTGTCGCTGGATCTGGCGAAGCCGGACCCGGAGTCGCCGGCGGGACGCGCGGACTGGCGCAGCATATTAATGAAAGCGCTACCGCAAGTGGACGTGTTCCTGCCGAGCTTCGAGGAGATTCTGTACATGCTGCGGCGAGAGCAGTACGAGTCGCTGCTTGAGCAGCATGGCACGAACGATCTGCTGCCGTTCGCAGAAGGGATTTTGCTGCGCGAGCTGTCGCAGGAGCTGCTCGATCTCGGGGTCAGCATCGTCGTGCTCAAGCTTGGGGAGCACGGATTGTACCTGCGGACGACGGACGATGCAGCGAAGCTTGCTGCGATCGGAGCGGCGGCGCCAGAGCAGCTGGACGCATGGGTGAACCGCGAGCTGCTCGTGCCTTGCTTCGAGGTCGTAGTCGCCGGCACGACTGGAGCCGGCGATTGCACAATAGCGGGCTTCGTAGCGGGCCTCTTGAAGGGGCTCGCGCCGGAAGCGGTGTTGAATGGCGCCGTTGCAGTCGGCGCCTGCAATGTGGAGCAGTCGGACGCGACGAGCGGCGTGCCCGCATGGGAAGCCGTGCAGCAGCGGATGGCGGCAGGTTGGCGCCGCCGTGAGGTGAAGCTGGCGCTGCCTGGCTGGCGAAGCGGCTTAAACAGTGCGGTTGGTGCTGGAGGCGGCGTGGTTGATGGTGCTGCCGATGGTGTGTGGTATGGGCCGGAAGAGCAGGAGTGAGCGGCGGTAAGCGATTGTTTAAGGTTGTGAAGCCAACTGGAAGAATGCCCGAAGGGCGGAACGAAGTCGGAGCAGCGCTAGCGGTCGCCTTTGTATTTGGAGTCCAACATCTAAGTGTTTAATTGAATCCAGGGACTCCAAATACAACAGCGAGCGTAGACTCGTACCGTCTGTAGGGCATGTTGTCCAGTTGAGTATAATTTTTAAGGGGAGGCACTAAAGGGATGAGAAGAAGCGAAGTGCGCGCGGCGCAGAAGCGGACGGCGGCGATGTTTGATCGTGCTGGCATTACATTGACACCGGAAGAGCGAAGCAATATTGAGGTTGCGGAGTTTGGGCTTGGCGAGCTGGATCGTCAAGGGCTTGAGCTCGTGACGTACATTAATAACGAGCGTTACTGTGCGAAGGATCTCATCTTGTTCCCGGGCCAGACCTGTCCCGAGCATCTGCATCCGCCGGTTGGCGACGATCCCGGCAAGACGGAGACGTTCCGCTGCCGGTATGGCATCGTATGGCTCTACGTTGAAGGCGAGAGCAACGGCACGATTCAGGCGCAGGTGCCAAGGGGAAGCGAGGACTATTACACCGTCTTCCATGAGATCGAGCTGAAGCCGGGACAGCAGTATACCATCCCGCCAGGCACGAAGCATTGGTTCCAAGCTGGGGAGAAAGGTGCGGTCGTGTCGGAGTTCTCGAGTACGAGCCGCGATGAATTTGATATTTTCACCGATCCGCGCGTGTTGCGAGTTCCGGTTATTGAGGAAGATCTATAGAACGAAATGGCAAGGACACCTTCTCATTCAGAAGGTGTCCTTTATTCAATCTATATCCGCTCCCGAGCCTAACGGTTTTCTAATTCCCATTGTTTATTGCTAACGGTGAGCGGTTTGATGGAGCCGGAGAGAGTCTACGACGGCTTAAGCTGATGCTAGGCGTGGCTACGAGAGATTGCCGGTCTTGTCGCGCAGCACCTGCTCCACTTTGGAGAGATGCGCATCCATGCGAGCTGCGGCTTGACCGGCATCCTGCAGCCGGATCGCGTCGATGATGCCGCTGTGCTCCTCTAGCAGCCTGCGTGCCGACTGCTGTTCGGCGTAGAACCAGAGCGAGCGCGTATCGCGCATGCTCTCATGAAGGCGCTGCGAGAGCGACTTCATCAGCTCGATCAGCATCGGGTTGCGCGTTGCGCGCGTGATCTGCTCGTGCAGCTGCACGTCAGCCTGCTCGCCGAAAGCTTCGTCGTCTAGTCGCTGCTCCATCTCCGCAAGCGTTGCCTGCATGGCAGCAAGATCCTCCACGCTGCGATGCTTCGCGGCGAGGGAAGCGCAGCCGGTCTCGAGCACTTTGCGCACTTCGAGCAGCTGGAGCAGGGAGTCTGCGCGATCCAGCCAGTCTTCTCGCGCTGGGGTATCGTCCTGCGTCTCCGGTGGAGCGAGCACGAAAGTGCCGCCCCCTTGGCGGATGTCGAGCAGCCCTTTCGCCTTGAGCGCGCTTAACGCTTCGCGGATTGTAGAACGACCGACATTATATTGGGCAGCGAGGTCGACAACGGAAGGGAGCTTGTCTCCTGGCAACAAGTCGCCTGCTGTGATGCGATCGTGGAGCTCGAGGGATACCCATTCGTAGCTTTTGAGCGGCCTTGCTTGCATGGGGAATCCTCCTTCGGATAACGGTGGTCAGCGCTATTTTTCGAATAGTTAAATATGCATATCCGGTTTCTCCATCTTATGATATACTACTTCCAAAACAAAGTCATCAGATGACCTGATCTATTATTCGTACATGAGGCTAGGGGGAACCGTACCATGCTAGGCGATTCGGTAAAACAGAAGCTGCGCGAAATTGTCGGCAGCCAGTGGTTTAAAGACGACAAGGAATCCTTGATTACACATTCCTATGACAGTACGCCAATGCTGCAATCGCTGCCTGACGGGGTGATTTATCCGGAGAACACGGCGCAAGTGTCTGCGATCTTGAAGCTGCTGAATGAGCACCGGATTCCGGTCGTAAGCCGGGGTTCGGGCACGAATCTATGCGGGGGGACGGTCCCGGTAGAGGGCGGCATTGTCATGGTTATGCACCGGATGAACCGGATTCTTGAGGTCGATCTCGAAAATCTCACTGCTACCGTTCAGCCCGGCCTCAATACGAAGCAATTCAGCACTCATGTCGAAGGGCTGGGGCTGTTCTATCCACCTGATCCTGGAAGTATGGCGATCTCGACCATCGGGGGCAACATTGCGGAATGCTCCGGCGGCTTGCGCGGTCTCAAATATGGCACAACCAAAGATTACGTCATCGGGCTGGAGGCTGTTCTCGCGAATGGTGAGATTATCCGGACCGGCGGGAAGCTGATGAAGGATGTGGCGGGCTACGATCTTACGAAGCTGCTCGTTGGTTCGGAAGGAACGCTCGCCGTTGTAACTGAAGCAATTCTGAAGCTCATCCCGCCGCCGAAGACGAAGAAGACGATGCTTGCGATGTATAAGGACCTCTACGGCGCTGCCCGGACGGTCTCCAAAATCATCGAGAATCGCATCATTCCGGCGACTCTTGAGTTTCTGGATAATCCGACGATTCAGGTCGTGGATGATTTTGCGAAGCTGGGGCTGCCGCGTGATATGGACGCGATTCTTCTCATCGAGCAGGACGGCGATCCGGAGATGGTGGAGCGGGATATTGCGCGCATCGCGGAGATATGCCAGAGCGAAAATGCGGACCGTGTGAGCATCGCAGCGACCGAAGAGGAAGCGCTGAAGCTGATGACCGCTCGGCGGAGCGCCTTCACAGCGCTGGCACGCTTAAGGCCGACGACGATTCTCGAGGATGCGACAGTGCCTCGCTCAAAGATCGCCGAGATGGTGCTCGCAATCAACGAGATAGCGGCGCGGCACAATGTAACGATCTGCACGTTCGGCCATGCCGGTGACGGCAACCTGCATCCAACGGCGACGACGGACGCGCGGGATAAGGAGGAAATTCATCGTGTGGAAGAGGCTTTCGAGGAGATTTTTGAAGCGGCAATCCGACTCGGAGGCACGATTACTGGCGAACATGGCGTCGGGCTAGTGAAGGCACCGTACTTGGAGTGGAAGGTCGGTTCGGCGGGGATTGATGTGATGCGGGGGATCAAGACGGCTTTTGACCCGAACAATATTCTGAATCCGGGCAAAATGTTCGCGAAGTCCACGCGCAAAAGGGTGGTGCTCGGTCATGCCTAATGTGCTCGTGTCGATGTTGGAGGCTAAGGACAATAAGGCCGGCGGTTCTAGTTCCTGCAGTGAGCTCGCGACAACGCTGAAGAATACGCTGAACTATGATCAGCTGACGAACTGCATGCGCTGCGGCTTCTGTCTGCCGGCTTGTCCGACCTTCCGTGAGACGGGGATCGAAGCAGAGTCTCCGCGTGGACGGATTGCTCTTATGAAAGCTGTTGCGGATGGCTTGATGGACCCGGATTATGCGTTCGAGACGCAGATGAACCATTGTCTCGGCTGCCGCGCTTGCGAGCCGGCGTGCCCAGCGGACGTGAAGTACGGGCAGCTGCTGGAACAGGCGCGGGATTCGGTGGAGCAGCATACAGAGAGCCACCGCTGGTGGGTGAAGCTGGCGCGGAAGACCGCGTTCGAAGGGATATTCCCGCATCAAGGGCGGATGCGTCTGCTTGGCGGCGCACTACAGGTGTATCAGAAGTCCGGTCTTCGCGGACTAGTGCGCGGCAGCGGCATGATGAAGCTGTTCCCGAAGCATATGGAGCAGATGGAGCGCATCCTGCCGGATGCATCGTACCGCGGCGTTGTGGAGCAGATCGGTTCCGTTCATCCGGCGAAGGGCGAGCGAGTCGGCACGGTCGGTTTGTTCCGCGGCTGCATTATGGATGTGCTGTTCACGGAGACGAACAAGCATACCGTAGAGCTGCTGAATGCAGCGGGCTTCGACGTCGTTATTCCCGAGTCGCAGAACTGCTGCGGCGCGCTTCATGCGCATAGCGGCGAGCAGGACGGTGCGCGCGAGCTGGCGAAGAGCAACATTGCCGCGTTCAAAGCGGCAGGTGTCGATTGGATCGCCTCGAATGCGGGAGGCTGCGGGGCGCTGCTTGTGGAGTATGACCATCTGCTGCACGATGATCCTCTGTATGCCAGCGATGCAAAATGGTTCGCGAAGCGGACGCTTGATGTGAGCAAGCTGCTCGTGGAGCACGGCCGCTTGCAGTCAGCGGCTACGGCGGCTGTTGCTGCGAGCAAGGTGCAGGGGACTGCGCCGAGCTGTAGCGGTGGGTCTGCAGCGTCCGCGGCTGGCACGGTGAAGGCCGCGGGCGAGACTACTGCTGCGGCTGGCTGCGGTGGCAGCTGCAGTGGCGTCGGCTTTGCAGCGGCGGATCCGGTGCGCATCACTTACCAGGATTCGTGCCATCTGCGCAATGTCATGCGCTCCTCCGAAGCGCCTCGCAAGCTGATGAAGAGCGTCGCGAATGCGGAGTTCGTCGAGCTCTACGAGTCGGACCGCTGCTGCGGATCAGCGGGCATCTACAACTTGACCCAGCCGGAGATGGCAGGTCAAATTCTCGATCACAAGATGGACCATGTGGGGCGGACCGGCGCGCATTATTTGCTGACGAGCAACCCGGGCTGCTTGCTGCAGATGAAGCTTGGTATCGAGAAGCATGGGATGAGCGGGAAGATGGAGGCCGTTCATTTGGTTGATTTTCTGCATGAGCGGATTTGCAAGGAATAGTGTTTTGCTTAGAAGGCGGCTGCGCGCTTGTTGATCAAGTGCATAGTCGTCTTTTTGCATCATTGTCAAAATAGGGATAACCCGTCGCCGCATACCTATGAGTAACAACAGGCGAAAGAGGTGCAGCCGTATGGGGAGATCGCTCGGTTCGTGGCTGATCAGGCTGCTCATTGCGATGTTTATGATTCTGTTTATCTATCCGGCGATTGCGTTCGCATGCCTTGTGATCGGCTTTACTCCGTCCTGGCGGTCGGGACTCGTGATGCTTGCATCTGCTTTGCTGCTGTGGGTTATCCTGAAGCGGGAAGCGAGGCAGATTAGAGCTGTAGGCCGAGCATCGGGTGAGCAGCATCAGCTTAGTCAATTTCCCGGTATGTATGATAATGAAGCGTCATCTTCACCGCCGCCGCTTAGCGATATCTATTACGATATTGCCGAAGGCTTGCGGGAGCAGGAGAACCTGATGAATCTATTGAATAGGGATGCAGATAGACGGCATCCGGCTGGCTGCCGTTGCGCGGCTTGTCCAATCGATACGAGCAGGGAAAGAGGAGAAGCGCATGGAGCTTGAGTCAGAGGAGTTAGCGCGGTACCGATACGTACAGACGATTGCAAAGGAGACGATGCGGGAGCTGGATGATTTTATACGTATTGGTGTGACGGAGGATGAAATCGCAGCTCAGGCAGAAGCAATTATGCGGGGCAAGGGGATCGAAGCATTCTGGTACTATGACATCGGCGCTTTCGTCCATGTTGGTGAACGAACCGTCATCTCGGAATCGGGGAGGAACTATAGGCGAACGGCAGCGGTGGTCGGGAGCGACGATATTGTAACAGTCGACCTCAGCCCAGTCGCTAAGGATCAATATTGGGGAGACTATGCGCGGACATTCGTTATTGCAGGCGGCAGGGTGCGGGACGAGGGGCAAGCAGAGAAAAGTGAGCTCTCAGCTGGCATCGCTGTGGAGAAGGAGCTTCATCGGGAGTTCATGTCCTATGCGAAGCCGGAAATGACCTTCGAGGATGTCTATGTTCACATGAATGCGGCGATAGAGCGGCTCGATTATGTGAATTTAGATTTTGCGGGAAATCTGGGGCATACCATCGAGCGGGAAAAAGGGTACCGCCTTTACATCGAAGCGGGCAATCGGATGAAGCTGGGCGAAGCCCGGCTCTTTACATTTGAACCGCATATCAAGCGTCGGACAGGCAGGTATGGTTATAAAAGAGAGGATATCTACTACTTCCGTGACGGGAGATTGCATGTGTTGTAGGCTGCAGCGTTCACCTCTGCCTCTGGTCAAACTAACCAACAATCTGTAGCTGAGAGACCACATACGTGCTCTCAGCACCCAAACCGCGCCAAAATTCGGCTGAGTGCACACATAGGTGCTCTCACCGCTGCAGTCGTCCAAACTAACCAACAATCTGAGGCTGAGAGAACGCATACGTGCTCTCAGCCACCAAAACCGCGCAAAAAGTTGGCTGAGAGAACGTATATGTGCTCTCACCGCTGCAGTCGTCCAAACTAACCAACAATCTGAGGCTGAGAGAACACATATGTGCTCTCACGAATGGAAATCTCCAAAAAAGCAGAATTCGCGCTATTGAGAGAGTCAAAATCCTCTCTCAACACGTAAAAGCGCCGTTACGACGATCTGAAAGAGTAAATACGCTCTCTCAGAAAAACAACGACCGCCGGGCATATAAACCGGCGGTCTTTCTACTGCTCCTCCCCCAAGCGGAGGAAGAGGAAGAGAGTGCCCGGAGGGCGGTATGGAGGTGGAGCAGCGTCAGGAGTCGCCTACTCTAAATGATCAGCATGGTCTGGACCACGCTGATCATTTAGAGTTTGTTGTCGGATTCCAAACCTATAAATGTTTTATATAATCAGGGAATCCGAACAACAACAGCGAGCGAAGCCCCGTACCGCCCGCAGGGCACGGTTCCCCTCCTATTCCTTCGCGCCTCTTTTTCCAATGGTTTACTTTCATTCCCCCTCTTGCTTATACTGTAACTATCACGTCTGTGAGAGGAGTTTTGCAGGAAATGAATGCATTATCGCTCGAACAAGTTTTCAAGCAGTACGGCGAGAAGACGGCAGTGAACGGCATCAGCTTCGATGTAGGGCAGGGGGAAATTTACGGGCTGCTTGGCGCGAACGGGGCGGGCAAGACGACAACGATGCGGATGGTGCTCGGGCTCATCTATCCCGATTCCGGCCAAATCCGTTATAACGGCAAAGCCTACAGCAAAGAACAGCTGCATGGACTCGGCTATTTGCCGGAGGAGCGGGGCCTGTATCCGAAAGTGATTGTAAGTGACCAAATCATATATCTGGCGCAGCTGCGCGGCATGTCGAAGCGTGATGCAGACCAGAATTTGAAGCGCTGGCTCGATCGGTTCGGCGTGCCGGAGTATTATGGCAAGAAGGTTGAAGAGCTGTCCAAGGGCAATCAGCAAAAGATCCAATTCATCGCGTCGGTCATCCATAAGCCGGCTATCGTCATCATGGACGAAGCGTTCAGCGGACTTGATCCGGTCAACGTGGAGCTGCTGAAGTCAACGGTGAAGGAGCTACGCGACAGCGGCACGAGCATTCTATTCTCGACGCACCGGATGGAGCATGTTGAGGAGCTTTGCCGCAACATTACGATTTTACATAGGTCTAATCCTGTTCTTCAAGGCAATCTGAAAGCGATCAAGAAGCAGTTTCCGCGGGAGCGAATCATGCTAGCCACAGATGGCGATGTGTCTGGACTCGCCGATATTCAAGGGGTGATGAATGTCACTCGTCATGAGTACGGCTATGAGCTACTGATTAGCAATGAAGCAGCTGGCAGACCAGCTCTGGAACTCGCACTACGCCAAACCAACGTCACGCGTTTTGAAATCATGGAGCCAACGCTCAATGAAATTTTCATTAAGACGGTAGGTGAAAACCATGAATAGCAGCTTCTGGACGGTCGTCGGATTTACGGCGAAGAATAAGGTAAGAACGAAAGCTTTTATCATCACAACGCTTATTATTGCGGTCATTATGAGTATCGGTATCAACTTGCCGTATATCATCTCCCAGCTGAGCGGTGAAGGCAAGCCAACAGCAGTCGGTTACATGGAGACGAAGGAAGATCAGTTGGGATCGCAGATGTTCACAGCCAGCCACATTGGCTCAGTGCTCGCCGGATATTATAAGCAGCAGCAGCCGAAGCCTGACCTTGAGATTATCTCCGTTAAACCAGCAAGCGACAGCGATCAAGACAACGAGTCAGCGCTCAAGCAAGCGGTAGCCGATGGAAAGATTGACGGGTATATCACATTTACGCCTAACAAAGAAGGATTCCCGACGGTTACGTATAAGTCCGAGAGCCTGATGGAGGGCAAAGTATCGCAGTCGTTGAAGACCGCGCTTCAAGTGGTGAAGCAGGAGATGGTTCTGAGCGGAGGCGGCCTAAGCGATGAGCTGAAGGCGCTCTTGCAATCGCCGATTCAGATCGACACGGTGCAAATCTCGACGACTGGCGGCGCAGGCTCGATCGGTCAAGGCAAGACGGAAGAGGAGCAAGGCATGGACATGGTCACCGTGTATGTCATTATCATCCTGCTCTTCATGGCTATTATGATCAGCGGTCAAATGATTGCAAGCGAGATTACTGCGGAGAAAAGCTCCCGTGTTATGGAGATTCTCATTACGAGCGTGGCACCGCTGAAGGCGATGTTTGGCAAAATATTCGGGATGTTCCTCGTCGTCCTGCTGCAGCTGGCGCTCTACATTCTCGTGATCATCGGCAACATGTCGATGCCGCAAAATAAAGATAAGCTGAGCAGCTTTGGCATTTCGCTCAGCGATATTGATCCGGTTCTCGTTATCTATGCGCTGCTGTTCTTCTTAACAGGCTATTACCTGTACGCGACTCTGTTCGCGGCAGTCGGCTCAATCGTCAGCCGGACGGAGGACCTCGGTCAAGCGGTGCTGCCGATTACAATGCTGTCGCTCGCAGGCTTCTACATCTGCATCCTTGGCGGCATTAACAACCCAGGCTCGACGCTTGTGAAGGTGTCGTCGTTCATCCCGTTCTTCTCACCGTATGCGATGGTGTGCCGTCTCGGATTGAGCGACCCGCCTTGGTGGCAGGTGTGGGTGTCGATTGGTATTTTGTTAGCGACGATTCTAGTGGCAGGCTGGCTGTCCGCGAAGATTTATCGCGCGGGCGTGCTCATGTACGGCAAGAAGCCGACGCTGCGTGAGATTGGCAAAGCGATGCGCGCTTATAAATAAGCAATTGGAGCAGGTCAATCTTGGTGTGATACCACCATGATTGACCTGCTTTTTTGTCTATTTACTCCTTGCAATTGCTCTGCGAATACCAGCCACAACAAGCAAAATGATCGGAATAACCAGCATGCTTAACAGAATATCGATTGGTGCAACCGTTCTTGCATGTTGACCTAAAGTAAAATAATTCGGAATCCCCCATAAGCTTAATGCCATTATCATTAAGCCAACAGGAAATACGATAGGCCGATAATCCGTAAGGTTCATACAATATCCGATCGACAATGCTGATACATAATAAAATACCGCGATTTTCACGAAATTTCCGGCAACCCACATCGTCAGAAGCAAAGCTTCTAGATTTTCGAAGAAGTCGGCGAAGCTAATATAACGAAATGCAATCAATACGGGGTACGTTTTACTGCCCGAGTCGTGCCCAAGCAAGAACAACACGATTAAATTGATAAATACCATACTAAAGACGATTGCACAGAGAGAAAGCAAAGCCCATTTCTTACCTTTTTGGGGATCTTTTAAACAGGGCAGAAAAAAGGACATTATAAAAAGCTGTGCTGCCCAAGCCTGAGGGCCAATCGAACCCTTAATAACAGGGAAAATTCCATGGTGTAGGATAGGGAACATGTTTTTAACGTTCAAGTCTGGGATAAGTAAACCAAGAAAACATATTGGCAAGATAAAGATCGGAGTTAGAATCATTGCACTCCTTGCGATCATCTCCGCCCCGCCATATACTGCAAAAGCAGTGAGCAACAAAATGGAGGATATGATGACTACGATTGGTGTTCTGAACAAAAAATTGCCGCTGACAAATTCGGCATATTGTCTGGTTATAAGACCTGCTGAATTCATAAGGTGAAAACTGATCCAGATTACCACAATCTTCCCTAAGGCTTTGCCAAGAATTTGCTCACTGTATTCAGCAATGGTCTTCTTTGGATAGAGCTGATGCAGCTTAAGAGCTGTATAAACGCATATACTACCGGTAATAAGGGCAAAAAAGCCGGTCATCCAGAAGTCATTATTTGCATACTGTGCCGAAATGGATGGCAGTACTAAGAATCCTGTCGCCAGTACGGTCGAGTACAAGACGAACGCTAATTGAAATGAAGAGATTTTTCCTCTCTCTAGCATCGGTAATCCCCCTTGGCCTTTCTAATTTGTACATTACTTCAGCAGTGCCTCGAACGGCTTATAAAGGGTCCGAAAAAAAGTTGAAGGACCTGCTACATGGGGCAGATCAAATATGAATAATAGCCAGCCAAGCATAAGCAGAACGATAAAAGCTGCCTTATCCTTCTTTGGTTTTTGCTTTAATTTCGGCCATTCGAAACGCGAGATTAGGATCACTACAGGCGTTATCCATAAAAAAAGCCAATTCATTAGTTCTTCACCTCTTCCGGAGGGACTCCCCCTGTAATGCTCGTCAGACCGGGTCTCAATATATGTGCTTCGATATCTATATACACTTCAACATTCGGGAACATCTCGTCCCATTGGTTTTTCTTTTGTTCCCAGATCTTAGGATATTTCCTGTGAAACGCCATGGCAAAGCCCAATATGTCCACCTTGACATCTTTTTGCACAACGTGAATTGTCGATTGCAATCGTTTCCTTACATCCTTTGCAAATGCTCTTTCGAAAATCTTGAATGCTTCCGGTTGCATCGGATTCAGCTTGGTACCGTTTTGAACGATACTGCCTTCGGTCTGTACTTTTAAGGTCATCTTCCATTGATCCCCTTCAATAGTGGGAATATACTTTACACTGGCTTTTACTGGATTAAGTGAGACAGTCCCATGTTCGTTATTTAGCTTAAAGGTGCTCGTATATTGTCTGATTTCATTCCTCATCCACATAACGCCTCTTGTCACTTTGCCCGAGATTTCCGCGACCATCTTGTCTTTCTTGAAAATAGCGGTCCCGAAAATATATGGCAACGTTTGATCTGGCTTAAGCGTTTCTTCCGCTGGCAAGATCTTAATCAACGGAAGGAGGGCAGCTTGTGAATCCCCAATCAGCATCATTGACAGCTCTTCCATTGTCACTTGAGTTCCTACGTGGCCTCTGGAAAACTCCCGCAGCACTTCAGCAGAAGAACGTTCAACAAGCGGAAGTACTTTCAGCGAATCCGCTGCATCCCCTTGACTCACAAACATATACGCACGCTCTCTTGTCTGGGGATGACGAAGCAAAAAATCGAATTGTTCGCGGATTCCATTCTTTGCGAACGCTTCACTAATGATAAATATTTTGCATTGTCCCCAAAATAATTTCCGAGGAACGATTTGCTGAAGTTTTGACAAAGCATCTGCCGTATCCTCTCCAAGTTCAGACCGTGTGGCGGTTGGTTGTCCGCCGCCGCCACCACCACTGCCTCCTCCAGCACCGGAACTCCCCATTTGATTTTTTGGGAGGAAGATTTGTGCGGTTACTCGAACTTGATTGTTCTTTGCTTTATCGATTGCTAATGCTGTTACCAACGCCAAATCATTGAGCTCTGTACGGTCCCAGCAGCCGCTAAATAGCATACATCCAAGGAGTAAGGGAACAAATTTCAATCGTTTATATAAAGATTTCAAATGTTAACCCTCATCTTCCATTCCCGTTTCGGGTTTTTGATTAGGAGCCTGACGGATATGATTATTCCCTCCTGTGAGGTCAGGACGCGTATCCATCATCCACAAAGGAGCTCTAATCAGGACGTCTCTCCATTGTCGGCCATTAGTGGTTGATAGGGTGGAAAGATATGGGACGCCGAAGGAGTGGATGTGGCATACATGAAGAAGAATACCGATAAAGCCCATCATTATACCGAGCAGTCCAAACATTCCCGCCAGTATCATCATCGGGAAGCGAAGTATCCTTACGGCGATCCCTACGGGATATCTGGGGATCATTAAAGAAGAGATGCCTCCTAGGGCAACCACGATTACCATCGGTGTTGAGATAAGACCAGCCTGCACGGCAGCTTGTCCGATAACGAGTGCGCCTACAATGCTCACGGCAGAGCCGATTTGCTTCGGCAATCGTACTCCTGCTTCACGAAGCGCTTCGAAGGAGATCTCCATCATCAACGCTTCAACAAGTGCCGGAAAAGGGACGACCTCCCTTGAGCTTGCCATACTGAGGAGCAATGAACCCGGAATCATCTCTTGATGAAAAGTGAGAATGGCAACATACAAAGAAGGAAGAAAAAGGGAAATCATGCTGAACGTGTAGCGCAGCCACCGGATAAAAGAGGCAATCATAAATCCTTGATAATAATCCTCTTGACTTTGCATTAAAGTAGCAAAGGTAACAGGTGCTATTAAGACAAAGGGCGTACCTTCCGTCAGAATGGCTATCCGTCCTTCTAACAAATTTCCGCAGGTTACATCAGGACGTTCCGTGGTAAGCAATTGCGGAAAAGGGGAAAATGGGAAATCATGTATCAATTCCTCGATATACCCACTCTCTAGAATTCCATCTATTTTAATGCTTTGGAGGCGATTCTTTACTTTTTCCACCAAGGCAATATCCGCAATACCCTCAATATAAGCAATGACGACATTGGTTTGCGTGTACTCGCCGATTATCATGGATTCCATCTTCAAATACGGGCTCTTGATGATTCGACGTATTTGGGAAGTATTGGTCCGAAGGGTCTCCGTAAACCCCTCCCGCGGGCCTCTGATTCCCGATTCTGCCGAAGGCTCCTCAATTGCACGTTTCTCCCATCTCGCTAGCCCTATTGCAACTCCTTGCAATTCGTTATCGATCATTAGGATCGAATAACCGGTTGAGAGAAACTCAATACATTTCAAGAAGTTGTTAAATTCCTTCACTTGTGGAACGTGCAATTTGTTCTTTATAGATTTCAGAGACATGCTGCCCGATTCTTCCGTTAAGAGAGGTGCAAGGACAAACTCTTCTATTCCTTTGGAATCGGATAAGCCTTCGATATACATAAGTAGGGCATTGGTATTCTCTCCGATGGTGAAGCAATGGAAAATCACGTCCGAGCAGTTGGCATAAATCGAACGGAGCATATCTAAATTCTGCTCCAAACTTGGATAAAGCTCCTGCGGCTGCGGATTATCGTGTAATGACTGCTCTTTAAGATGCTCAGCTTGTCTCATCATATTTCGCTTGTTAATCAAGTATTTAAAATAACCGATTTTCGACATGGGATAAAATCCCTCCGAACTCCTTTTGCTTTTATAATGATCATATCTTTCCCAATTTATGTAATCAGCGAAAATGAAAGAGGCCACCACCTATTGGTGGCAGCCGAGGCTAGCGATGCAAGATTAAGGTCATTGCACTTTTTATTATTCATGCTGCTGGCGATACGACCGCGGCGTCATGCCCGTTAATTTCTTGAAGGCTTGATAGAAGTGGGGAAGCCCCTGAAAGCCGCAGGCAAGCGCGACCGATTCGATGCTTTCGTCCGATGCAAGCAGCAGTTCCTTGGCACGGATAAGCCGCTTGGCATTCACATAGTCGGTGACATTCATCCCCGTGAGCTGCTTGAAGACTCGGGAGAAATGGGCCGCGCTGACACAGGCCTTTTCGGACAGCTCCCGTAATCCGCCGCACTGAACAGGGTCATTATCGATCGTTCGAAGCGCATGATGAATCCACTGCGGACCGATTCGAGTTCTTGCGGCAGCGGCTTCTCTAGTTGAAGGCTGCCGGCTAAGCTCCAACAGCAACTGCTGCAACTGCAAGATAACCGAATGGCGGTAACCGAGTGCTCGAGCCGATAACTCTTCTGCCATCCCAGTAAGGAACCTATTCGTAATTTGTCCGGCCTGCTCAGTGAGTTCCACTTTATATTGCTTCTTCTTACGCGCAATATCGAAGCACCTCAACGGATCGTAATCATCTCCGAGCGAATCCCGCTGGGCTAGCGTTGGGGCGAAGAACAGCGCGGTAGATACAATCGGCTCGCTGTCAGACGGGAATGAACGATGGACGGTATTGCCGGGAATGAGGAACAAGTCTCCGGCGCTCTTCTCGTAAAGGGCGTTATCAATAAAGAAAGTGCCTTTGCCTGAATGAACATATACGATTTCATACATGTCATGGAGATGATCGGGAAGCTCGTTCTCGGTATACCGAACCCCTTGGTAAACGAGATCGAACGGGAATAGCGGATCGAAGGAGAACGGTTTTCTCATCGGCTTCATGCTTCGCGCCTCCAGTACATTTTGAATAGCTATAATATATCAAAATCCGGAATGAAAAAGTGATTTTCTGATATTTTATTATGCCATTATGAGAGTAGAATGGAAGAAAAGAGGTAGTCATCGATAATAGGATTGGAGTGAAAGGAATGGAATATCGGCCACTAGGGAAGACCGGAATGAACGTTTCCAAGCTAAGCTTCGGAGCATCATCTCTGGGCTCCGTGTTTCGACCAACCGACGAAGCAGAGTCTATTCGTACGGTTCATGCCGCCGTTGATGCGGGCATCAACTACATGGATGTTTCCCCATATTACGGCGCCACCAAAGCCGAAGAAGTATTAGGCAAAGCGATAAGCCAGCTGTCGCGGGATCGGTTCTATCTGTCGACCAAAGCCGGGCGGTATGGAGCGGACCAGTTCGACTTCTCTGCCGCGCGAATTGAAGCCAGCCTGGAAGAGAGCCTGCGCAGACTGCATACCGATTATGTTGATATTTTGTTCCTTCACGATATTGAATTTGTACAGCCGGAGATCATTCTGGAAGAAGCAATCCCAGCATTAAACCGATTGAAGCAGCAGGGGAAAATCCGCTTTACGGGTATTTGCGGATTGCCTCTGTCCTTGTTTGAACAGCTGCTTCCCGCAATAGAGGTCGATGCGATCATCTCATACTGCCATTATGCGCTGAATGATACCTCGCTTACGCGATTGCTTCCACTGCTGAACGACAGAGGCGTCGGACTTGTGAATGCTTCGCCATTATCAATGGGACTTCTGAGCACGAGAGGTACACCGGAGTGGCATCCCGCGAGCGATGAACTGAAGTTTAAATGTAATCAGGCGGCTCAGCTGCTTGCGGATCGCGGTGAGGATATTGCTAAGCTTGCGGTCCAGTTCTCCACAAGCAATGAGCAGATCCCGACCACGCTGGTTAGCACTGCTAATCCCGCGAATATCATTCGAAATGCAAGATGGACCGAAGAACCGATCGATCAAGAGCTGCTCCATGCCGTGCTGGAGATACTAGCTCCAATTCATAATCAAACTTGGGTGAGCGGAGTGCCGAGATATAACGTGGATATCGAGGCGTAACGAGGAGGGGCTACGATGAAAGGGATTATTTGCGACCAAATAGAACAGTTCCGGATGACGGATGATCTTCCAGAGCCAGAGCTGCTGGACGGTCATGCGATTGTGAGTATCAAGCGAATTGGCATTTGCGGTACCGACTACCATGCGTTCAGAGGCAATCAACCGTTCTTCCATTATCCGCGCATATTAGGGCATGAGCTGTCGGGTATTATTGAGCAAATTGGCGATAATGAGGGCTCGCTGCGTCCAGGCGATCAAGTGTCTATCATTCCGTATTTACATTGCGGTCAATGTATCGCATGCCGGAGAGGGAAAACGAACTGCTGCACAGATATGCGCGTGCTTGGCGTACATGTCGATGGAGGGATGCGCGAACGGATCGCGGTGCCAATCTCTCACTTGCTTCCTACCGATGGTCTATCTCTGGATGAAGCGGCAATCGTTGAACCTCTCGCAATCGGCGCTCATGCTGTGCGTCGAGCGGGTATCGGCGCTGGCGACAGGGTTCTCGTGATAGGCTCCGGCCCCATTGGTCTTGGAGTGATGATATTTGCCAAACATGCTGGTGCTAGTGTTATTGCGATGGACGTGAACGAGGAACGGCTTGCTTTCTGCAAAGATTGGGCGAAGGTTGACCAGACGATCAACGCTTTGGAATCGGACGTGAAGCAGCGGCTATCCGAGTTAACCGAGGGAGAGTTCCCCATTGCTGTGTTTGACGCGACCGGAAATGCAGGTTCGATGAGCAGGTCATTCGAACTGGCGGCACATGGCGGAACGCTAATATTCGTCGGACTTGTCAAAGGAGAAATTACGTTCTCCGATCCTGATTTCCACAAACGTGAATTAACGCTGATGGGCAGCCGGAATGCGACAAAGGAAGATTTCAATCATGTTCTCCATGTTCTGCGTCATACGGATGTTGCGATCGATAAGTATATTACGCATCGTTCTTCGTTTGACGGAATGATAGATGCGTTCGATCAGTGGCTAAAGCCGGAGAGCAAGGTCATTAAAGCGATTGTCGAGTTGTAAGGAAATCTCCGGATAACGGTAGATTTCCTCGGTTTATTTACTATTTCCATCGCATAGCTTGATCTAAAATGAAAGCAGGCTTAGAAAGCAGGCAGCTGACATTTCTGCGAATCGGGATGGTGACAAAGCTTGGATAATAAGATAGCGGCAAAAGTATGGTCATGTGTGGAGCTTGCGTTCGAGGCGGAGAGAAGCTACGAGAATCCGTTTATGGATGTAGAGCTGCATGCTCGGTTTAGCGGTCCAAATGGACAGGAGCTTCTGATTCCTGGGTTTTGGGGTGGGAATCAGCAGTGGCGGATTCGATTCGCGCCGAGTGAAGCGGGCGAGTGGACGTACATAACCGTATGCTCGGAGGAGTCAGATAGCGGGCTGCATGGGCAGGATGGTACGGTAACGGCCGCCGATTGGCAGCCGGAGGAATTGATCGCTAATCCGAACCGAAGGGGATTCATCCGTGTTCATCAGTCGGGTCGCTCGTTCGAATATGCGGACGGAACGCCATTTTATTGGATGGGGGACACGCTCTGGTCGGCGCATACATTACGGTGCGATCTGGAGTCTACGCTGCCGACATACTTGGATGACCGTAAGCGCAAGGGCTTCAATGTCATTCAGATGGTAGTCGGTCATCCGACGGCAGATGAACACGATGAAGAGACGGCAAGCTATGTGAAATATGATCCGGAATACTTCCTCAACGAGGGAGGAGCTCCGTATCTGAAGCGATATTCTTGTATTAATCCGGCCTACTTCGATTACTTGGATCTGCGTATTGGGCTGATGCTGGAGCAAGGCTTCGTGCCTTGCCTAATGGCGATGTGGGGACAGGATCTGCAGGGCATTCAGGTAGAAGGCGCGAAGCATTATCTTCGTTATATCATTGCGCGGTATGCGGCTTACAATGTGATGTGGTCACCGACAGGCGAGTACTTGTTTACCAATGACGTAGAGGGATGGCGTGAGCTGGGGCAGGAAATTCACCGTTATGATCCGTACGGCCATCCGACCTCCGTTCATTCCATCGCGCCGCATAGCGCAAGTTGCCATTACCATGCAGAGGACTGGTATGACTTTAACTTGATCCAAGTCGGGCATGTGCTCGGGTTCAAAAACTTTATGGCGGAGCTCCCTCTGATCGACTATCGCTTGGAGCCGCCGAAGCCAGCTATTATGAGCGAATCCTGGTATGAGAACCATCCGAATTGCGTGCTGGAGGATGGTCGAATTGACGATAAGGCGATCCGGTTCGCAACCTATGTGCCGCTGCTGCAGGGCTGTATTGGACAGACATACGGCGCTCACGGAATTTGGTCGCTGTACAATGACGATCAGCAGGAGAAGTGGACGGACTTCTTCCGTCCGGATACCTGGACGCATGATCTGAATCTGCCCGGCTCCGGCCAGATGGCACATGTTCGGGCGCTCATGGAATCGGTTGATTGGCAGCAACTCGAGCCGCATCCGGAGTGGGTGAGCACGACGATAGAGAGCAATGTATATTGCGCGGCGATTCTACAGAAGCAGTATGTTGTCTACTGTACCGGCGGCAGGGCAGCAGCTCCGGTCATGGTCATGATTCTTGGGGAGAAGCGGGGCGGCGGGCAATATGCAGGCCAGTGGATGAACCCGAGGACAGGCGAATGGACGCCAGCCACAGGCGAGTTTCACGGCTATGGCAGCGGCATGATGTGGCGAGCGTACACGCCGGATCAGGAGGATTGGATCTTGCGGCTTGAGCGGATTGTAGAGTAATCGGATGGACGTGTTGAGCAGGAAAAGGATCTAGCCGGCTTTTATTTTGGATAGTGTCGAATTGTGATATACTGTTTATATAGTATACAATTTCGGTGCTTGAAGAGCATGATGCCGGAGGATCTGAATGATGCGGAAAGAAAACAATACAGATGTGACGCAAAATGAAACTGTCGATCCCGAAGCGAATGCGACAGTGAGCGCAGGCAGTGATGAGGTGCTCCAAAGCTTGCCGAATGCATTAGCCATAAGCTGGGGATACGTGAAGCAGCAGAAGCGAGGGCCCAAAGGCGAGCTCAGCATTAAGATGATCGTCGATGCAGCCGTCGTGATTGCGGACAAAGACGGGTTATCCGCCGTCTCTATGAATCGTGTCGCACAATCGCTTGGGTACTCCGCGATGTCGTTATACCGCTATATCCAGAGCAAAGAGGACCTGCTTCTGCTTATGCAGGAGGCCGTGTGCGACTTCGTGGTTCCGCCGAGCTCGTCTAATGTAGACTGGCGAGAAGACTTAAGGGAATACGTTCGGGTCACCTCATCCGTATTCTGTGATCATCCTTGGTTCGGCGATATACCGATCTCGGGCGTGCCGATGACGCCCAATCAATTGAGGTTCGTCGACTGGTCGCTCAGATCTATGCGCGGTATGCTGCTGAATGATTTTGAGAAAATGTCCATCGTGCTTCTAGTGAGCAGCTACGCCAGATCAGTCGGACTCCTCCAGCGGGATATGATTCGTGCCGTCCAAGCGGGTTCGACTCCGGAAGCGTTCAGCGGCCTTAGCTATACGGCCGCACTGAAGCAGCTCGTCTCGGCGGATGCTTATCCGGACCTGCATCCGATAGTTGCTTCCGGCGCTTACACGGGAGAGAACGAAACCGAGAATACGGTAGGCAATGACTTCGATTTCGGCCTAGAGCGGATACTCGACGGTATCCAGGCTTTTCTGGAACGGAAACAACCATAACAACAACAGCGCCCGGCCATCACGGCTGGAGCGCTGTTTTTTTGTATGTGATACAAGTGACAGAAGGCCATTGGCGATTTATCGCCGTCCTGCCTTCCGCTTGAAGACAAGGTTGGTCCATACGAATGCGATTGCTAACAGACCGAAGCACCAAGCAAGAGCCAGCCATCCGTTGTTATGAATCGGCGTTCCGTTCAGCAGTCCTCGAATCGTCTCAATTACCGGCGTAATCGGCTGGTGCTCCGCAACTCCGCGCAGCCATGAGGGCATCGTGTCGGTTGGAACGAAGGCGCTTGAGAGATAAGGGAGAAACAGCAGCACGAAGCCATAGCCGCTTGCCGCGCTCGGGTTGCCAGAGGAGAGTCCAATGGCGGCGAACAGCCAGGTGAGAGCGAGAATGAACAGCGTGATGTACCCGAGCGCTGCCAGCCATTCACTCACATAGGCAGAGGAGCGATAGCCGACGAGAAGGCCAACGCCGATGACAATTCCGGTAGCGATAAGATTGCGCGCCACACTTGCTACGATATGCCCCGTAATAACGGCAACGCTATGAAGCGGCATCGTACGGAAACGGTCGATGATGCCGTTCGTCATATCTTCGGCAACACTTACGGCCGTTGAGGAAGAGCCGAAGCCGGCACATAATAGAATGATGCCTGGAACAACATAGACTACGTAGTCCCCGCCGGGGTCAATCGCACCTCCGAATACATAAGTGAACATGAGCATAAGCATGACGGGGAGGATGATTGCCATGAGCAGCGCTTCGGTATTGCGCAAGCTTAGCCGGATGCTCCGTCCGATAAATACGATGTTTGTCGTGAGATAGGAAGCTTTCACTTCCGCCATTTGTGCAGGTGTCATACAGTAGCCTCCTCTTTCTGCCTCGTTGTAAGCGTAACGAATACATCGTCCATGCTCGGTTTGCGAATGGTGACACGCGTGCCAGGTGCAATTTGATCTCCAAGCCCATTAAGAATTCGCCGTACGTCCTGCACACTTCCGCTTGTTGGGATGGACATCACGACTTTCTCATGCTCGTCGATCAGTTCAATGACTTCGCCGCCGACACGGGCTTTCAGCTGTTCCGATGTGCCGGTCGCGACCACACTCCCGCCGGATATAACGGATATGATATCTGCTAGCTGATCCGCTTCTTCCAGATACTGTGTGGTGAGAAACACAGTTATTCCACGCGACTTGAGCTTCACAATAATGTCCCACAAAGCACGTCTGCTTGTCGTATCCAGTCCGGTAGTCGGTTCGTCCAAGAAGAGTACAGGGCGTTCGACGACGAGACTAATCGCCAGATCCAGCTTGCGGCGCATGCCGCCGGAATACGTCTTAACTCGTTTGTCTGCGGCAGCGGCCAAGTCGAAGAGCTCCAGCAGCTCGGCGGTTCTAGTTCGCGTCTGGGCAGCATTCAAGCCAGACAATCTGCCGATCATATTCAAGTTCTCCCGGCTAGTCAGCATATCGTCAACCGCGGCGAATTGTCCGGTCAAGCTAATCGAGCGTTTGACTCCGTTCTGCTCCGTCGCCACATCGTGTCCTGCCACCTTGGCGGTGCCTGCATCGACGCCTGTCAGTGTCGTCAGAATGTGGATCAGCGTCGTTTTGCCGGCGCCGTTCGGACCAAGCAGCGCATAAATGGTACCTGTTGGTACAGTCAAATCAATGTTGTCCAATACCGTCTGCTGACCATAGCTTTTGCGTAAGCCGCGAATTTCGATGGCATTTTGATTCATATGCATACCTCCATTGAATAAGTGATTATAGTGTAAACAGTTATTTATATAAACAGTATATATAATAAACAGTTAATTAGTCAACACATGGACAACACGCAAAACGGAAAATAGCTGGAAGCAGAGCGGAATGCCGAAAGCCGAAAGTGGGAAGCCGAAAGCCGAGAGCCGAGAGCGGGAAGCCGAAAGTGGGAAGCCGAAAGTGGGAAGCTGGAAGTGTGACCCGTGGGGATACACATAGGAGGAAACTGGAGCGGAATGCTGAAAGTGTGACCCGTGGGGATATACATTAGTGGAAAATAGAGCGGAATGCCGGAAGTGTGACCCGTGGGGATACACATCGGAGGAAAATGGAGCGAAATGCTGAAAGAGTGACCCGTGGGGATACACATTAGTGGAAAATAGAGCGGAATGCCGGAAGTGTGACCCGTGGGGATTCACATTGGTGGAAGATGAAGCGGAATGCTGGAAGTGTGTCCCGAAGGGATACACATTAGTGGAAGATGAAGCGAAATGCTGAAAGTGTGACCCATGGGGATACACATTAGTGGAAAATGGAGCGGAATGCTGGAAGTGTGACCCGTGGGGATATACATAGGAGGAAACTGGAGCGGAATGCTGGAAGTGTGACCCGTGGGGATACACATTAGTGGGAAATGGAGCGGAATGCCGGAAGTGTGACCCGTGGGGATACACATTGGTGGAAGATGAAGCGGAATGCTGAAAGTGTGACCCGTGGGGATTCACATTAGTGGAAGATGAAGCGGAATGCTGGAAGTATGACCCGTGGGGATACACATTAGTGGAAGATGAAGCGGAATGCTGGAAGTGTGACCCGAAGGGATACACATTAGTGGAAGATGAAGCGAAATGCTGAAAGAGTGACCCGTGGGGATACACATTAGTGGAAAATAGAGCGGAATGCCGGAAGAGTGACCCGTGGGGATACACATTGGTGGAAAATAGAGCGGAATGCTGGAAGTGTGACCCGTGGGGATACACATCGGCGGAAATCCACCGAAATGTGAGGAAGAAGCTGGTCTGGTGGACTACATTGGCGGAAATCCACCGAAATGGGAGGAAGAAGCTGGTCTGGTGGACTACATTGGTGGAAATCCGCCGAAATGGGAGAAAGAAGCTGGTCTGGTGGACTACATCGGCGGAACAAGTATAGAGTGAAGGGGCTGTCCCACAAGTCATGATGACCTGTGGGACAGCCCCTTCTTTAAGTAACTCCTATCCAATCTCAAGCCGATTCCTGACATTCAATGCCGCGCCGGTCACAACGGCGTCCTCGGCAAGGCTGCCCCTAGTGAAGCGCGGCGCGTAGTCAGGAGCGTAGTACGTATTCTTGAGAGCAGTCTCCGTCGCGATCCGATAGAAGTCGGGGCTTGAGTTCATGAGCACGCCGCCGAGCAGGACAAGCTCTGGATGATAGAGGTTAATCAGGTTCGCGAGTCCAATGCCAAGATAAGCAGCAGCTTGCTGGAAGGACTGCTTCACGGAAGGCTCGTCGTCGTTTAATGCCCGCACTAAGACCTCGTAATTGATCCGCTCCGGAGTGACGCCGTATCGCTCGCACAGCGATGATCCGCCTTTCTTGGCAATCGCCCGCGCGTCGCGCTCCAATGCGGGCACGGAGCAGAACGCTTCGAGCGCGCCGTAATTCCCGTGCTCATGCAGCCTCGGACCATCGGAATGAACGATCATCTGTCCGATGGAGCCTTCGGTATCGTATTTGCCATGTACGATGCGTCCGTTCGTCATCATGGCGGCGCGCAAGCTGACGCCAGCGTGCACGTAGAGCGCGTGCTCGGCTCGCGGTTCGGGTGGCGAGGCACCGATCTCGCCCATGAGCGCGGTGTTTGCTCCATTCTCCAAGAAGGTTCGGTGACCTGTCGCCTGCTCGAACATCTCGCAGATCGGAACGTCCGTCCACCCTTCGGCGGCGAAGTAGAGCGGGCGCAGAATGATGCCTTTGCTCCGGTCAAGCGGACCGACGGCACCGATTCCGAGGCCTAGGATTTGCTCGGCGCCGATTCCGTGATCCTTCAATAAACGCTTCATTAAGCCGGCCGCGTGTGCGACGAGAGCTTCCGGTCTCATGGTTTCATCCATCCACCAGCGGACGAGCGACTTCGGATTAAGCGCCATATCGAACAAGCCGAGCGTTGAAGAAAACCGGGATATTTCCAGTCCGAAAATATATCTGTAATCGGGATTAATACGGTAGAGGATCGGTTTACGCCCGCCGCTTGAAGGCCCGAAGCCGGTCCCTTCAATTAGACCTTCGGAAGCTAGGTCGTCGAGAAGCCTTGTC
Source organism: Paenibacillus sp. J31R98 (assembly GCF_056269245.1). Lineage (NCBI taxonomy): Bacteria > Bacillati > Bacillota > Bacilli > Caryophanales > Paenibacillaceae > Paenibacillus > Paenibacillus sp. J31R98. Next base: position 166,287 of record NZ_JBWDNO010000008.1, read on the forward strand.
AGCGTGCTGTTCGTCAATTGGTCAGCCGCAAGCAGCTCGGCTTTGGATATGGTCCCGCCGCTCTCTGCAATTCGCGAATAGATTCTCTCTTTGGGAGTGGAAACTCGATTATCGATTAGGTTCACGGTCTATCCCTGCCAATCGGTTAGCTTTCGAATGAATGGTCCATCTGTAATTCATTATATCGCACTCTACTTGAATTCAAAATAGATTTTACTTATCGGAATACTATTTATCAATGCCTTATATATCAGACATAAATATTTTTGATAACAAATTCCGCGAAATACTTAATTCCAAAATGAAATAAAGATGGTATTATAGTGATATAAGGAGTTGAGCGGTCATGCTGAGCAAGTGGCAGAACCAATTGAAGACATGCGGCGAGTTGTTCGCTGTATTTACAAAGATCGGACCATCGACGTTCGGGGGCGGATACGCGATGATTCCAATTATCGAACGGGAGATCGTCGGCAAACGGCAGTGGCTGGATGAAGCGGAATTGGCAGACATGCTGTCACTCGCGGGCAGCGCGCCGGGAGGCGTAGCAGTGAACTCGGCCGTGTTCATCGGCTATCGCAAAGCCGGCATTGCCGGAGCCATCGCATCCATCATCGGCATTACGCTGCCAGCGCTTATGATCGTCATTGCGCTTAGCCTGGTGTACTTGCTGTACGGCTCGAATCCGAAGCTGATTGCGGCTTTGAAGGGGATTCACGGAGCAGTAATCGCACTCATTCTCATGGCTGCCTACAGGATGGCGAAAGCCTCTGTCATCGACAAGACGACGGCTGTTGTAGCTATGGCGACGGTCCTCTTGCAGGTCATACTGAAGATCAACCCGGTCTACATCGTCTTCATCGGGTTATTCGCGGGCATCGCGCTCATCAAGGGCAAGGAGCTGCTCGGACATCGAACGAGTATAGATAAGATGCCGACGGGGACAAGCGCGCATGAGCTCTTCGCGCCAGAGTATTACATTTAGGCAGAGAGAGGCGATAGACGATGATATGGCAATTGTTTTTTACGTTTCTAAAAATCGGGTTTGTCTCGTTCGGCGGCGGCTATGCGGTTATCCCGATGATTCAATATGAGGTCGAGGCGCATGGCTGGCTCGAGACCGAGCAGTTTCAACATGTAGTCGCGATGGCGGGTATGTCTCCCGGCCCGATCTCGACGAACACCGCGACGCTCGTCGGCTACGACTCGGCCGGCATACTAGGCGGCATTGCCGCAACACTCGGCATGGTGCTGCCGTCGCTTGCGGTCATTGTGCTGCTCTCGGCACTCTTCTTCCGGTTCCAAGGGAGTAAGTGGTTAAGGTCATCGCTTTACGGGCTCCGACCGATTATTGCGGGGATGATCGCGTATGCGGCGCTTCATTTTGGCTTCTTGAGCGGCCAAGAAGCGTTTACGTGGATGACCGTATCGACATTAGCCATTTGTGCGGGCTGTTTGGTGCTGCTCACTCGTTATAAGCTGCATCCGGTTGCCGTAATTGCTGCGGCAGGAGTTGCGGGAATCGTTATTTATACATGAGAAAAAGGTTGTCAGATTGAGGAGGACCTGCAGTAGGCAGGTCCCATCCCTTCGTCCGACAACCTTTTTTGTTTATGCATCGCGCGCGCAGCGGAAGCCGATATTGCTGCTGGAGCTGTCAGGCGTATTCGAGCTGCGTGCAGCTACGCGATAGCGATTGCAGTAGGACTTGTGACAGAGGAAGGAGCCGCCGCGCATGGACTTTGCTGTCCCCTTGGCTGGACCCTTCGGGTTGTGGCGAGGTCCTGTAAGGTGGAAGTTCGGACTGAACCAGTCTGAACACATTTCCCATACGTTTCCAGACATGTTATACAGCCCATAACCATTAGGCAGATAAGCGTTTACCGGCGCTGTTCCGACATAGCCGTCGCTGGCATGATTCTTCGTCGGGAATTTTCCTTGCCAGATATTGCAGCGATGCTCGCCGCCTTGTTTTAATTCATCGCCCCACGGATATCTCTTCTGGACGAGCCCTCCGCGCGCGGCGTATTCCCACTCTGATTCGGTAGGAAGCCGTTTGCCGGCCCATCGGCAGTACGCTTCGGCATCCTTCCAGGTGACGTGGACGACAGGATGGTCTAACCGGCTTGCAATATCGGAATCCGGTCCTTCCGGATGCCGCCAGTCTGCTCCTTGCACGACCCACCACCACGGCGTGCTCTGTACGGCATTGGTGACCTTCTTCGCCGTTTCGGGAGAGACGAGTAGATGAAACACGAACGACCAGCCGAATTGCTCGGTCTCAGTTACATAGCCTGTCTCATCTACGAAACGGGCAAATTCTGCATTGCTGACTGCGCAAGGATCCATATAGAACGGCTCCAGCGTCACTTCACGGACCGGTCCTTCGCCGTCAGCTGGAAATCCCTCGCGGTCGTCCGTTCCCATCAAGAAGCTTCCGCCTTCCAGCAACAGCATGCTCTGCACTTCTGTTCGTTCCGACTCAGCCTGGGCAGCTGCTGCATAGCGCGGCTCGAGCTGTATTGAAGCTTGCGCGTCTTGCGGAGCATCCATATTCGCTTCGCTCCGCTTAGCTGCGCAGCAAGGTTTAATTGAAGATGATTGCAGGTCCATTTGTCCGAGCTCCTTTTTCGCTAGCGTTTGAAGTCATTATACATGGAATTCGGCGTTTTCACTTATTTTTTATGGGTAAGAATCCCGAATTTGATATCCAGCGAGGCTATGTTTGCAAGTAAAATGGAGTTAGATGCTTGATACAAATAATGAACCGCACAATGGGAGGATATAAGGATGCAGCCGAATATTTTGTTGATTACCGTTGATCAAATGAGAGGGGACTTATTGCACTATCTGGGCCATCCCGTCATTCAAACTCCGAATTTGGACAATTTGGCGAGGAATGGGGCCACCTTTACGAACGCCTACACAGCAACGCCTACTTGCGTCCCGGCAAGAGCCGCAATCATGACCGGCATGAAACAGGAGAATCATGGCAGAGTCGGCTATCAGGATAAGGTTCCGTGGAACTATGAGCATACCATTGCGGGTGAATTCGCAGCTGCCGGATACCATACCCAGTGCGTTGGCAAAATGCATGTATATCCTACTCGCAACCTTTGCGGCTTCCATAACGTGGTGCTGCATGACGGCTATATGCATTACAACCGGAATCGTTCCCAGACGACTCCGCTGTCGTGGTGGGACCAGTGCGATGATTACGTGACTTGGCTTCGCGAGAAAGCAGGCTCAAACGTCGATATTATGGATAATGGCCTCGATTGCAACGCCTCAACGGTAGCGCGGCCTTGGCATCTGGATGAATCGCTGCATCCCACGAACTGGGCAGTGACGCAGTCCATCGACTTCTTGCGCAGGCGCGATCCGAGCAAGCCGTTCTTCTTATGGACTTCGTTCGTCCGGCCTCATCCTCCGCTTGATCCGCCGCAAGCTTTCCTCGATCTATACGACGGGATCGAGCTTCCGCAGCCGCCGATTGGCGATTGGGCGGAGCAGACTGACAGCAGACGGGAAGGCTTGAGTCCGACGACCGGCCGCGGCATTGTACATGAGCGTATGCGGTTGAAGGCGCTAGCCGCTTATTATGCGCTGATTACCCATATCGATCATCAAATTGGGCGGTTGTTGAATGCATTATTCGAATATGGCGTTCAGAACAACACAATTATCATGTTCACTGCGGATCATGGCGAGCTGATGGGCGATCATTTGCTGTATAAGAAGGCACTTCCGTATGAGGGAAGCGCGAAGGTTCCTTTTATACTGAACGATCCGACCGGTACATTGGGCTTGCAGAAAGGGAAGCTGGTGGATAACGTCATTGAATTGCAGGATATTATGCCGACGCTGCTTCATGCGGCAGCTGTTCCGATTCCGCATACAGTTGATGGGATGAGCGTGGTTCCACTCGCGCAGCAAGTGGAAAGCGGGGTAGAGTGGCGAGCTTATATTCATGGAGAACATACCTACGGCGAGCTGTCCTCCCACTATCTGACGGATGGCAAACGCAAGTATATCTGGTTCTCGCAGACTGGCGAAGAGCAATTGTTCGATTTGGAGCATGATCCGCAGGAGCTGCGCAATCTGGCTGGGCTCCAGGAGCACGAGAGCATGCTTTCGCTGTGGCGTGATCGGTTGATCAGTGAGCTTGACGGCCGGGAGGAAGGTTATTCGGACGGTTCGAAGCTTATTGTCGGACAAACACCAGTGAATGTGCTGAGCCATCTGATCTCTGGCAGGCATTGATAGTGTAGAGGAGGAGCCTCCGAATGAAGCAAAGGTAGGCTCTAACGGATGTGGCAGTGCTTATTTGCGCAAAAATAACCCTTCCTCAGATGTAACGGTTGTCAGAGGGCTTATTTGGCTCAAATCGGAAGAAAAAGCGGATGAAATCACCATATAGCGTTGCTGAGAACCGTTAGAGATTTATAAGAGAGATTTGAGGCGAAATAGCGCGTGTGGAAACCGTTAGCGGTTGCGAGGATACTAGGGAGCTTTCGTATGGAAGGCTCCCGAATTAGAGAAACCCGACTTCTTATAGAGGAGTCGGGTTTCTTGTATTAATCGTGGTTATAGGTCTATGACGAATACTGCTTGCGGAACCGCAGTGGCGAGACGCCGCTGTATTGCTTGAAGCAGCTGGAGAAGTAAGGCGCGTATTGGAAGCCGACGTGCTCGGCGATTTGCGCGATCGACCATTCCGTCTTGAGAAGCAGCAGCTTGGCTTGCTCCAGCCGATATTCGTGTAGGTATTCCATCGGCGTGCAGCGGTAGATCTCTTTCATGCATCGCACAACATAGTTCGGGTGAAAATGAAGCGCAGCCGCAAGGCTCTCGTTCGTCAGATCCGTCTGATAATGCTGCCGGAGGAACGCTTCCGTCTTCTCCGCAAGCTTCAATGCAGGGGAATCGCTCTTCCCGCTGTTGCTCTCTTCCAGCACATGCAGCAGTTCCAGGAAGAGCTGCTGCTCATTCCAGAATGCTTCGGAGCGGAGCGCGCCAGCCGAAGCAAGCAGCTTCTGCAAATGCCGCTCAGCCATCTCGAACTGTGGCGGTGACGCATACTGCCGAATCCGAATCGGGTGGGGGTTGCTCCAAGCATTGCGTACCGGATGGACAGCGTCTGGCGGAGAATCCGTATCCAACTGATGATAGGTCCCTGTGAAATCAAAATGAGTCCAATAGAAAACCGTCTCTTCCTCGCACGGTCTAACCGAATAATGATAGCGGTCAGGCAGCAGCAGCAGCGTCTGCCCTTTGGTCAACTCCCATTCCTGATCGTCCTCGCCGATGTAGAGCGTCCCTCGAACAACCCACAACAAATCGAAGAGTCCAATATTCCGCCGGCTCGGATGCTGCTCTCCCAGCTGCAAGGTCGTTAAGCCGGTCGTAATGTAATAGGGAATAGGCGGGATTTCCATGATGATGAATGTCTGCTGCTGGCTCATGCTCATGCGTTCGTAATCCTCTCTGAGTGAGTGTCATATTTTATAAAAAAGGTGTTGGACTTATTCGTAGTTTTCTATTGTTTATAACGATAAACTGGATAGCATGAATAGTCAAAAGTCATATAAAAGGCACTTAATATCCAGGAGGGAATACAGATGGGAGCACCGGCAAACGGCAAACAAGGGAAGCAAGATCCACAAGTGAGGATTAGCGATAAATTTTGGGATTTGTATCTAGAGCTTGTCAGGGAGACGGTCATTCCCTATCAGTGGGAAGCGCTGAATGATCGGATTGCGGATGCCGAACCGAGTTATGCGATCCGTAATTTCCGCATTGCGGCGGGGCTTGAAGCGGGCGAATACGGAGGGATGGTCTTTCAGGACAGCGACGTGGCGAAGTGGCTCGAGGCTGTAGGCTATTCGCTTGCGAATCATCCGGATGCAGCATTGGAACGAACGGCAGATGAAGTCATTGATTTGATTGCACTGGCTCAGCACGAAGATGGCTACTTGAATACGTATTTTACGGTCAAAGCGCCAGGAGAGCGGTGGACGAATCTCTACGAAGCGCATGAACTCTACTGTGCGGGCCATATGATCGAGGCTGCGGTTGCTTATTATGATGCAACGGGGAAGAGGAAGCTGCTCGACGTGATGTGCCGGTTCGCTGATTATATTGAGCAAGTATTTGGCAGCGAGCCAGGCAAGCTTCGAGGCTACGATGGGCACCAGGAGATTGAGCTTGCGCTGGTCAAGCTTCACAAGGCAACAAGCGAAGAACGATATTTGAATTTGGCGAAGTACTTCATCGATGAGCGCGGGGCGGAACCGAACTTCTTCACAGAAGAGTGTAGGCACAGTGAGGGAGTTAGTATTTGGACAAAGCAGAAGCTGCCTGTGCCATCTACTAAGCAATTGGCGTATTTGCAAGCGCATCGTCCGGTTCGCGAACAAGATACGGCTGTTGGTCACTCTGTTCGGGCTGTCTATATGTACGCGGCTATGGCAGATCTCGCAAGGCTTACGGAGGATTCGAGCTTGCTGGATGCCTGTCGGCGGTTATGGTCAAATACGACGAAGAAGCAGATGTACATTACGGGCGGAATTGGCTCGACGCACCACGGGGAGGCTTTTACGTTCGATTACGACCTGCCGAATGACACGATTTATGCGGAAACCTGTGCTTCCATCGGGTTGATCTTCTTTGCTCAGCGCATGCTGCAGCTAGAGGCGAAGAGTGATTACGCGGATGTCATGGAGCGGGCGCTGTATAACAATGTCATCGGCAGCATGTCGCAGGACGGCAAGCATTACTTCTACGTCAATCCGCTGGAAGTGTGGCCGAAGGCTTCGCAGCTAAATCCAGGTCGTCATCATGTTAAGGCCGTACGTCAAAAATGGTTCGGCTGCTCCTGCTGTCCGCCGAATGTCGCTCGCCTGCTCAGCTCCTTGAATGAGTATATCTATACGTCGTCTCCAGAGGACAATATCATTCATACGCATCTCTTTATTGGCAGCGAAGCTAGCTTTACGCTTGCGGCTGGCAATGTGTCGTTTACTCAGCAATCGAACCTTCCATGGGAAGGGCGAGTGTCGATTGAACTGACCGAAGCGCCGAATGAGGCGTTCACGCTTGCGCTGCGTATACCTTCGTGGAGTCGCGGGAAGGCGGATTTAACGATAAATGGCAGCAGGACGGAATACGAGGTGGAGAACGGATATGCCGCCGTATGCAGAGTTTGGTCGGCGGGTGATGTTGTAGTGTGGGAGCCTGAGCTCACCGTGCAGCTGACTGCCGCTCATCCGGAAATACGCGCGAATGCGGGCAAAGCCGCTATTGAGCGAGGGCCGTTGGTTTATTGCTTGGAGGAAGTCGATAACGGCGATGGACTCGCATCCTTGTCCATTCAAACAGGCATGAAGCTCCAATCCTCCTACGACACTAGCCTGCTTGGAGGTGCGGTAACCATTACAGCGGAAGGGGTATCGGATAATAGAGACTCATGGCAGCCGGATACACCATATCGCCCGCTAGATGATACCGAGCAGTCCCCAAACATAATCCTTAGAGCGGTGCCGTATTACTTGTGGGGGAATCGCCAGCCGGGAGAGATGACGGTGTGGATTCGGACGGCATCCCCGCGCGGGGAATAGGGTGAATAACAGATGGCTCGGGCACGTTCAATGCCGGAGAAACCATAGGTCGGCTCTCATCAAGGGAGTTCACGCTCAGTTGCACAAATAGTCCATCTTTTCGACTACGATGCTCATTTATCCATCCGTCCGGAAGGAGTATAGTCAATGTGAATCGACTACTCAAGCAGGGGGTTCTGGAGGATGCCGGAGCACAAGACACACAACCGGGTATTGCGGGATGTGGAAGCTGCAAGCAGCAAAATGAGAAGAACGTACCGCGCCGTCAGGGAAACGATGCGCGCGATGGCGGGGTATATGCCGACCATGGGCTGGTGGCCTGGCAAGAAGCTGCTGGCGCGGCATGTTTGGATGGATGCGCTGCATGCCGACATGCTGCGCACGCGCACGCTGGAGCTGCGTTATCCGCGAGTGGACGTGGAAGAAACCGTAGACGGCTGGCTGACGCTGACGCTCGACAAACTGCCGACAGCGGCGGACGACCGGCTATTTCTAGTCGGTGTGTATGAGGTCATCAAGCCGGCCATCTTGGCAGCGCTGACCGATTATCTTGCCCATTCCGATCGGCTGGATGACGCGCCGTCGTTCCTGTATGTCGGCCGAATCATTGCCGAGCTGCAGGAAGAGCTGGAGGAATATCGCAGCTTGCCGCTTCTGCCGGGTGCGGAAGATCGGCCGGATACGGAGGCGTGGAGAAGAATGGTCGCCGATGCCCTTACCCGCTGCGGCGGCATCGATGGGCCTGACCGCGAGGCGGTTCCGGCTAGTGAAGCGGGCGCGGACAGCGATCCGTATTTCGGTCGCCCCGATTACGAGCTGCCGTCAGAAGGCGGGCGAGATCGTTCCTGGGAACCTGCGGTGATGCAAGTATCGCCGCGTCCGGCTCGCAATTTCACGGAGCAACAAATCCATGTTGCCATCGATCATGCGAACGAGGTGTGGGCCTCCGAGACACCGGCCGCATTGATCTGGGAGTACCGGGAGAAGCCGTGGCGTCTTCATTTCGACGCGGCCCGCTGGTGCTATGACGAGATGCGGCATGCGATGATGGGCGTCGACAGGTTGACCGCGATTGGACTGTCGGTAGGCGTTGATTACCCGATGGTGCCGGATCATTGGCGCGCCTTCAAGCAATGCGGCGTCCGTTATTTGCTGCTCTTGCTGCACAAGCTGGAGCAAGGAGGGCCGACGCACAAACAGAATCTGAAGAAAATGTTTATCGAGAAGCAGGATCTTGATGCCGCGCAGGATTGCGACTACGACTGGGCTGACGAGGCTGGTCATCTTGCCTATGGGCTGGCCTGGATTAAGGCTGTTTTCCCAGATTGGGACAAACAGCGGATTATTGACGAAGGCAACCTGGTTTTCGCGGATTGGGGAGAGTGGATTCAAAGCCGGCACCGTGAGGGCAAGCACGGCTACGAGGTTTTCCTCGAGCGGATGGATCGCAAGCTAGCAGCGGTGGACGAAGCCTGATAAGCAGGAGTCGCAAGAAGACGCGCCGATGGCGAGCAAAGCAATGGAACCCGTAAGCCACTTGCGCTTGTTCGTCATTGTGCAGCGGCTCGCTTTCATGCGCCGCCGTGCGAGGCGCGCTTCCTGCTCATGCGGCAAATTACTTGAACAACCTTCAATATGCATACAACAGGCCGCCAGCCTTAAGCTGGCGGCCCGTCTGCATTTTACAGCGTCTCACGGAATCGCTTGGGGGAAACTCCTGCATATTTGCGAAACAGGCGGGAGAAATAGTAGATGTCTTGATAACTGAGCGCGTAGCCTATTTCCTTGACGGTGGCGGAAGTGTTGATCAGCAGCTTCTTTGCCTCGGATATTTTGAGCCGGTGCATGTATTCGTTGAACGGATAGCCGGTGTACAGCTTCACAATGCGGCGCAACGATGATACGGACAAATTATAGTCCCGTGCGATGGCGCTGTCGTCGACCGGGTCGTAGACGCGCAAGCCGAGCTCCTCGATGATCTTCAGCGTCTTCTCCGATTTGCCTTCGGCGGAGGAGGCTTGGTTCATCAGTGAAAATTCGTACAGCAGCGACTCCAGCTGCAGGGAAGCGCGGTCCGCATTGGCCGGAATGCCACTTTCGAGCAGGGAGATAATCAGCTCGAAGCGCTGCTGCCACATCTGCTCGGCGCCTACCTGTACGACCTCTCCTTGGTGAATGGAGCCGCATTCCAACAACTCTCCGATTCGCTCGCCTTCGAAGCCGATGTAATATTCTTCCCACGATCCGCCTTGCTCCGGGCCGTAATTGAAGGTCGCTCCATCCCAGACGAAGAACAGGCTGCCTTTCGTCACCTTCTGCACAGGGCCTGAGTCAGCCTGATAAGTCCCGCTGCCCTCGGCGATATAGGCCAGAGCCCAATTCTGAAAGTGAGCTCTCTTGCGACGCGATATCCGGCCGGGGAGGTGCCCCATGCCGCTGACGATCAGCTTGTTCTTGCGGAGCTTCGATTTGTCGACCTTCAAGTCGATTAAGCGTATCGGGAGCGGGCTAATCAAATAATCCATCAATGTTGTCATCGCTTCCATTGTCTCCTTTTTCGGTGGTACATACAATTACACTAACGGCGGGACAAACGAGCCGGGGCGATTCTCTCATGACAAACAGTATAGCACGGCACCATGTCCCGATCGATAGGAACGTCGGCTTGTCAGGTTGTAAAAAATTACAATAAAGGCAGGGGTTCAGATGGGAAAAAGAAAGATGAAAGTTTGGAGTATCAGCTTGGTGACCGCGGTGTCACTGCTGCTCGTTTCCGCTTGCGGCAACGGCGCGACGGACAACAAAAATGGAGCCGCTTCCAACAGCAGCAACTCGGGCAGTAACAGCTCGAGCAGCAGCGACTCCGAAAGCAACAGCTCGGACAAGTCGGGAAGCTCGTCTTCGGAGGCCGTCAAGATCAAATTCTCCAGCTTCCAGACAGGCGATGTTGCCAAGGACTGGGAGGAGAAGCGGTTTCCGGACTTCAAGAAAGCATCGGGCATCGATGTGGAGCATGTATTTATTAATCATCCCGACACGATCTCGACGCTCCTGATGTGGAACGCGGCCAAGACAATGCCCGATGCGGGCATGCTGAGCGCCGATTACTTGAGTTCCCTTGCAGCCCAAGGGATGCTGGTCGATCTATCGAAGTTCATCGAGCAGCATGATCCTGAATACGATCTCGGCCGGTTCTTCCCGAAGCTGCTGGACGCCTATCGCTATAACGGCGATGTGTACGGCTTGCCGAGCGACTTGGATCTTGGCCTGCTCTGGTACAACAAGGATATGTTCGACAAAGCCGGCCTCCCGTACCCGAACGGAGACTGGACATGGGACGATTATTTGGACGCTGCCAAGAAGCTGACGTCTGGCGACGGACCGGGCAAGGTTTACGGCACCACTCTTCCTCCGGCACAGACGCTGATGTGGCAGAACGGCGCCGATTTCCTCAGCCAAGACGGCAAGGAATCGACGATCGACAGCCCTGAAGCAGTCGAGACAATCTCCTTTATTTCCGATCTGGTTAACAAATATAATGTCACTCCCAAGCCTGGCTCTGATGGCGACAAATTCCAGCTTGGCAAAGCCGCCATGTCGCTCGGCGCTGGTCCGTGGTACGCCCATTACGTGCTCAAGGATGTGAAGTTCAATTGGGGCGTCGCGCCGCTGCCGAAAGGAAAGAACAAAGCGACGACGGCGTTCGGCTCGACCTTCGCCATATTCGCCTCCTCCGAGCATCAGGAAGAAGCATGGGAGTTCATTAAGTGGTTCTTGTCGGACGAGCAGCAGTTCATTCGGGCCAAGCAGTTCTCCTGGTTCCCGCCAGCTTCGACCGTACTCACCATGCCTGGCTTCGACGATGAATCGGTGCTTAACATGACGAAGGAGCAGAAGGATCTGGTCTTGAAGGAAACCGAATTCGGACGTGCTCCGCTCGTTGTCAAAAACCAGAACGAAATTAGTCAAATCGTCAATCGCGAGCTGTCGCTCGTCTGGGCGGGCGAGAAGAAACCTGAAGCGGCCGCTAAAGCGATCAAGGCAGGCGTGCAGCCGTTGTTGTAGTAGCACAAAGCATCAAGGGGCTGCGCCGGCCTGCCGGCTGCAGCCCCTTTGAACAGGAGGACGGATGGGTGTACGGACAACAACGAAAATCGAAAGCTTTCTTCTTGCGGAACATATACGGCTATGCATTTATTGCGCCCGCGATCGCGCTGATGGCCGTCTTCCTTATTTACCCGATCATATCGGGGCTGGTTCTTAGTTTCGAAAGCTGGGACGGCATCCATGGCAAAACGTTCGTCGGCTTCGGCAATTACGCCGAGATTTTTCGGGATGCCACCTTTTATACTGCACTTTTGAATACGCTTTATTTTGTCGTCGGGACAGTTCCGCTCATCGTCGTGCTGTCGCTGCTGTTCGCGGCGCTGCTGAATACCGGCCTGCGCGGAACGGCGTTCTTCCGCGGCGTATATTTCTTGCCGACGATCACTTCAGGCGTCGCCATCTCCGTCATCTGGAAGTGGCTCTACAACCCTGACTCCGGTCTGCTGAACAGCTGGCTGTACGAGCTGGGCTTGCCGACGCCGGACTGGCTCGGAAGCACCAAATATGCGATGCTGTCCATCATCATTATGAGCATCTGGAAATCGCTCGGCACGAACATTGTCATCATGCTGGCCGGGCTGCAGTCCGTCCCGAGCAGTCTGTATGAAGCTGCCGAAATCGACAGCGCCAGCCGTTTCCAGAAGTTTCGCCATATCACCGTGCCGCTGCTGTCGCCGACGATCTTCTTCATCTCCGTCATTTCGATCATCGGCTCCTTCCAGGTATTCGAGCAAGTGCTTGTCCTGACGGACGGCGGTCCCGGCAATTCCACGCTCGTAATGGTGTTCTACATCTATCGGGAAGCGTTTGAAAACTTCAATATGGGCTATGCCTCTGCCCTGTCGTTCGTATTGTTTGTGCTCATCTTGATCGTTACGTTTATCCAGTGGATCGGGAAGAAGTACTGGGTGTTTTCCGAGCTGGAGTAACACACGAAACTAAAGGGGTTGCCTTAAAATGATGTCTATCACACGCAAGCATCCGGGAGCAGCCATCGTGACCTATGCGATTCTGTTGCTGTTCGGCCTGTTCATGATACTGCCGTTTCTGTGGATGCTGTCCACGTCTCTGAAGGACAACCAGCTGGTTTACGCTTACCCGCCGGCATGGATACCTTCGCCCGCGCGCTGGCTCAATTACAAGGAGGCAGTCGCGGCTTTCCCATACGTACGCTATTTCTGGAACACGCTCTATATCTCCGGCCTGATCATCGCAGGAGTCCTGATTACCTCCGCGCTGGCCGGTTACGCCTTTGCCCGCATGCGGTTTCTGCTGCGCAATCAGCTATTCTTGCTTGTGCTGTCCGTCATGATGATTCCCGGCCAGGTCATTATGATTCCGACCTTCCTGCTGGTGCGGGATTTGGGCTGGATCGACTCGCATACGGCGCTGATCGTGCCGAGTCTCGTCTCGCCGTTCGGGATCTTTCTGATGAGACAGTTTTATATTACGCTGCCTGTCGAGCTGGAGGATGCGGCATCGATTGACGGCTGCAGCCCGCTGCGTACGTTCACGTCCATCTTCCTGCCGCTGTCCAAGCCTGCGCTGGCGACGCTCGGCGTCTTCACCTTCATGGGCGCCTGGAATTCGTTCCTGTGGCCGCTTATCTTGATCAGCACCAAATCGAAGCAGCTGCTGACCGTAGGGCTCATCCAATTTAATAATATGTATGCGACGCAATACAATCTGCTGATGGCGGCGACGCTGCTTGTGCTGCTTCCCGTTCTGATCGCCTACATGCTGGCTCAACGATTCTTCGTGGAAGGTATCGCGGCTACAGGGATCAAAGGCTGATGTTAGAAGGAAAGACAGCTATGAAGCGCGAATAGGAGTCAAATACCAATATGTGGATGGTGACTCCTATGAAGTTAGTACTCTTATTCGGCCCGATGGCTGTCGGCAAAATGACGGTAGGGCAAGAGCTTGAGAAGATAACGGATCTCAAGCTGTTCCATAATCATATGACGATAGAGCTTCTCTGTCCGTATTTCGGGTTTACCCCGGAGATGTGGGATTTGACCTATCAGTTCCGCATGCAGATCTTCGAGGCGTACGCGAAAGGTGACGGTTACGGAATGATTTTCACATTCGCTTGGGCGTTTGATGTGCCGGACGAATGGGTGTATGTGAAGCGCGTAGGAGACATCTTCGAAAAGAACGGCGGCGAGGTGTACTGGGTCGAGCTTGAGGCGGATCTGGATGTGAGAATCGAGCGGAATCGAAGCGAGAATCGGCTCGTTCATAAGCCTTCGAAGCGGGATGTGGCGGGGTCGGAAGCGAGAATGCTCGCCGCGGTGGAGCAGCACAGATTGAATTCCAATGAGGGCGAAATCGTGCACGATCGCTACTTGAGGATTAATAATACCGATCTGACGCCAGAGGAAGTCGCGGACCGGATAAAGATACATTTTAATTTGTAAACATTTTACAGTAATAGAGGGTTTCCAGTATCCAATAGAGAATTAGAACGGACAGGTATGACCGGATTTGATTCGAATAGGAGGAAATCCTCGATGACAGAGAAGTTGAAAGCAAGAATTGAGAACTCACTCACCGTATTGCTGGTCACGGATTTAGAGAAGTCGATGAAATACTACGAAGTGGCGCTCGGCTGCGAGGTCAATGAGTTCTGGGCGATTCGGGATAACTTTGGGCTCGGCTTCAAGCTCATACAGGCGCAAGACCCTGAGGATGTTTCGCCGAACAAAGGAACGTGGAACACCTACGCCTACGTTCATACGCATGAGGAGTTGGATGCGCTGTACGAGGAGTTCAAGTCAAACGGCGCGATCATTGCGTCTGAGCCGGTTGTGACGGAGCATGACTGGGGCGCTTGGAAGGATTTTTCTGTGCGTGACTTGGATGGGTATGTGATCGGCTTCGGGTCAGGGAAGAAGTAAGATTGGGGTAATCGTGAGATTATACTCCTCGGCTTCGCTAACGGTTGCCACGAATGCTATTAAGCCTCAGATGCCTCGTATGAAACGCTAACGGTTGTCAGAACGGCTATTTGGCGATATCGGCAGCGATATCAATCGATTTGAGCCCAATAAGCGCTCTGACAACCGTTAAATGTTAGAGAAGGTTATATTTACGTGAATAAGCACTGTGGCAACCGTTACAGTTTTTGTATAACCCCGTTCGACCGCAAAAGATATTTCTCGGGTAGTCTGAAGAGCAGTGACCATTGGTCACTGCTCTTCATTTTTCAGCGATGCTAACGAACTGATATCACCTTATTCGCCACGAAATGCAGCTCCTCAAATTCTAACGAACTCCAGCGGCGCTATTTGCCGCACTTTAAGCCTGACGCAACTATTTGCCCGTAATAGCGTAAATAGGATTCGTTAGCATGTGAAAGTGTGTGAATTCAGCCGAATATCGATGGCACGATTCGTTAGCATGAACAGTCATCGAGTCGGTCTGCCTGTCATCGCCTATAAATTACCTCTAAACAATGGAGGACATTTCTGCCAAGATAATAATGTAGGAGAATTATACTAGAATCCGAAATAGAATAGAGGTTTCACTTGATTAAACTTAACAATTCGACACAAGTAGATAGAAGCACGATTGATCGGTTTCAGAATACAATCAGATTGAAGCTTCCTGCCGACTATATTGCGTTCTTGGAAAATTATAATGGCGGGCATGCGGAGCCCAGCATTATTCAATTGCAGCTCTACCATCCACTGGACATCGAGTCTACAACCGTGTTGTCCTTCTTCGGTCTCGGTCTCGAACAAGGCGATAATCTGGAAGAGAAGTACAACTTCTACAAGAAGCGGCTGCCGGCAGATTCGATTCCGATCTGTAGCGCGGAGGGTGGGAATATCATTCTGATATCGCTCTCTATTGAGAATTACGGCGAAATTTATATGTGGGACCAAGAACGCGCAACACGCTATCGGGCGGAGCTGCGCGAGTTGCAATATATTACCGACTCCTTTGCTGATTTTCTCATTCGAATTATGCCCTACCATCTTAGCGGCGTCCCGATGAAGGATTATGAAGTGGAATCACTCTGGATTCATCCTGATTTCTATAAGATTATGAATGATGATTGAGCTTGGGGCTGATTGAATAATGAAAAGCGTTTATGTAATGACTCTATCTCTCCGACTTTCGGAAGGTGGAGCTTCTTTTTTAAGGTGGGAATCGGTTAGAATAGGTAGAACTTAACCGTCTATCAACGTTGACCAGAGGAGCTGCGACCATGCAAAAAGTATTCTTCATCTCGGACCATCATTTTGGACATAAGCATATTATCGATTTCGAATCGCGGCCTTTCGCCGATGTGGTTGAAATGAACGAGCGGATGATCGAGTGCTGGAATGCGGTCGTCAGCAAGCAGGATAAAGTGTTTCACTTGGGAGATTTCTCGTTCCTGAATCAAGAGAAGACGAAGGCGATCGTGTCGCGGCTGAACGGCTACAAGATCCTCATCCTCGGCAATCATGACCGGGGCCGTTCCCGTCAGTGGTGGCTGGACGTTGGCTTCGATGAAGTGAGCGAGCATCCGATCATCTACAAGGATTTCTTCTTCCTCTCGCATGAGCCGATGTACATGAACAAGCACATGCCTTACGTGAACGTGCATGGACATATCCACTCGCAGAAATATGCAGGCATCAACTATTTCAACGTCAGCGTCGAACACTGGAACTATACGCCGATTACGTTCGAGCAGATCCGCGATGCCGTTGTCCCTAACGAGGAAGGGGAATAAGGTAAGCGGGAATGTGCAGGACAGCTGGGCCAAAATGCTTTATACTGCTGGAAGAAGGATGCTGGCTACGTCTAGTAGTCTTCGAACCTCTTCGATAGTGGAGTCATCGCATGAATATGAATCGTTTGTGACCACGCAGCCAGGTTTCAACCGATATGTGGAGTTGTATATATAGTGGGAACGCCTTATTCGGCGATATTAACGCTTATGGTGACGGCCGGCGTCATTAATGTCATCATGGGCATTTACGTATTCTTTTATCGGTCCAAGCAATCCATGTCCAAAACATTCATCGCGTTCACGCTACTCTCGGCGGTTTATGTGTTTGGCTCGACGCTTGAGCTGTCATCGAGCACTCTTGCAGAAGTGAGGCTCTGGATAAAGTTTGAGTATTTCGGCATGCCTTTTCTGCCGCCGCTTAATCTGCTGCTCGTGATGTACTTCCTCGGCATGGACCGCTTCCTGAAGCGCCCTATTCGTCTTGGGTTGTTCATCGTTCCGGCCATTACATTCGTGCTTGTGCTGACGAATGACGCGCATGGGCTGTACTACCGCTCGATTGAGCTGAAGCAGGGGGCTTCTTTTCTAAAAGCGAACCTGAACGCTGGGCCGTGGTACATCATCGGGGGTGCATATACGTTCGGCTGTATGATCGGCGGCGTGACGCTGCTGCTCATCTACTGGAATCGCATGAAGTCTTCGTATCGTCTTCAGCATATGACCATGCTCGCGGCGCTGGTGCTGCCGCTGGCAGGAGACTTCTTGTACCTGGGCAATCTGACGCCAGATGGCATTGACCCGATTCCGGCTATTATGGCAGTCACGTCCGCACTCTATATGTGGGCGCTTGCCGGCAGAGGGATGTTAAACGTGGTGCCAATTGCCCGCGATAATCTGTTTGAGAGTATGAGCGACAGCGTTCTAGTGCTGGATCTGGAGAATCGGCTTGTCGATTATAATCCGGCAGCGGCGCGTGTGATGCCGGAGCTATCCGCACAGAAT
Source organism: Paenibacillus sp. J31R98 (assembly GCF_056269245.1). NCBI lineage: Bacteria > Bacillati > Bacillota > Bacilli > Caryophanales > Paenibacillaceae > Paenibacillus > Paenibacillus sp. J31R98. The sequence continues at coordinate 183,744 of NZ_JBWDNO010000008.1, forward strand.
CTTGGCATGAATATTGATGAGCTATGGCAGCGCTACACCGACGAGCCGCTTGTGAATTTGGTGAACGGCTTTCAGGATGAGAGAGAAGTAATCTGGACGATCGACGATCGGTCCTATCATTACAGCGTTCGTTCTTCGGTCGTCAACAAGAGCGGAGGGCAGGAAGTCGGCAAACTGCTCATTCTGATTGATATTTCGGAGCAGGTCGAGCTGCAGAAGAAGCTGCATTCGCTTGCTTTCCACGATGGGCTGACGGGGATTTACAATCGCAATCACTTCTTGCATTTGAGTGAACAGCTCATCGCGCAGGCGGCAGAAGGCGATGGGAGATTCGCGGTTCTGCTGTTTGATGTTGATTATTTCAAAAGAATTAATGATACCCATGGCCATGATATCGGCGACCAAGCGCTGCTGCACGTTGTCACCGTATGCCGCGGCATGCTCCGTGATGGCGATGTGTTCGCCCGTTATGGCGGCGAGGAGTTCGTAGTCGCGCTGCCTGGCATGACGCTGACGGAGGCGGGACAAGCTGCGGAGCGCATCCGCGCCGAGATTGCCGCTCACCCTATGGCGCTGCCTGCGGAGAAGATTGCGATTACAGCCAGCTTCGGCGTTGCTGCCGGAGACAGCCATGCGGCTTACGAAGTGAAGCAGCTGCTCAAGCTGGCAGATCAAGCGCTGTATGATGCGAAGCACAGGGGCAGAAACCGGGTTTGTTTGGCTGATTATGCTGTTGCTGTAAGAGACTGATGAGGAAGTCGTCGGTCTCTTTTTTTGTTGCTTATCAACCAAATTCTCCCTAAAATGAACGTATCTTAGAAGAGAGCGAGTGATTGCTATGAGAACGACAGTATTGTTCAATCGGTCCGAGAAGACGAACGACAATAATGGGAGGTTTCACTCAAACGATGGATCAAGCGAAGGATACGATCAATTCAAATAAAAGTGAAGAAGCAGGAAGAGTAGCAGGAGTAGAAAAAGAGGGAAGAGTGGAAAAAGCGGAAGCAGTTACGGGAGCAAGTACGGATTCAGGCACGGAAGCAGTTGGCTTGCATGCCGGTGAGGTACGAGTGGAAGCCGCGCTCGTGAAGCGGCTGCTGGAAAGGCAGTTCCCGCAGTGGGCAGAGCTACCGCTTGTGCGGGTCGAGTCTACCGGGACCGACAACGCCATCTATCGGCTTGGCGATGAGTTGTCGGTACGGCTGCCCCGGATCGAGTGGGCGACGGGTCAGGCAGAGAAGGAGCTGCAGTGGCTGCCGAAGCTGGCTCCGCACTTGCCGCTAGCAATTCCTGCGCCGATTGCGATTGGAGAGCCTGCCGAAGGCTATCCTTGGCAGTGGGCTGTGTATCGGTGGTTCAGCGGTGTAGATGCCATCGTCGGAAGTATTGAAGATTTGGCTGAAGCGGCGAAGTCGATGGCGCAGTTCGTAGCCGCATTGCGCCGGATCGATCCGACCGGCGGGCCGCTTCCTGCCGGTTCTCGGCGGGACACGCTAGCGATGCGGGATGAGCTTGTCCGCAAGATTATTGCGGATCTGCACGGCGAGCTTGATCATGAAGCGGCGGTTGGTGCGTGGGATGCGGCGATGAAGCTGCCGGCGTGGCAAGGGGAGCCGCTATGGATTCACGGCGACCTTCATGCGGGGAACCTGCTTATCGATCAGGGGCGGCTGTCGGCCGTGATTGATTTTGGCTGTATGGGCGTAGGCGACCCGGCGTTCGACATGCTGTTCGCCTGGAGCATTCTCACGGCGGAGACGCGGGAGATCTTCCAGGCTGAGCTTCAGCCTGACGAGCAGACCTGGGAGCGGGGCAAAGGATTCGCGCTGTCGATGGGGCTGATCGCATACCCTTACTACAAGGAGAGCAATCCCGTGTTCGCAGGCGTGGCGAAGCGGATTATTGATGAAGTGCTCGCAGATTACCGCAGCAGCCTGGGGTAGGAAAGTGGCCGGCAGCTGAGAGAACACATATGTGCTCTCGCGCAGCAACCGGCGCGGATTCGTGCCTGAGAGAACGTATATGTGCTCTCGCGCTGGGCAGCAGCGGGCATGCTCATCGACCGAGGGACGTAGGTCAATATAAAGAAACAAGCTGACGCACGGAAGTATCCGGACGTCAGCTTGTTTGTGTTTTCTGATTACTTTGCAGTCAGGTCGGTTTACTCGTAAACCTCCATTTCCAGCAAGGAGTAGCCGTATTGCGTGTTGCGCTCTGTGCCATAAACTTTGACATAACGAGCTTCGGTAGGGTTAAAGAAAATGTTGTCGATATGTTCACGCTCGCGACCATTCGTCGCCTTGTAAACCGTTGTCCAGTTCTCGCCGTCTTCCGATACTTCGATCGCAAATGCTTTAGCCGAGGCATTCTCCCAGTTCAGAAGAACGCGGCTGATAGTGTGCTTCTCGCCAAGATCGACGCTGATCCATTGCGGATCGCTGAATGCCGATTCATAGCGTGTTCCTTTGTTGCCATCGACAGCGAGTTGTCCGCCTTGAAGCGGATTATCCGAAGTGGATGTGTCCTTATGAAGCGCAAGGTTCGTTGCAGCAATTATGGGTTGTACCACGGACACATCTTCATAACCGACGGCATGAACCGTTACAACATGAGGGCTAGCTTCCGTAAACAATGCGCGATTAAGGTTGATGTTGCCGTCCGTAATCGTGTATTGATTGGATTTCAGCGTAACGCCGTTCAATTCAACCGCGTTGATTGCAGTTCTCCAAGCCGCGTCATCAGCGAAAACGATATCGATCGGCTCTCCAACTACGTTATTCGTCGTATCTGCCGTCAGCGCTTGTCCTGCAAGAGGTGCCATGTCGCCGGCATAAACCTCAAACTCCCACAGCGAGAAGCCGTAAGGTGATCCGCGTTTGATCCCGTTCATCTTCACGTACTGCGCGCTGACAGGAGCGAAGGTGAGATCATCGATGCCGCCGTTGCCATTGTCAGCGGAGTAGACCGTCGTCCACGTTTTGCCGTCCATGGAGACGTCAATCGTATACGCTTTGCCGTACGCATTCTCCCAGTTCAGCACCACGCGATTAATTGTAGATACTTTGCCGAGGTTGATGCTCATCCATTGATTGTCTTCGAATGCCGATTCCCAGCGGCGATCCAAGCGGCCGTCAACTGCGTCGGCACTCGAGCGATGATAGTCCAGCGACGAGTCCGTCTCTTTGCCGAACGCAAGGTTCAACGGGTTCGGATTGGTGCCAGAATCCGGCGGCGGCGTATTCGGGCCGCCAGGCTGCTGGTTGCCAGCGATTGTTTGCTGAGCGGACGCTTCGCTGTAGCCTTTTGCCTGAATCGAGATCAAATACGTTTGCGCCTGGTTGAACAAAGAGGCATTCAACGTGATTTTGCCAGCGCTTAGTTGATATTGGTTCGCGTTAACTGTCGTGCCATTGATAGTAATAGACTCAATTGCAGCTCTCCAAGCATCGTCGTCACTAAACGTAATGTCGATGGGTTGACCAACGCTCGCGTTCGTCGAATCGGATACCAGATTCGGCGCGGATGGCAAGCCAGCCCCGTTGCCGTACACTTCAAACTCCCAGAGGGAGTAGCCGTAGTTCGTCGTACGCTCAGTGCCGTTCATCTTGACATAACGTGCAGCGATTGGCGCGAAGCCGATATCGTTGATGCCTGGTTTGCCAGTCGTTGTCTCATAGACGGTTGTCCAATCCTTGCCCTCCGTGGAAACTTCAACGGTATAACTCTTGCCTGCTGCATTCTCCCAGTTCAGAAGGACGCGGCTGATCGTTTCTTTCGATCCTAGATCGACAGTGATGGATTGCGCGTTGCTGAAGCTGGATTCCCATCTCGTCGTTTGGTTACCGTCAACTGCGAAGCTGCTTGCTTGGTTCGGAGCAGACGATGTGTTCGTTATTTTGCGAAGCGCTAGGTTGATGTTCGAGCTCGTCACGACGATTTGCTGAGCGCTCTTCGCGACATAGCCTTGTGCTTCGATCGTAACGTTGTAGATGCCGGCTTCAGGGAACAGGGCTTTGTCGAGTTTAATGGTGCCTGGCGCAACTTGGTATTGATCTGCAGCAAGCAACGTTCCGTTTACTGCAACCGTTTGAATCTTGTTTCTCCAGTCTTCGGCATCATCGAAGGTGATATCCATTGGCTGACCGGCACGGTTCATCGTCGTATCTGCGGCCAGATCCGGTGCATCCAGGCTGCCTGCCGGCGAACCGAACACTTCCAGCTCCCATAGGGAGTAGCCATAGTTCGTCGTACGTTCCGTACCTTCGACCTTCACGTATCTCGCGTTCACGGCAGGGAAGGTGATATCGTCGATGCCTTCATGACCGCGAGTCGTCGAATAGATAGGAGTCCAGCTCTGACCGTCTGTCGATACGAGAACATTGTAGCTCTTGCCGGCTGCATTCTCCCAGTTCAGGCGAATATGGCTGATTCTGTACTCGGACTTCAGGTTGACCCCGATGAATTGCGGATCGCTGAAAGCAGATTCCCAGCGCGTATCCAGCTTACCGTCAACGGCATACGAGCCCTGCTTGTTCGGGTTCTCGGAAGTGAAGGCAGGCTTGTTCAGCGCCAGGTTCACAACCGAGTTCGTAATGACAACCTGCTGTACGCTTGTTTCTGGATAGCCGTTAGATTGAACGGTAACTTTGTAGCTGGCTTCAACCGGGAACAAGGAGCTGTTCAAGGTGAGCTTGCCTGCTTGTACCGTATATTGCGATGGGTCAAGTACTTGCCCGTCCAATTGTACGGCGTCGATTGCTTCGCGCCATTTCAGATGATCGGCGAACGTGACTTCAATCGGTTGACCGAGCATGTTTTGCGTCTTGTCGGACGAAAGGACAGGAGGATCGTTAGCATCCAGATCCGTTACTTCCGTAGGATCGACCTTAACAAGCGATTTCGGACCGACTGTTGCAGAACCCGTTACGCCAGCTGCATTGTGGAACGTGATCGTGATCGCTGCGTTCGTAGGATTCCATATTTCAGCTGTGTACGTCGTACCTTTCTTATAGATGGAAGCGCCGGACCAGCCGGTTGCCCAAATGTCTTTGGTGCGCGAGCCGAGCGTTGCCATGTTGTGCACGAACCAGTACGTGTTGAAGATTTCGTTCTTCTGCGTGTTATCCACCGTAAACTTCTTAAGCACGTCTTGCGGATTGCTCAATGCTTCGATCGGCCATACGATGTGGTACCATGCATTCTCGGGACCTTTGTTATCCTTCACGAGACCGCCATACAAGTCGGCGACTTTCTTCTGATCGAAACCGTAGCTTGTCAGGTACTCGCCGGTAGGCAGCCAGTGGATCCCGTAGATGTTGACTGGATCTCCGCTGAAGAACGTACCGTAGTTATACGCGCTTCCGTATACTTGGCCAACCGATTTGTGATTGAAACCAGGCAGCCAGTTGTCGTTGTCGTAGTTGAACCAGTACTGCTCAACTGCTTTCAGCTCAGTCGTGAAGCCGTAGATCGAGATGTCACGCGTAGCTTTGTCACCGGACAGGAGACTCCACATGTATTCGCCGACCCAACCGAACAGGGACTCGCCAGCTGCTTCTTGGTTGTTTCCGTTGTTGTTATCGCCGTAACCGCCAGCCCATGAATGGCCTTCGTATGGATCGAAGTTACGCAGGAACGGATACATAGGATCTGTCTTGGACGGGTTCGCATAGTCGCGAATAAGATTCTCGACCATACCGCCGTAGTTGTCCTTGAAATCTTGATCGTACGTAGCGAGAACGGCAGAAGCGAAGACATAGTAACCATATGTGAAATGGTGATCCGTCAAGCCCGTGTTCGCGCCGAATTCGCTGTTCTTGTAGTACATCGTGCCCCAAGTCTTGTCATAGTACATGAAGTAGTCAGGCTCGCCCTTCGTGTACGTATACCAATCCGTCAGAATCGTTCTCAGACGGGACAGGAACACTTCCTTGTATGCTTGGTCGCCGACTTGATCGGCTATTAATACGCCCATAGCAAGCGGGTGCAGCACTTTACCTTGCCAGTAAGCGTCGCCGGACATGAAGTTCTTGGACGTTGATTCATCGAGGTAGCTCAATTCTTGAAGCAGCTCTTCGCGATTATAAGAAGGATCGCTCGGCTCCGTGAATTGAGGCACGATGCCGTTAAACTTATCCGTTGTCGTGAACGAGTTGCCTTCACGCAGCTTCAGCGTTCCGCGGATGGATGGATAAGAGAGAGTTGTCAGCGCCGTAGACGATTGCTTCCATTGATGCGGGAGCAGCGCCATCAACGTCGTCGAAGCCATGTCCGCACGCTTCTGGTCGATCTCTGCATCGAAGCGAGTAACGACATCGGAAGTGCTCTCGTCGAAGCTTGGTGTGACGACCGTGTTCTTAACGAATGCATAAGCATGTTTATAGAAGTAGTTCAGGTCGCTTGCTGCAGGCATCGATGCGACGGACAAGTAGTTGTCGCCGTTTCCGAGGCGGATTTTCACTTTATTGCCGACTTTCATGAAGACAGAGCCTGCCGGAGCAAAAGCACCATAGTTGCGGATGACCTCAGCCGCTTGCGGCGAGCCGTCAACGTTAGTTACGGTGAAGCCGATATGGTCACCATTCACGGTAGCGCCTTCGGATGTGAGAACTGCATTTCCTTTATCATCATAGAAGCGCGTGGATGCCGGGAAGTACAATTCCGCTGTCGTCGGATCGCTGAATTCCGAATACAAGTAAGGTGAGCCTTTGACGAACGTCGTTGTCATTTTTGGCGTATCGTTATCGCTCAGCGCTACGGTCGCAGACCAATCGCCGTAACCTACGATCTTGTTCTTGATGTTGTGCGAGCTGATGTTGCCGGCATGCAGATAGAAGTCCGGACCGCCATCGGCTGCTTGCGAGTTGCCCGTATCATTAACCCAGCCTGCGCCAGGATTCAGGACACTAAGTCCCATAGGCGTGTACTTGGATTTGAGCGGAAGCGTGATTAAGCTGTCGCTTAAGTCCTTGATTAGTACCGATTGCCACCAGTCATTGGAAGGAATTGGTGCTTTCAGAGCGTCAGACTTATTGATAGGCGGACGCGGCTGCGGCATGTTGATATCGCTTGTCAGATAGCTGCCTTTGCCAACATCGACCGTTGAAGCGGTAGGAAGAGAAGGAATCGAATAAACCGGCTTCGGATCCCCTTGCACATAATCGTAAACGCTTAAATCAAACAAGGAGTAGCCATAGCTTGTCGTCCGGCTAATGCCTTTCATTCTTACATATCGGCCCGACCCATACACTTGCTTATCCATCCAGCCGTCAGTACCATTCATTTCGCGATAAATGGTTTTCCAATTGAGCGCATCGTCGGACACTTGCAGATCGTAGATGCGTCCGGCTGCATTCTCCCAGTTCAGGCGTATGCGGCCGATGTCGTGCACGCTGCCGAGGTCGACATAGATCCACTCGTCGCTCGTGTGAGCGGAGGACCATCTTGTTGTTTTGTCTGCGTCGTTTACGTTCTCCGGCGGCATGGCAGGCTTATCTTTGTCAGCTTTCTCATAGGAGGAAGCAACGACCGGCTTATTCAGCGCGACGTCTTCCCCAAGGACGACAGGAAGCGGGTTTGTGCCGCCCGTACCATAGACCTCGAATTCCTTGATCGACACGCCGTATCCGCCGCTGCGCTCAAGCGATAGCATACGGACATAACGTCCTTCGCCAGACAAAACGATCGTATCTACGCCGCCGTCGCCTTTCGTATCGGAGTAGATGTCTGTCCATTTGGTCTCGTCATCGGACACTTGAATCTTGTACGACTTTGAGTAGGCATTCTCCCAGCGGATAATCGCCTTGTCGATCTTAGCGTGAGCGCCCAAATCGACGTAAATCCATTGCGGATCTGCGCTGAATGCGCTGCCCCACCGGGAATCCGTGTCTCCATCAACTGCTTTGTCAGGCGTTAGGCCGCCTTCGACTGATGAAGCATACGCCGCCCCCTCATACGTAAGCAGGTGCGAAGCCTCAGTTCCCTTTGCGCTGGCTGCGGAAACGGTTGTACCGCTCCATGAACCGAGAAGCATGGAGAGAGCGAGCACCGACGGAGCCGTCAGCGGCAATTTCTTACGTACTTTTCTTGCAAAAGAACTCATTCATCATTTCCTCCTCTGTTTTGCGCCTCTTGGGGCTTTTTTACCGGGCGACATTTCTCGCTAAGGCGGAATGTCGAAAATCAGAAAAAAATGGAATTTTTCCACCGCGATTATATAACCTGTCGAATTCAGATCACAATGAGCGAAACATCCTACTCCGCATATGAAATAGGTCGATATACTCATGCAATTTTTAACATGAAACGACGGGTGCCTGATTGTTCTGAGCGAGAATGAAAAAGATTCATAGGATGGCGCAAATGCCGTCCGAGCCGCAGGAATAACGAGGTTTTTGGAAGTGGAAGCAAGTTCCAGCTGTTGAAAAAACGAATAGGCCGCAGGACCCCAAAGGTATGTGTCTATTGAAATAGGAAGAATTGGCCCCTTTATCAAATCTTAATAATAAACTCGAAACAAAATCAGGATATTTCTTCCTGATAAGGAGAAATCAAGGGACTCTTGTAATAGAATAAAACGACAGGGGAAATTGATATTGCACATAACTGCTTATCATCCCTATAATAAGATCAAATTTGTTATGGCAATTCGTGATATCGCTTTCAACGGAAACTGGCAAGTATTACGAGCTTAAGCGAGGGAAATAACCAATGAGGAACATTCGTCTTACGGATTTCGGAGCGAAACCGAATAGCGGTGAAGATACGGTACTTCCTATGCGCCGCGCGCTAGAATTTGCTGCGCAACTGAAATCGCCTGTTGTGTTGGAATGTGTCGAGGGGAGTTACGATTTCTACCCGGAGCATGCTGCAAGATTGCCATTCTATATTACGAATAGCGCGAGCGAGCAAGAGAACCCGGACGTGACGAAGACGATCGGAGTGCTTCTCCAAGGTCTTCGCAATCTCATTCTTGAGGGTAATGGGGCATTATTTCGTTTTCACGGTAAATGTACGATGTTCGTTTTCGAGCAATGCGAGAATATAGAAGTTCGTAATCTCCAAACAGACTTCGCTAGACCGACGATGTCTGAAATGGCAGTGGAGGGAATGGGTGATCGGCATATCGAAGTGCGTGTTCATTCTGATTCCTGGTATGAGCTGAAGGGCGGAGACCTCTACTGGAAAGGTGAAGGCTGGAGTTATCGGGCTGGTCCGACGCAGCTCTTCGATCCGGTCACCAATACAACCTGGCGGGTTCGCAACCCGGTTCCGGACGCGCATCATGTTGAAGAGATTGAGCCTGGCAGGCTGCGGCTTCATTACAAAGAAGATAGCATGCCAGAAGCCGTAGTCGGCCTCACTTATCAGATGCGTGAAGGAACTCGTGATCAAGCCGGCGTATTCATTCATAAGAGCCGCAACATCACATGGAACAACGTTAATCTGTACTACACTCACGGATTAGGTGTAGTCGGACAATTCAGCGAAAACCTTACGTTTGATGGTTTATCGATTGCGCCGCGCGAGGGTTCGGGAAGAACAGCGGCTGCCTTTGCCGATGGCATTCATCTATCCAGCTGCCGAGGGCTTGTTCGAATAGTGAACTGTCATTTCGAAGGCACCCACGACGATCCGATTAATGTTCACGGCACTCATCTTCAAATCATCGACAAGCCTGCTGATAATCAGATCCTTGTGCGATTCATGCACGGTCAGAGCTATGGCTTTGATGCCTTTTTCCCAGGGGATGAGATCGAGTTTGTGAATACGGATTCACTAACGGCTTATGACAGCAATACTGTTGTTGACTGTCACCGTATAAGCCCGAGGGATATATTGTTGACTTTAGAACGCCCAGCTTCAACTTGCATCGAACCGAATGATGTTATAGAGAATGTGACCTGGACGCCGGAGGTTGAGATTTGCGGCAATCGATTCGCGCGTATCCCGACAAGAGGAATCCTGATTACAACAAGGCGGAAGGTCGTCATCGAGGAAAATCATTTCGATCGCCTCGCGATGAGCGCCATTCTTATTGCTGATGATGCAGAGAGCTGGTTTGAATCCGGCCGAGCCCTGGATGTCACGATACGGCAGAACACGTTCAATCGATGCGGGGGAGCAGAGCATCCCGTCATGTATATCGCTCCGGAGAATCGCTCCGTGGAACTCGGTAAGCCTGTTCATCGGAACGTTCTGATCGAAGGAAACACCATTATATCCTCGGATGCGCTTCTGCTCGATGCGAAGAGTACCCAGGGGCTTACGTTCCGGCAGAATAAAGTCGCTATTACGGGTTCTTTCCGTAAGAAGGTTGATCTAACCGAGGTTATCCGGTTAACGGCTTGCAGCGACATTCAGATCCAGGATAATAAGATCGTGTCGGAGAATGAGGTGCAACCATGAGCAAGTGTCTGCTCAAGCTGAAAGCATGCGGCTTCAATACCTCTAACTTTGGGGTCACGCTTATGCAATTTACTCTGTGATCACTGTAATAGTACGACGATTAAAGAGGTCCCTAAAAAGAACCTTGTTAAATCAAGGTTCTTTTTTATTTTAGGAGACGTTCTTGTCGGTTTTTTCACGACATAAAAGTCCCACTATTATGTACGAACGACAAAAAAGTCACCATTTGGATCAGGGGAATGTTACAGTGCTGACAAGCGTTTGGTTTAAAATTCGGCTCAAATCATATTGTGGTTTTTGCGATGCGGGGGACTATGAGGATAATGAATGAGTTTGCTAGAAGAATGTTCTTTGCAATGTATAAAAAAGAACCTATAAATGTTGAGTATCAAAGAATTATTGATTCAATTGAGAATAAAACTATTTCTGATGATGCAATTGAACATTTAAATAACTCCTCACTATTAAACGACCTCCAAAATGAATCATTGATATTTAGTAATGATTCAATCTCTGATCTGATAATCAGTTTGGTTTTCACTCATACTAAAAACATTAAATTGAAAGAAACTATTAATTACATTTATGTCGGGTTTGTTGAAAGGGAAGATAAGCTACCACGACCTAAAGTGGAAGCGCCGTTTTTTGATGGATCACGTTTAATAATTATTGATGCAATAACGAAGTTGCAATTGGAGCAAATATGCGAGTTAATTTCTATTAAGTACATGCGGAAGTACGAATACCTTAACAATCTGACTGATGATTTTGATCATGAGTGGCTTAATAAATGTCGACAAAAATTTATTAATTATAGCCAGCTACAAAGTTTGGTTGACTATGAACGATTTCTAGTGGAGATAGGAGGGGAACAGTTACTCAATAAGTTTGCAGAGCTCCATAACGAAATATATGAGGTTTCGATGGGAGCAATTATTGGTCACGAAATTGGCCATTGTTATTTAAGTCATAATGGTTACACAAACAATATAGTTGAAAATCATAATATGGAAATTGAAGCAGACGAGAGTGGTGTACTCTTTGTCAAAGAATATCTACGTTATTATGATCAAACAATTGGTCAGAAACATATTGGTTTACAAGTGTGTGGAATCGCAGTATCCATTATATTAATTGCATTATCAACCCAAAGCTCCACACTAGTAGACAGCAGTACACATCCTTCAATAAGACGCAGGTATTGTCTAATGATTATTTCGATTCAGCGTCTATTTGGCAAGGAATTTGCTAAAGAAACAACAGATATTGTTAGTTGGTTTTGTGAGCTTTCGAATTTTTATCAGTGGGAAGAAGATTGGTGGTCATTTTCAGATATTATTTTTGAGGAGATAGAGAAGGTAATACCTGAATTAATGAAAAATGCAAAGGAAGTTTAAGTGATAAATGATAAGTAAATATTAGACGAACCAAATCATTTTCTGGAATGGACTACAGATCTCATAGAATGTCGATTAGAAATTTAATCTCTGTTAAGACAAAGTTAAGGTTAGATTCATTTTTGCTTGAGGTTATTGACCTACAGTAATAATTGCCTATACATGCATGACAAACAAAATAAGGAGTGTGTACTCATTATGCAAGACATTTTTACTGCCATCGTGCAAGGGATTGTGGAAGGACTTACCGAGTTTCTACCCGTCTCTTCGACGGGGCACCTAATTCTGAGCGGTAAACTTCTAGGCTTCTCTGGTGAGAAAGCAGATACATTTGAAATCATTATCCAGCTCGGCGCTATTTTAGCTGTAGCAGTCGTTTACTGGCGTCGAATCTTGAACTTACTCGGATTAATTCGGTTAAAGCCAAGCGTTATTGAATCTTATCAGTCTGAAGAAATTACTCAATCCAAACATAAACTCAATCTTCTCCATATTATTTTGGCTTGTTTCCCGGCCATGCTACTAGGATTGATCTTGCATTCATTTATCAAGAATTATTTATTTTCTCCTTATACGGTACTTGCTGGACTAGTTCTTGGCGGTATCTTCATGCTCATTGGTCAAAAGAAACAAGCACCTGTAGAAGCAGAAGGAATCGATCAAATCTCATATAGACAAGCTATACTTATCGGATTATACCAATGCCTCGCCCTATGGCCAGGGTTCTCCAGATCTGGAGCAACAATTGCAGGCGGCTTACTTTCGAATGTCAGTTACCGAGCGGCGACGAATTTCTCATTCTTAATTGCGATTCCCATGATGGTCGCAGCAAGTGGATACGAACTGCTTAAAAGCTACGATACTCTAACCTCTTCAGACATTGGTTTCTTTGTAACTGGTTTTGTTGTCGCTTTCTGTGTAGCGCTAGTTGCGGTCATCACGTTCTTGAAATTGCTTGAACGGTTTAAGCTCGCACCATTCGCGTATTATCGCTTCGCTCTTGCTGTCGTTTTTCTAGCTTACTTGTTGATGACAGCATGAGATAAGAGAAGCGTTTCATTCCCTAATGAACTTTGGAAGGAGTCCTCGTATCTTGAGCATTATTTCATATTTACCGTTAATCGCAGCGCTGATCTCCATCTTGGTGGCTCAACTCATCAAAATTCCAATTAACTTCTTTGCGAAGTCGGAGATCGATTGGCGGCGTGCAATTAGCACTGGCGGAATGCCAAGCTCGCATTCTGCAGCGGTTGCCGCACTGACAACTGGAGTCGGTTTGAAAGAAGGCTTTTCCTCCAGCTTGTTTGCGATAGCTTTCGTCTTTGGCGTTATAACGATGTATGATGCCGCCGGCATTCGTAGACATGCAGGTACACATGCATCACTACTGAATCGACTTACTAGTAGACTCGCAATAGAACAAAACGATAATCAGAAATTAAAATATCCGCTCCTTAAGGAAATGTTAGGGCATCGGCCTATTGAAGTACTAGCAGGTGCAGTTCTCGGAATCATAATCAGTCTAGTGCTTTGGCTTATTTTTACGTGAAGAACCGGGCGAAACTGCAATTGAAAAGGATAAGGATGTGTCGATAACAAACCAATGTAAATTGAATCAGCACATTACCCGATTTCGTAGAATCTAGCAACAGTACGTCATGGAATCCTAATTCAAAGCTTAACTTGGCAACATAAATAACCCCAATCAAATGTGTGACAGCATTTGATTAGGGGTTATTTTTGTTATTAATCAAGGAAGTGAATGGTTTTGATATGATCAGAACTTTATGATATCAACTTATGATTTTTCATGTTTATTTCAGAATTAATTGGTATATTTTTTATCTATGAGGCTTTTGCAAGGGGGATAGTTAAGAATGCGTATATTGCTGGCTGAGGACGATGAGACGCTAGGTGAGCTAACGGAGCACCAGTTGAAAAGGCAATATCATGTCGTCGATTGGATGAAGGATGGTCGCCAAGCGCAGGAAGCGATAGCTACTGGTCGTTATGATGTATATGTATTAGATTGGATGTTGCCTGAGTTGACCGGTTTAGAGCTCGTAAGGGAGATCCGCGGGAAGGAAGATCATACTCCGATTCTACTATTGACGGCTCGAGATGCAGTGCAAGACCGGGTGGAGGGGTTACGCGCAGGGGCAGATGACTACATGATTAAGCCTTTTGCTTTTGAAGAGCTGGAAGCAAGGTTATTCGCCTTGTTCAGGCGGCAGGATAGGGGATATCATTCATCGGATACACTCAGCTTAGGGGATATAACGGCAAATATGAGCCGATTTGAAGTAACCCGTAGAGGAACGGTAATTACATTAACACGACGCGAGTTTCAATTGCTCGTCTGTTTGATGCGCCACGTTGGTCAAGTCCTCTCGCGAGAGCAACTACTTGATCAAGTGTGGGGACTTGCGTCGGATGTGACGCTTAACGTCGTTGACGCTACAATTCGATTACTTCGCAAAAAAATGGACGGGCCTTATGAAACAAAATGCATCCAAAGCGTTTATGGCGCTGGATACCGGTTTATGATAGGTGGGGAATGAGATCAATGTTTAAACGGACACGAACCCGGCTAACGCGAGAATTTTCGCTTACTATTGGTATTATTCTGATGATCTCCGCTATTTTTTCTTTATGGATGGTACAGCAAATGCTGACAACGACAGAAGACAGTCAACTTAAATCTTTAAGCAATCAATATGAGGCTGAGCTTCAGAAGTTGATCGAGTCTCCAAAGGGGAATGTGTTGTTCGATCCTTCGGTGAATAAGGAGAAGTTGAACTCGTTTTACGAACCAGGAGGCTTACAACTTAACCAAATGGCTTGGTTGTTCGATCCAAGCGGAGAAATGATATTTGAATCCTCGCCATCTAACAAGAACTCGTCCGGGGTGAATTTTCCACTAACGGCGCTCCTACCAAGCCTCCACGCGGAACCAGATAATGTTTACCGAAATGTAAGCGCGAATGGAAGAACCTTTCGAATCGGCGGCACGATACTTTCAAATAGTAAACTCACGGACTATAGAATTATAGTTGCACAGGAAGTCACCAGTGATATCGATCTATTAACGCAGCTACGATGGGCGTTTGCGGGGTTCGCCTTGCTTATGTTAGCTGCAGGAGGGGCTGCGGGTTATATATTGGCGGGACGCGCGATGGGACCGATATCACAAGCGTTCCATCGACAGGAACAATTCACTTCCGATGCGTCGCATGAACTTCGGACACCGCTTAGTATTTTGAAATCTGCCTACGAGGTGCTAGATGAGGAGAGCGATAAACTGCCTGACTTCCATCGTAATGTATTTATGAAGTCAGGTCGTGAAATTCATCATATGAGCCGGTTAGTCGACAATTTACTTGTGCTTGCGCGAAGCGATAGCGGGCGGCTTGATTTGGTCTTATCACGATTTTCTCTGCGTCATACAATTCGCCAAGTGATGGAACAATTAGAGCCAATTGCGTCTTCAAAGCATGTGAAGTTGATCTGGGAAAATAGCCAAAGTGGATCTGGAGCAGATGAAGCGATGATTCAAGCCGATGAGGTACGCATTCGTCAGCTTATCTTAATCGTGATCGAGAATGCCATTCAGTATAACCGGGAAGGCGGGAGTGTTACCGTCTCCTTGGAAACAGATCCTCAGAAGGTATCCTTTATTGTTAGCGATACGGGGATAGGCATTGAGAACGAGCATCTGCCTCGTATTTTCGAACGATTTTATCGTATGGATAAGGCCCGGACTCGCCGGTCGGAAGGAACTGGCCTTGGTCTAGCGATTGCCAAACAAATTGTTGATGCACACCGGGCAAAAATAGAAGTGTGGAGTACACCTCAGGTCGGTACGACGCTTCGTGTCTCTTTTCCGAGTATTTCAGATTCTTTTCAGAATGTTTCTTTATCTTAATCCATGTAGCCTCCTGATTATAGGGATGGCAAATTCGAAAAGAAGAAGGGATCAAACAATGAAGAAAAATTGGAAGCTCGCTGGCGCAGCGCTGCTAATCGCGATTGCAGTTCCGGTAACCGCTTATGCGGCAGACAACCTAAATGGAAAATCACAGGATGACAAGAAATCAAGCTATGCAGAGGCTCAGAAAGGTGAGAAACCAAGTCCAGGAAAAGACGATAAGTTAGAATTAGATTTGGAAACAATCGCTAAATCAAAGCTCGACCTGGATCAAGAAACGATCGAGCAAGCCCAAAAAGAAGGTAAATCGCTTGCAGATATCGCGAAAGAAAAAGGCAAAGCGCTTCAGCCGCTTATTGATGAGCTAACGAAGGAGATCAGTGATGCGATATTAGCACATCTCGACCCTAAGGATCTCACAGCTCAGGAGAAGGAGAATGTGAAGAAGAAGGCATCCATGGAAGCAGAACGCATCTTCGCAGAACCGCTCAACAAGGAGAGTGCTAAGCAAGAGGGTAGCGACTGGAATCTCGCAGCGGCACTGAAATTAATCGGAATTGACAAGGCTACATTCGCTGAGCAGGTTCAAGGAGGTAAGTCATTCGCTGACATCGCAAAAGATCATGACGTTACTCGTCAGCAGCTAATCGATACGCTAATGTCAGACTTCACTGCCAAAATTGATTCAGTAAAAGCAGAAGGTGCAATTACACAAGAACTAGCAGATCAGAAGAAGCAAGCTTTACTGAAGGAAGTTGAAGATTTCGTAGACCATACACAGACGATGTTCGTGATCAAGGATAAGAAATAGGTACTAGTTGATGATTATCCGCGAAGTCGATCGATAATTTATAATCAAAAGTCCCGAAGAATTTATTCTTCGGGACTTTATTCTTTTTCACATCATTCTCTAATTTTCGTTAGATATAATTCCAAATAGGAAGTGGAATGATTATCATTCTCATTAAATCTCTGGGATGGCGGTGGCTGATGGATAGTCGACGTATGTTTTCGCAGATTGGATACGATCGTAAATACATTTCAAAACTTAAGCCGAGATCGCTTAGACTGAAATATTTAATTCTTTATTTGCTCTGTGAGAGAGGGAGCGCAACGACTATCGAGTTGGCCGAGACATTGTTCGTTCCGATCATTTCTGTTCGAAAAATGGTCAAGAGTCTGAAGATTAGCGGTTTCATTGCTTCACAACCGGGCCCTGTCGAGCGGTTGTTCATCCTACCTAACGGTATTCAGGTTGCAACTGCAGCACGTCAGGAGGGAAAGGGAAGAGAAGCCCACAGTTCCGATCTCACACGCATTCAGTATGATGAGCCGTTAATCCTGCCTTATTCGAAATGAACAAGAAGCTTCTTGTATATACAATCGCATTAGTCTTATTGGTAGTGTTTGTATGTTTAAGTTGGTTTGGGTTTGAAGCTCCTGAGTTCTTCGATCTTCTTTGTAATCTAGGACAACATCCGGGATGGGTCGCGCTCATGTTCACCGCTTACTTCATTTCATTCGTTCTAAAGGCGGAAGCGTGGAGAAACTACGCTGGCGTCAAGTATAAGCGTAATCTGTATTTACATGCCATACATTACAGCTTGCTGGTCAATCATCTACTGCCAATCAAATTAGGCGATTTCGTACGTACCGGCATCTTAATGAAAGTGACACGCAAGAAATGGGACGACGCCTTACATTCCGTTGTGGTTATGAGGTTAGCGGATGTTGTTGTGCTGGCTGCTTTTGCAGGTGCTGGGGCGCTATGGCTCGGATTAACAATATCCTGGGTCGCGATTGCTGCGATCGTCACTGGGGCAATTGTGATCATTCTTATAATGAAGCGAAATCCGAATCGGCTTCCATCTTTTGTACACAGGCATGCAGCTTCGTTGAGGAGTGTCGCATTATCTCGGCGTGGACCTTTTATTTTGGCATTGATCACTGCGAGTTGGGTACTAGAGGCGGCCGTTGTGTACGGCGTAATTCGTATCGGCCAAGTTAATATTGATGCGGCTTCGACAGTTTGGGCGAATAGTGTGACTATCGGCGGGCAGGTTTTCCAAGTGACTCCTGGCGGCATAGGGACCTATGAGAGCACGTTAAGCGGTGCATTAATCGTCCTGGGCCTGAATTGGAAGGATGCATATCACGTGGCGCTGGTGACCCATACCTTTAAGTTCGCCTTTGCATTCTTGGTAGGCGGGTATTCATTAGTTCGATTCCCGATTAACTTACGTGAAGCTCGAAGTTGGACTTCCATGCGATTGAAACGAAACCAGGAAAGGAACCATGTATGAAAAAAGCTTCTTCTTTCGAAATCGTGGCGGCCAGATGCTGGAACCTATTAAACGAAGGAAAGCCGTTCACGCCGATATTTGCTATTGGTCTTTTCATCTTGTATCGATCGGACCAATGGATGGATGTGGATTTCTGGATGGCGGCAAGCTCTTCGCTGCTGCTAGTCGTTCCGTTGCTCGCGATCTTCTATTTATTTGATTATCCGCTTTTTCTGCGGAATTACTTGTGGCTCCCTCTCATCGCTTCGCTGTTGCTGTGGGAACTGCGTAATCTATCTCTCTACGTATTCGCAATAGGCTTGTACTTTTTCTTCACCGTCTTTTTCTGGGGCACGTTCTATTATCGAATGAGGATTGGCACGACGTGGTGGAATTTCACTCGCTTCTGGAAGTTAGTGCTCAAGAACAGCGATTCGACAAGCGGCAATGCGCAGGAGCAACTGCCAAAGCTATTATTAATTCTCTTCTTATGGAACCACTACTATGTTTGGTGTGAATCGGTGAAGGCAAATGCATCCCTGCTGTCGGATCAATTTGGTGAAATCATAACTCTTGGCGTGTTTACACTGTGCCTGTGGTTGTATAGTTGGGTCCTTCACGCGAATTTGTTTGATTGGAAACCGAAGGAAGTGGACCAGTTCACAAGTCAATCCGATCCAACAGGAAATGCAGTTAATGACAAAGTAATCGTAATCGTCGTTGACGGTATGCGCAAAGAACGATTCGAAGAAGCCAATGCGCCATTCATGAAGAAGCTTCGTTCGGAAGGAACCGAATATTCGCAGATGGAGACGGTCTATCCGGCGAGAACGGTCGTTTGTTTCTCCTCCATGTTCACCGGCACGTACCCGAAGGATCATGGCATTCGATCCAATATGGTGTGGAAATTAGGCATACGAGTAGAGAGCATTTTCGATGCTCTGCGCAAGGTCGGCAAGAAGGGAAGGCTGCTAGGCATTGCTCATTTGATTGATTCGATGGGAGACGATGTCGAAAGTGTAACGGCAGTCATGCACAATGACGTAGCTGATCGGAACATCATTGAAAGGGCGAAACGGATCATGGACGAACAGAATCCCGATTTGTTCATCGTTCAATTGATCGGAGTCGATCAAACCGGTCATAGCAGAGGCGTTTTATATGACGATTACATAACGAAAATTGGAGAAGCAGACAAACTTATCGAGGAGTTCGTCGAATGGCTTACCGTTCGAGGCATGATGGCCAATACAACGCTGATTCTATGTGCGGATCATGGACAGGCGGATGGTATAGGCGGACATGGCCATTTGGACGAAGGAGAGCGATTCGTTCCATTCTTCTTGCATGGTCCAACGATTCGGCCAGGTTGCCGGATTGATGAGAAGCAATCACTTATCTCGATGGCGCCGACACTAGCTCATCTACTAGGTTCGCCTTTTCCGAGTAGCAGCAGGGGGAGAGTGCTATTGGAAGCACTCATGCCAGCTAAGAGAAGCACATTTAACGTAGGCAAAAAGGAGCAAGAGAATGATCGCAACAGGAAGCAAGAAATTAATCGTATTTATCCCGGCGCATAACGAAGAAGGGGACGTTGGCCAAGTGATTGCCAGAGTACCTCGGCAGTTTCATCCTGCCATTTCTGTTCAAGTCATCGTCATTAACGACGGTTCGACAGATAGAACAGTCTCGGTCGCCATGGAGGCAGGGGCAGATAAGATCATTTCTTTCCCCGTAAACAAGGGCTTGGGGGCGGCCGTTCGCGAAGGGCTGGCGCAATGCTGCCAACTTGGAGCGGATATTGGATTAATGATTGATGCAGATAACGAATACCCACCTGAGCAAATTCCAGATGTCGTGGCACCAATCATTGCCGGTAAGGCGGATTATACGTTCGGCTCGCGGTTCAAAGGCCAAATTGCGGGCATGAAGGCACATAGGAGAATCGGGAATTACGTCTTCACGCTGCTGCAATCCATTCTACTTCGCAAATGGATCTTCGATGGCCAATCCGGCATGCGAGGGTTCTCTCGGGAAGCGATGGAGCACGCAGAAATTATCCACGATTACAATTACGCACAAGTGCTGACATTAAATTTACTTAGAAAAGGGTTTCGTTTGGAAGAGGTGCCAATCTCCTATCGAGTTCGGATGCAAGGCCAGTCATTCATTAAGTTTCGTCAATACATGTGCGCAGTTCTGCCGGCAGTCTACAGAGAAATGAGAAGACCGGTCAGGGATAAGCAGATCTCCAAGAGCAAGAAGAAAGTGCTTGAAACCATATCGTAAGGAGGAAAACGAGTTGACTTTCGCAACAGGAGGCACAAGAAATGCCGTTTCGGTATGTGCGATGGTTTGCGTTTTTCGGTGCCGTAGCAGTCCTTATCGGATTGTTTGGCCTGAATTTGAAGTTCGCCAGTCCGTTCGTTCGTTCATGGGATGAAGCGAATAGGCTCTGGCGAAAAGAAAGAAGAGGAGGTTGCGCAAGTGTATAGATGGCTTCGAGGCGGCATCATAGCGGTTTTGCTTCTTCTATGGATCGCTCCTACCCAAGCGATGGCTTACTCCTACGGGGATGCCAACACGGAGGACGTCGCCGAAACCTACAAAGCAATTGAAGCTTCTCTTAATGGCTCCTCGCCAGATTGGAGTGCAGCTACTGAATTGCACAAAGCTAGGAGATCCGAAATCAAAGCGCACTTCGGAGAAGCGGTCGCGGTTACGCTGGATAAGAACATCGAAGCAAAAAATGCCAAGCTGTTCATCGCAAACTATAAGGCGGTTCTCGTAATGAATCTGGATCGTCGATTTACGTATGCGAATCAAGACGTCAAGGATTACGCTGCTGCGAAATTGCTTCTGGCAAAGGCGAAAGCGACTTACGACGTGCTCGCTCCTTATGTGCCTACGGGAACGAATGAGGTGTACAAAGCATTTGACGACGCACTAGATGCTCTCGGTAATCCAGGCTTGTTCGGCGTAGGGAAGAAAGATGTAGATCCCGAGAAGTTCAAGACGAAAGTAGATTTTATTTATTCGAAGGTCAAACCGAACTTTCCGTACAAGCCTTATGTTAAACCAGCAGAGAGTAAGCCTGTGAAATCAGACAGCGTGACTAAACCCGATCAGAAACCGGTAACTAAGCCTGATCCGGTCAAGGAGACACCGGTCAAGGAATCGCCTGTCAAGGAATCACCGGCCAAGGAAACTACGCATGTCAAAGAATCATCGGTCAAGGAAACACCGGTCAAAGATGTGAAACCTACGGTCACGCAAGATCCTAAGGAAGCTGAAGCCCTTCCACAAGTGAAAGAGGAGAAGCCAGCCGTGCCGACGACTACAGAAGAGTCGGTATCTCCTGAGCCGAGCGACACCAAAGAGACGGAAGGTGAACTAGACGCGGCTGAATCTGAAACTGTATCAACGGCAGCAGAAGAATCGGCGTCGAATTCCACACCTCAAGATGAAGAACTTGTCGAGGATTCGGCTTCAGCGGGCTCGGTAGAGTCAGAGCAATCTGAACTTGTAGCCGAGGCACCGGGAGAACTCGTAATAGATGAAAGCAAGCAGCATGCTCCGATGGAACGATCGGACAAAACGAATTCCAAAGTTACTCTGTTTGCAATTGCTGGTGTGGTAGTGGCCGGCGGTGGCGTTATTTGGTTGATTCGCAAAAAAGGCTGGATCTAATTATAAATCAAAGGAGAATTAATAATGCGTAAATTCATTTCATTATCATTAAGTCTAGCGCTCATCCTCTCTACTGTATTCATGTTTGCTTCTGCCGTAAGCGCGGAATCGAAGTTTAGTATCAAAGAGGACGCGGAAATAGCAGCGAGACTCCAAGCTTTCACAGATATTAAAGCACTATTTACGGATAAAACAGACTTGAAAGCGGTCAAAGAATTGTACGTGAGCAAATTCCAGACGGAAACAAAACGAATCGACTCGACGATCAAAGCAGATGATCCGAAGATCGATGAGAACGTTATGTTTGTACTCGACAATGCAATCCTTGGTCATTTAAATGTAAATCAGGCAAAGCAAGCTGTTGATAAAGGCCTGCAATGGTATTTCTACTTTGCTATGCGCGATGCGATCAGCAATAAAGTAAGAACGGCTATTGCGAAGGATGACTATGCGACGGCTGTAATCGAATTTGACAAAGTCGTACAGATCTATGAAGGCGCGATTCAAAGCACGGTAGCGAAACGCGATGCTTCGTACGGTTTGGATATGGTCGGCATCTTGAAAGGTACGATAGAGCAACTGATTAAAGACATCGCGGACAAGAACGTAAACGATTTCAACATCCACCGCCAAGTACTGGATAAAACGATTATTAAAACGTATGCCCTAGCAACATATACTTACGCGACGAATATCGCGACGAAGCCGGTAGCGGATCAACCGGCTGCTATCACGGAAGGCTACTTCCTTTATTTGCCCGTCTACACGTACTTGAGAGGCGGAAGCATCGAAGATGCGAACTACGTACTGAGCGCATTCGCTTCCGGCGATGCCAGCAAAGTCAACAAAGACAAAATTCAAGCGGCACTTCAGCGTACGATGATCGGTAAAGTATCGGAATATGTCACGAATGCGTATGTCAAACTGACTGCCGGAGACCTCCAAGGAGCCCGGGGTTACGCAATGGAAGGTAACATGTTCTTATCGACACAAGAAGCGTTCTTCACGAAGGAAGATTATGCTGCAGCCCTTGCATACGCGCAGCAATTTGCAGATGCAATTGATCATTCTGATCTCGCGGCAGCTAAAGCTGCATCATTCCAAGTGCTGAAGTACCTCGTAGTCAAAGATGGTACTCAAATTACAATCAACGACAAAACGTATATCGTGGACGGTCAAAGCCGAACGGCTGCGAATGCTCCGTTCATTAATACTAAAACGTACCGTACTCTCGTTCCAGTACGCTTAATTGCAGATGTGATTAAAGCCCAAGTCAGCTACGACGACGCTACGCAAACCGTCAAAATCGTTAAAGACGGGAAGTCGACAGAACTCAAGGTTGGTTCTGATACAATCGTACAAGATGGTAAAGCCAATGAGACTGTGAAGCTTGATCAGCCTGTTATCATTCAGAATGGCGGATCGTTCATTCCTCTACGCGCTGTAGCTGAACTGTTCGGCATGGGCGTATTTAACGACAAGCAAAACATTATTATTCTGCGATAATTTACATCGTCCGATCGAAGACGCTTGCGCGATTGCGCAAGTGTCTTCCTCAGGTTTTACAGTTGCTAGGAGGGAGGATTAAGAATGGATATGCAGTCTTTTCTGATCACGTTCCGGGAAGCGCTTGAAGCGATCCTCATTGTTGGCGTGATTTTGACTTATCTTAAGAAAATCGGGCAAACGGATTGGAACAAATGGGTGTGGGTAGGCGTTGGTCTCGCAATAGCTGCGAGCTATGGGGTCGCGCTCGTCTTTCAAACGGTTTTAACCGGGTTTGGGACAATGGGCAGCCAGAATTACTTGAAAATCGGTATCATGATCGTTTCCTGTTTACTCCTATCTCATATGGTATTGTTCATGAGTAAACAAAGCCGCAATCTCCAAGGCGAGGTTGAATCGAAGATCGCTACGATCTTGACGGTAGGTGGCGCGCTGAACATGATTCTTCATTCGTTCCTCGTCGTCGTTAGGGAAGGCGTGGAGACGGTGTTCTTCTTCGCGGCCATTACCGGAGGAGACATACAGAAAGCGTTGCAAAGCTGGGGTGCTCTCTTAGGTCTGATCTTAGCTATCGTTATTGGCTATTTGTTCTTCAAGGGTACGAGAAGAATTCAACTCAAAACGTTCTTTCGCATCACAAGCGTATTCCTCTTGATGATTGCGGGAGGACTGCTTGTTCAAGCGATAGGAATTATGCAGGATATCGGCATGATGGGGACGGTATACAGGACGCCAGGAGGCGAAGTCGGAGAGGTGTACAATCTGACGGCGTTCATGCCGGAGCACCCCCTTGACGAGACGCAGTACATACGCGATACGGGCAAAACACCGCTCATTAATGGACAGATCGGTATCTTTTTCAAAGCTTTTCTCGGGTATACACAAAACCCTTCTTTAGAAGAATTTGTGCTTTACTGGGCGTATTACGTCGTGCTTTTCATCTTCTTGAGCGCATCCAAAGTAAAAGCTGAAAAGTCGAAAACGAAGATTACCGAAGAAGTGGCATAATAATATTTTGAAAAACAAGTGTTGAATGAAGGACAAACATAGACTAGAATGTAACCTATAATGATAATCATTCTCAATGTATGCGGGGATTAAAATGAAATGAAGAAAGTATTGCTTATTGAGGACGAGAGGAATATGTCGCGAATGATCGAACTCGAGCTTCGCTACGAGTCTTTTTTCGTCACGACTGCATCCGAGGGTCACTCAGGACTTCATGTTGCTTTGTCGGAAGAGTGGGATGTGATTTTGCTAGACTTGATGCTCCCCGGGTTGGATGGACTGGAAATCTGCCGCAGAATACGTACTGTAAAAGCCACTCCGATTATCATGTTAAGCGCAAAGGACAGCGTAATCGACAGAGTATCCGGATTGGACTGTGGGGCAGACGACTACTTGCCGAAACCTTTCGCGATCGAAGAATTGCTCGCTCGCATTAGAGTGGTATTTCGTAGAGAGCAAAACCGATATGACAACCAGATGCCGATACTCCAATACCAAGGACTAAGTCTCGACCCTAATACGAGAATTGTAATGAACGAAGGGACTAAAGTCGATTTGACGAAGCGGGAGTATTCGCTACTCTCGGAATTTCTAAGCAATGCCAACCGAGTTCTGGACCGTGAAACGTTGCTGGATAAGGTGTGGGGCTTCGAAGCGGCAGTCGATACGAACGTCGTGGATGTATACGTACGATACTTGCGCCGAAAAATCGATATCCCTGGCAAACCGAGCTATATCGAGACGTTAAGGGGAATCGGTTATGTGATGAGACGATGAGCTTAAAACGCAGGATGGGATTCGTCACCAGAATGCCGATTAAACTTAAACTTACATTAGGGTCCGCCATCTTGCTTGCTTTGCTGTTTCTTGGATACAACTCGCTTCAATATCTAATTATGGAGAAATGGATTATTGATCGGGAGAAGAGCGCTGTCCAAAGAAACATGAACGGGATCTTGAATTACTTTCTCGAAAGAGAAACCGGGTTTAAGACTTCGGAGTTACCTGACATTCGGCACTATTTGGATAAAGTCACCCGAGACGATCAACGAATCCGAATCCTCGACAAAGAGGGTAAGATAGCCATTGCAGTGTCAAATCTGGATTTTCCTTTAGTAGCGGAGCCGGCATCAACGATGCATACGGGATTGACAATTATTCGAGGAGACGAGCATTCCTTGCTCGTAATGAGAAGTCCTCTAACCATCTTTGACTTCGAGGGTACGGTGGAAATCGTAAAAGGCATGAGCGAATTCGAGCAACTGATTGCAGCGATATCGCGTGTTATGATTTATTTCGCCTTGGCGGCCATCGCGCTAAGCTTTTTGGTTGGTTGGCTATTAGCGAGACGTTTGTTGAAGCCGCTTCAATCCATGGCGGTAACGATTCGGAATATTCAAAGAAACGGACTGCAGGAAAGGATGGTACCTGCATCGAACGGTGACGAGATTGCCATACTTATGCAACTGTTCAATGAAATGATGGATCAGGTAGAGGCATCGTTCCAGCAGCAAAGCCGATTCGTCGAAGATGCATCCCACGAGCTCAGGACGCCGATTGCGATTGTAGAGGGACACCTTGCTTTGTTGCGTAGATGGGGCAAAGAGGAACCTGCGGTATTAGATGAATCATTGACGGCATCCCTTCATGAGTTTACTAGGCTTAAAGGACTTGTCACGGAGCTTCTTACCTTGTCGCGTGCTGAGAAAACGAATCTCATTGATGAAGCCTTACTTACTGAACCCGCCGCTGAAATTAAACGAATTGCCGGACATATTGGACTTATTTTTCCGGCTTTCCGGATCGATAGCGATTTGGACGCGCTAAGAGACTATTCCCTTTGCATTTCGCCAGAGCACTTAGAGCAAGTATTACTCATCGTGATGGAGAATGCGGTTAAGTATTCCATGCAAAGCAACTTGATTCGAGTGACGTCGGAAATTCGGGGAGATAAAGCCTTCCTTTTCATAACTGATTACGGGATTGGGATTCCAGAGAAGGATCTTCCTTACGTAATGAATCGCTTCTATCGCGTGGATAAAGCGCGGAGCCGTGATCTGGGTGGTAACGGATTAGGACTTGCTATCGCCAAGAGGCTGATCGAACGTTATGAGGGAACGCTTCAAGTCATGAGCAAGGAAAATAGGGGCACGACAGTGGCCATTGGTTTACGATATTCCATTCTGGATGAATGCCGATAGGGAGGAGAATTCGAGTGAGCGGAAGACGATTCTTTAAGCGCCGAACGTTGTTTGCCTTTGTATTATTCTTTTGCGCAGGTTGCGGTATGTTCGACAAAGAGGCAGAATTGGCACTTAATACGTACGAGCGTATAGATGATAGACCGAAAGCTTCGGCGGAAAATTCCGTTACGGTGTTCACCGCCCGTCACTACTCGGCGGATAGTATATTATTCGAAGCATTCGAGAAACAAACAGGCATTCATGTGAACGAAGTCAAAGGTACCGCTGAGGAATTGATATCGGAGATGAAGCGAGAGGGCGAGAAATCTGAGGCAGATCTTTTCTTCACGGTAGATGGCGGCGTATTGAGTGAAGCGAAACGCGCTGACATACTGCAGCCGCTTAGCTCGGATGTGATTGATCGGAATGTACCAATCGGGAAGAGGGATTCCGATCATTATTGGATCGGAGTAACGACCCGTGCGCGAGTCATTGTATACGCAAAAGACAAAGTCGATAGAGCAGAGCTTTCTACATATGAGAACTTAACGGATTCGAAATGGAAAGGGAGGCTGCTTATCCGCTCTTCTTCCAACTTGTACAATCAATCACTGCTAGCCTCGTTCCTCTCGATAGACGGGAAGTTAGAAGCCGAGAACTGGGCTTCAGGAATTGTACATAACTTCGCACGACCTCCTGAGGGAGGCGATAGGGAGCAAGCGATGGCGATTGCTCAAGGGAAGGGCGATGTCGCGATTATGAACACTTATTATATTGGACAGCTATCCGTATCGGAAGATGCGGAAGAGGTGCGGGCTTCGCAAACAATCGGCGTATTTTTCCCGAATCAGGAGACGAACGGTACGCACATTAATATTAGCGGCATCGGACTTGCGAAATACTCGAAACACGAAGAGAACGCGAAAAAGTTGGTTGAGTACATGACAAGTGTAGAAGGACAGTCGCTACTGTCTCATGAAAGCTTCGAATTCCCAGTGAACGAGCAAGCGGAACTTCCCGAGTTGTTGAAGTCATGGGGAACATTCAAAGCGCAAGACATCGACTTTGATGATCTAGATGAGTACCGAGATGAAGCTATTGGCATTTTTAAGCGTGCAGGCTGGTCTTGATTAAGCATAAAAGTTGAGTATACAATGTTTAAGCGAGCAGAAGTGCTCGTTTTTTTTGTATCGCAAGCCAGGGGGAGTGGAGTAGAGGAATCACATCATGAATTACTAGACTACAAACTCCTGCTCAGCAGCGATCCAACTTGTTTAGCTATTACTTGAGGCGGATACGGCATACCCTGCCTAATCCACCATTCAATTACACCTACATAAGCATTCCCAGCGTATTGCAAGATGATATCATCGCTTAATTCCATATTTTTACGGCTTTCTCTGTCGATTTCGTTCTTGAAGCCTTCCATAAAAGAAGCAAGCAGCTTCGTTCTAAATGATGACGGAGTTCCTTTGCTAGCTAGCATAGTCGAAAAAAACAAATAATTTTTTTCGAAGTATTCAAAGTAGGGAACCAGTGCATCGGTCCAATCCATTTCGCATGCCCATTTATCCATCTCGCCTAACTCATTAATATGTGTGTCTATAAGTTTATCTAGTAAATCATATTTATCCTGATAGTGCAGGTAAATCGTTCCGCGATTTAGGTTAGCTCTGTCTGCAATATCCTGAATTGTGATGTCATCGAAATCTTTTTCAATCATCAGTACTAATACAGCCTGCTTTAGGGCTTCCTGCGTTTTAAGAATTCTTCGATCTACTTTAGCCATTGTAATTCCACCACTCATACTAGATTAATAAACACTTTGAGCTATTGTGTTGAGATATTAACACAAAGAGCTTTTTTAACCATTGAATACAAGCTTATTACTTCTATAATATTAGACATCAGTTGATTAAACAAATTGATTTGTATTATTAAGTGTTGTTGTTGTTGAAGATGATATCCATGGAGGTTAAAAGATGATAAAAGCAAATGCACGTGCGGTATTCGGACCGGAAGGGCCATTCAAACTGACAACAATTGAACGCAGAGATCTTCAACCTCATGATGTCCTTATCGAGATTAAGTTTGCAGGAATATGCCATTCTGACATCCATGCTGCTAGAGGTGAATGGGGACCAGTGAACTATCCTCTTGTTCCAGGGCACGAAATTGCCGGGATCGTTACCAAAGTAGGTTCAGAAGTGAAAAAATATGCTATTGGGGACCGTGTTGGGGTAGGCTGCATGGTTGACTCCTGCAGAGAGTGTGTTCATTGCCACAATGGAGATGAACATTATTGTCTTAACGGGAATACCGGTACCTACGCTGCTACTGATAGATATGGGCACTATACGCAAGGTGGTTATTCCAGCCATATCGTAGTATCCGAAGATTTCGTCGTACGAATTCCGGGCAGCATAGCGCTTGACGCAGCAGCACCACTTCTGTGCGCCGGGATTACGACGTACTCGCCGCTTCGTCACTGGAAAGCAGGTCTGGGAAAGAAGGTAGCTGTAGTAGGATTCGGTGGTCTTGGCCATATGGCCGTAAAGCTTGCTCATGCTATGGGGGCAGAGGTTACGGTTCTATCACAGACACTGAAGAAGGAAAATGACGGATTACGGCTTGGTGCGAGCCATTATCATGCTACCAATGATCCAGAGACGTTTAATAAATTAGCAGGTTCATTCGACCTTATCATCAATACAGTAAGTGCGACAATTGATGTAAATGCTTATCTTTCGTTGCTGGCGCTGGATGGCACGATGATCAATGTAGGAGCTCCGGCAGATGCGATGCCCATACATGTGTTACCTCTTATCCTTAAGCGCCGTTCGTTTGCTGGATCGACAATTGGCGGAATTCGAGAAACGCAGGAAATGCTCGATTTTTGTGCTGAACATCAGATTGTGCCTGAAATTGAGGTTATATCCGCAAATCAGATTGATGAAGCTTGGGAACGCGTGCTAGCTTCGGATGTCCGATATCGATTTGTGATCGAAATCAGCACGATGGAGACGGAATAACGGCAAGCATTTGAAGACTTGGTCCTATGCATCGGAACGATTTATCCAAGAATATATCGGTATGGCCAATTGGAGGGTCTCGAAGGTGAAGGATAAGCCAGCAGCTCTTGTTACAGGAGCGAATCGGGGAATCGGATATGAACTCGTCAAACAATTGGCCTCTTCGGGGTTCAAAGTCTTATTGTCAAGCAGGGATCCTAAGCAGGGGGCGGAAGCTGCGCAGCGACTTGCTAAGTCCGGATTGGATGTATGTTTTGTCCAAATGGACGTCACCGATCAAGAAAGTATCCGCCAAGCAGCTACTACCTTAACCGAGACTGTTGGCCGATTAGACGTACTGATCAACAACGCAGGCGTCTATTTGGATAGGGGTACCACGTTAATGACTATGGATCCTGCGATTCTGAAGGAAACGCTGTCCACGAATTTCTTAGGCGCTTATCATGTCATGCGTTCATTTATTCCTCTGATGGAAAACCGGGGCTTTGGAAGGATCATTAATATATCTTGGAAATATGAAGCAATGAATGCCACGTTGTCTCCAGGGGCTGGTGCGTATAAGATATCTAAACTCGCGTTGAATGCAATGACGCGGTTGGTTGCAGCAGAAGTAAGTGATGACATTAAATTTTATTCAATAGATCCGGGCTGGTTAAGTTCGGATAGGGGTGGGCCTACTGCTTTGAGATCTCCAAAACGTGATGCAGAATTGATTCTCCGGTTGACGATGGAATCTGAAAGACCTCGTGTAAGTTTCTTCTGAGGTGGCGAGGCAATGGATTGGTAGAATAACCATTGGAGGTAATCTTTATGGCATTGGCACAAGTCAACTTTTTTTCTAAATCATTAATGAGAACCGTCCCTATTCAAGTTATCTTGCCCATGGATAAACTGAGTTTTACAGAGATGACTGAGAGGGAGAACAAACCTTATAAAACGCTGTATCTGCTTCATGGACTTTTCGGTAATTATACGGATTGGTTATCGGGAACCCGAATCCAAAAATGGGCGGAAGAGAAGGACTTGGTCGTGGTGATGCCTTCCGGCGATAATTCGTTTTACGTTGACCATCCTGCGCCGGGCGGCGGCAATCAATACGGTGAATTTATCGGGAAAGAACTGGTGGCGATCACCCGTAAAATGTTTAATCTGTCACATAAACGCGAAGATACCTTCATCGCTGGTCTTTCCATGGGCGGTTATGGAGCGATCATAAATGGATTAACCTACCACGATACGTTCGGTTACGTTGCCGGTCTCTCCAGTGCGCTTATCCTTGAACACGCAACTCATTGGACTTATGATGCGTCATTTATTCATAACTGTGCATATTACGAAAGCTGTTTCGGTGATCTTCGCGAAGCGCTAACGAGCGATAAAAATCCCAAGGTTCTCGTGAAAAAATTGAGAGGAAAAATGCAAGTAAATCCAGATCTGAATCTCCCCACAATGTATTTGGCTTGCGGTACCGAAGATTATACCTTGCTCGATGCTAACCGTGAGTTAAGAGATATCCTTATCGATAATGAGATTAAACTGACGTACGCGGAAGGACCAGGCGGGCATGATTGGGATTATTGGGATACACATATCAAAAAGGTGATTGACTGGCTTCCGTTAGACGAAGATGCTTCAGCAGGGTTGAATAGTGGCATTGTAGGCGTGTAACTGCCAGGTTACAATGGTTGAGAAATAGAAACGGCAGCTATGAGGCTGCCGTTTCTATCTTCATGATCAGCAAATTCCCCATTGACAAAAACTAATCCGATTAGTTATTCTAAAAACAATAAAACTAATCATATTAGTTTTCCTGAGGAGGTACGATAATAATGAGAATAACGCGCAAAGGTGACTTGTATCAGCTGACGTTTATGCCTAGATTTTTTCCTGTGAATTGCTACATCATCGATGAGGGCAATGAGCTGACGCTTATCGATGCGGCGCTGCCGTTCAGCGCCGATCCGATTCTGCAAGCGGCGAAGGATATCGGCAAGCCGATTACGCGCATCGTGCTGACGCATGCGCACGGCGACCATGTCGGCGCGCTCGACAAGCTGAAGGCGGCGCTGCCGAGCGCGAAGGTATACATCTCGGCGCGGGATTCTCGTCTGCTCGCGGGAGATCGCACGCTGCTTGAAGGCGAGCCGAACACGCCGATCAAGGGCGGCGTGCCGACGAAGCTGACGACTCGCGCAGATGTTCTGCTAAGCGACGGAGACATGATCGGATCGCTGCGCGCCGTAGCTTCGCCGGGGCATACGCCAGGTTCTATGGCTTTCCAAGATATGCGAAGCGGCGCACTCGTTGCAGGCGACGCGATTCAGACGCGCGGCGGCGTAGCGGTATCGGGACAGTTCAAGCTGTGGTTCCCGTTCCCTGCATTCGCCACTTGGCATAAGGAAACCGCACTCGCCAGCGTACGCAAGCTTCGCGACCTCAAGCCAACCTTGCTCGCTGTCGGGCACGGAGAACTGCTGGAGAATCCGTCTGCCGCTTTGAACAAGGCCATCTCAGAAGCAGAGAGCAAGCTCGGACTGCAGCAGCGATAGCTCTCTTCAACGCACAACATCACAACACCACATTACATTCTAAGGAGACCTCATGATGCCAAGAGCTGGACTTGATCTTAGTACGATTTTGCAAGCGGCGGCTGAACTTGTCGATGCGGAAGGACTGGATACGCTAACGCTAGCCACTTTGGCGCAGAAGCTAGGCATTCGCTCGCCATCGCTCTATAATCATGTCAACGGACTGCCGGGGCTTCGCCACGAACTAACGCTTCATGGCCTTAACCGGCTCGGAGCGGTTATGCGCAGCGCCGTTCAAGACAAGAGTAGAGATGAAGCAATTCGCGCACTCGCGCACGCCTATCTTGAATTTGCACGTAAGCACCCTGGACTCTATGCCGTCACGCAGCGTGTGATGGACCGTGCGGACCAGCAGATTCAGCAAGCGGCGGGCAATATCGCAGCCATACCAATTGAGGTGCTGCGCGAATATGGACTGGATAACGAGCTGAGCATTCATCTCGTGCGTGGTCTCCGCAGCCTGATGCACGGCTTTGCTTCAATCGAGCAGCAGGGCGGGTTCGGGATGCCGATTGATCTGAACGTCAGTTTCCAGCTGATGGTCGATACGTTTCTTGCCGGTATTCACGCACAATCGTCGAAGTAACTCGTACTCGTACCAATCCATTCATTTTCGAGGAGGCGTCCCCCAACATGTTTCTAGTCAATTCTCGTGCACTGATAGAACGGACAATTGATGGCAACATCGAAATTATAGTTCAGACCAGGAATAAGCCAGGCGGACCTCAGCGAATCGAGCTTCCGGGCGGAAGAATCGAACCATATGAATCCCTACACAAGGCTCTTATAAGGGAAGTGAAGGAAGAAACAGGACTAGACGTTATGGAAATCGAAGGCGAGGATACACGGATAGACACCGTAGGCATCGACCCTGATTTTGAAGTGGAATGTTTGAAACCATTTGCCGTTTATCAAACCACGAAAGGGCCGTTTGATTCGGTCGGCGCCTATTTCCGCTGCAAAGCCACTGGCGAATTGTTGAGTGCGGGCGATGAAACGAAGAATCCTAGATGGGTGAATGTAGACGAGTTACGGCGGTTGATGAGTGAAGATCCGCTGCAATTCTCAGATGTAGACCGTGCAGGAATCATGTATTATCTCAAATATGTTGAACAACACCGTCCTTAAGGACGGTTTTTTTATTATTCTGCCAGGCCGTTCCCCACAAGGAGCTACTCGCACCATGCCTACATTCAGCACGCTCAGCATCAGACTGCTAAGCCACCGTTGCTAACGGAACACAGACGCGTTATCGAGGCAAATTCCAAGGTTTGAAAAATGTAACGGAACACAGAGGGCTTATTTCCAGCAATGGGGTGCATTTTGGGGCAATACCGGAGAAATAGCTGCTCTATGGTCCGTTAGAGCGAGAGATGAGTCAGAAAACGGCGGATAAGCTGTACGTTCCGTTAGACCGACAAGTTTTTGCACAAAATCAACCATCCCAAAGTTGCGGTGATCTATCCGAGAGGGATTCACGGCGCGCATGCAGAAGCATTAGGAAGAGCTTACCCGAGTAGGAGGAATGAGAAGACGATGAGCAAATATCGAATTGGCTTAATTGGACTCGGCGGCATGGCGCAGGCGCATATCCGCTGGATGTCCGCGTTCGCAGACCGCATGGAATTGGTTGCGGTAAGCGATGTGAATGAAGAAGCGCTGGCGCGAGTCGGCGAGCAGCAGGGCATTGCGCCGTCGAAGCGCTATGCGAACTATGCGGCGCTTATTGCAGACCCCGACGTGGACGCGATCGTGTCCGTTACGCCGAACAACGTGCATGCGGACATCGTCGCGCACTGCCTGGCGGCGCGCAAGCCGTTCATGGCAGAGAAGCCGTTCACCCGCGTCTTCGAGGAAGCGGTGCCGCTGCTCGCGCAATACGAGCAGCACCCTGTGCCGGCGATGATCGGCTTCACGTATCGCTTCACGCCGGCGTTCCGCTATGCGCGAGAGCTGATCCGCGAAGGGAAGCTCGGACAGATTCGCAGCTTCTCGAGCCAGTATCTGCAAGGCTGGGGAGCGCCGCAGTATAACGTGGGCTACAATTGGCGCTTCGACAAGTCGGTGACAGGCACCGGAACGCTCGGCGACCTCGGCTCGCACATGATCGATATGGCACGCTTCCTGTTCGGAGAATTCGAGGAGCTGTCGGCGCAGCTGCATACGATCGTGCCGGAGCGTCTTGATTCGCGAACCGGAGAGCTGGTGAAGATCGAAGTCGATGACTTCGCGAGCTTCCAGGCGCGGATGAGCGGAGACGTGCACGGCGTCTTCCAAACGTCGCGCAACGCGATCGGCTCCGGCAACCAGCACGAGATATCCATCTACGGAGACACCGGCACGCTCCATGCCTCGACGGAGGACCCGAACAAGATCGTATGGATTCGTGAGGAAGACGGGCAACTGGCACGCACGGTTCTGAACGTGCCGAAGCGCTGCGAAGTGACGCAATACGAGCAGTTTCTGGCTCTGTTGGACGGCGGTGAGCCTGACGGACTGCCGGGCTTTATGGACGGCTATCGCAATCAGCAGGTGCTTGATGCGATCATCCGGGCGAGCGAATTGAAGACGGTTGTACAACTATAACGAGAGAGGGAACCGTCCGCAGCCGAAGCTGCGGGCGGTTTTTTTGCTGCAAGCTATCGATAGACGAGCCTACATTCATCTATTCCCACTCGTAAGTGAATCAGTTAGAATTGGGATAAGTTTTTTCCGTGAAGCGGTTTCAGCGTGATTATGGATTCGAGGTGAATGCTGTGCTCAAGATGCTCATTGTTGATGATGAACGATTCGAAAGAGATGGCGTTAAATTTCTGATTGAGAAGTACGGACTGCCGCTTGAGACCTTTGAAGCGGACAGCGGCGAGAGTGCGCTGGCGTTTATGAAAGAGCATCCGGTCGATATATTATTCTCGGATATTCGTATGAATGGGATGGATGGTCTGCAGCTTGCAGCCCAAATCCGTGAGCTGGACATCCCGGTGAAGGTGATCTTCATGAGCGCTTACGGCGAATTTGAATACGCGCAGCGTGCGATTGACCTTAAGGCGATCCGCTATATTCTGAAGCCGGTACAGGTGGATGAGTTTCTGAAGGTCGTATCGCAGGTCATGCAGCTGTGCAATGAAGAGCTCGAGCTGAAGGAGAAGCAGCAGCGGATGGAAGAAGCTTACCGCAACGACGCGCTTTATTCGAAGCAGAAGCTGCTGTCGAATCTGGTGCTCGGCCATTCTGCAAGCGGCGCTGAGCTGCAAGCGGTACCGCTTGCAACGCTAATCGGCATCCCGCGCGTACGGCTTGTTATGCTGGATTCGAGAACGAGATTCTTCGATCTTCTCGATCAACATTTTGACCAGCGGCTCGCTGAAGTGTTGAAGCGCAGCTTCGAGCTTGTCCATCTGAACGAGTTCCAAAGCTTGCTAATCCTCGGTGGGAATGATCTATCGCGAGAGGAGCTTATCGCTTCCGGAGAGCGTTTCATTCGCTGGTTCCACGACTTGTACGGCGGGGATCTTAGTATCGTCATGGGTGGTCTTGCCGAAGACAGCGAGCAGCTCGTCAACGAATTTACTGCCGTTGAATCGATGCTGGAATATAAGTTTTATCATGATGAAGGCACGGTGCTGCTCGCCCATTCTGCGGCCCATGGCAAAGAAGAGATGCAGGCTGTCGTGGATGAGGCGCTTACAGAGTTAAGGCAACATATAACGCAATCTCGCTACGAGCTGACCAAGCTGCGATTCGAGCAGCTGTTTAACGATTTGCGCAGCAGCGAGCAGTTTTCTGTCATCTATGTCAAGTATATTTGCACTGAAATTGTGAAGGCCATCTTCGAAGCATCGGCGAAGAAGAGCGCCGCTTCGTTCAAGCAGCAGCTGGAGCAGATTTACCGTGCCTCCAAGCTAAGCGATCTGCGTAAGGTCATTCTGTCGATTCTGGAAGAGAAGGAGTCTCAAACTACGGGCTCCGCTTCCGGTTCAGCAGGCTCCACTTCCGGGTCGCCTGATTCGATGCGCAAGGTCATTGAGAATATTGTGCAGATTATTGAGAGCGAGTACAGCTCCGATCTGTCGCTGGATGCGCTGGCTGATCGCGTGTATCTCTCTCCAAGCTACTTAAGCCATCTGTTCAAGAAGCAGCTCGGTGTCAGCTTCAATAAGTATTTGACCGTATTCCGAATGGAGCGGACGAAGGAGCTTCTGGTGACGACCAATCGCAAAATCATCGACATTGGCTTGGAAGTCGGCTACAGCAATTTCCCTTATTTCAGCTCGCTCTTCAAAAACCACTACGGCAAGACGCCGTCGCAATATCGGGAAGAGGCGGTTCGATGAAGAAGGCGATCACCGAGCTGTTCAATAGGCTGCGATTCAAGCATAAGCTGTTTCTATCCTATCTGATCGTCATCATTATCCCGATTATCGTGCTCGGCGTGTACGCGTACAATCAATCCGAGCAGATGCTGAAGATTCAAGGGATTGGGGGCATCGAGAAGAACGTCGATACGATCACGAGCGGGATCAACGGCTCTATGGAGCGGTACAATCATACGATGCAGACGATCGTGTACAATAAGACATTTCAGAAGATCGTAACGAATGACTATCGGGATCTCGTCAACCTCTCCTACGACTTGAATGAGTACTTGTCGCCTTATTTTACGATGATGACAATTATGGATAAGGATATTGCTGAAATTAAGTTCTACACTCAGACCTATGTGCCGGAATACGGACAATCTGTCCAGCTAGCGAGCCGTGTCAGCGACCAGGGGTGGTACAAGGAAGCGTTGAAGGGAACAGGCAGCCAGTGGTTCTCGGACAATGGCAAAGACAACGGTATTATTGTGGTCAGCAAGTTCCCTCAGTTCCCTAATGACAAAGATACGAATATGGTGTACATGCGCATCAACGAGGAGAGCCTGTTTAACAACATCGCTGCGCTCGCCAAGGATGACATGGTTGTCATTACTGACAAGCAGGACCGAATTATCTATTCGAACCGGCAAGCTTCCGCTGCTGTCAAGCCGGCTGTGGACCTCGCTCAACTTAGTACGCTTAACGAAGGCGTTATCAATTATGCCGGGGCCAAATCCTATCTCGTGAAGAAGCCCGTTGCGCTGACCGATTGGACGATCTATTGTATCGTCCCCGCCGCGCAGCTGACACAGAATGCCGGCTCGATTATTAATGCAACGCTCATTATTATCGCTTCGTGCATCATTATCGTTCTCATTATCATCTGGATCTTCTCCAAGACGATGCTGCGGCGCGTGCTCTCGCTCAACTCGCTTATGAAGCGGGTGGAGATTGGAGACCTCAGCATGCGGGTCCGCAGCGAGTCGAAGGACGAGATCGGTGAATTAACGAACCGCTTCGGCAACATGCTCGTTCGTCTCAATGAGCTCATTGACGAGCTGTTCCGCAACAAGATCGTCCAGAAGGAAGCGGAGTTCAAGGCGCTGCAATGGCAGATGAATCCGCATTTTCTGTACAATACGCTGTCGTTCATTAACTGGAAGGCGCTGCGAAGCGATGCTCATGATATTAGCCATGTCGTCACGACCTTGTCGAAATTTTATCGGACGGGACTGAACCGAGGGGACAACATCATACCGGTGCGAGATGAGCTGGAGCATGTGAGGTGCTATGTCGAGATTATTCAGACGATGAAGGACAACAGCTTCGATGTCGTCTATGAGATTGACGAAGCGGTGTTCAGCTGTAACACGATCAACTTTATTCTGCAGCCGCTGGCAGAGAATGCAATCATACATGGCATCAACCGCAAAGAGAACGGGCGTGGCGTATTGAAAGTAACGGCGGCGCTGATCGAGGGGAAAGTTGCGTTCACCGTTGAGGACAATGGAAACGGCATGCCGCCGGAAGTAGCAGAGACATTGCTGGAGAGCCAGTCATCCGGTTATGGACTGAAGAACGTCAAGGAGCGGCTCCAGCTGAAGTTCGGTTCGGATTACAGCATTTCGGTTGAGAGTGTAGTAGAGCAAGGCACGCAGATGAAGATTGTTATACCTGCGTGACGCTAATATGGAAGCCTGTCCCAGATACTGGGGCAGGCTTTTATCATTTTTTACGGAACATCGTAGAAAACTGAAAGTATTCGCAAATATTTGATAATTTCAAGGGAAATCAGCTTTGTTATAGTTTTGTTAAAGGAATTCGCTAGCGAAGAAAGGAGTGCCGCGGGTGAACGAAACAGCAATCGTTAGCCAGTCGAACACCGCTGTCCGTGATGTAAAGCTAGAACGGGCGAGGGTGAGAAAAGAGAAACTCAAGAAGGTTAAACAGTACCGCGTGCTGCTTCTGATGATGGTGCCAGCGGTCATCTATTACATCGTTTTTCACTATTTGCCGATGTATGGCGTCCTGCTCGCCTTTAAAGATTTTAAGATTCTAAAAGGGATTGTGGGCAGTCCCTGGGTAGGCCTTGATGTCTTCCACAAAATCTTTCAAGACGATTACTTCTACACCGTGCTCAAGAACACGATCGTCATCAGCTTCTACAAGCTCATCTTCGGATTCCCGGTGCCCATTATATTCGCACTGCTGCTGAGCGAAGTGATGAACGCCAAGTACAAGAAGCTGGTTCAGACGGTATCCTATCTGCCCCACTTCATCTCGTGGGTTGTGCTCGCCGGTATCTTCTTCACCTTCTTCTCGATGGGGGGACCGATTAACACGATCATTACCTACTTTGGCGGCGATCCTGTGCTGTTCCTGGCAGATCCGAGATACTTCCGGACGATTCTCGTCGTCACCGGTATCTTCCAAGGCTTCGGCTGGGGCTCGATCATCTATTTCGCAGCGATCTCAAGCATTGATCCGATGCTGTACGAAGCGGCGATTATCGACGGAGCGGGGCGGTTCAAGCGGATGTTCTACATCTCCATCCCCATGCTGATCCCGATTATCGCGATTATGCTAATCCTCTCGATGTCCGGCATTCTCGATGCAGGCTTCGATCAGATCTTTAACCTGTACAATGCGCAGGTGTACAACGTTTCCGACATTATCGACACCTATGTGTACCGCAAAGGTATCGTCGAGATGAGCTATAGCTACGCCACGGCAGTCGGCCTGTTCAAATCAGTTGTCGCCTTGATCCTCATCTTCGTCGTCAACCGGATTGTGAAGCTGATCGGTGGCAAGGATCATGCGCTATGGTAGTACGAACAGGAGGTGCCCCTAGATGATTAACGTAAAGAAATCACCGGTTGACCGATTTATCGATCTCATTATATATGCGGTGCTTGGCATCATTATGGTCATCACGCTGTACCCGTTCTGGACGCAAGTCGTCATCTCGCTGGACGGCGGAGGCGTGGACGGAGCTGCATATGCTTCAGGGTTCGTGCTCTTCCCATCCAAGCTGACCTTCGGAAGCTATAAGCTTGCCTTTCAATTCAAAGAGCTATGGACCGGCTACACCTATACGCTGCTCCGGACCGTGCTTGGCGTGACGTTCTCCATCCTGTTTACTTCGATGACGGCATACCCGCTCTCGAAGAAGGATTTGCCCTGGAATAAATATTTTACCGGCATGATTCTGTTCACGATGCTGTTCGCGGGAGGGACGATTCCATCCTACCTGCTGATCAAAGAGCTTCATATGATGAACACCATCTGGGCGCTTGTCGTGCCAGGCATGATCGGAGCGTTCAACGTCCTCATCATGCGGAACTTCTTCCGCTCCATCCCGGAAGAGCTGGAAGAGTCGGCACGCGTCGACGGAGCCGGATACCTTCGGATATTCACGCAGGTGGTGCTTCCGCTCTCAAAGCCGGTCATTGCCACGGTTGCCCTCTGGGTCGGCGTCGGCCACTGGAACGCATGGTTCGATTCACTGATGTACATTACCGATCCGGGTAAGCAGGTGCTGCAGGTTGTCCTTCGCAAAATCATCATCCAGAACAATACATCCGACATTACGCTGCTTATTCAAAATCTGGGCAAGGATACCGAGTTCTCGGGGCGTCAGCTGCAAGCGACGATCGTTATGTTCTCTATTATCCCGATGCTCATTGTATACCCTTTTATCCAGAAGTATTTTGTCAAAGGTGTTATGATTGGTGCTATTAAGGGATAACATCCCCTCTAATAGATATAGCAATGTACATTAATAGGGGAGTGGTCGATGTGAAGAACAGCAATAAGCGTTGGATAGCAGGCGCAATGGCAAGCTCGCTTCTGCTTACGGTATTGGCGGGATGCGGAAGCTCGAACTCGAATGGAAATGCGGGAACGAACAATTCGGCGAAGTCGGATAATGCGGCGAGCACGAATACGGAGAATGCGTCTTCATCGAACAATGCGGCAGCGGATAACAAACCGGCAGAGAAGAAACTGCTGAAGTTCTGGACGGCCAGCCCTGAAATCGCGAAGGCAGATGCGCCGGGCGTGAAGGCAATCCGCGATAAATTCGGCGTCGACGTCGAATTCGTGCCAACTGGCGGCGAAGGCTTCAAAGAGAAAGTAAACCTGATGATCTCCTCCGGCGATATTCCGGACTGGATGAAGGAGCCATCGTTTACGGACTATGATAAATACTTGCAACAAGGCATTATCGCGGAAATTCCGCAAAACCTCATTGAAGAGAACATGCCCAAATATGTGGAATGGCTTAAGCGCTTCCTTGGCGACGATCCGTTCAAATATGTTAGACGTGATGGCAAAATCTACGCGCTTCCAGTTATCTGGGATATCGGGATCGATGGCCTAGACCTTGGATTCCGCGAAGATTGGATGAAGAAGGTTGGCGTGACGAAGACGCCTGAGACGGTTGAAGAGATGGAAGATCTGCTGACGAAGTTCCGCAACGACGATCCAGACGGCAATGGCAAGAAGGATACGTACGGCATGACCGCTTCCGGCGAGAACATTGAGAGCATGTTCAGCTCCGTGTTCGGCGCATTCGACGCATACCCGAACATCTTCCGCGAGAAAGACGGCAAGGTCGTTCGCGGCGAGATCGAGCCAGGCGCGAAGCAAGCGCTTGAAGTGCTGAACCGCTGGTATAAGAAGGGCATTATTGACCCTGAGTTCGTCGTGAATAAAGGCAACAATGTCGAGGATAAAGTGCTGACGGATAAAGTTGGAGCAGTCGAGTACTACTGGTGGTCCTTCCTGCCAGGCACTGCGTTCCTTGGCGGCGAGCAATGGTATGACAAGCTGAAGGCGAAACATGCTGACTTCAACTTCGCCATTACAGGCGGGGTGAAAGGTCCGGACGGCAAGTACGGCATCTCGCAATACAACCCGGCGTATGCATCCGGCGTCGTATTCGGCAAGCAGCTGGCAGACGATCAGGACAAAATGATCAAATACATGCAGGTGTTCGAGGCTTCCCAATTCGAGCCGGACATCTACGAGAAGCTGAACTTCGGCGATAAGGATCAACAGTGGAAGCTCGGCGATAAAGGCACAGTGGAATACTTGGGTGCGTTCACGGATGAGAAAGAGCGCCAGAAGCTTGGTCTTGGCAGCTACTCGATGAGCGGCTCGTTCAATGACTATGATTTCCAAACGTCCTATACATCCGATGCAAGCCTGCGCCAGCTGGCGAAGGACACAAGAGCGAAGGGCACGCGTGTCATCGACATTCTTGCTCCATTCAACAAGCCTGTCTACAACGAAACACAAGATAAGCTGAAGCAGTTCACGACGCAGAACTTCATCGACTTCATCACAGGACGCAAGTCGCTGAATGACTTCGACTCGTTCGTAGCCGAGTGGAAGAGCATGGGCGGCGAGAAAGTGCTGGAAGAAGCTCAGCAAGTGTATGATGCGAATTTGAAACAATAATACGTTAGGCCATGGTGTCCTTTCCAATGCGAGTTGGGGAGGACATCCGTGTTTACGAGCGTATAGGAACAATTATGAAGAGTCAGTAGGCAAAAGGAGAGGGATTAAATGACGATGACGATGGCACGAATTGAAGCGGGGAAGCTGTCTTTTCTAATCAGTAACAAAGGGGAAATAATCGGGCTGCGTAACACGGCCAGCGGTGTCAGCATCGAGCTGGATGGGCACCACAATCCGCTTCTGCAAATTGTGAAGGGCAGAGCTGTTGAAGCTCCTGGTTCGGCTGAGTATGACGAGCAAAGCGGCGTGATGGCGCTCTATTATGAACAGTCAGGCACGGAAGTAGACATCCGTGTCATAGTGAAGCAGCAATATGTCACCTTCGAGGTCATTCTCATCGCGGTCGCGCAAGGCCAAGAAGAAGTTGACGCTCTCATCTGGGGGCCATATGTGACGAAGCTTGCCGATTCGATCGGCGAGTCTGTCGGCGTCGTTCATGATGGTGACTTCGCGGTCGGAATGCTGGCGCTGAATGCGAAGACTATCGGAGGCTGGCCTGCGGAGCTGTCGCGTCTGGCATTCGCGAATGAGCCTTATGCGGACAGCAAATTCGAGTATGGCGACAGCACGGCATGGCCGGTCAGCGAAGGCAGCCTTCTGCAAGCTTTCGCTCGTAACCGGACGAAAGCCGGTCGCCGCCCGGTCTGGAATTTGACCGATATTGAAGTGCAGCCGCTGCAAGGGGACGAGGCGCAGCTCGGCGGTACAGCTATTGCGCTCTTCGGCTGCGACGTGAGCGAAGTGCTGGATACCATTGAAGCGGTTGAGATCGGCGAAGGATTGCCGCATCCGATGATTGAAGGGGAATGGGGCAAGAAGTCGAAGGCTGCGAACCAGTCGTATCTCATCACGGACTTCTCGGAAACCACAATCGGCGACGCCGTCGCGTATACGAAGAAAGCGGGTCTCAAGTATGTATACCACCCGGACCCATTCACGAAGTGGGGGCATTTCGTGCTGAAGCCGGGGCAGTTCCCGAGCGGCGATGAAAGCATGCGTGCCTGTGTGAAGCAGGCAGGGGATGAAGGCGTATATGTCGGTGTTCATACGCTGACGAACTTTACGACGCTGAACGATCCATACGTGACGCCGGTTCCGCATGAGGGCTTGCAGACAGTTGGTGTATCGCGGCTAGTCGAAGCGACGGGGACTGAGGACATTGAGCTCGTTATTGATGATCCTCGTCCGTTTACGGAGAACCTGTTCCGAAAATCCGCTAGGCTTGGCACGGAGCTGATCGAGTATGAGTCCGTCTCGGAACAGGCACCGTGGAAGCTGCTCGGCGTGAACCGGGGTGTGAACGGAACTGTGGCGGCTGCGCATGAGGCTGGCGCAGCGATCGGCCGGTTATGGGATCACCCGTACGATGTGTTCTTCCCGAACATGGAATTGCAGGATAAGTTTACGAATCGGTTAACAGAGCTGTTCCAACAAACAGGGCTGCGGCAGATTTCATTCGATGGGCTTGAAGGCTGCTATGCGACCGGTCATGACGGCTACGGCGTGAACCGCTTCGTCAAGCAGTGCTATGAAGGCTGGGAGCATGAGGTCATTAACGATGCAAGCATCGTTGTGCCGAACTATCTATGGCATATCTTCACCCGTTTCAATTGGGGCGAGCCTTGGGGCGTATCGACGCGCGAAGGCCAGCTCGAATGGCGACTGACGAACCAGCGTTATTTTGCGCGGAATTTCATACCTCCGATGCTTGGCTGGTTCCTCGTGCGCTCTGTTTCGGATCGCTTCGAGGCGACGACGCTCGATGAGATCGAATGGGTGCTCTCCAAGGCAGCGGGCTTCGACGCTGGCTTCGCTCTTGTTGCGGACATGGCAGTCCTTCGTCGTAACGGCAATGTCGAGGAGCTGCTAGCAGCCGTTAGCGAATGGGAGACCGCGCGGCAGCTGGGTGTCTTCTCGGATGAGCAGCGGGAACGGATGCGCGATCCGAAGAGTGATTGGCACTTGGAAGCGGCAGGCGAGGAAGGCTGGCTGTTATATCCGGTGAGCATCTCGAAGCCGCTCACCTGCAGTCCGGAGGAGCTTCAGCCGGGGCAGCCTGGCGGATCGGATTGGGCGTTCTTCAACAAGTTTGGCGAGCAGCCGCTGCGCTTCACGCTTCGCGTCTCGCCATCCTATGGCAACGAAGATGCGTCCGTGAAACGGCCGACCTTCTATACGCAAGGCACATATATGACGTTCGAGACGGAGATTGCTCCCAATCAGTATTTGGTATATGACGGCG
Organism: Paenibacillus sp. J31R98; assembly: GCF_056269245.1. Taxonomy (NCBI): domain Bacteria; kingdom Bacillati; phylum Bacillota; class Bacilli; order Caryophanales; family Paenibacillaceae; genus Paenibacillus; species Paenibacillus sp. J31R98. The sequence continues at coordinate 227,888 of NZ_JBWDNO010000008.1, forward strand.
GTTCGATGGGCCGCGTTTATGACCAGAATTGGAATTTCATACGGGAAGTGAAAGCTAGCGCGGAGGCGCCGGTGCTGCGCGCAGGGGGACAGACGCTGTCGTTCAGCTGCAAATTCGAGGGCGATCCGAAGCCGGTCGTCACGGTTCAAGTGACGACTCGCGGCGAATGCGAGATTATCCCCAAGGGAGCCAACTAATGCAGCGGCTGCGCGAGTATACCATTGTTCGAGGCAGCGGACAGTGGCTTGAAGAGCAGGCAGACGGCTCTTCGGTGCTGTCAGCCGGGGGCTCGGATACGATAGCGTTGTTCTCGGAGGAGAAGAGGAGGAAGCTCGCTGATGGCGAGCTTCTCTTCACAATGACTCCACTTGGTCTTGCGGGCAGAGTCGGTGCAATTATCCGATATTCCTCGGCAGACAGCTGGATCTTCATCGGCTGTGATACGCCGATGGATCCATTCGGCAAAAGCACCTGGATATGGGCGCTACCGAACGGACAACAGGGCGTGCTGTTCAAGTCGGACCCACTCTATGAGAATCACCGCTATGAGCTCGTGATTCGGTATATAGGGACTGTTCTAACCGTCATCATGAATGGCTACGAAGTTTATCATGGCAGCATTCCAGAGCTGGCAGCTGTTCAGTCGCCCGGAGCTTCGGGATTCCGCGCTTGGAGTGCGGAAGATGGCAGTGGTGATGGATGCGCCCGAATAAGCGATGTGAGCGAGAGAGAGATTGACGCGCAGAGGTATCAAGCGCAGCAAGCTTCTAGCACAAGTACAGAAAGCTGGACATTATCCTCTGAGCTGCTAGAGGCAGAGGTAGATGCTGCATTCCCTCGTGTGATCGGGTATCGCTGGCTAGCATCCGATGCGATCTTGCATGGGCAGGAGGAGCAGCTGCAATACGTCGATCTGAACAACGAGCGGTATGAGCCGCTCGTTTCCGCTGAGCGGCGGTCGTCGGCCACGGCTGCGTATACGCTTGAGTTCCCCGAGCTGCAGGTCGTGATGACTGCGGTAATTTCCGTATCCGGCGCATTGCTAGCCTTTACGATTACCAATATTCAAGAGCGCGGCGAGTTCCGCATTCGGACAATTGCGCTGCCGAACCACGGGCTTGTCTCTGTGCGGGATACGCAAGCAGGCGCAGCAGCTGCGTTATCGGAAGGGATCAAAGGCGACACGTTCGCTGTTGCCGCTGATCTGAAGCCGGAAGCCGCCCCCGAGTATAAAGCAATTGCTATTCTGCATACCGCACAGCTGGCAGCAAGCGTAATGGGCAATTCGCTAAACAATCGCAGGCGGCTGTGTGTGCAGACTGTGCAGCGAAGCGGGTATAAACAAACGGCGCTGTGGCATGGCTATTGGACGTACCGGGGACCGGATATGCAAATTACCGGCGAGCCGTGGGCGAAGGTGCTTGTGGCGGCGGATCGCAATGGCGACGGTATTGTCGATTGGCAAGACGGCGCGATAGCCGTGCGCGAAGCACTGCCGCCGATACCGGGAGCAGAAACGCTGAGGAGCAGTTATGCGCATATTGCGATGAACTTCGGCAGCTTGGCGCAGTTTCCTTTTCTAAGGATACTGGACAATGTGAAGAAGCTTCATCTATATACTGATGGCTTCGGTCAGATGCTGGAGCTGAAGGGCTACCAAAGCGAGGGACATGATAGCGGACATCCGGATTATGGTAATAATTTCAATGAGCGGGCTGGCGGATTGCATGATCTGAACTTGCTTGCCGAGCGGGCACTTGACTACGGCGCCGTCATTGGCGTGCATATCAATCACAGCGAGGCGTATCCGGAAGCGAGATCGTATTCGTCCTCCCTTGTGACGACGACCCCCGGCTGGCGATGGATGGATCAGTCGTATTATATCGACCGGGAAGCGGATATTCTGTCCGGCAACTTTGATAATCGACTCGAGGAGCTGAAGGAGCAGGCTCCTAACCTAGGGTTTATCTATGTCGATACATACCGGGATGAGCACTGGGCGGCTTGGCGTCTGACTGAGAAGCTTCGCGGACTTGGCTATACGATCTGGACGGAGGAGGCTGATGCGCTCGATGCGGATGCGGTATGGACGCATGACTCAACGGGCGACAGTGTCATCTCCCGGTTCATTCGCCATCAGGACAAGGATGCGTATGCCGAGGATGTGCTGCTGAAGGGCGGCTACGCCCGCTATGGCGATAACGGATTCATGGGCTGGCAGAATGAGCGTGACCTCACAGCCGTCATCCGCTCTTTCTATACGAAGCAGTTGCCATATCGGTACTTGATGCATTTTGCGCTGATGCAATGGACGCCATCGGTTGAAGCGGTTCTTGAGGGAGGCGTCATATCGAGGATCGAGGATGGAGCTGCGGTCATTCGTAAGGATGGACGCTTGATCGCGCGTGGCGATACTGTCTTCCTGCCGTGGGACCCGATTCTCGAGACGAAGATTTACCATTGGAACGCAGAAGGCGGCAAGACGCAATGGCAGCTTCCACCTCACTGGCCGCAGAATGGCAGCGTGAAGCTGTACCGGCTTACTGCGCTGGGGCGTGTTCATGAGCAGGATGTCGAGGTGATCGCGGGCACGGTTATGGTATACGCGGAAGCAAACACGCCATATGTGCTGTACATGGAGGAAGCGCCGCCTAATCCGAAGATCATCTGGGGTGAGGGGAGTCCCGTGAAGGATATGGGCTTCGATAGCCATAGCTTCGACTGGTGGACGAAGACCTCCTCCTCCGATGACACGGAACATATTGCAATCGCGGCGACGAGCTATGGTCAATCTTACCTGTGTATTCATGGCAACAACGGCGCGGATGCGCGTGTGAGCCAGAGTCTTACTGGGCTGAGGGGAGGCGAGGCTTACTCAGCTTCTGTGTGGGTGCAAGTGTCGGAAGGACGCCGGGCCTCGCTTCGGATCGATGGATGTGAGGGCGGTGCGAAGGAGCAGGCAATTGACCGAACCGCCGTCATCAACTGGGACCCGGATTCAGATAAGCGCGGCACCTATTACCAGCGGCTGCAGCTTCGTTTCCAGCTGTCTCCGTATACGGACGCGCTGCCGCCAATGCTCTCGCTTATTGCTGATCAGGGCGATGCGGAGTCATATGTTTATTTTGACGATGTACGGGTTAGTGTTGTAGGTGTGAGCAGTGAGACTTCGGCTGATTACGATGAGGATTTTGAACAAGTGGATGCAGGCTGGGGACCGTTCGTCAGCGCTCAGCCGAGGGTGAACAAGACGCATCTGTCGCAGAAGCATGAAGGTTATACGGAAGATACGATTGAAGGGGGATGGTCGCTGAAGACGCTGGATCAGCTGACTGGGGAGCTGCTGCGTACGTTGCCTTCTACGGTCCGATTGCTGCCGAACAGCATCTATCAGTTGTCGCTTCATTATAAAGCGGAGCTTGAAGGGCAATATTCCATTCTTGTTCGCACAACCGATGGCGGGCTGGAGCAGGACATCACTACTGAGCCTCTGCGCCAAGGGCTTCATGAGTGGCAGGCGGAAGTGAGGACAGGGCCTTATTCGGATTATTACATCGCGATTCTGCGGCATGATAGCAATCCGGGATCTCTCGTAATTGATCAATTCTCGGTGTGCAAGACGGCCGAAATTCAGTAATAATATCCCTATAGATCGTAATTCTGTCACTGCGGATATAAAACTCGTACATGCTATAGTGAATGGATAGATTCTAAATGCTAGGGCACGTAGGCAGAATCCGCAGATTCTAGTTACAACGAGAAAGGAGACTGGCGATGCTGCTCGAAGTTATTGCGCTAACAGGAGAAGACGCCATGACGGCTTCGCGCTTCGGCGCTGACCGGATTGAGCTTGTGTCCGTTATTGAAGAAGGAGGGCTTACCCCCGATGCCGACGTTATCCGCGAGGTAGCAGAGGTATGCACGATTCCGATCCATATTATGATTCGGCCGCACAGCCGGTCATTCCATTATTCGGAACTGGATATAGCGGAGATGATCTGCTCGATAGAGGACATTCGGGCCATGAAGTTGCCGAAGCTCGGCGCATTCGTGCTTGGCGTGTTAACTGACAAGCAGACTGTCGATGAGGAGCAGCTGCAGCGATTGCTTGCTGCTGCAGGGGACGTGCCCGTAACCTTCCATCGCGCGTTCGATGAAGTCCGCGACCAGGCGGAAGCGCTTGATACGCTGATGCTCTACCCGCAGGTGCGCACGGTGCTCACTTCCGGCGGCGTGCCGAATGTGCTGCATGCGAGCGAACGAATCGCGGAGCTGGTCCAGCAAGCGCAAGCGAAAGGCTCAGCGCTTGAGATCTTGGCAGGCAGCGGTCTGACCGTAGACGCAGTGGCGGGCTTCGTGGAAGCGACACAGGTACGCGCGGTGCATTTTGGCTCGGGCGTTCGCAAGAACGGTTCCTCCACGGCTCCAATTGATCCGGAGCGGCTCGCGGACCTGCGTGCCAAGCTGAATCAGCGATAATGAACAAGGAGGCAGCTTAAGATGAAAATCGGACTAAGTACGTACAGTCTGCTCCCGGCGCTCAAGTCCGGAGAGATGACTGTGCTTGATGTTATTCAGTGGATCGCCGACAACGGCGGGGAACATATGGAGATGGTGCCTTACGGCTACACGCTCGTTGATAACTTGGAGCTTGCAGATGCGGTAAGGGAGAAAGCGAAAGAGGTCGGCATTGCATTATCCAACTATTCGATGCCAGCGAACTTCGTGCAACCGACGGAAGAGGAATTCGAAGTGGAGATGGAGCGGGTGAAGTCGCATGTCGACCTCCTTCACCGGATGGGCGTGAAGCATATGCGCCATGACGTGACGGCATTCACGATCCAGAAGGAACAGATGACGATCGCCTGGTTCGAGGAAAGCTTGCCGCTCATCGTGCGTGGAAGCCGGATTATCGCTGATTATGCCGCGCAGTTCGGCATTACGACGACGATTGAGAACCATGGCTTCAGCGTTCAGGCGAGCGACCGGGTGCAGCGCGTGCTGCAAGCGGTTGACCGTCCGAATTTCAAGACGACGCTCGATGTCGGCAACTTCATGTGCGTGGACGAGAATCCGGTCATCGGCGTCATGAAGAACCTGCCTTATGCATCGCTCGTACATTTCAAGGACTTCTACTTCCGTCCGTACGATGCTCCGCCAGGGGGCGGCGATTGGTTCCGCACCTCTCATGGCAATTACCTGCGCGGCGCAATTGTCGGACACGGCGAGATCGAGATCCGCAAAATCGTCAAGCTGATCAGGGATTCCGGCTATGACGGCTATGTTACGGTGGAGTTCGAAGGCATGGAAGAGTGCAAATCCGCTTCCAAGATTGCGATGGACAATCTGCGGACATTGTGGCAGGAAGCATAATCAACCGATTTCAAGGAGGCGTTTACGAAGCGATGCAAACGGAGCAGCTTATCATTCCTAGCGCGAAGCAACTGGCATACCAAGAGTTAGAGTTCGGACTCTTTATTCATTTTGGATTGCGTACGTTCTATGAAGGCTACGCCGACTTCGACGAGCGGCCGATGACGCCTGCCGCCTTCAATCCGGTGGGACTGGACTGCGAGCAGTGGATCCGCACGGCCAAGGAAGCGGGCATGGAATACGCGGTGCTAACGGCGAAGCACCATGACGGGTTCTCGAACTGGCCTTCGAAGTACAGCAGCTTCACAGTCGAAGCATCCCCATGGCGTGATGGACAAGGCGACGTCGTTCGCGAGTTCGTGAATGCTTGCCGGAAGTACGACGTGAAGCCAGGGCTTTACTATTCGCCGTACGATGGTTCTGCGGATTTCTATACGCAGGATGCCAAGGCGTACGATGATTACTTCGTCAATCAGATCACCGAGCTGCTGAGCGGCTACGGCGATATTGATATTCTATGGTTTGACGGCTGCGGCTCGGAGGACCATACGTATGATTGGCCGCGCATTATCGGCGAGATTCGCCGCATGCAGCCGAACATTCTGATCTTCAACATGGGCGATCCGGACTTCCGCTGGATCGGCAATGAAGACGGCATTGCGCCGACTCCTTGCTGGAATGTGGTAGATTCGACGGACTTCTCGATCTATACGGATAAGCTGGATGATCTTGGCGAGCAAATGTGGCTGCCGGCGGAATGCGACGTGCAAATGCGCGCGAACGGTTCCACTTGGTTCTACAGCGACGCCGACGAGCATATGGTGAAATCCGTCGATGAGCTGATGGGGCTCTACTATCTCTCCGTCGGCAGAGGCACGAACCTGTTGCTGAACATCGGACCGAACCGCGACGGCTTGCTGCCTGCCAAGGACGCGGACCATCTGACAAGGTTCGGCGAAGAGATTCGCAGACGCTTCGGCAATCCGATTTCGGCAAATGCAGCCTGGGTGCAAGAAGGTCGCACATGGCAGTACAAGGCAGAAGCATCGCACCTCATCGACCACATTATTATTGAAGAAGATCTCACCGCTGGGGAACGGGTGCGCCGTTTCACAGTGTCGATCATCTCGGCCAAATCACATCGTCCGGTCACGATGTACGAAGGCAGCAATATTGGTCACAAAGCCATTATCCGCATTCCTACTGTTAAAGCAGCCGGAGTTATCTTTGAAGTAACGGAGTGCGACGACGAGCCAATCCTTCGCTCCCTCTCGGTGCACTATGCGGGCGGCGACGTGTAATATGTACAACCCGAGCCTGGCAGATTTCGTCTGCCGGGCTTTATTTTTTTGCTGCATCGGCTAACGGACTGAGGGCACGCTATTGCCGTGATTTTGACACCAAAATGGTTCAAATGCGAAGGATAACGTCGCCTGAGTTCGTTAGAATATCAAATCGAGGGGGAGCAGGAGGAGCAGGGGACTGGGTCGACCTGCTATTTATCCGGTCAATGGAACAGGTGAGTGTGGTAAACTTATCCTAAATCTGTGATAGAAAGCGGTGGATATGAGGATGGCGATTCACATTGCTTTGCTGCGCGGCATTAATGTCGGTGGGAAGAACAAGATCAAGATGGCGGAGCTGCGCGAGGCGCTGGAAGCAAGCGGATTCGCGCGGGTGCAGACGTATATTCAGAGCGGAAACATTCTATTCGAGTCGGAGAAAGAGGAACCGGAGCTGAGCCGTCAGATTGAGCAGGTGATCGAGAGTTCGTTCGGTTTGTCCATTCGAGTCATTATTCGCTCTGCGGCGGAGCTTGAGCATATCGCGGCGAATTGTCCGTTCACGGAAGCGCAGATTGCACAGGCGGAAGCTTCCTGCGAAGGGGAGTGCCTCTATGTGTCGATGATGCTGGAGGCTCCGAAGCCGGAGAAGCTCAGCAAGCTGGAAGCATTCGATGCTGGTGCCGACTTGTGGGCACTTGCTGGCCGTGATCTATATCTGCTGTTTGCGGAGAGTGTCCGGGGTTCCAAGCTCGCCGTGCAGGCGGACAAGCTGAGTCTGCCGACGACGGTGCGCAACTGGAACACCGTGAACAAGCTGGTCTCCTTGGCGCGTGAAATGGAGGGGCAAGCCGTATGAATATGGACAAGGACGAGAACGCGAACTATGACTTGACGCATTATCCGTATGCGTCGAGAAGGACAGCGACCGTTGCGCGCAATGGAATGGTCGCGACTTCGCAGCCGCTTGCTTCGCAGGCAGGGCTTCGCGTATTGCAGCAGGGTGGCAACGCCATCGATGCTGCAATCGCAGCTGCGGCATGCCTCACCGTTGTCGAGCCGACCTCGAACGGCATCGGCGGCGATGCGTTCGCCATCCTCTGGTATAAAGGCCAAATGTATGGCCTTAACGCAAGCGGCGGCGCGCCGCAATTGCTGACGCTGGACGCCGTAAGGCAGCGCGGCTTCGCGGGCGAGATGCCGGCAAGCGGATGGCTGCCGGTCACCGTCCCCGGCGCGCCGGGAGCTTGGGCAAGCTTGTCCGAGCGATTCGGCAAGCTGCCCTTCGCGCAGCTGATGGAGCCTGCCATCGAGTACGCCGATGGCGGCTATCCGGTTAGCCCGGAGCTGAGCGTCAAGTGGGCCCGGGCTTATCAGGTTTGGAAGTCGCGGCGCGACAGCGGTGGGGCTGGGGCGAGTGGAGTCTACGACGAGTGGTTCCGCGTCTTCGCGCCGGAAGGCTTGGCGCCGAGGCCGGGAGAGATGTGGCGCTCGGAAGGTCATGCGCTAGCGCTGCGCGAGATTGCCGCGACGAAGGGCGAGTCGTTCTACCGCGGCGAGCTGGCGGAGCGAATCGACCGCTATGCGCGGGAGAGTGGCGGATTGCTGCGTAAGGAAGATCTAGCCGCATTCCGGCCGGAATGGGTGCAGCCGCTGTCGGTCAACTACCGCGGCTACGATGTGTGGGAGCTGCCGCCGAACGGGCAAGGGCTCGTCGCGTTAATGGCGCTTAATGCGCTGAACGGCATCCCGCTTGGCGACAAAGACAGCGTGGAGACATACCACGCCCAGATCGAATCGCTCAAGCTGGCTTTCGTGGACGGCAAGCACTGCATTACCGATCCGGCGCGGATGAGCGTCAGCGCGGAAGAGCTGCTGTCGCAGGAGTATGCCGCGCTGCGAAGAAGCATGATCGGTGAGGAAGCGCTTATGCCTGAGCCAGGCGAGCTGCCTAAGGGCGGCACGGTCTACTTGGCTGCCGCCGACGGGGAAGGCAATATGATCTCTTTCATTCAGAGCAACTATAACGGCTTCGGCTCTGGCGTCGTTGTGCCGGGAACAGGCATCAGCCTGCAGAATCGAGGGCATTCGTTCTCGCTTGATCCTGCCCACGCCAACGTATTAGAGCCTGGCAAAAGGCCTTATCATACGATTATTCCAGGCTTCCTCACGAAGGACGGCGAGCCGATCGGTCCGTTCGGCGTCATGGGCGCGTTCATGCAGCCGCAGGGTCACTTGCAGGTGATCTCGAATATGATCGACTACAAGCTGAACCCGCAAGCAGCTCTCGATGCGCCGAGATGGCAATGGACTGAAGGCAAGCATGTGCTAGTGGAATCGGAAGTCCCATCCGAGATTGCTGCGGGACTTCAGGAACGCGGGCATCACATTCAAGTAATGATAGATCGTAACGCTTTTGGATGCGGGCAAGTAATCTGGCGGGATCCGAGCGGCGTATTGATTGGCGGGACAGAACCAAGAACGGACGGCTGCATAGCTTCATGGTAATTGCAGCGATAGAGAGGGGACATGTAGCCTGATGGTTAAACATACACAGCAACAACAAGTGGCGGAACCGCTCTGGTTCCTTCAAGAAGCGGAGCTCATCGCAGCGAATGAATGGCTGCAGCTTCCGGTGGATGCTCTCAGCGCACTGACAGCAGCAGCAGCTGAGATTCGCGCAGATGAGACGCTGAGTAAGCTCGCGCAGGAAGGGCGTGCGCTGCTGTTTCCCGAAGACGGAGCAGAAGTTAGCGCCTACCGCGCGGAAGTGTCCGAATGGATCAAGCGTACCGGCGATAAAGCCGCGCTGTTCATCCCGCTTGTCCTTATTAGCGGACTGCCGAGAACGATTGAACAGTACGAACAATACGGCATCCCTGCTGAAATACTCGTCCATACACTGAGCGACTTGAAGCTGTGGATGGAGCATTACTATCGCAAACACGGCAGCTGGGGCACCGATATTATGTGGCTCCATCATCATTTGACGTTTCACTTGTTCCGTCTTGGCAGGCTGCAGTTCTGCCGCAGCTGCTTCAATGGTCATATGGCGGTGCTGCGCAATACGACAACAAGTGAAGTAGTCGTTATGGCAGAGGGCGGCATCCGCTTCCGGAGCGATGGTCTCATCGACGGCACAAGCGGGCGGTTCGAGTCGGGCGATAGCACAGGCGCATGGCAATCGGATCTGGTTATCGACGAATCTGCAATCCGCGGTCATCGCATCGACGCGGACGGCCATGCGAGCCGCGAGCAGACAATCCTGGCGCCTCGCGAGGATTGGGAGATTCTCCTTCGAGACGGCGATGCCGTTCTCGATATTCATATCGCGGCTGACGGCAAGCTGGACATTCGCGAATGCGGAGAATCGCTGCGCGACGCAGGTCAGTTCTTTACACGGTACTTCCCGGAAGGCGGCTTCCGCGCATATGTATGCAACTCGTGGCTGCTCGATTCGCAGTTCAGGCAGCTGCTGGCACCAACTCAGAACATCGTTCAGTTCCTGAACGGGTTTAGGCTCTTTCCTTCTGCGAACGACGGAACGGAAGGATTGAAACGAATCTTCGACGGCCAATTGTATGCCGATTGGACGGATGCCCCGCAGGATACGTCGCTTCGCCGCATCGTTCGGCAGCATATGATGGACGGACAGGCACTGCGCGATATGGGCGGAATTATTTTGCTAGATAGCGCGGTGTGGCAGTAACTTTAGGTAGCTGTTCATTTATGTTAAGATAAGTGAATTAGAATCATATGAACATCAAGAGAGGTATCTATTCTACATGCTGCCATTACAACGCAAACAAGCTGTGCTGAACTATCTGGCGCAGCGCGGTGCTGCAACGATGAAGGAATTGAGCGATCATTTCGGCGTGTCGGAGATGACCATCCGCCGAGATCTGACTTTGCTCGAGCAGGAGCTTCGTGTTACACGCTCGCACGGCGGCGTCATCTACAATGATACAGGAGCGGTGGCCGACGAGCCTGATCTCGCAACGAAGCTCGCGAACAACGTGGATGTGAAGGACAAGCTGGCGGCTTATGCGGCTGAGAAGTTTATTCACAGCTCCTCGGTTAATATATTGGAGAACGGTACGACCGTTTCACGTATGGCGGACTATCTGGGCGCCTATGACAACTTGACTTTGCTTACGAACGGGCTCGACACGCTCAGTCGGATTCGTCCGCTCGCGGTGAAGAAGCATACGATAATTAGCTGCGGCGGCATGCTGCGCGAAGTATCGGGCACATTCGTTGGCCCTGTAGCGGAGGAGTTTTTCAGGCGCTACCACGCAGATACATTATTCCTGTCTGCACTCGGCTATTCTCATGAAGAGGGCTTCACGGACCCGAATCTGATGGATACGCAGGTGAAGAAAGCGATGATGCGCTCCGCAGAGAAAGTCATTATTTTGCTCGATTCATCCAAGATTGGCAAGCGGTTCTTCTCCACCGTAGCCCGCCTTGGCGATATTCATGCTTTCGTAACCGATGACCGGATTACGGACGCAGACAGGCAGACGATTGAAGAGGGCGGGGCAGAGCTGCATATCGTTTAATCCCTCACTTTTACAGATGTCCAATCATGTTAATTTGTGTTATATTGTGATAGGAATATGACATGAAGGAGCTGGACTTTACGTGAAGGCAGCCTACAATAAAGCACCATCCATCACGATACGCGGCTATGACCAAGAAGCATGGTCTGGCTATGAAGCGATCGGGCACACCTTATCAGACGCACTCGCACGAGTAGAAAAAGAGAAAACCGTTGTCGTCATCGAATGCTATCCCGGCGTAAGACAACATGAAATTATAGACGGACTGAGCGATGCGCTTCGTCCGTCGCTTGTCGTTCAAGCAGAAGAAGCGGCTCTGAACCCCCGTGATGTCGATGCCAAAGTCGAGCGCTACATGACCGATGATCGTGTGTTCGGCTATATGACGCCGTTCGCCATTCAAGAGTTTTATGATCCAGAGCGAATCGCTGAATTGCAGAAGCAGATCACAGCGGTAGAAAGCGGGGTTATCCTCGTTATCGGCTTCGGCGCTTCGCTTATCACGCAGGGCGATGTGCTCGTCTACGCTGACATGGCGAGATGGGAGATTCAGCAGCGTTACCGCTCGAAGGAGTACGCGAACTGGAGAACAGCCCACAAGGAAGAGGATATTTTGCGGCTTTACAAGCGCGGCTTCTTCTTCGAATGGCGGATGGCAGACCGGTTAAAAAGATCTTTGTTCAACGAGATCAACTTCTACCTGGACACGAATACGCAAGACGAGCCTAAGCTGCTCTCGAAGAGTGCACTGTTTGCTGGGCTTTCGCAGACGGTAAGCCAGCCGTTCCGGCTTGTGCCGTATTTCGATCCCGGTGTATGGGGCGGCACTTGGCTGGAGGCAAACATTGAGCTTCCGAAGAAGCCGCATCCGTATGCATGGGGCTTTGACGGCGTACCGGAGGAGAATAGTCTCTACTTCGACTATGGCACGATTCGAGTTGAGCTGCCTTCCATTAATGTAGTGTTCTTCGAGTCGACCCCGCTGCTTGGGGAGAAAGTGTATTCGCGCTTCGGTGCGGAGTTCCCGATCCGGTTCGACTTCTTAGATACAATCGGCGGGCAAAATCTTAGCCTGCAAGTGCATCCGACGACGGACTATATCAGGGAGCAGTTCGGTATGCCGTATACGCAGGATGAGAGCTACTATATTCTCGAAGCTTCGCCTGGCGCAGAGGTTTACTTGGGGTTGAAGGACAATATTGAGCCTGAGGCGATGCTGGCCGATTTGCACAAAGCACAGGAAGGCGGCTTTACTTTCCCAGCGGAGCAGTATGTCAACGTCTATCCAGCGGCCAAGCATGACCACTTCCTAATTCCAGCAGGCACGGTCCACTGTTCAGGCGCAGGCTGCATGGTGCTGGAGATTAGCGCGACGCCGTATATTTTCACGTTTAAGCTGTGGGATTGGGACCGGCTTGGCCTTGATGGGAAGCCTCGGCCTGTTCATGTGGAGCATGGCTCCAAGGTTATTCAGTGGGATCGGAAGACCGACTGGACGACGAGCAGCTGCGTAAGTGTCGTCGAGACGATTGCGGAGGGAGAAGGCTGGAAGGAAGAGCGTACTGGCCTGCATGAGCTGGAGTTCATCGAGACCAGAAGGCATTGGTTCTCCGTTCCTGTTCTTCATGAAGCGAACGGCAGCGTGCATATGCTGAACCTGATTGAAGGAGAAGAAGCCATTGTGGAAAGTCCTGATGGTGCATTCGAGCCGTTCATTATCCGCTACGCCGAGACGTTCATCGTGCCGGCATCCGTCTCTTCCTATACGATTCGCCCTTACGGTGCTAGCATCGGCCAAACCATCGGTACGATCAAAGCGTACGTGCGAGCATAGGAGGCGGATTTAGCAGATGAGCCGTGACATAATATTGGCTTTCGATGTTGGCGGAACGCAGATTAAAGCCGCAGCGATGCGCGATGGCGAGATCATCGCCTCGACCTTCGGACACTATGATTCTCGCTCGGAGCTTGAGGCAGAAGCGATTATTGCTCATTTTGTCGACATTGTGGTCGATTTGCTGGAGCGCGGCGGGCTATCGGAAGAGTCGATAGCCGGATTCGGGCTCGCCTTCCCAGGACCGTTCGACTATGAGCGAGGCGTGTGCCTCATTCAAGGGCTTAGCAAATTCGAATCGTTGTACGGGCTGAACATCGAGGAGTTGCTGAACGAAGCGATTCGTTCGCATGCGCAGCTGGGCGGACGATTAAGTCCAGAATTCCGTATCGTCTTCGAGAACGACGCGGCGTTGTTCGGACTTGGTGAAGCGAATGGCGGCGGCGAAGCGTTTGGCGTGGAGCGAGCAGTATGTTTGACGATTGGGACAGGGCTTGGCTCCTGCTATCTGGAGCGGGGACAGCTTGTGAAGGATCGCAATGGCGTGCCGGAGAACGGCTGGCTGTATGCGGAGCCTTACGGCAACCGGATCGCGGATGATTGCATCTCGCGAAGAGGCGTATTGCAGTTGGCGCAGGAGATGGGAATCGCGCTTGAAGGCAGAGATGTTCGCGAGCTGGCGGAGGCTGCCGCTTCTGGCGATGCGGCTGCTCTGCAGCTGTTCGATCAGTTCGGCCGGCGGATGGCCGTCATTCTCGGCCCGGCGTTCGGGGCGTACGAGCCGAATCGGATCGTGCTCGGCGGCCAAATCGCGAAGAGCGCGGACTTGTTCGCTCCGGCGTTCAAGGAAGGGCTGCTGGCGCAGGGGATAATCGCGCAGCTGCGGGTAAGCTCGGATACGTTCGCGAGTACGTTCAGAGGCATTTATCATTTGGTTAAATGAAAGTTGTGCCGTGATAGTGTGTAGAGAAACCCACGTTTTTCATCAAAACGGTGGGTTTTTCTTATTGTCAGGAATGCTATCCAGATTTCGGCGGCGTGGCGAGGCTGAGAGTGCAAAAATTGAACTCTCAGCAAGGAAAACGGCTGTTTGGCGCTCTGAGAGTGCAAAAATTGAACTCTCAGACTGGAAAGCAGCCGATATTGGCAGCGTGGCGAAGCTGAGAGTGCAAAAATCGAACTCTCAGCAAGGAAAATGGCTGTTTGCTGCTCTGAGAGTGCAAAAATTGAACTCTCAGATTGAAAAGCAGCCGATATTGGCAACGTGGCGATGCTGAGAGTGCAAAAATCGAACTCTCAGCAAGGAAACCGACTGTTTGCTGCTCTGAGAGTGCAAAAATTGAACTCTCAGACTATCTAGGCTTTCCCGACAGCCTGAAAGTGGAGAAGCAGGAGAGACTGCTTCTCCACTTTTTTGGTTTAAAGAGAGAATATGCGTAATATTGCAGTACTGCGACTCGTCCTCATCATGTAAATTAGAAATAAAAGGGAATGCGAGGAGGCTGTTCAATGAAACTGACCCACAAGCAGAAGCTGTCGATGTTAAACGATGGATATATTCACGTCCCCGGTGTTATCCCGAAGATCATGGTGGATCAAGCGGTCAAGCATATTAACCACGGAGTTGGTGAAGGGATGCCGTCTGAGCGGATGACGAACTTCCGCGCGCAGTCGTATTGTCCTGATCTGCAGGACAAGTCGCCGATTACGGGACTCTATAATGACACGCCTGTGAAGTCGCTCGTTGAGGACTTGCTTGGCGAAGGGAAGAGCTTGCCTGTCGGCGGCGGCCAAATCGCGCTCCGGTTCCCATCGCTGCAAGACCCGCCGGCTGTGGCGCGTCCGCATCTGGACGGGATGTACACGCCGCACAATGGAGTAAAGGAAGGAACGATTGGCAACTTTACGATGCTTGTCGGCGTTCTGCTCAGTCCCGTGCGCGAAGAGTTCGCCGGCAACTTTACGGTATGGCCCGGCACCCATGTATCGTATGAGCAATACTTCCGTGAGCATGGACCGGAAGCACTGTTAAACGGCATGCCGCCGGTTGCGCTGCCAGAGCCTATTCAAACTAAGGGAGAGCCGGGGGATGTCTTCCTCGTGCACTATCAGCTGGCGCATAGTGTAGCGGCGAATGTGTCACCTTGGCCGAGGTACGCGATCTTCTTCCGAGTGAAGCACACCGAGCACGGCATCGACTGGAAGGCGCCGATGACTGATATTTGGCTGCACTGGCCGGGCATTCGCGAGATAACGAGCAGATGAATCTAGCGAACTGAACCTAGCAAGCTGAACAAGCTCCCCTTCATAATTGTATACATATTGTACTCATCTAAAATGTATGCTAGTCTAGCACTATCAAGTTGAATTGTATTCTATTTCTACCCTAACGAACCGGGAGAGTGAGTGCGGAGAATGGAAGCTTTGCAGCGGTTGAAGGTCAGTGAGAATAAACGATTTTTGGTGAATGAGGATGGTACGCCATTCTTTTGGCTGGGAGATACGACATGGGAGCTGTTTCATAAGCTAAGCCGTGAAGAAGCGGTAGAGTATTTGCACAATCGGGCGGAGCTGAAGTTCAATGTCGTTCAAGCCGTCGCGTTATCGGAATTCGAAGGGCTGACGACGGACAATTACTACGGGCGCAGGCCGCTGAAGGTGAACGCGGAAGGCCAGTATGATCCGACGTTACCTGATACCGATGGCGATTACCATTATTGGAATCATGTCGATTATATTGTCGATCGCGCTGCGGAGCTTGGCATCTATATTGCGCTTCTGCCAACTTGGGGTGACAAATATAATTTGGCCTGGGGCAAAGGGCCAGTCGTGTTCGATGGGGACAATGCGCGCGTGTATGGCAAATGGCTTGGGGAGCGTTACAAGGATCGCTCGAATATTATCTGGGTGCTAGGCGGGGATCGCCCTCTGCATACGGGGCTTCATTTTGACGTGAATCGCTCTCTAGCTGCGGGCTTGTCGGAAGGGGATGGCGGCTCGAATCTCATTACGTTCCATCCATGCGGCAACACATCATCGTCTTTCCATCTGCATAATGAGCGCTGGCTGGACTTCAATATGATCCAATCCGGCCACCATGAGCAGATCCGCGTCAATTACAACCACATCAGCGCAGATTACGCGAAGACGCCGGTGAAGCCGACGCTCGACGCCGAGCCTTGCTATGAGGATCACCCGATTAACTTCAAAGAGGCGAACGGTTATTTCGACCAAGCCGATGTTCGGCAGGCTGCCTATTACGCCGTCTTCTCCGGCGCATTCGGGCATACGTACGGACATCACAGCATTTGGTCGATGACGACCGAACAGACGCCGTACTTCATCATGCATTGGCGTGATGCGTTGAATCGTCCGGGAGCTACGCAGATGCAGCATGTACGCGAGCTGATCGAGTCGCATTCGTTCCTCGACCGGGTGCCGGATCAGAGCTTGCTTGCTGCTAATCTGCAAGGCGCCAACTACATGGTTGCGACGCGCGGGGAGCGGTACGGACTTATTTACAGTCCGAACGGATTGGCTTTCACCGCTGTGCTTAGTCGATTGAGCGAAGGTCGCGTTAGCGCTTCCTGGTTCGATCCGCGTACAGGCCAGTATAGCGAAATCGGCGAGTACGAGGGCAGCGACGAGGTAAGGTTCACGCCGCCGACAAGCGGTAGAGGCTGTGATTGGGTGCTGGAATTAGTTATTCAATAAGACATTGGCTGCCGGCTATGCCCGGCGGCCTTTTTGCTTTTATAGAAGATGGATCGTTTGGTTGGGTAACTATAGCCTGTCTTGATTTCCAGTTTCTTACTATGCAATGATTACAGTAGTAGGAGGTGGTGGAACGTGATGAGAATGATATACAGTTTCGCATATGCGCTATTGCTCAGCTTGCTTCTGACTGCATGCCGTGGGGAGCCGGCAGTGAAGGAGACAAGCAGCGAACAACCGCAGCCGCCAGCGATTAAGCTGGAGACAATTGTTCCAGAAGGAACGCTCGACAATCCGATTGGGGCGGTGAGCGAGAATGGGCTAACGAGCAGCTTGAAGGGCCAGTTATTCGTGGTGGAACAGAAAGGGAAGATCGTCATGCTCGATCCGGCGCATCCGGATTCTGAGCCGAAGACGGTGCTGGATATTCGGGACCGGGTCTACTCGGACGGGAATGAGCAGGGGCTTCTGGGGTTAGCTTTTCATCCGAAGAAACCCGGTATCGCTTATGTGAACTATACGACGGAGACGCATTCCGTCATCGCCAGGTACGTGATGAAGGACCCGGAGCATCCGGAGCTTCTCGATCCGAAGAGCGAGGTCATTCTGCTGACTTACAAGCAGCCGTTCGCGAATCATAAGGGCGGACAGCTTGCTTTTGGCCAGGATGGGTATTTGTACATCGGGACAGGCGACGGGGGCAGCGGCGGCGATCCTTACGGCAATGGTCAAAACAAGCAGACGCTGCTCGGCAAAATATTGCGCATTAATGTAGATGTCGGCGGGTACCAAGGCAAAAAATACACCATTCCGGCGGACAATCCGTTCGCGGACGGTAAATCTGGCGCACCGGAGATCTATGCTTATGGACTTCGCAACCCATGGCGTTTCAGCTTCGATCATGTGACGGGGAAGCTATGGGCAGCCGATGTGGGGCAGGACCGTCTGGAGGAGATCGACATCATCGAGAAGGGCGGCAACTACGGCTGGAATGTGATGGAGGGGAACCTCTGTTATAAGCCCAAAGAAGGGTGCGAGCAAACAGGGCTGATCGAGCCGATCTATACCTATGGGCGGAAGCTTGGCGTCTCGATCACAGGCGGCTTTGTCTATCGCGGTTCAGCGATTCCCGCTCTGGATGGCTGGTACATCTACGGCGATTATGCGATGGGCACGATCTGGGCGCTTCGGCAGGAGTCGGATGGACGTGTGCGGAATGTGACGCTGCTGCAGTCGGGAGAGCTGATTACTTCCTTCGGCGTCGACGCAGCGGGCGAGCTGTACGTATGCGCGCAGAAGGGCAGCTTGCTGCGGATTGTTCAAGGGTGAGTATAAATAAAAAAAGTGCCGAGAAAGTTCCCAGCCTGGGGACTTTCTCGGCACTCCGATGCCGTCGAATGTAATCGACGGCTTTTTTATGCTATTCATCGATACCATCTTCGATCTCGATGTGCCTCTTCTTGATGTGCTCGGCAAATAACTCTCCGGAGCGTGCATCAGCGAGTACTGTGGTGAGCCATTGCTTCTCTGTCTCACCGAACAGGATGAAGCCTTGAATCATCAGCTCTGAACCGCGCGGGATGGCGCCTGCCTTCAGCTGAAGGACGGCATTCATCCGGTCGATTCGAGCTTCGCAATCGCCAAGCTGCTTCACGATCAACGCCTCGACCTTGGCAGGGTCGCCATGGCGAATGAAAGGCATCGTGAGGAAGACAGGGTGCTGCGGGAAGGAACTTAGATTAAACTCGGCATGAAGCAAGTCTTGAAAAGACGCTTTGCCTGCTTCGGTTATCCGGTAAATCGTCTTATCCGGCCGATTGTCGCCAGGAACGGAGACGACTTCCGCCGCCTCGATTAATCCATCCTTATGCAGCTGGTCAACAGCGTAATACAGCGACCCGTCGCGAAGCTTGAAGCATTCATTCCAATTGCGGTGTTTGATCGTTTGACGAATATCATAAGGGTGACGCTCGCACTCCATCAATAGCCCCAGGATTAAGAGCCGCATGGACATTGGCTATTAACCTCCGTGGTAAGAAGGTTCAGGCTTGCCTGCCCCTTCGCCTTTCGGTCCCTCAGGACCTGGCTTGCCTTGTGAGCCTTGCGGGCCGCCGGCAGCTTTGCCGATTTCGAGTCTTGCGCGGCCGAGCAGGAGTGCAAATACAATTGCAAGAACCGGCAGGATGACGGACCATTGGAAAATAAAGATGATGGAGTCTGCGAGTTTGCCTAACAATATATTGACGACTTCATTGGAAAGCCCCATTTGCTTTTGAATGACAGGATCCAAGAGCGCCTGGCCGCCTTTAATCTTCTCAGCAACCGCTGGGTCCATATTCGGAATGGCTTTGACATCGGACTGGAATGCCGACTTCTGGAGCGTACCGAATACCGTTACGCCAAGCGCGGAACCAATCGTTCTGAAGAACGTGATCAGCGATGAAGCCGATCCTTTGTACTGCGGCGGTACTGCATTCAGTGTCGAAATGTTCATAAGAGAGAACGATACGCCGATGCCGAGACCGACAATAACCATAAAGCATGTGATGACTAAGCGGCTTGTTTGGTCATCCATTACGAAGCCGAGCAGCGATGTGCCGATAATTAGCGTCAGTGCTGACAGCAGCATAACCTCACGGTATCTGAATTTTGTCGCGATCCGGCCGCCAATCTGGCTGCTCAATACGACCCCAAGCATCATCGGCGTAAGTACGCTGCTTGTTTCCGTAGCCGTCTTATGGAATACCCCTTGGATAAAGATCGGGATGTATGTTGCTGCTGCAATCATTACGCCGCCGTACAGCAAGCTGATTCCCATGCTGCCTGTTACGACATTGTTTTTGAAGAGAGACAGCTGGATAATCGGGTCTTTCGCTTTGCGTTCTACGAAGAGGAACCCGATGAGCAATACAGCGGAAGCGACGAACAGAGAGATTGTTTTTGCCGAATCCCATGGCCAGTTGTCCGAACCGCCAAGCTCAAGACCGAACATGAGGAACAGGATGCCCGCCGTCAGAACGATGGCGCCTGCCCAGTCGATCACTTGCTTGCGTGTATTGCGAGTTTCATGGTAAGCCTGTGTGATGAACAGTACAGCAAGAATGCCAATCGGCACGTTAATGTAGAAAATCCAGCGCCAGCTGAAGCTGTCTGTAATCACGCCGCCCATTACAGGACCAAATACGCTTGAGATGCCGAATACGGCACCGAATAGTCCCATCATTTTGCCGCGTTTCTCAGCAGGGAAGATGTCAAAAATAATCGTGAATACGATCGGCATAATTGCACCGCCGCCGATACCTTGAATCGCGCGGTAGATGATTAGCTGATCCATGTTTGTTGCCGTGCCGCACAGAATCGATCCTAACATGAACAGGATGAGACCGGATAGGTAAAATCTTTTGCGTCCGTACATATCGGACAGCTTGCCGAATATCGGCGTCGATACGACCATGGCGATCATGTAGGCGGAATAAACCCAAATAAATTTATCAAAGCCGCCGATTTTTTTGATGATCGTAGCCATTGCGGTTGATACGATCGTCTGATCGAGCGCCGCCATAAACAGCCCGAGCAGCAAACCGGCAATGACGAGCTTAATGTTACTTCTCTTGGCGTCCACTTTCATTCTCCTCTCGCAGTTGCGTGTAGTGATAATAACTCAAATTTGAATAGCCCTTCACTATTATACTCAAATTTGAGTTTCTCACAAGTGAATTTGAAGTAAATCTGGTTAGAAATTATTTTGCCCGGGTAGAGGGCGGGGAATTCGGGGAGCTGTGTGTGTGAAAAAGGGCGGCGGAAGTTGACTTCGGGCGAAGCGTTTGGAGCAGGCTATTACAGCTGGAGTGGGAGTGAAGAGGTCCAGTAGACCAGCTACATGGGTGGAGAATGGCTCGAAAAGTTGAAGAGGTCCATCAAACCAGCTATATCGGCGGAAAGTAGCTCGAAAACGTCGAAGAGACATTCACGGCAAACCAGCTAAACCGGCAAATGTGTATCCCCCAGTACTACACATTCACGGCAAACCAGCCAAACCGGCAAATGTGTGTCACCCAGTGATACACATTCACAGAAAACCAGCCAAACCGGCAAATGTGTGTCACCCAGTGATACACATTCACAGAAAACCAGCCAAACCAGCAAATGTGTGTCACCCAGTGATACACATTCACAGAAAACCAGCTAAAACGGCAAATGTGTGTCACCCAGTGATACACATTCACCGAAAACCAGCCAAACCGGCAAATGTGTGTCACTCAGTGATACACATTCACGACTAACCGACAAACCAATCAAATGTGTATCCCCCAGAGCCACACATTTTCCCAACGACAACAAAAGAGCCCACGCAGCGCATCAACTGCGCCGAATGGGCTCACTAACTTACTCATTCTCAACTACTCGTGCAACTGGCCCCGAACAGGTGCGGCATTTGCCTCTTAGCAGAAGGCCGTGCTTCTCTTTCTTGATGCTGTAATCGACGATTTCCACAGCTCCGCTGCAGTTGCCGCAAAATACGTTGCGTAGCAGCTTCTCGCGTTGTTGCTCCGGAATGGCTTTCCAAACCTGGAATGCTTGGATGGAGGTGACGTTGTCCTGCTTCGACATTGAATACTCACTCCAATTCGAGTTTATTACGTTCCTCAGACTACTCTTAGAACAACAGTGCAAGCCATTCTTCCCGATCAACGGGGCCAAAATAATCCGTCAAATCCACATCTGCAAGCGCCGCAGCGACATCCGCCGCATTATAGCGCACGCCAGCGAGCCGCGAAGTGACATCGCTCACTTCGCCGGTGCCGAAGAAGTCGCCGAAGACGGATGCTTCGGCAATGACGCCGTCCTTCACATCGAGTCGCACGTCGAAGGTGCCGGCTGCAAGTCGCTTCACTTGGCGCACATTGAACGCCGGGGAACGACCGTAGTTCCAATCCCAGCTGCGGTACCTTTCCTCCGCGAGCTGATCGACTGCCGCAAGATCCGCCTCTGTTAGCGGGTAAGTCGGAATGTCTTTGCCGCCGAAGATGGACTCCAGCAGGAAGGAGCGGAACTGCTCCATCGTCATCGGCTCCTGCAGGAACTCGGCAATATTCGCGACGCGGCTGCGGACGGACTTCGTCGCCTTCGATTCGAACTTGGCCGGGTTCGGCTTCAAGGCCGACACAATCGAGTCGACTTCGGAGTTGAACAGCAGCGTGCCGTGGCTGAACATGCGGCCTTTCGTTGCGAACTGCGCGTTGCCGGAGATTTTGCGCTCGCCGACCTGGAGATCGTTACGGCCTGATAGTTCAGCATTAACGCCAAGTCTGCGCAGCGCCTCCACGACAGGCTCGGTAAACTTGCGGAAGTTATGGAACGACTTGCCGTCATCCTTCGTGATGAAGCTGAAGTTCAAGTTACCCAGATCATGATAGACGGCGCCGCCGCCGGACAGCCTTCGAACGACATGAATGCCGTTCTCCTCCACGTAGGTCGTGTTGACTTCTTCGGCGGTATTCTGGTTCTTGCCGATAATGATGGATGGTTCATTAATGTAGAAGAGCAGGAAATCTTCGTCTCCTGTCAGCTTGCGAAGCGCATACTCCTCAAGCGCAAGGTTCCAGGCGGGATCGTGATTGCCCTTATTATCGATAAATTGCATTGCAGATTCCTCCATTTATTTGACCGTGACCGTTCCCCAAGCGGATTTGCGAATTTCAGTCGGGGTGCTGCCGGTCTGTTCTTTGACAAGCCGAGACAGGTGAAAGGCCGTCTTGAACCCGCAGCGAGCCGCAATCTCGCCAACCGCGAGGCCGGTCTGCGTCAGAAGCTCGGTCGCCTTTAGTACGCGATAGTGCCATAGATAACGAATCGGCGTCATCTGATTGTAGCCGTGAAACAGCCGAACAAGATGTTCCGGCGAGACCCCGGCTGCGGCAGACAGCTCTTGCAAGGACATTTCCTCGGCGTAATGCAGCTGCACATACGCAAGTGCAGCCCGAATGCTCGGATGCAGCTCTTGCAGCTGCTTCGTCTCCGCGATACGCGCGGCGAAAGATTGAAACGCCGCATACCCCAGGCTCACCATTAGCTCACTATGGTTCAATCCATCTTCCTTCATCGACAAAATCATATCTGTAATCGTATTGAGCGCTTCCGGAATCGGCATGCTAAAGGGAAGGCTGTCCAAATAGGCGATCTCGAATTCATTAAGCGCCTCCATGGATAGGGCAATCCAGCGATGCCATGATTCCTGCGTCTTCGCGAATGCAAAGTATTCCTGGTGCTGCGGTTTCAGCAGGACAACTTGTCCGGGCTTTACGTGATAATGAACGCTGTCAATTGTCAAGTCGAGCTCTCCGGTGTGAAGCAGCACAAGCTGTATATCCTGCTGTACGCGTGGACCATGCGTACCGCGGGGCGGATAAACGATGGTGCCCGCGTGAATGGATGTTATTTTGGCATAAGGCAGGTTCATCGTTAGTTCCCAGCTCCTTATCTCCATTATAGCGATATCGCCCTGAAACAGGAACAGCCCGGCGATAGCCGCCAGGCTGCTTATCAGTATATTCAATTAATAAACCCGTTTAGCGCCGGCATAGCGCGGACCCCAATATGTATTGTCGAGCTGCTGGACGTAGACGCCCTTCGAGGATATGGCCGAGATAAACGAGCCATTGCCCATATAGAAGCCGACATGATCGACGGCGCCAGTCGTTCCGATCCGGAAGAAGACTAGATCACCTGGGCGCAGCATGGATCGGCTCACGGTGCTTCCCTGTGTGAACAGATTAGCGGCGGTAGTCCGCGCTTGAGAGACGCCGTATTTATTGAACATGAAGTATACAAAGCCGGAGCAATCAAAGCCGGACGTGCTGCTCCCGCCCCAAGCATATGGAACGCCTATGTAATTCGAAGTATCCTCTATCAGCTTCTGCTTCAAGAGCGCATGATTGATGGCATCTCCAGTGACTGGGCCTGCAAGTCCGTCAGCCGGTAGACCGTAATTGCTTTGGAAGGCAAGAACGGCATCACGCGTAACGGTACCGTAATAGCCGGTTGCTCCATTGTAGTTGAAGTAATTCAAGGCTTTCAGATTATTTTGCAGCGTTGTGACGTTAGCGCCTGTCGTACCAATGCTCATAATAGCGGCGCTTGCGTGTGCTCTGCTAATCAACGGTGAAGCGCTGCTCGCTGCTCCTGTCAGAATGGTGAAGGCGGCCGCGGCTAGCAATAGTTTCTTCCTCATGTAAGTCCTCCATCCAAGATTGGGATAAATGTACCTATTCTTTCTCAGCATCTTGTTCAGCATACCAGCAAACATACGGGAGAGATAAGCTGCGTTTTGCTGGAAACAAGTTCGCCAAACTATACTTTGGAAGATCATGCTCAGCTTCTCGGCTGGGCTTTTTATGCTGGGATGTCTCGTTTCTAAGGTCGAATCATACGGTTTGTAAGGTTGTTGGTTGTGCGGCAAGACAGCATACTTAAGGTGTAGCCAAGAAGGAGGGCATCATGGGAAAAATAATGACCGATTCACCGCCGCCTGCCCTTGAGCGGCCGATCATAGCGAAGCGAAGAACGTTCTGGCGAACGATGTACTTGCAGCGTTACTTGCTCCTGATGACAGTACCCTTCGTCCTATGGGCGCTCGTCTTCTCTTATGGTCCGCTCTGGGGCTGGATCATGGCATTCCAGAAATATAAGCTAGGCCTTGGCATCTGGCACAGTCCCTTCGTCGGTTTCGATAATTTCAAGGAACTGTTCAAGGACGATGACTTCTACCCTGCGCTGCGCAATACGTTGGTTATGGCTGTCATGAATTTGGTGACGGGATTCGTTGGGGCGATTGTACTAGCCCTCATGCTGAATGAAGTGAGGAATAAGCTGTTTAAGCGGACGATTCAAACGATTACCTACATCCCGCATTTCGTCTCCTGGGTCGTTATCGCGAACATCGTCATCACGTTCCTGTCGCCGGACGGGGGCATGATCAACAGCTTTCTAATGAAACTCGGCATCATTCATGAGCCTATATATTTCATGGTAAAGGAAGGATACTTCTGGTATATCCAAACAGCAGCGAATTTATGGAAGGAAATTGGCTGGAGTACGATCATCTACTTGGCGGTGCTCGCAAGCTTGAATCCCGAGCATTACGAGGCAGCAGATATCGACGGTGCAACCCGGTTTCAGAAGATGCGTTACATCTCTCTTCCCGGTATTATGCCGACCGCGTTGCTCCTGCTGATTATGTCGCTTGGCTGGCTCGTGCAGGGGGGCTATGAGTCGCAATATCTGCTTGGCAACGATGTGGTCAGCGGCCATTCTGAAGTCCTTGATCTCTATGCGCTGCGTTATTCGACTGAAATCGGCGATTTCTCCTATGGGGTCGCGATCAGCATTTTCAAATCAGCTGTTTCTATTATTCTTGTCGTCTCCGTTAACTTGCTTGCAAGAAAGACTAGAGCAACGCGGCTATTCTAGATCGAGAGAGTACTTCCGCCCGCAATATGTTTAGGAGGATTCGCCCATGCTTCGGGATCGCTCATTCGGGAATTATGTGTTCACGACTTTTAATGCGCTCGGCCTCGCATTGCTTGGATTTGTCACGCTCTTCCCGTTCATTCACTTGCTTGCCATTTCGCTTAATGAGCCGCTTGATATGATTAAGGGAGGCATTACGTGGTTCCCGCGCAAATGGTCTGGGTTCAATTACGAATATGTCTTCAGCAACAAGAACTTGTTCCAAGCCGCGTTCGTCTCCATAGCGAGGACGGTCGTCGGGACGTTCTTCGGAGTTGTGTGCACAGCGATGATCGCTTATGCGCTGAGCCGAAGAGAGTTTTACTTCCGCAAGCCTTTCAATCTGTACTTCGTGCTGACGTTATATGTCAACGGCGGTCTCATTCCAGGCTACCTGCTCATTAAGAACATCGGCCTTATGAACAGCTTCTGGGTGTATATTTTGCCCATTCTGGTTAGCGCTTACAACGTTATGATTATGCGAAGCTACTTCGAGCAGCTGCCCGAGGGGGTTGTAGAATCAGCCAAAATCGACGGTGCAAACGATCTGCAGACGCTTTTCCGCATCATCGTGCCGATTAGTATGCCTGTTGTGGCGACAGTTACTTTGTTCATCGGTGTACAGCATTGGAATTCCTGGTTCGATAACTATTTATATACCAGTCGGAGCGAAGCGCTCAGCCTGATGCAGTATGAATTAATGAAGGTGCTGTTGCAATCCGTTAATCAATCAGCGGTGACCGCCAGTTCATTGAATGCGAACAACGTTGCCCAGCTGAGCCCGCAGTCCATCCGTGCCGCACTGACGATCGTCGTGACCGTTCCGATTCTGCTCGTTTATCCATTCCTTCAGAAATATTTTGTGAAGGGAATCACGATGTCTGCCATGAAAGAGTAAGAGGCTCATCTCATCGGTATCAACCGCGGGTAACACACCGTGGATATAAATAAATCACACGAAGAATGCGAGGGTGTCACATGAAAGCCAAACAAACCAAACGAAAACTGGCGTTACTTTCACTCACCTGCATCACAGCGCTAGCGTTCACAGCTTGCTCTTCCTCGAACAACAATGGGGGCAATAATACGGCTGAGAACAAAGCGAATCAACCGGCAACCACGAATAACACAAGCGGCAATCAAGCCGCAGCATCAAATAATAGCGGAGATGAAGCGACGACGCCTGACTTGTCGCCGATTACATTCTCCATCAGCACAAGCGACAATAAGCTGAATTGGGATAATCCGGTCAGCCAGAAGCTGACGGAGAAGACAGGAGTAACGCTGAAATACGATCTCATCGTCGGCGATGAGAAGCAGAAGTGGGACATCTGGCTTGCAGGCGGCGATTACCCGGACATCATGCCGCTTGATCCTGAGCACGTCAAGAAGTATAAGGATGCTGGCGCCATCATTCCGCTGAATGACTTGATTGAGAAATATGGCGCCAATATTAAAGAAAAATATGGCGACTTCTACAATCTGCTTAAATCCGACGATGGAAACATTGACTCCATCTCGAGTGTGCTGCTGAACAAAGAAGCTTCACCGGACGCGGTACCGAACTTCGTCGTCCAATACGACGTACTGAAGGAAGCGGGTTACCCGACAATCAAAACGCTGGATCAGCTCTATGACGTCATTGCCGCATATGTGAAGAACCATCCGAAGATTGACGGCAAGGAAACGATCGGTTATACGGCGGCCATGGCGGACTGGATCATGGATGCTGAGTTCAACAACCCGATTACGTTCGCCGCAGGACAGGTCGATCATGGAAACTTCCGTATCGACGCCGACGGCAAGGTAACGTACAATCCGCTGACGGATGACGCGAAGACGTATGATCAATTCTTGAATAAGCTGTACACGAATGGACTGCTGGACAAAGAAACGTTCTCGCTCAACATGGATGGCATGCGTGCCAAAATGGCGCAAGGACGCGTCCTTGCAGCATTTGCTCCCGCTTGGATTATGGGTGATACGGAGAAATCACTTCGTGCAGCCGGCAAGCCGGAACGCGCATACGCTCATATTCCGATTTACTTTGGCGAGAATGTCGTTGACCATAACAATACGATTACTCCAATCGGCACAGGTACGATAAGGGGTTATCTTCATGTAAAGGGGAAAACGAGCTAACGGAGAATATGTAAGGCGAGGGCGTCCTGCCCATCCAACAGCCGGCCAAGGGGTACCGTACGATGAAAATCCGCACCAAGCTGATCTTCGCCAATCTGTTCATCATGCTTCTGCTGCTTAGCTCGTTAACCTATTTCCTTATGCGCAGCAGCGATCTCGTCTACGACAATATGGTCGAGAACGCCGATCTATCGCTGTCCCAGGTTGCGGTCAACTTGGATCATACGCTGAGTGCGTACGAAGAAATCGCGAATACGCTTTATTTAAATTCTGCGCTTCAAGATATGCTGATGACGAACTATCCGGATTTGCGTGATGCGTATAACGATTATTTTGCTAAATTCGAACCTCTCGACTCGGCTATGAAGCTGACGCAGAACGTATCGCATTTGAAAATTTATACGAACAATTCTTCCTTTGTCTTCGCTAACTTCACGCTCATCGACGATGAGGTGCTTCATAGTGACTGGTACCAGAAAGTGATGAGCAATCCGTTCGGCACCTATTGGACAGCATCCTACACCAATGAATTCCCGGAAGAGCAAGTATTCAGCCTGCGCAAACGGCTAAACAAAGACAATCCGCAATCGCCGCTCGTCGTATCGATCGAGGTGAATGTCAGCGTGCTCCGCGATTTGATCAATGAGGAGAGCAAGAGCAAACGGTTTATTTTTACGATGCCGGACGGGGTGACCTTGCTGGATTCATCTTTGAACTCGCCTGCCCTGAAGCTCGATCAATTGCCGTTTCATGATCAAATTATGAAGCATGCCAAGGGCAGCTTTACCTATGAAGAAGGCAAAGCGAAATATCAAGTCCTCTATCAGACGCTAGACTCGCGGAATGTCGTCAAAGGCATGAAGGTCATCACCGTTATTCCGCTCACGGAATTCATGCCGAGGATCAATCAATTGAAATCACTCGCTCTCTTGCTTCTCGGTGCGGCGATGCTGGTCTCGGCCATGCTGATTTTCGGTTTCTCCCTAGGTTTAACACGCCGGTTCAACGAGCTGTCGACCAGGATGAGACGGGTGCATAAGGATAACTTCGAGAGCTTCATCGACGTGAAGGGGAAGGATGAAGTCGCGCAGCTCGGGCAAGTCTTTAATCTTATGGTGAAACGCCTAGGTCAGCTCGTTACGGAGACGTACCAGGCGAAGATTGACCGTCAGGATCAGGAACTGCGGACGAAAGAAGCCGAATTGTACGCGCTGCAAGCACAGATCAAGCCGCATTTTCTGTTTAACATCCTCAATACCATTCGGGGAAAGCTGCTTATTTCCGGCGACCGGGACAATGCCCGTATTATTGGGCTGCTCGCCAAATCGATCCGGGCGATGCTGAAGAACGGTGGACAGCACATCGAACTGACGGAGGAAGTCGAATTCGTTGATCGATACTTGCAGCTTCAATCGTATCGTTACGTCGATAAGTTCGGCTATACGATTGAGATCCCAGAGTCTCTTAGGACGACAGCGATTCCGCGGATGTCGCTGCAGCCGCTCGTCGAGAATGCAATCATCCATGGCGTCGAGCTGAACATGGCTTTCTCGACCATCCGGATTCGCGGCGAGCGCCGTGACGGAGAGATTCGGCTGTCGGTCGAGGATGACGGGCTCGGTATTTCCACTGAGCGGCTGAATGAGATTAGAAGATGGCTGGCAGAAGAGAAGGTGCTGTCGCGCGATTCGCACATCGGACTGCAGAACGTGCATCGCAGATTGAAGGATTTGTACGGCGATGAGTACGGCTTGGTGGTTGAAAGCTCGGAAGGGCAAGGTACGAAGGTGACGATGATCATCCCAAGTGAGCGGGAGACACGAGGTGACGGCGATGTATGACGTATTGATTGTGGAAGACGAACCGATTGCCCGGGAGTCTCTGAAATACCTGATCGATTGGAGGTCACTTGGCTTCGAGATTAGAGGAGAAGCCGAGAACGGCGAACAGGCGCTTGCATTGATGCGCAGTCATTATTATTCGCTCGTACTAACCGATATTCGGATGCCGGTCATGAATGGGCTTGATTTTGTAGCGGAGCTTCGGAAGTTCTCGAACGCGGTGGTCATTATTACGACCGGTTATGACGACTTTGAATATGCCCGTCAAGGATTGAAGCTTGGCGTGCAGGATTACTTGCTGAAGCCGGTAGATGAGGACGACTTGGCAGCCGTAGTAACAAGGATTCGCGAGGAGCTCGATCTTAAGTACCGGCAGCATAAACAGCTGAATCTCGGGGTATCTGCGCTTCGCGATCAATTCTTCAAGAAGTGGGCGCATGGGCAGCTGAAAGCCCGAGATTTCGCGGATCAAGCGAAGCTGCTGGAGCTGTCGATCGGCTGGCGCTCCTTCTGCTGCCTCATGGTGGAAATGGACTTCGTCCACGCTCTCCACGCTTACTGGACGGACCAGGAGATGTCCCTCAAGCGCTTCGCGATACGCAACATTATCGAAGATCTATGCGGGCAACGCGGGTATGTGTTCGAGGAATCGGAAGAGCGGTTCGCCATCATCGTAAATGTTGGCGCATGGGGAGAGCAGCAAGATGAAGGCTGCGGCGAGGTTGCAACAGGCTTGGATTCATTGCTTGCGCTGGCCGAGCAGCTTGCGAAATCGATTGCTATGTTCGCCAAAGAGACAGTAAGCGTCGGCGTAGGTCGAATCGCCTTGGCGAACGAAGAGGTGCCGCTATCGTTCGCGACGGCGGAGAGAGCGCTGGACGGTAAATTCTTGAGCGGGAATAATGCCATTCTGACAGGCATGCAGCGCCAGGGTGCTGGAGGGGAAGATGGTGCCCCGGATACGCAGGGTGTTTCTGAGTGGGAACAATCGGAGTTTCACGCGATGGAAGAGGATGTTATCGAAGCGATGCGGAGCTTCCGGCATGATCAGGTTCGCACTGCTCTCCTACGGCTGAAGGAAGCGTACCGCTCTGGCAGCGTGTCGCCGGGAATCATTAGGCTGCGCGTGCTGGAACAGCTCGCTTCGCTGTATCATCTCGTGAAGGAGGCCGGCGCGAATCAGGGGCTGCTGTTCGATTCGGGCTTCAGCGATTACGATTATGTGATGACGATCCGCACGATCGACGAGCTATACATGTTCCTCGAGAATAAATGCTTGTCCGCCTTTGAGCTGTTGATGCGGATGAAGGAACAGCCGGCAAACAAAGTGTTTGTGACCGTTCAGAAGCTCGTCCAGGAACAGTTTCACACCCCAATCAGCTTGCGAAGCATCGCGCAGCAAGTCTATATGAATCCGCATTATCTTGGCAAGATGTTCAAGTCGAATGCCGGTCAATCGTTCAATGAATATTTGCTTCAGGTCCGCATGGAGAAGGCGAAGGAGCTGCTTCGTTATACAGATAAGAAGGTATACGAAATTGCGCAGGAGGTCGGGTTTGGAGAGCTCGACTGGTTCTATAAACGGTTCAAACTATTCACGGGGCTGAGCGCGGGAGAGTATCGTTCATCGTTTCAGCCACAGTCGAAGGGGTGACGATATGCTGTTTGGCGTCTGCTATTATCCGGAGCATTGGCCGGAGGAGCGATGGGCAACCGATGCCCGGATGATGAAGGAAGCAGGTATGAATATCGTACGGATTGGCGAATTTGCCTGGTCGAAGCTGGAGCGCCGGGAGGGAGAGTTCGACTTCTCGTGGCTTGAGCGGATCATCGACTTGATGTACGCGCACGGCATTCGCGTCATTCTGGGGACGCCGACTGCGACGCCCCCGAAATGGCTGATGGATAAGCATCCCGAAATCTATATGCTAGATAAATTCGGCCACGTCCGCGGGTTCGGCAACCGCAGGCATTATTGCTACAACTGCGCTTCGTACGATCCCTATATCAAGACAATCGTGGAAAAGCTGGCCAGCCATTATGCGAGCCACCCTGGCGTTGCAGCATGGCAAATCGACAACGAATTCGGCTGCAATGAGACGACCCGCTGCTATTGCGACAATTGCAGAACTGCCTTTCAGGGCTGGCTTCAAGCCAAATACGGCGATATCGACGAGCTGAATGCACGCTGGGGAACCGTGTTTTGGAGCCAAATGTATAATGAGTGGCATGAAATCGTCTTGCCAGCGAATACGCCCTTTCCGCTCCATAATCCCGGCCTCGAGCTGGATTACCGGCGGTTCGCGTCGGATTCGGTCATCCGATTTCAGAAGCGGCAGATTGATCTGATCAAGCAGCATGCACCGCATCAGCTCGTGACGCACAACATGATGGGCGCGTTCAACGAAATCGATGATTTCGAGCTGTCCAAGGATCTCGACATTGCCTCTTGGGACAATTATCCGAATCTGATGTTTACGCGGGAGGTCAACCCGGCCATAGCGGCGATGCAGCATGATATGACGCGCGGCTTGAAGGGGCGTAACTTCTGGGTCATGGAGCATCAGAGCGGACAGCCCGGTGGCAACATTATGTTTCCGACGCCGAAGCCAGGGGAGCTTCGCAGGTGGACCTATCAATCCATCGCCCACGGGGCGGACGGCATCCTCTACTTCCGCTGGCGGGGCTGCCTCTTCGGCGCCGAGCAGTTCTGGCATGCGATCCTTCAGCATGACGGCAAGGAGGGGCGCAAGTACAGGGAGACGAAGCAGGTCGGCGAGGAGCTGAAGCGGGTCGAGCACTTACTGGAGGGGTCGACGAACACGCCTCGGGTTGGACTTGTACGCTCCTTCGACAATGAATGGACGTTCGAGATACAGCCGCACATTATGAATTACTCGTACATGAATCATTTTACCGGCTATTATCAATATTTCTATGAACACGGCATTGGCACGGATATCATCTCGGCAAATGACGATTTCTCAAAGTATCGAGTGCTCGTGCTGTCGAATTTCATTATGGCTACGGACGACATGGTTGAACGGCTGTACGCGTTCGTGGAGGCAGGCGGTTCGCTCGTGCTTGATTATCGAGCTGGCGCCAAGGATTGGGACAATCGGATGGAGCCTCTCACGTTGCCCGGGAAATTCGCTGATCTGCTCGGTATCACGGTTGAGGAATACGGGGTGATGTTCGAGGACGACACGCGCCGGATTAAGGTCGAAGGCCATGACGAGGACTATCGAGGCGGGAAGTGGGTCGATGTTATTGTGCCGCGGGGGGCTGAACCGATGGCGGTCTTCGACGAAGACTACTATTCCGGCAGTCCAGCGGTCACGAGGCATGGCTACGGGAAGGGCATGGCATACTATATCGGGACGGAGCTCGATTCTGAACTGCGCGCTCATATCTTTGGTGAAATTTGCAGCAGCAGCGGAGTTGCTCTGCGCGATGGTTCCGGCATTAGCGTACCAGCAGGGGTTGAACTTGCGTCGCGTGTCAAAGACGACATGACGTATTGGTTCATGATTAACCATACGGTGGAATCGGTGGATATCGTACTGGATAGAGCGTACAAGGACTGTCTGACTGATCGAATAATAACTGGCGGGAAAGCGGAATTGGAAGGCAACGGCGTCTGGATGCTGCAAGCGATCCCGGCACGCTCGGAGTCATGAGCAAGACGCTTGAATAAACGATAGGCTACATAATAAAAGACAGCTAGGCATTCCTGAACTGCACCTCAATTGTTAGATACCATCTAGCAATTAGGTGCAGTTCATTTCTGCTTAGCTGTCTTCTTCATGGTTGTTTAGTACAGCGGGAATTTCTTCTGCAAATCCATACGCGGAGTCGTTGCATCTTCGCGAATATAGTGGCAAACGTACGAACGGCGCCAACGATCCGTGCTGCGGTTGCGTCCCGAGGAATGGATGAGCAGCTCATGGAAGAAGAGAATGTCGCCTTTCTCCATGATGACAGGCACCTGCTTCGTCAGGTCGATCCCTTCCGTCTCGTCGGTCCAAGGCTCATGCTCATCGAGGTTCTTCACCGCGCCATGCGGCAGAAGGCCAAGGCGATGCGACTTCGGAATGACCCACAGGCAGCCGTTCTCTTCATCGACATGCTCTTCCATTGCGATCCATGCGGCAATCATCGTCATCGGATCGTTCTTAATATAGTAGAAGTCCTGATGAGCAGCCTGTCCAGGAGCTCCCGGCTCTTTATAGAAGAACATGCTCTGAATGCCAACGGCTTCGCGGCCCATTAGCTGAGCAAGCGTACCGCGAATGATCGAGAGCTTCATCATCTGTGCCGAGAAGCCATCTTGCAGATGCGGATTGAAGAGTCGAACGGAGTACCTCTTGCTAGGCTCGCATTCCGCCCATTCGGGCATGGGATCCATATTCCGAAGATTGAAGATATGTCCGTTATAGGCATCTATCAGATCGGCGGAGCAGCCGTTCTTGATTAGCAGGAAGCCGTCATCCTTGAATTGATCTATTTGCTCTTGCGTAATAGGTGTTGTAAGTTGCGGAATCACTTTGTTCATTGTCGTCATCCCCTCTCCTTGATTAACTTAAGCATACCTTGGGAGAGGAGAGCGAACAATGGCTGACATTATCACAAATATATCTGGAATTGATATTTATGCGATTGGATAGTCAACGACGACAACATTCTCAAGCAGGCCGCCAAGCTGCTGCACGAAAGCTTGATGAACCGGATGAGGACCATATGCGCGAAGCGCTTCCTTGTTCTCGAACGTCACGCGAAGGCCGAGGGTATAGCCGTGGATATTGTCTGTTTCTTCCGTCACATTGATGCCTGCGCTAACATCAACGATGCCAGGAATGGCGCCTTTGAATGCAAGCAGCTGAGCAAGCAGCTCTTGCTCTTTCTCAGGTGTAACGCGGTCGTTGAATTTGAAAATAACGAGATGCTCGAACAAATGGATCTCTCCTTTGATATAGGGAATTTGGGGTAGTTGTTCAATACCGTATTATAGCAAATTCGAGCAGCGGAATGGAGAAACCTGAAATGGTCTGCTGCGAAGCTAAAAACAGCATAAAGACGAATTAAACTGAACTGTTTATATAAATTACATTTACAAAACAGCATAAAACTGAATATAATGGAGATGAAGTATTAATAAAGCTGAATAATCAGGAGGGATGCTGAATGCAAAAGGAAGACGTGGGCATGTTCGCTGAAGAGCGACGGGAGAAAATTTTGGCCTTATTGAATGAGGAGAATCGTGTTTTAGTGAAAGACCTGTCGGAAAAGTTCCAGGTTTCCATTGATTCAATCCGAAGAGATCTCTCCATTATGGAAGATCAAGGCTTGCTTAAGAAAACCCACGGCGGTGCAATTCCATCTCAGAAGGTTCGGCAAGCTCCAGCTTCGCCAGAAATACGATATGGTGAAGGAACTTCGCAAGGGAATGCGATTGCTAAGCTAGCTGTATCTCACATTAGGGAGAACCATACCGTATTTATTGGCAGCGGATCGTTATCCTATGTGCTATTGAAGCATCTGCCTGACCAGATGCCGCTTACTATCGTTACGAACAGCATGCGGGTAGCTGATGTGTTAAGGGAAAGGCCGTGGATTGAAACCTATCTTATTGGCGGCCGGGTAAAGCAGTCAGGCAATATGACGGATGTGCTGGCGACAGAATTTATCCGCATGTTTAAGTTTGATGTCAGCTTCGTCACCGGAGGCGGCATCTCGGAGGAAGGGATTTTTGTAGCCACTCCTGAAGTAGGCGCATTCGGAAGAGCCGTATCTGCTGCCTCCAGACGCAGTATCGGAATAGCTACGCACCATTCCCTTGGAAATAACGGATTTGCGAAAGCCGGCCGAATCGAAGATTTGGATCTATTAATTACGGATGGGGAAGCAGACCCGGAGGCAATCGAGCGAATACAAGCGCTAGGCGTTAAGGTGATCGTTGCTCAGTTAGAGGACTGATAAGTAATTTGATAAGACGGCAGCCGTTCTACAACTGGTTGCCGTTTTTTATTTGGCAAAAGGCATTGACATAGTACGTGGCGCAAACTATATTGTTTGTATCACGTACTACTTGTTGTGGAGGTTAACCAAGTGACCAAAGGAAATGATGCCAATCAGCTCCGGTTTCCTGACGGGAAGACAGTCACTTTATTGGAACAAGGGCGTGACGAGCAGGGGGACTTCTTGCGGATCGAGCATCGCATCCCCCGGCAAGGAGCGATGAATCACCCTCATTGGCATCCGATCATTCAAGAATCCTTCGAGGTGAAGCAAGGCGTAGTGAAGGGGATTGTGGATGGCGTAGTAAAGCTGCTCGGAGCGGGAGAGCGGTTAACCATAAATCCGAAACAGGTGCATCAATTCATTAAAGTTGGCGAAGAGAGAGGCCCTATCATCCTCTATGGCTCGGGATGTTATGGAGGTATGGCGATGGGTATGCGGCAGATGCCCCGGCGATTGTTCAGAAGCTGCTTCTTGGAGGACTCGCTCATCTGGCTAAGGCGCTTGGCTATCGCGTCGATTAAGCAATATCAAATACAAGAAATGAAGGTGTAAGCAATGAATCAGAAGAAGACCGTGCTTCTTGTCATGGGGAGCGTGCGAGCAGGCAGAAATTGTCCGAAAATTACAGCATGGGTCCAGTCGATTGGGCGTGAACATTCAAATTACGAGTATGAGATCATCGATCTGGCGGAATGGCCATTACCGATGGATGATGAAGCGGGCATTCCTGCACTCGACGGCTACAGCCAACCGCACACGCGCGCTTGGAGCGAGAAGATCGAGAGCGCGAGAGGCGTGATCTTCGTCACGCCTCAGTTTAACTGGGGGTATCCGGCGATTCTCAAGAACGCCATTGATCATCTTTACCAGGAGTGGCGGGAGAAACCGGCTATGATCGTTACCTACGGTGGTCATGGCGGTGGCCGGTGTGGCAAACAGCTTAGGAGAGTTGCGGTTCGGCTGAGGATGCGCATCGTGCCGACGTCTCCTGCGCTCCGGTTATCGGATGCGGTTATTCGCGAGGGCGCAGAGTTAGTGCCAGAGCGTGATTTTCGCCATTTCGCACCACAGGTTAAGCGAGCCGTATCAGAGCTGGCAGACCAAATCGAGGGCCGCGAAAGCGCCCTGGCACGGATGCGTCGCAATTGGAAGGTCACGTTAGCTGTCCTTTCTTGATTGATGGGCTTCTCTTCCATTTATTAACATGATAGATTATAGAGACGCCTATGACTACAACCAAACTGAGGTGATTATAATGGACGAGTTGCTATCGCGAATGAAGCACAAGCACGGTCGAATCATTGACGGACGGCAGCATTATTGGGACGTAGAGAAACTGTGGGAGCTATCCAAGAGCTTGCCGGTTCGCCAAATCAAGATCGAATCCATTAAGGAGCTTGATCAGGATTGTTGGTTTAAAGACAGCAGAAGCGCACCTATTCCAACCATTCGCAATGTCATGCTTCACTGTAAGCGGATCATGAACGCAAACATGGAGTACCCCATATTGCTATGTTCAGATGGACAACTCATCGATGGCGGACATCGAATTGCAAAAGCATTAATGGACGAACAAGATGAAATTGATGCGGTCTACATTACACTGCCTCCGGCGGATGTCATTCAATAATCCGGCAGGATTGTCTCTTTTGAATAACAAGATGGAGGTGCGTTGCTATGCTAAACACCCAATTAATTATGATCGAGGGCATTCCGGGTTCGGGGAAATCGACGACAGCACAGCTAATTTCAAATGAGTTACTTCGGATGGGCGTGGAGCATAAGTGGTGGTACGAGGAAGAGAAAGGCCATCCTGTTTACCTATACGAGAATTATAACGAGATGCAGAACATCATTGATGATCTAACTAATGGGAATTACCGGAAGGTTATCGATTCGGCACTCAAGAAATGGCGAGAATTTGCGGACAAGGTACAGTCGTCAGGTGACATTGTTGTTGTAGACAGCTGTCTATTTGGTTATTTGACTTGGACATTATTTCCATTCAATCTGCCACAGCATGAAATTGAGGAGTACGTGAAGGCGGTAGAACAAGTCATTGCGCCTTTGAATCCAGCTATTATTTATTTGTATCAAACCGATATTGGTGCTGCGCTCCAAAGAATCTGTACGCGCCGAGGTGGAGAAACCGAAGACCATTTCGTTCGTGCTGCGACTGAGTCTCTATATGGCAAATCCCGCGGGTTGGACGGTTTCGAGGGGATGGTAGCTTACTGGAGGGAATATCGCGCCTTTACGGATGCAGCTTATGAAAGCTTGGCTCGCAATAAGATTTCCATTGATAACTCTGAGGGAGATTGGCCTCAGTATGCTCGTGGAATCTCGGAATTCTTAGGCTTCAATCATTCAGATAATCTGCCAATGGTAGAACCAGAAGGGAAAGAGAATCAATTCGTTGGCACTTATCGAACCGAGACAGAGGGTATTCCTGATTGTTCGATTCAATTCGAATCAGGCCGATTGATAGCCGACGGGCTGCCTCAAGTATGGACAAGAACAATTTTAATCCCGAGGTCATCCCATGTGTATGATGTGCAATCTTTGCCTTTTCAAGTGAGGTTCATAGAGGACGAAGGTATTCGAATGTGCTTGACTGGTCCTCCGTTATTAGACGGTCCGGTTGATTATAGATTCATTAAGCTCGTCTCGGCTAACGGAACGTAGACACCTTATTGTTCTAGAAATCGAGTTCGAGAAAATCTAACGGAACACAGAAGCGTTATTCACTGCTTTTTCGGCTGGAAAAGGCTGATTTCATCGGAATAGTGTTGCTGTGTTCCGTTACATTTTCAAAGTGAGCCAAATGAGCCTAATAAGACGTCTGGGATCCGTTAGCGCCTTACAAAGGAGGGAGAACGTTGAAAGAACTATACTTAATCAGACATGGCGAAGCCGAGCACTTACTGAGAGGGATGGTTGGCGGCTGGTCGGATACTCCATTAACCGATAAAGGGCGAAATCAAGCCAGATTGACAGGAGAACGGCTGCATTCATTATTGCAAAACAAACCAATCCATTACTATGCCAGCGACCTCTCGAGAGCAAGCGATACAGCGATTATTATCGGCGAGATGATCTCAAGGAGTCCTGTGATCGTCGAAGAACTAAGGGAATTAAGCAATGGACTAGCAGCCAACAAAACAAAAGAAGAAGCCGACCAATTAAAGCTGCCGATCACGGATCCCGTGCTTGATTGGATCCCCTACCCCGAAGCCGAAAGCTGGGCGATGATGCATGACAGGGTAGCTGGATTTATGGAGCGAATGAATAACGATACCTACGAGACAACCGTGATAGTGACTCATTCGAATACGATAAACGCAATCATCCATTGGTGGCTAGGGTTTAATGCAGAGCTAAGATCAAACGTATCGTTCGATATCAACCCATGCAGCATAACATTGCTGAACAGAGTGGATTGGTCTGGGAACAAGAATATATCGAAGTTAAACGATACATGCCATTTGGGAATATAGTTTAAATACGGGAGGCCGACCATGGAAATCCAAATACGTGAAATTGCAGAACATGACTATGCTGAAGTCGTTTTCTTATGGAACGATGTCATTGGTAATCATAAAGTCGATCATGAAAACTATCGCGTTACGATGGAGGCAATGAACCGCGCAGGAAATTACAAAACTTTCGTTGCCGTACTCGATCATGCTGTAGTTGGCTTCGTATCGATCGTTCAGGCGTTAGCCGCAGGATACTCGGCAGGTTATATCCATATCACAGGTCTTGCTGTTAAGAAGGAGTTGCAGCATGGCGGGATCGGAACAAAGCTGCTGAAGTACACGGAGAACTATGCTAGAGACAATGGAGTATCGAGCATTATTCTATGCAGCGGAGTAAAGCGGACCGAGGCTCATGCCTTCTATGAGCATAATGGCTATGATAAAGATTCATATTGCTTTGACAAGGTGATAGACCTTGCATAACCTCCTTTACTCGCCATAGCTAACGAATCGTACTCATCGACCACTAGCTCAGCGAGCAAAACAGAGAGAAACCCGCTTTCATACAGCGGGTTTCTCTTTCATGGTACCAGCCCAATTAGTTCAGCACCGCAGACCAAGCTTTCCTCAACAATTTCACGCCACGCTCCATCTCCGCCTCCTTAATTCCCCCAAATCCCAGATAGATCTTCGGGTTACCACCAGCTAACCGTAATGAATCATCTTGGCTGCCGTAGACAAGAACGCCTTCCTGCTGTGCTAATTCAATTAATTGCTCGGCGCTGGCATCGGTAGTAATAGATAATTCGATGTGCAGGCCCGAGCCGCTGCTATTCACTTCGACCGAGTCCGGCATATGGCTGCGTATGAGTTGAACGAGTGCCTCGTGCTTTAGCCGATATACTTTGCGCATCCGTCTTAGATGACGGTACCAATGACCACGGGAAATGAACAGCTGCATCGCCCATTGATCCATTCTTGAAGGGCACGCGAGGACCCGGTCTATGGATTGAAGTTTCTCTAATAGTTGCAGCGGCAGCACCATATAGTTCATGCGCAGCGAAGGTGTAAATACCTTTGAAAATGTGCCCAGATAGATGACGACCCCGTTTCGGTCCAATCCTTGAAGCGAAGGTACCGGTTTGCCCGACAGTCGAAGCTCCCCATCGTAGTCATCCTCGATAATATAGCCTCCATTCCTATTCGCCCATTGAAGCATCTGTTGTCTAATCACATAGGGCAAAGGCTCGCCTGTTGGACGGTGTGAAGGCGTTACATATAGTAGACGAACCTTACGGTCCGTAAACTCGTGCTCCAGTTCTCCATTACTAAGCATGGAAAAAGGGACAATGTGAAACCTGTTCTGAGTGAAGATCTGTCTGACTTGAGCGATTCCCGGTTTCTCGATGCCGATATGAAGATCCTCTCCCAAGAGTCTGGAGAGTAAATGAATGCTATTGGATATGCCGGTTCCAATTACGATTTGTTCGGGCGTACATACAACTCCCCGTGAGTTTCGAAGATACTGTGCCAAGCTCTCTCGTAATGAAAATTCACCCTGAGGATCGCCGTATTCATGAAGGGACTGGCTATTAAGGGCAAGAGACTCGCCTAATATGGATTTCCATATTCGAAGCGGGAATGAATCTCCATCAATCGTTAGAAGGCTGAAGTCAATGTAATCTTCCTTACTTGATTGTCCCGTTGCCTGAGGCGCAGCTTCCAGCTTCTTATGACGAATAGAATCAATTGGAACGGATGCTCTGACCAAATACGGATTCACGACAAGTAATCCCGCTCTTTCTTTGCTAATCACATATCCTTCTTCCAACAACAAGTGATAGGCCGTTTCTATCGTTGTTTTGCTGATGTTTAGCTGTCGTCCAAGCGAGCGAATGGAGGGTAATTTCGTGCCGTCTACTAAGACGCCCTCCTGAATCAGTGCTCGAATTTGTTTATATAGTTGCCTATACAGCGGTCCGTCTGTATGAAAGGAAAGGTTAAGTTCGATCGTATTCTCCTCCACATCTGACCCTTAAATAATGTCCTAATCTGACCATTTATGAAGGGTCATAACTATTTTAAACTTTGTTATAAGTTTCCATCAAGGCTAACGAGCAATCATGCTAAGGAGAGATATGAAGATGAGAATGGCATTTATATTGTTTGATGATATGACGACGCTGGATTTTGCCGGATTCCATAATGCGGTGACTTGGTTGAAGAAGCGTAATATTCGGGAGGACTTGTCGTGGGATTATTGCTCGAATAAACAAGTGGTTAAGGACGACAGAGGTATGCTGATTCAAGTGGATCGAGTCTTCCCCCATTTATCTGAGTACGACCTCATATTTATCCCCGGTGGTATCGCGACACGGCAATTAATTCACGATTCTAGCTTTATCGATTGGATTCGAACGGCGGCAGAAGTTCAATATAAAGTCTCTGTATGTACAGGGGCGCTCTTCCTCGGAGCTGCTGGCTTCACGAATGATAAGACAATTACCACAAACCCCTTAGCCTTGGATGTATTAGAACCTTATTGCAAGGAAGTCGTCCAAGTTCGGGCCATGCGAGATGGGGATGTGTTTACCGGCGGCGGGATTACAGCATCTGTCGACCTTGGTTTGTTCTTTATAGAGTCCATAACAAGCAAAGAAGTCGTACAAGAAATTCAGAAGCTTATGGATTATCCGTACTATAATCTATGAACTTCCAAGGAGGTACAAAGATGACGGAACAAACGATCGCCGAGAGATTGAGGGTGCTCGGGCTTGTACTGCCGAGCGCGAGTGAACCTGCTGCCAGATATGCGAATTTCGTGTTAGTGAATCAGCTATTGTTTGTTTCAGGCAAGGGACCTGCGGGGAATCCGAGGGGCAAGCTTGGAGAGGATTTTACAACAGAAGAGGGGTATCAGTTCGCTAGACAGGCCGGAATTGAAGTTCTAGCAGTCGTGGAGTCAGCCTTGGGTACTTTGGACAATGTCAAAAGAGTAGTTAAGCTTCAAGGATTCGTGAATGCTTCTCCGAATTACGAGGAGCATCATAAAGTGTTGAACGGTTGCTCTGATCTAATGCTGGAGGTTTTCGGGGAAAAGGGAGTGCATGCGCGTTCGGTGTTTGGCGCTGTTTCGGTAAGAGATAACCTTCCGATCATCATTGACTCTATATTTGAAGTGGAAGAATAATTCGAAAAAGATAATTCGAATCTAGAAACAGCAATAAACCACCTCCATTTCGAGAGGTGGTTTATTATTTATAATTACGACTAGCCCATCATCATTTTGCCGACGGCAGCCTCAGTCTCTTCCTCGAACGCTTTCGCGTCCGCCATCCAAGGCGATACGCCAAGCAGCATTTTGCGCATATTGCTTGTCGCTTCGGATTGGATTCTCTCCGACGGCTCATAGCCAGGCCATGTGCGAAGGGCGGATTGGGCATAGTTGTAGATCAGCGAGCGGCGAGTCACATCGGATAGATTGTTCAGCGCTGAATGGTACGTGTAGCCGTTGAAAATAACAGCCGTACCTTTCTTCACGTTCATCCGCGCATGTCCAGGCAGATCTTCTTGCTTCTCGACCTTCGGCAGGTCAGCATCCTTCATGTTATTGCTTCCAGGCAGGAATGCGAGGCAGCCGCCGTCGTAAGGAACATCGGAGAGGAAGTAGAACACCTTGATCATCCAAGGCACTTGCTTCTCGCCGATAAACATCTTCGTCGAGGTATCGCGGTGCCAGTTCGTGTGCGACACTTTGCCTGGCGGTTTCAGCAGGGCATCGTTGTCGATCATGACGAAGCTGTTGCCGATCAAGTCGCGCATAATGTTCATCATCCGCTTATGCTCCATCAGCTGCAAGAAATCTTCGCCGTATTCGATGATGCCGCAAATTTGCTTCACATGATTCAGTTGGCCCGTTGCCGGGTTCACGCGATTATTCGTTTCGAACTCGACGAATGCCTCGTCGATTCGGTTATTGTATAGGTTTACTTCGTCTTCACTCAGAAAATTGTCCAGGACAAGAAATCCGTCGCGTTCCCACATCAATTGCTGTTCTTCTGTAAGTCCGTGCAAGCTCATTATTACGTCCTCCTCATTAGCAGATCGCTTTATTTACCTTT
The DNA here is from genome assembly GCF_056269245.1 of Paenibacillus sp. J31R98. Lineage (NCBI taxonomy): Bacteria > Bacillati > Bacillota > Bacilli > Caryophanales > Paenibacillaceae > Paenibacillus > Paenibacillus sp. J31R98. Next base: position 270,766 of record NZ_JBWDNO010000008.1, read on the forward strand.
ATTCTAAAGGATACTGAGGCTGTGTAAAATAAAGCAGATTGCCGACTATACACCAAAAATTGCTGTTTTGTGATAGAGGTCAGCCTTACCGCTTATGAGCGTCTTAAATTCCGCCTGAAGTCGCGCGGCGAGTCATGCTCCACCTTGAGAAAAGCGTGCAGAAACGCATTGTAGCTGGCAAAACCACTTTGGATGCTGATCTCATTAATAGAGAGGGAAGTGCTGATCAGGAGCCGCTTCGCGTGATGGACCTTCTTCAGCTGCACGTATTCTTTGGGCGTCACGCCGTATTGCTTCTTGAATTGACGGATAAAATGGTACAAGCTAAGCCCGGCAATGCCCGCCAGATGCGACACATCCTCTACGGTCAAGTAGCTCGCATCAATGAAGGCTTTTGCTCGCTGGAGAGATTCGGGCTCCGTGCCTCCGTAGCCAGAATTAGCTAGTCCGCCGCTAAGGTCACGCCGCCTGATATGGTAGAACTCGAGCAAGAACTGATAGAGCCGCGCAGAGATGGGCAGCTCCTGAGGAGTATCTTCATCCTTCATAAGCGTAATGATCTGTTCGAGCAGCCCGGTCAGCTCGTTGTTCGAAGCAGGCAATGATTGAATCATGGAGTAAGCCCCTTCGCCGAACAGCCTCGGCCAGTAATGCTCCATATCAATGCCGTCGAAGACGAGATAATGCATCTCGAACGGGTTCTTCTCTTCGGTCTTGTACGCGTGCGGTACGCGCATATCATGGATGAGACAATCGCCTTCAACGAGATCAATCCATTGGTTCGCATGCTTGAAGCTGCCTTTGCCTTGGGTAACGATTAAGATTTCATAGGCGGGATAGTAGTCGCGATAATAGGCGAAAGCGCCGTGGGGCGCATCATATCCGCCGATCAGGCAATGGAACAGCTGGCTTCGAGCGAACTCGCTCGGCGTGCCGATATATTGGTATGATGCTAGGGAAGATGTCATACGAGCATCCTTTCGACGTTTCGGGTGGTGCTTTCATTATAGCGTGGATCTGTTGCTCGCGTCAGGCCGACACATGCGGAGATTCAGAAGCTTGTCTGTGATGCTGATGGACAGCCGCTTCACTTGCGCTGGACATACAATCCTCTGAAGCGCGATGGCGGCAACGCCATGCGGAAAGCTTATTTCAAGCAGCAGTGGGGCGAGCTCACAGTGACGATTCCGGTGCTGGGAGCGCTGCGCGAGGAGGAGATCGGGCATTTCCTTAGCGCGATCTTCGATCTGGTAGACCGGCGGCTGCGGGCGGACCGGGCTCCGGAGCTTTTTGACAAAATTGACGAAATGTAGAATTGTGAATGAAATTGCTGTTATGGAATAGGCATTGCAGCCAATAAAATGTATAATACCGATAGGGATTCAAAACTATTAATCAATAAGGAGCATCATGATGTCAAAAACATTGATTTTCGGTCACAAAAACCCGGACACAGACACGATCTGTTCTGCACTTGCTTACGCGGATTTGAAAACAAAGCTTGGTCAAGAGGTTGAAGCAGTTCGTCTTGGCGAAGTGAACGGCGAAACGCAATATGCGCTCGATACGTTCAAAGCAGCAGCGCCTCGTCTCGTTGAGACAGTTGCTAACGAAGCAAGCAATGTTATCTTGGTTGACCACAACGAGCGCCAACAAAGCGCGAGCGACATCGACAAGGTGCGTGTTGTTGAAGTTATCGACCACCACCGTATTGCTAACTTTGAGACAAGCAACCCGCTTTACTACCGCTGCGAGCCAGTGGGCTGTACGGCGACAATTCTTAATAAAATGTACAAAGAGAACGGCATCGCAATCGACAGCAACATCGCTGGTCTGATGCTGTCCGCGATCATCTCCGACTCCTTGCTGTTCAAATCGCCAACTTGCACGCCGGAAGACGTTGCAGCAGCTCTCGAATTGGCAGCGATCGCTGGCGTAGACGCTGACGTTTACGGCCTCGAAATGCTGAAAGCCGGCGCGGACCTGAGCCAGAAGACAGTTGCTCAACTGATCACGATCGACGCGAAAGAATTCACAATGGGCAGCTCCAAAGTGGAAATCGCACAAGTAAACGCAGTTGACGTGAACGACGTTCTGTCCCGTCAAGCTGAAGTTGAAGCGGCGCTGAACCAAATCATCGCGGACAAAGGTCTTGACCTGTTCTTGCTCGTAGTAACGGACATCCTCAACAACGACTCCGTTGCACTCGCTCTCGGCAACAAAGCTTCGGCTGTTGAAGCAGCGTACAACGTGAAGCTTGACGATAACAAAGCGGTTCTGAAGGGCGTTGTTTCCCGCAAATCGCAAATCGTTCCAGTGTTGACTGAAACGCTGAGCAAGTAAGACATTGCATTGCTCCATGCGTTGAATAAGAAAGCCGCATCCCTTGGGGGATGCGGCTTTTTTGTTTGGTTGATATAGCAAAAAATAAGTGGATAATTGCAGTTATTTCGCGAAACGCCTCATCAGTTGATCCACCGCATAGCCAACCCCGTACCAAACGCCACACGCCAATATCACTGTGAGCGTTCTGAAATGATAGTTGACGATGTCGCCGAAGCCGAGCAGCTGCTTAAAGAAGAACTCAACATTGCTGACGAGATTAGCCCTCACTTGATTGTCTCCCTCGCCAAGTCCATGTTGTATGCTTTGGTCCATCCATACAGAAACGGCTGTGAGAAGGAGTTGAATAATCGGCAACGCATATCGCAATTTCATTCTCTTAAGCAGCATAGCTCTCCACCCATCTATTAGGATTTATATCCCATTAGACTGCGCCAGCACTACGAAAGTTGCACAAATAGAATAAGGCTGCCAAGCGGCAGCCTTAAGCGTACAATCTAACAGTTATTTGATAAGTCCAATGCTAACAATCTCAAACTCACCAACAGAGACGGTCGCGGATTCGCGATCACCGCTGCCCAGACGCGCCTCCGAAGCCTCTTCGAGAATGTTGCTCGGATAGAACTCGCGATGCGAAGGGGAGCTTACGGTCAGCTCGGCCGGCTGTCCGGATAAGTTGTACCAGCGCGCGATCCATTCGCCGCGGTCTTCGCCCACTTTGAGGCTGGAGAGCGCGAGTGCGGATGCGCCTGTCGTGCTCCAGCTCAGCAGGCTGTGCTCGGCAGGGAGGCTGCCTTCGTGCTGGCCAGTCTGGCTAATGGTGAGCGGCACCTGGTAGCCGTATGCCTGCTGATAGGCCGCGAAGCGCTCGGTTTCGCCGCCATGCGGAATGATCATCCACTCCGCTTCATTGTCGCCGAGGCACTGCGCATCAGGCGTTGCGAACACGCCCCAGTCGCCAAGCTCGCCAACGGAGCGAAGCATAGTTACCGCAATCGTACCTCTGCCATCACGCAGCACTTCATATTCATTGAGACCTTTGTTCGCGATAGTCAACCCGCGACCTGCTTGATGCACATCGACAAAAGCGCTCTGGTGCTGGCAATTGCTTGGGTTCTGCCACTCGACTTCCGGTGTCGTCTGGCGCTCTGCAACCTCGAAGATCGAGTCTGCGAAGTGGGTGGACGCCGTAACATCAGACGGGAAGAGAACGCGCAAGCGCTGATCCTTCGCCGGATTGCTAATGCGCGCATGTACGCGGACGCCGGATTCGGACCGGTTCAAGCTTACGCGCGTCACAATCGTGATCGGTACAAGCTTGCTCGAACGCTTAGCTTGGCGGTCAAGGAATGGAATCATTGTTGCGATCTCGGCCTGAAGCCGCTCATCGGCACTCTCCGGAATTTCAAACGTATGCGTAATTTCAAACGCGGCGCGATAAGCAGTATCTTCAACCTGAACGATCTTAGCTGGAATTCCTTGCGTCGTAATCGCCTGATCGCCATTAGGCTGTTTGAAAATATACTCGTTGCCGATATCCCCAACGTTCTCGTAGTAGCCAAGGCCAGTGAAGGTTTGACCCGTGCGCTTATCAAGCAGCGTCAGGCTGCCATCCGCCTCGATTGCGACTCGCAGCGAAGCATTCTCCAGCGTGTTCGGCTGCGTGATGAGCGAAGCAGGGGCGTTACCAGCCGAAGCAGCTTCCCCAGAAACCGGCACCCATGCGAAGCTCGAATAGCCCATCGCAGGCAGGTTCGCCGCTTCGAACGTCACTTCAATGACGCGGGCAAAATACGGCTGGCGGAATCTGTCGCTCGGCAAATCATAGTTGAAGCGAACGCCTTTATCGACAACGGTGCAGTCAATTCGTTCGCCTGCATGGTTAACGAGGTAACCGTCCGCTGTCGATTGCTCCGCAACGATTGCTGCAGTCGCGTCCGGTGCTTCTCCTGGCTTGAAGTAGCGGCGATCCAGTTCAAGCTCTGCCGTTACGACGCCTGAAGCGTTATAGCCGCTTGTGCTATAGACAACGAATGGCGCAGCAGCTGCGCTGATTGAAGCGAAGCCCGATGTATTAATCTGCCCGCTGAGATGAGCGGCGCTGTCCGCGATGACCGATGCGGCTACGCCTTTGCTCTTCTCGAAGCGAGTCTTCATCTCGTGGTACACTTCGTCGACGCTGCAGCCGCAGATACTATCATGCGGATGGTTCTGCATAAGCGTTCTCCATGCATAGTTCAACAATCCATGCGGGTACGGACGTCCCGCCGATTGAGCGAATGCCGCGAGTGGCTCAGCGACCTTCTCCAGCATCGTCTGATTCTCTTGATTGAGCTGCTTAATGTATACACGCGCAGAAGCGGTATTCACAAGCGAGAACCAGCCGTCTGTCCGCTGACCGCGCAGCTCGCCGCGAATCGTGCTGAGCGATTCAGGCAGGGAAGCCTGCACAGCCTTCGTATAGTCATCATAATTGGAATGGATGAATTCGTAGTCCGGGTACAGCTCGCGTGCGGTCCGAAGCGCGGCGGATAGATTCGCCTGCGGAGGCTGGTGATCGCAGCCGTTCATGAACAAGAGATGTGGCGTTGATGCGAACTTCGACGCATTGGCAATCGCATTGTCCCAGTAATTGCGCGCCGCTTGCGGCTCCTCTGGAATTTCCATGCCGTTGTGATACCAGTTGGCGAACAGAATGCCGAGCACTCGCGAGCCATCCGGCGACTCCCAGTACATCTCGGAGAATGGCGATTCGAGGTCACCTGCGTCCGCTACGCTGTTATTGAAGCCAGTCGCTCTAACGCCGCGACCGAATACGGCTGTCGTAATGCCAGCCTGTTTACACAGCTGCGCCGCCTGTCCCATATTGCCGAACGAGTCGGGGAAATAGCCAAGCTTCGATACCGGTCCGAATGCCCGAGCATCGCGGTGGCCGATCTGCATATTCCGCACATTCGCTTCGCTGCTAGTCAGGAACTCATCCTGCAGAATGTACCATGGTCCAGCGGATAAACGGCCTTCCTGCACGAGCTGAACGAGCTTTTCCCGCTTCTCGGGGTAGACCTGCAAATAGTCGTCGAGCACGATTGTCTGACCGTCGAGGTAGAAGCTCTTATACTCCGAATCGTTATCCATAATGTCGAGCAGCTGATCCATCGTTTGAATAAGCTTGGCGTGATGCGCCTCGTAAGGCATATACCATTCCCGGTCCCAGTGGGTATGCGAGATGACATGAATGACCGCTTTTGGCGTTGTCATAGTGGGGGAGACCTCCTAAATAGTGAATAAGATATATTTTAATAATAGCGATTTCCGATTTTCTTGTAAATTAAAATATATACAAAAAAACCCGTGACCTGGCGGCTACGGGGGGAGTTGGAGTGCATAAGTTGTTGGTTACGGGATTATCGGCATCGTGTTTAACCGTTAATTAGCGGATGTTCACGGGAGTGAAGACGGTGCGCTAGTCGACTGTCTGGCAATCAGCTTCGTGCTGAGCACGAGCTTGTTGTTACTGCTGTCTTGTCCTCGCTCCGGGGCTAGGACGAGCTTCGCGGCCTCTCGGCCGATGCTGTAGAAGTCCTGCTCGATCGTCGTCAGCGGCACTTCCAGATGCTCGGTGAAGGAGAGATTATCGAAGCCGGTAATGGCCAGCTGTTCCGGTACGGCAATGTCTGCTTGCAGCGCGGCTCGCAGCAGCCTTGTGGCGGTATAGTCGTTCACGACAACGGCAGCCGTCGGCGCCGGGTCAATCGAGAGCAGTCTCGCCAGCATGAAGTCGCCTTCTTGCGCAGGCTCTGCGAGCAGCTCCTTGTATTCGGTAGCGGCGCGAATCTCGTCAATGTTGATAAGCCACTCCGGCAATGGCGGAATGCCAGCTTCGATAAGCGCATTGCAGTAGCCCTTGTACCGGTCGCTGACGGACACGGCTTCCCTCCACGATTGGCAGACGAAAGCGATGCGCGTATGTCCGAGCTTGATCAGATGCGAAGTGAGATTATAACCCGCTTCCACGTTGTTGGAGATGACAAGCGGCGCATCCAGCCCTTCAATATTCCGGTCAATGAGGGCGAACGGGATGCCTTCAATGGTAAGGCTGCTGAACACGTCGATATTCTTGTAGCTGGACACCGGATAGACGATAATGCCGCTCACGCGATCCTTGGTCAGCTTCTGGATAATGCTGCGTTCGACGCTGTCATCGTATTTGGAATTATGGAAGGTGACATAGAGCCCTTGCTTGGCGCATTCCTCTTCCACCCCGCGAAAGATCTCATAGCCTACCGTTTCGCTAAAAGGCATCACGAGTGAGATCACAGGTACAGAGAGGAGAGGGGTGGCATTATGATCTGAAGCGGACGCAGCGCCGGCTTTGGACTCGGCCGCTTGTCCAAGATCCGCCAGATCCGGCCGTTCGGTGACGAACGTGCCCGCTTTCTTAATCCGCTTAATGAGGCCGCTTGCTTCCAGTTGGCGCATCGCATTGGTCACCGTAATGGCGCTGACTCCGAACTGCTCAGCAATCTCCGGTCCGGTCGGCAGCTTATCGCCTGCGTGCAGCTGCCCGGTCCTAATCTGCTCTGTATAGTAATCGATAATGATTTGATAGCGAGGTCTATGTTCGCTCAAGGGTGCTCCTCCAACTTCGTACCGATGCATTAATATATATTTTAATTAGTATAAGGCAAGGTCGGCGATATGTACAATAGCGGGCGAAGCGAGCGGAAAAAGCAAAAACGCAGCAACCTGTCCGGTTATCTGCGTCTCATTCTGCACGTATGATTAATTATTAAGCTTCATCTACAACAATTTTGCCCTTCATATCGCGGTGTCCGGAGCCGCACATCACGGAGCAGTGGAACTCGAAGGTACCCGCGTTCGCTGCATCGAATTCGGCGCTGCCGTTGCCTTTAATGTCTACATTGTAATCGGGAATCGTGAAGCCGTGCCCGCCGTCATCGCTTGCCAGGGTAATCTTCACATGCTCGCCTTTCTTGACGTGAATCTCCGTCTGATCATACTCGAAATCTTTGGCCCCGAGCTTAATCTCGACTGTTTTCCCAGATGACGCGCTGTCTGCTGCTTTATTGTTGGTTGAGTTGTTCGTGGTGGTGGTATTAGATGTTGTATTGCTGCTGCTGCCTGAGTTCGTGTTGTCCGAATTGCTGCTTCCGCAAGCGCTGGCCATGGCTGCTGTAACGATGAGCGCCAAGATCAGCATACCTGTTTTTGCTTTCACGATTATATCACTCCCTCAACGGTTGGCTACATTTTCCATCTTACCAGAGCAACATTAAAATAGTATGAAAGGAACGAAGCTATCTGTGGAGAACTTACTAGAGGAACAAGGGGAGGGAACCCGCGATGCCAATTGGCCGAACGACGAGGTTGCTGATAGACGTAGGCAGAGATAATTCTTTTGCCGGGGATCGCGGGTCCAGACGGATTATGATTAGTATCTATTACCCTTCTGCCAAAGTGGATGCTAAGATACCGCTGCCTGTTTATCCGCAATTGTTCGAGCCGGGCCAAGCGGCTGCGATCGCTTTTTTACGTAGCAATGGCGTAGATCCGGCGTATATCGCTTCCCTGCAAACGGATATTTATAACGATGTTGAATGGGCAAATGCCGATACCTCTGCTCCGCCTTATCCGGTCGTTATTCTATCGCCAGCCTTCGGCATTGAGCGGGATATGTACTCGTTCGCGGTGCGGAAGCTGGTTCGCAGCGGCTTCGTTGTGCTGACCGTCGGCGCCACCTATGATTCGGTGTTTACGGTATTTCCGGACGGCGAGAAGATTGCGCAGCTTCCTTCTTTATCGAATCTCCAAGTGACGGATTGGCAGAGCTGGAACTCGCTGCTGGACGTGCGCGTGCAGGACCTTGCTTTTGTACTGAATCAGCTAGAGGTGATGAACGAGCAGGACGCGCTGCTTCGAGACAGGCTGAATATAGAGCAGGTTGGCGTACTCGGGCATTCACTTGGCGGGGCTGCCGTATATCACGTACTTGGTAGAAGCGCTTCTGTGAAAGCAGGAATTTTGCTCGATCCAAGTCTTCATATGCTCGGATCTGTCCGAAGGCAAGTGAAAACGCCGGTCATGCTTATGCGTCAAAATGCCTCTACCTACGAAATGCTGCTCAGCAGCGGTTGGTCGGAATCGCTTGCTAGCGAGACAATAGCTGGCCAGCGTCAGCTTGCCGATGTGCTTGGGGGCTATCAATGCTTCGTGCGCGTCCATGGCGCGAATCATCTCTCGTTCAGCGACGTGCCTCTGTTTATGTCGGACGCGGGCATCGCCGAGAAGCATGAGCTGATTGGGACGGCAATCGCTGATTTCATGCTGGAGCATGTCTGCGGCGTGGCGGGGCAGCATGCGAATCGGATTCAATCGTATACGGGACTTAGTCTTATTCGTAGTGACGGGCATTCAGCAGGCTAGAAGTGAAGGAGGAGGATTCGCAGATGGAGAGGAAACATACGTTCAATGAAATTGCAGACAACTATGATAAATATCGGCCGGACTACCCGAAGCAGCTGTTCCTCGACATCGCGGAGTATGCGCAGCTGATGGAGGAGCATGAGATTCTGGAGATCGGCTACGGAACGGGCGTAGCGACCAAAGGCTTCATCGAGCTTGGCTATGACCGTCTGACTTCTATCGAGCTCGGGGAGAAATTAGCGCAATTCACTCGCCATAAATTTAGAGACCATCCAAATTATAGCGTTATTAATAGTTCCTTCGAGGAGTGGCAGGGACCTCGCCAGCACTTCGATTTGGCGATTTCGGGGACAGCGTTTCATTTTATCGAACCTCAGGCACTGGGGTACCGCAAAGTCTATGAACAGCTGCGTGAGAACGGGACCGTTGCTTTCTTCTGGACGATCCATGTGCCTTCGCATGATGAGGTGTTCGTTCGGATTCGGGAGTGCTACCAAGCGTATGCACCTTCATTAGTAGATTCGAGTATGCCCTCTGTTGAACAGGTTGTTGAGGAGCGTTCTGCCCTTACGATGAATGGCGGGCTGTTCGAGGATTTGGTCGTGAAGACGTACAGCTGGAGCGAGCCGTGCAGTGGGGAAGATTTCATTGCGCTATTGAATACGAATTCTCGTCATCGGCTGCTCCCGGATGATGACCGGAAGAACCTGTTTGACAGTATAGCTGCCGTTATCGCTTCGCATGGTGGGTCTGTGAATCGACCGCAAGCTGTTGCGCTGTTCCTCGCGAGAAAGAAAGGCTAATATAGTCGGCTGTGCCGAGCTGCTGATCGATATGGATCGGCAGCTCTATTTCGTTGACGTCCTATTCTACAAATACGCTCCTATCCCCTTCCTCTATAAGTGGATGATCATATTCTATAGAGAGGGAGGTGGTCAAGCTGGCTATCCAAATACTGGACATGCGGTTGTCGGTGCACTCGAATATGAGCGGCGGCGATACAGAGCTGACGAATACGCCACTGTTGATCGGCGATGTCGGCTTGCAAACCGCAGGTGTAGCTTCTATTAATGCGAGCGATGTTCGCGTATTGTTGACGGGAACGGTATCCGTTGCCAAGTTCTATGATCCTGATATCATCGAGGTAACAGAAGAGGCTATCCTCGCCTCGTTCATAACGATTACTGTTGAACGGGGCGGTTCGGGGACTGCCGGTTCGGGGACGGTTATTTGGGAAGAGGTTGTGGATGTAAGCTTGCTTCAATTGACGATAGCGCCGCTAAGCATTAACGCCGGGGATTTTCCGCCTGCGGCTGATGTTTTAGCGGGGCAGATACGTTACACGATGTTCATCCGCGTGGATAATCCGTTCTACTCGTATCGGTTCGAGCTGAGCGGTCCTGCTGTATTGAACGGCATTGCTGCTGCGGGAACGACTTAGAATGACGAGATGACTCCTGTATGGACGGGAGTCATCTTTTGTTTCACAAATGTGAGTTAATCCGAGAAAGCGCTGGCATTAAAGCTCTCGGGGCCGATACGCGTGCAGTCTTCGGACGAGAATAAGAAGAGCGAGTAGACAAGCTCATGCGAAGCGGGAAAAGGAACATTATAGTCGGAGGCGGTCAGATGAAGAATCTTCACGCCGGACTCGGCTTGACTGAGCTCGTAGCGGGTATAGCCGATAATCGGGTCAGTTGGCAGTATGCCTCTAATGGCGCCGATGGCAACGACCTTGCCACCGGGCAGCTTCTCGGGAATATCTATGGCGGCTATGCCGGCCAGCTGGACGCGAATAATGCCGGATGCGCCGGTGACGTTAAGACCGACGACGCCGATCATAGTCGGGGTATCGGCAAGCAGCTCAAGGCTGATCGAGTTGCCGTTCGACGCATTTTGCGAGGTGCGGGCATCTAGTAATTTGCTCAGGGGACATCCCTCCTTTTGTGCTAGTGTATGCAGACTTGTCCACATCGCTCACGGCAGCAGCTAGCAATTGTGAGAATTTGGATGCTGATGGAAGTTATGTATCCGATTAACAAAACCTACATACGAGGAAAACATCCTCTTAATAGAAACGGATTAGTATAAACCCGTAACTATTATTAGGAGGTAGAACAATGAAACGGATGGGTAAGGGCATGAAAAGTGCGATTGCTGTAACAGCGGTGGCTGCAGTTGCGATTACGAGCAGCATCACTGCTCAAACATCGACGCAAGCGGATGCGGCATCTTCGAAAACGAAAAACGTGATTCTATTCGTCGGCGATGGAATGGGTAACGCAGCGCGTGATGCCATCCGCCTTGCAACAGTTGGTGAGAAGGGCAATCTGGCTATGGACGCAATGCCTTATGTAGGTTTGATTCATACGAGTTCGACGATTCCGGTTACGGACTCTGCTGCGGCGGCAACGGCTTTTGCAAGCGGCGTGAAGACGTATAACGGTGCAATTGGCTTGGACGCGAACAAGAAGTCTGTGAAGACGATCATGGAATATGCGAAGGATGCAGGCAAATCGACTGGCGTTGTGACGACGAGCCAAGTAACGGACGCGACTGGTGCAGCTTTCGGCGCGCATGTTGAGAACCGTGCATTGCAAAGCGATATCGCGCTGCAATACCTCACGAAGAGCAAGATCGACGTTATCCTCGGCGGCGGCGAAGACTTCTGGTACCCTGCAGGCGTGCCAGGCAAATTCAAGGACGAGCCGGCTGAAGATCCGTCCGAGAAGTCCAAAGGTACGCAAGGCAATCTCGTGAACAAAGCGAAGCAGCTCGGCTACAACTTCGTATCGAGCAAGGCAGATCTGGCAAAAGCAAGAGGCGGCAAGCTGCTCGGCCTGTTCGCCAACGAAGAAATGTTCCAGCAGCGTCCAGAGGGCGAAGGCGACATCTACAATCCGGTCGTATCGCTGCCTGACATGACGAAGAAAGCGCTCGATACGCTTTCGCTCAACAAGAAGGGCTTCTTCCTGATGGTTGAAGAAGAAGGAACAGACGAATTCGCACACAGCAACAATGCGAAGATGACGATCAAAGCCGGCCAGCAGCTGGACAAAGCGGTTCAAGTTGCAAAGGATTACGCGAAGAAAAATCCGGACACGCTCGTGCTTGTGCTTGCTGACCATGAAACTGGCGGCTTCTCCATTGAAGAGGTAAACGCAGATGACGAGAGCGGCGACGACATCTCGAAGGAAGACGGTCCATTCGCAATCGCGAACTCGAAGCAGAACTTCGTTGTGGACTGGACAACATCCGGCCACACAGCAGTAGACGTGCCGGTTACAGCAACAGGCAAGAACGCGGAGCTGTTCTCCGGCGTGTACGAGAACACGGAGATCTTCACGAAGCTGATGCAATCGCTTGGGTTTAGGAAGTAATTAGGTTTGAGCAATGCCCCACCTCTGCCGTAATGGCGAGGGTGGGGCTTTTGTTTGTTGATGGCGGATGGGGTGCGCCTCCGTAAGAAGCGGGAAGAACGCGTGACCCGTGGGGGTACGCGCATTGGTGGAAGGCGGGGCGGAAAGCGAGGCGGAAAGCGGAAGTGTGGTACTGGGTACCACAGAATGGCGGGAAATGAGCCCGAAAGTGGAAAGAGTGAATCGTAGGGATATACATTAGGCGGGAGATGGGTCGGAAAGCCGGAAGAGTGACCCGTGGGGATACACATTGGCGGGAGATGGGTCGAAAAGCCGGAAGAGTGACCCGTGAGGATACACATGAGCGGGAGATGGGTCGAAAAGCCGGAAGAGTGACCCGTGGGGATATACATTGGCGGGAGATGGGTCGAAAAGCCGGAAGAGTGACCCGTGAGGATACACATGAGCGAGGAATTGGCTAGAGAGACGAAAGAGTGACCCGTGGGGATGCACATTAGCGGGAAAATGGCTAGAAAATCGAAAGAGAGTACCGTAAGTAGCTACATTGGTGGAATAGAGTCCGGAAAGCCGAAAGAGAGTACCGTAGGGATCTACATTGGTGGAAATCCAGCCGAAATGGGGAAAGAGAGTACTGTAGGGATCTACATTGGCGGAATCCCAGCGGAAATGGTGAAAGAGAGTACCGTAGGTAGCTACTTTGGCGGTAAACCGACAATGAGAGTGAAAGAAGCTGGTTTAGTGGACTACATTAGTGGAAAACCGACGATGTGAGCGAAAGAAGCTAGTCTGGTGGACTTCATTAGCGGAAATCCACCTGCATCCATCGTATCCCCCAGCCCCGCCGACCCGGAGGTGGCGGGGATTGGGCATAGAAAACAAAAGCGAACCACGGCAACCCGCCATGGTCCGCTTTACACTGTTCGCGCGTTTACTTCGATCGCAGGAACGCATTTAATTGCTTCTGCTTCTCTTTAAGCACTTTATCGAGCCCGTTCGCGATCTCTTTCTTCTGGAAGTCCTTCGCTTTCGACGGGTCGATTGCGCCTGTTTCCAGTCCGGCGATATATTTGCTGCGGACGGTAACGAGAGCGGCCACTTGCGATTTCACCGGCTGAGCGTTGAAGGTAAAGCCAAGCGCTGGCGACAGCTTCGCGCCTTTGTTGAAGGCTTTGAATTGCGCCCATTTGTCCGGAGCTTCCGTATTCCAAACATAGTTCAAGAACTGGTTGCCGAACATCCATGTCGCACCTGGATTGTAATTCGCTGCGGATGGACCCGGCTTAATGATTTCGCCGGATTGTTTCTTGTAATGCGTGCCTTCAATGCCGAAGTTAAGCAGATTGTTTAAGTATTTGTCCGAGTGGAGCAGGTTGATGAACATCATCGCGCGAGCTGGATTTTTGGACGTAGAGGAAATACCGAGCATCGAGCCCGCTGTTTCGCCTGTCGATACGGTGCGGTCCGTCATGTTAATTTGTTTCAGCTTGCCAGCCAAGTTTGCAGCGATTGCGACCTCGGCATCTTTCCCTGGCTTCAGCGAAGCGACGATCATGAATACATTGCCTTTCTTCAAGGCATCTTGGCCGGACAGCTGCGTCGTTGCGGCATCTCTATTGATATATCCTTTCTTGAAGAGGCTGCGGGTTAATGCCAGCTGATCCATATACTGCTTATCATCAAATCTCGTAATGACTTTCGTGCTAGTGCCGTCTTTGCGGATTAGTCCTTCGATCGTCGTATCGCCGAGGTAATCCTGCTGCATGAAATAGTGGGAGTTGAAGTTATCGCCGTCACGCAGGAATAGCGGTGTTATGCTCGGCATTTTCTTCTTGACCGAAGCCAGAATTGGACCGAGATCCTTTACGGATTTGACCCTGTTCAGCTGCGAGGTGAGGCCGAGCCGATCAGCGATATCTTTGCGGTAGATGACGCCGCCTTGGGCAGCTAATTCTTTGTTCGTCGGAACGCCGTAGTTATGGCCATTTACTTTAGAACCTTTCAGGAATGCCGGATCAAGGGTCCGGGTAATGTCTTTGCCATATTGTGCGAGCAAGTTGCCGGATGGTCCTTTGGAATCGTCGAGCGCCAGAAACACTCCTTTAGCGACGTCGTTCGCATGACCGTTCCACTGTGCTGTAAAAATAATATCCATCGGCTCGCGGCTTGCTTTGAGCAAGTTCATTTTGCTGTCCCATTGGCCCCAATCGATTGGGAGCAGGTCGATCGTCGCGTTGATTTTGCTCTTTAAGTACGTGTTCATTCTCGCTTCAATCTTAGCTTCATCCTTCGCCGGAGAGCCAGGATAGTACAAAGTCAGCTTGTATGGCGCAAGTGAACTGCTGGATGCGGCGCTCGCTACCGGTATTACGGATAAAACTAGGCTAGCCCCTACAAGGAGAGAGATGTTTCTTCCCAGCTTTCTTTTTCCTAGGAACATGTGGTAGTGCCTCCCTTATTATTTAAGTGCGATGTATACTCAACCGGATGGAACCGGATCGAGCCGTTCGTTAATACGACTAGTAACCGTCTGCCGCCTACCCTTTAATCGCACCGACAGTCAATCCTTTGATGAAGAATCGTTGGAAGAACGGGTAGGCGAACACGATAGGGCCGATACCGACAACGGCCATCGCCATGGTCACCGTTTCCGTGGGCAGCTGATAGTCCGGATTCTGAGCCAGTATCGCCGAGTAGGCGGTTGAGTTGGCGCTCAGGAATGTGATATCGAGCAGAGCCTGATACATGCGGAATTGGATCGTATAGAGCGTATCTTCATTGATGAACAACAAGCTAAGAAACCAGTCGTTCCAGTAGTTCAGCGTACAGAACAGGCCGACGGTCGCAAGGACGGGAAGCGAGAGCGGCAGAACGATTTGGACGAATATGCGCCATTCGCCGGCGCCGTCGATCTTCGCAGACTCCAGGAGCGCAGATGGCACGGACTGAGTGAAGAAGGTACGAATAAGCAGGACGAAGAACGGCTGAACGAACATCGGAATCATGAGTACCCACAAGTTATCCCGCAGATGCAAGCCTTGTGTATACAGCAGATAGAAAGGAACAAGTCCGCTATTGAACAGAAGCGTGAAGAACATGATGAAAGAGAATGTTTTGCGATGAGGAAAGTCTTGTCTGGATATCGGATACGCATAGAGCGACATCGTAATCAGCGCGATTAGCGTTCCGGCTAGCGTGACGAGGAGGGAAGTGCCATACGATCTGGCGATGCTCGCCCAGTCGCTGAGAAGGAAGTCGTAAGCTGAGATACTGAACTTCTCGGGCCACAGCTTATAGCCGTCGACCAATACGGAGTTCTCGTCTGAGAATGACACCGCGATTACGAGAAGCAGAGGGAGGATGCAAAGAATCGTGTAGAACCAGAAGAACCCGTTGATTAGAAAGTTTGGCAAGCTTGCGATCTCATTAAAGTGCTTTTTCCGCTTTGCCACTGCATCAGCTACCACCTCAGCCATTTACAAGCCCCCCTTAGAACAATGCATCGTCTCTGCTGACCCGACGAATGACCAAATTTGACAGCAGCACCAGCGCGAACCCGACGAGTGCTTGATACAAGCCGGCCGCGGAAGACATGCCGATATCGGCGCTTACGATAAAGCCTTGGTAGACGTAGGTATCAATGACGAGCGTTGTATCGTAGAGGATGCCTGAATTGCGAGTTACCTGGAAGAATAGGCCGAAGTCGGAGTAGAAAATGCGGCCGATCTGAAGCAGGGTCAGAATGATAATGACCGGGCGAATCAACGGGAGCGTAATGCTGCGGATTTGGCGCCATCTGGAAGCGCCGTCTATCGTTGCTGCCTCATAATACTCTTGGTCAATTCCAATAATCGCTGCCAAGAAGATGACCGCGTAATACCCGATCCCTTTCCAAGTATTAATGAGGGGAAGAATGATCGGCCACCACTTCGGCTCCGAGTACCAATCGATCGGTTCAATTCCGAACCATGGAAGCACCATCTTGTTCAGAATACCGATGTCCGGATTTAAGAAAGCGTATACAAGATAGGAGATGACGACCATCGAAAGAAAGTAGGGAAGGAACATAACCGACTGGTGAAACTTCGCCAATCTTCGATTGCGCATGGCATTGAAGAGGAGGGCGAACGTAACGCCAATGACCAGGTTCAAGAAGATGAAGACGGCATTGTAGAGCAGCGTATTGCGGGTAATCGTCCAAGCATCGGTCGTGCTGAACAAGTAGTCGAAGTTGGCAAGGCCGACCCATTTGCTGTCCAGGAAGCTTTGGATGAAGCTGTCGGCCGTATATTCAATTTGCTTAAAGGCGATCAAGGAGCCGATCATGGGAATGTAATTGTTCAGCAGCAGCACAAGCAGAGCCGGAGCCATCATGATATAGAAAGGACCAAATCTCCTCCAATAGCCGATGTTCTGTTTGGTCCGGGATCTCGGCACTAAGGTCTTCTTGGCGGCTTCCGCAGCTTCCGTAGTTGGCGTCACCCCATCACCATCCTTTCTTTCTCTTGTACCTTTATTGTAAAGGAGGGGGAGTATAGGCATCTATCTACTGCGGTGACTGACATAGCACTGTAGTGACATTCGAGGGGAAGTCTAGCATCGTTGTGACTAATGTAGAATTTGATGCATTTTGCGATACTCCTGAGGGGATAAGCCTGTCATCTTCTTAAATAGCTTGGCGAAATAGGAGAAGTGGACATAGCCAACCTCTTCCGCAATGTTGCTTACTTTATCGTTCGTTTCGATTAAATATCGTTTCGCGCGTTCGATGCGGATCTCCGTGATGTAGTCCGATAGGGAAATCCCTGTTTCTTTGCGATATAGACGAGACAAATAAGCCGGGTTGCGGTAGACGGAAGCAGCGATGTCGTCGCGGGTCAGCTCCGTATGCAGATGCTCCTGAATATACGATTGAACCTTCGCGATGACGGCGGAAGCGTCGCGCGGGCGCTCAGCGATGGATTGTCCCATTTTATAGATCATCTTGGCGGCCCACGCCAGCAGCTGAAGCGAATTTCGCGGAACTTGATACTCTTTCAATTCACTGGCTGTGTAAACATCGTAGATGGAGAATCCCTTACGATAAGCGACGCGATACAGCATGCTCAGCATGCCGTATTGGAACAGCTCAAGCGCTTCGCGGTTAGCCTGCTCGCTCTGCCATTGCTTCAACGTATCTTCGAGCAGCATGCCGAGCTGTTCATAACCGCCATTATCGAGCAGCGCTCCCCAATCCGCGAACGAAGGAATTTGAATGCCCGCGCCTGCACCGTTCATTTCATTACCGCGCGAAGCTGCGTCCTGGACGGACTGCGGTGCGGAGACATTGGACCGCTCCAATTGCTGCAGCCGCTCAATCGAGCTGACAAGCCCGCCTAGCCCAGAGTCTTCGCCCACATAACAGGAAACTCTGCAATGGAAATAACTTTGGCAGGCTTGCACATATTCATTGCATCTCCGAAGCAAAGCAGCGCGATCTGCGGTATCGCCTTCGTTCAAGTAAAGCAATACCATGTTCAGCTCGTTACGGTCTTGCAGCACCGTGCCCGGCCATTCCCCTAAGATGATCTCCGCTGCTGATTTACGCAAAGCGTATTCCATAATACTTTCGTCGCGCGCATCCAGCTCGATATCCCATTGTTCAATGCTGAGCAGAACAGGCAGAACCTTGCTGCCTTCACTTAAGGGAATATTGAAGTATTCGAATTGTCGATTCAGCCGTTCTGGAGACAGACGGACGCGGCCGGATAGAAGCTCCTGCCAGAACCTCTCCACGAGGATGGGGAGCTGGTTCTTCCATTGTCGCCGATTGAAATCAATAATCTCCTCAAAATGCTGTTGTTCTCTTCGCAGCTCAATCTCGGCCAAAGCGCGTTTCACAATTTCTTTCAAGGCATCGTGATCGACAGGCTTCAGGAGGTAGTCAAAGCAGCCATTATGCAGCGCTTCCTGCGCGTAATCGAATCTCGCATGTCCCGTAAGGAAGAGGGTTAGCGCGTGCGGGCGGTTATCCCGCGTCCAGCGAAGCAACTCCAGTCCATTCAGACCGGGCATTTCAATATCGGAAATGATGAGATCCACCGGATGCTCCTCCAGCAGCTGTATCGCCCGGGCTGCATCCTCGGCTTCCCAGATCTTGTGGATCGGCAAATCGCTCCAGTCGATGCCTTGCGTAATGCCTTTCAGTGCGTAGATTTCATCGTCGACGACAAGCATGTTAACCATGAGAACAGTCCCCTTTCGCCTGCGTAAGAGTTTGAGTTTGCGAACAATGTTAGTATCTTTGCTCCTGCCCCGGTCTTTGCCTGTCTTCAAATGCGTTCGTCCCGCGAAGTGGCAGTCGCATCCGGACGATTGCTCCTTCGGACTCGCCGTTCAAGAAAGCAATGCCGCCTTCATCGCCGTACAGCATGCGGAAGCGGCGCAGAATGTTCCAGATCCCGAGATGATGCTCGCCTTCTCCATCTAAATGCTCGTCGTTTTGCAAGCCCTCCAGAAAGTCCGGGGGAAAACCAGGGCCGTTGTCCGCTATCGACAGCATGAGGAATTGATCCGGCTTCTCTTCATCCTCGCTTGAGGATATGGAGATACGGAACGGCTTGCCGTCTTGAACCTTCTTGCTGAAGCCGTGAATGACCGAATTCTCGACGAAAGGCTGCAGCAGCAGAGGGGATAAGGCTACCTGCAAATGCTCGGGAAGCACATGAATTTCGTATTCCAGCTTCGTCACGTAACGGATCTTATGAATTTCCAAGTAATGCTCGATATGCCGGATTTCATCCTCCAGCGCAACCATCGTCCGATGCCCGAGCATCAAGAAACGGAAGTAGTCTGCCAGATGCAGGCTCATCTTCTGCACTAATTTGTAGTCCTTCAGTGCGGCCAAATTATAAATGATATTGAGGCTGTTCATATAGAAATGAGGATTGATTTGGATCTGGAGATGTTTATACTCAGCCTTCTGGACGCGGAGCTGTTCCTCGTACACGTCGATTTTGAGCTTCTCGATCTGTTCGGCCATTAAGTTGAACGTGCTCGACATGAAGTCGAATTCGCTGTTACCTTGGCCAACCGGAAGCCGCACGTTGAATATCCCTTGTCCCAGCTTCCGCATGCCTCGGACGAGAGCGACCAGGGGCTTGAACATCACTTTCTGCAGGAACAGCCAATAGAAAGAGAGAACGATGGCAACGGTCAGAGGGATCCAGATATACAGCATTTTTTGAAAATACGGCAAGTTCTTGAGCGTATACGTTTCGGGGAGAACGATCATGTAGTGAATATCCGATATTGCCGAAGGCTGGGTGATGACGAGAAAATGATTCTGGTTCCATGTCGTTCGGCCCTGCTTGGTCATTTCCACGATATCGTTATGCACGACCGATTCTTGAACGACAGGCAGCGGCGAGTTCGTGAGCGGATTGCCTGCCGGATCAACGACAAACGTCGCCCCGTCGGGACCTACGTCAAATTTACTGAGTTCTTCGTTTAAACGGTCAATTTGCACCAGTGCCCCTATATAGACGCCGGAGCCAAGATCGACGGTTTTAATGAGATAGTTCGTGTCGTTAGGAATGGAGAAGCGCTCCCAGCGCTGCGTTTCTTCAGGCAAATCCTTCGAGGCCAGCTTGGTGGTGTAATTCAGCAAAGCGTCTTGTACCTCGGCGAAGTGGAAGCTGTATTGCGTGGAGAAGAACATGTCGTCATCCTTGCGGGAGTAGACGAAGAAAGTATCGACTTTATTGTAGTAGCCGGTATCAAGCAGGAAGCGCCGAGTCAGCTCCATCTTCGCCATCGTATAATCCGAATCGTCGTAGGCGAGAGACAGCGTCTGTATCGTCTGAATATCCTGGTCGCCTTGCATGCGATACAGATAACGCATCGTTTCCTGGAGGATGGCGTCGTTATTCTTGACCTGCTGCTCCATCAGGTTGTTGTAGTGCAGCGATATTTGGTCACGCACTACATTCGTCGCATACACATTGTTGTAGACGAGAAAGAGCACCATAGGCGCAATCATCAGTAGAAAACCGAATACGATCTTGAAGCGAACGGACTGCCAATATTGCATGTATCCCCATCCTTCGCGCCATAGTATCCAAGTTATACCAAGCTAATTCCAGCATACCTTAGATAAATGAAAGCGGCAACAAAATATGGGACTAACGTCTCAATATGGAAAAGAGAAGGGGCTGCCCCATAAGTCATAATGACTTATGGGACAGCCCCTAATTAGGCTAGGCGAGCTGGCGCTTCACCGTCCAACCGGATGTCGGCGGCTCTAACACATATTGGTGAGGCTTCCCACCGGAGTCTTCGATGGTGAGCATCAGCCCGTCAGCGACGGGAAGGATATCGTGCACCTCACCGCCGGGGACGAGCTGTTGAACAAGGGGCTCCAGAACCGGGATGAGCGCATCCTCGAGCCACATCCGTTCCAGATGCCACTGCGGTGCTGGCGCAGGAGCGGGATATCCGCTCGCAGGTGCGCGAAGCGCTGCCGCCAGCTCAAGCGGATCGCTTTTGTCCGGCAGCGGAGTGCCCGCTCCGACCGCAGCGACAAAACGCAAGCAAAGCTCGATCGTATTCAGCACCTCGTCATACTCGAGACTGCCATTGGCATAGCGGATTTCGACCGTTCCGATATCGAACCATGCCGCCGTATTGATGCCGCACCGATGGGATTGCGGGCGGCCGTGATGTCGAACCGCCTCTTCGCACGGCTCCGCCACATAGCGCTCTCGCATCTCCTTCGTGACAGGCGGACAGTAGATCCGCCGGTGCTCGCTCATCTGCAGTAGCTGCGCCAGTGCTTCTTGATAGAGCAGGGCAGCGTCCAGCATGGGAAGCACAGCCTCCTGTCCCCATGGCTCGATCCCCACATGCACATGCAGGCCGCAGCTCCAATTGGCGGATGCGCCTTGCGCTTTGAGCCGTTCCAGCATGATGCGAATCTGCTCCTTATCCGACCACAACATCGGAGGAGGCTTGAGCTCGCTTCCCGACTTCGCGCCAGTCTCATCCAGCTGGTGCTCATCGAGCGACATGATCCAGCCTGGCAGCAGCTCAAGCTCTTCCGGCTTGCCTCCTACGAATTCAATCTCAACTCCAAAACGCAACATTTGCCAATCGACAACAGATGGCCACATGCCAATCACCGTTCCTCTCATTATTGTGTGCTAGCTGGCGCATATGAGAGTAGGCGGGCCTCGGGCACGCAGCGCGCATCCGGTATCTGTGGCTTAACGGGGGATTTTTATTCTAGGCATCGCTGCACCTCTCTTGGTAACATTATCAACTCCTACATCAATTCGCTAACCGCTTCAGCTATTCCTCTCTCTCAAAAATGTGCACTCATCTAGTTCATCTACCAGCGGGCGTTCATAACATATAGGGAAACGATAGGGAGGTGGTTAAGTATGGCGAATCAATTTTTGGACATGCGGATATCGGTTCACTCCGATGAGAGCGGCGGTACAACCGCGTTGACGGATGAACCGTTGTTAATAGGCGATATCGGGCTGCAAACGGCGGGCGTGTCTCCTTTCAACGTTGGCAACGTTCGTGCGCTGCTCACGGGGACGGTGGGAGTCGTTAAGGTGTTTTCGCCAGAACCGACAGAGATTCCGGATCTCTCGGCATCGATAACGATTACGGTTGAACGTGGCGGTACAGGCACGGCGGGTACGGGAACTGTGATACTGGAAGAGATTGTTTCGGTTGGTATTGCACAGACGACGATTGCTCCGCTTAGTGTTAGTATTGGCGATTTTCCTCCTGCAGCTGCGGTAGCGACGGGTCAGATTCGTTACACGATGTTCATCAGCGTGGACAATCCGTTATCGATTGCATTCCAATTCTTGCTGTCAGGCCCTGCTGTATTTAACGGCGTTGCTACAGCCGGCACGACATAAGTATATTCCTGCGACAGGCGCGATCTTACTTGGTAAGATTGCGTCTTTTTTGATGGGTGCGGGGCAAAGCTAGTGATAATCGTGCATGCAGATCAAGAGGTGGAGAGCTGATGATTTATCGAGTTGTTGTGATTGGGATGGTAGTGATGTTGCTAGTCGGCTTCATGCAGCCGCGAGCGCAGGCCAAGCGTTCAGAGGAGCCATGTCAGAGGCTTGTCCTTACGCTGCTGAATCCGGTTATTCGAGCGGAGGTCGAGAAGTATTATCGGCACATATTAACCGAGCCGCCGATGGTCGCGCCTTTCTTAGGTGGCAACGAATTAGCGTATACATATGAATCATCGTGCATTGATGTGACCGTGACGATCCAGCCCTATGTCGGACCGCACCTCAGCGTAGGGAAGGATCGAATTGTGCTGACTGTCGACAATCTCAGTCGTGTAAAAGTGGTGAGCTACGAGCATCTCGCGGACTACGAGCTGCCGCCGAATTGGGAGCATATCCGGAAGAAGGGAGCCGGGGCTACAGGGTGAGGGAGCGGATTGCGCTAGGTAGCTTAGTGTAGTTAGTTGAAGAGACGATTGAGCGAAAAGGGTATCCAGTACCCTTCATTGGCGCAATAAGCGGGAAATTAGCTAAAGAGGAGTAGGTAGTACTCTAAATTGTCTCAATTGTGCTAATTTTCGAGTAAGAAGGGTAGCGGGGACCCTTCATTGGTGTGATTAGACGAGATTAGTTGAAGAGAGGTACTATATACCACACATTAGCGTAAACAGCCGGATTTCTTAGCAAGAGTGTCACTCAGTGCCACACATTAGCTTAAACAGCTGGAATTTTGAGCAAGAGTGTCACTCAGTGCCACACATTAGCTTAAACAGCTGGAATTTTGAGCAAGAGTGTCACTCAGTACCACACATTAGCTTAAACAGCCGGATTTCTGAGCAAGAGTGTCACTCAGTACCACACATTAGCTCAAACAGCCGGTTTTCTGAGCAAGAGTGTCACCTAGTACCACACATTATCCCAAACAACCGTCCGCCGTCCGTTCCCGAGCCTAGCGAACATCTGCGCCCAGCGCACGCCCCGCGTCTGCGCCTAGCTCCCAACATCACGTGCCCCAATGCAAACAAAAAAAGAGCCGGCCCCCAAGGCCGGCTCTTCTCTTCTCTCCATTATGGCAAAGCAACGCCGCGCGATGCGACGTACAGCGTGTACCAGTCCTCGCGCGAGAGGCGAAGCGTCGCCGCGTCTTTGCAGGCGCGGATACGCTGCGGGTTGATCGTGCCGATAACCGGCTGAATGCCTGCCGGATGCGTCATCAAGAATGCGAGCACGATCGACTCCTTCGTCGTGTCGTGCTTCTCGGCCAGCTCCGCGACGAGCTTCGCCGTCTTCACGACGCTCTCGCTTTGCCCTTCCAGCGAGCCGCCGGAATAGCGGCCTTGAGCGAGGGGGCCCCAAGATTGCAGCTGAATGTTCTCGAGGCGGCAATATTCCATCGTGCCTTCCGGGAACACGTTGCTGCGCCATGCGTCCTGATTGACGCTTACCGCTGTGTCGAGGAAGCCGAGCTTGTGCAGGCTCATCTCCAGCTGGTTCACGATGAACGGCTCGTCGGTATAAGCCGACAGCAGGCGGATCTGGCCTTGGCTCATATTCGAGACGCCGAAGTGGCGGACTTTGCCGGATGCTTTCAGCTTCTGGATCGCGCTTGCCACATCTTCCGGCTCAACGAGCGGATCCGGGCGGTGCAGCAGCAGAATGTCGAGATATTCCGTGCCAAGGCGCTCTAGAATGCCGTCAACGCTGTTCAGAATATGAGTTTCCGTAAAATCAAACCGGTGCGGCGAATGCTCGTCACCGAAGCGAATGCCGCACTTCGATTGCAGAATGATCTGCTCGCGAAGATCCGAACGCTCCTTCAGCATTTGGCTGAACACGCGCTCAGCCTTGCCAGCTGTATAGATATCGGCATGGTCATACATGTTAATGCCGATTTCGAGCGCGGCATCAAGCGCTGCATGTCCTTCCTTATAATGCTCAGCCGTAATCGGACTGCTTGCATTCCAGTCCCCGCCAAGTCTCATGCAGCCAAGTACAAGCTGGCTTGCTGGAATGCCGCGGCGCTGAAGCGGTATTGGTCTAGTCATATGTAATCGTCCTCCGTGTCCATGTAAGATTAAGCACGAGTAATCCAGTTCCCGTCCCATTATGCGCCACCCACTACCAAAATAAAAGTAGTGAAATAATTGATATGTAATGATACAAGGTATACAAAGTGAACAATAGTATAGCGCGCTAATCGTACAAGGTTAACCAATTAAATTGTGCTTCAACGCAGGTATATACGGAATCGACACAAAAAAGCATGCTTTTACAGATGCGTTTCTTGTTTTTCCTGTTATAATAAAAGGGAGTAAGTTGGATGACGGGTGGCAAAGGAGAATTGCCGTGAATGAGGCGCAATTAGTAATGTTATCGAGGCAAGGCGATGAGACGGCCTTCAATACACTGGTCGAGCTGTACAAGGATAAGCTGTCTAGAATGGCTCATAAGATTCTTCGCAGCAAGACAGATGTCGAGGATGTCGTGCAGGAAACGTTCCTGAAGGTTTATTTGAACCTGAACCGCTTCGATGAGAACAAACGATTCTCAACCTGGATTTTTCATATCGCCAAGAATGTCTGTCTTGATTTACTGCGTCGCCGCAAAACACCGCCGCTGCCGCTGGATCAACCCGTTACCGCTCATTCCGAACAGAATTTGTCTCTTCACGATGTCATTCCGCACTCCTCGCTCTCTCCGGAAGGCGAAGTGATTGAACGCGAGCTGGCGTCGAAGATGACGGAGGTCATTGCGAAGCTGCCGGAGAAGTACAGAACCGTCGTCTATCAGCGCTACGTGCTGGAGATGTCGATGGAAGATATTAGCCTTATGAACAACATTCCCGTTAATACGGTGAAGTCCCGTATCCATCGCGGCAAGGATGTCATGAAGAAGCGCTGGGGCAAGTACTTGCTCTTGTACTCGCTGCTGCTGTTCAACTTCTTACTGCTTGTCATTCCATAAATAGACCAAAGTGCCTTGGAGAGTCCACCGGACTCATTCTTAGGCACTTTTTTTATTTGCTGCTATTTCAGGCGTTATTCCGAGCAACCCAGGTGACGACGTCGCTTTGCAGAAGAACTCGCTTCTCAACTCTCATCATTTCGATCGAATATGCGGAGGCGCTCCCCCTCAAGATCGTCCAACCCGCGTATTGGTTTCGCAAAGTGGCGAGTAGCTCCTCCGTCTGAAATAAAATTTCGAACATCGGTTGAAGCTCCAGGCCGGTATCCATCTCCGTCTCCCGAACGTTCGCGTTTATGATAAAACAATGGATGCCCTGATCCTTCGTACCATGCTGCAAAGTTTTGAGAACGCGCTGGAAAGTAGCAAGAGAATCCAAATGTTCAAGCGCAGAAACACTAATGATATAGTCATAGCTGTCCGCGCTCACATGAAGCTCGCTTATATCGGATTGGACCAGCTCCAGCTTGTCGGCAACTTCGAATTCCCGCGCATAGATGTCGAGGTTGCGAATGGCGGATTCAAGAAAATCAACGCAGACCACTTTACTCCCCGTACCTTCCAGCCTCTGCGCAATCGGTATGCTGTTCCTACCAACGCCACAGCCCAAATCGAGCACTTGAACATTGGTTTTGTTAGCTAGCAGATCATAGGTATCCATCACGGTCTTAACAGGCTTCTGTAACCAAGTATCTTTGGTAAATAACTTAACATTCTCGTAATACTCGTCATGATAGAGTTTTTCCTTCAACCGAATTTCGTCAAGACGACGAAGTGACATGAGCCAACGCTCCCTTCAAAATAATGCGATTCTATGAACTCAGCCCAGCACCTATAATTTCGACGTTGTCAAATCGCAATCCTTGCTGTTTCGTGCCTGAACGGATGGGCTTCTTCGTGTACGGACACGGAAGAGGCTTGTTATTATTTCCAGCGTAGAAAAAGTATAGCCAGTAAGGCTTCCGGGACGGTATAATATCATGGCTGTGATTGTTTTCGACAACTTTCGCGGATTGACAAATTCCGATAATTCCAGTAGGATTATTGGTAGATAAGATTTTGCACAGACGCATCAGATAAAAAGAGTAGGGGAGAAACGAAATGAAAAAAGGGTTTTTGCTAGTCGTAGCACTTATTTTATTGTCTTCGTTATTTGTCGGATGTTCCAAGAATGATAATTCTGCTTCTAATAATGGAGCTAAGAATGCAACTTCCAATGCAGGTGGCGATGCAGCAGGTAACACAACAGCTGACGCTCCTAAGAAGAAGGTTGCGCTCGTGCTGCCAGAGAAGATCGGCGTTAATGCGTTCTTCGTACAGATGGATGAAGGCTTCAAGAAAGCCGGCAAAGAGTTTAACGTGGACGTGAAAACAATCGAATCGACAGACCCTGCCGCATTCGAACAGAACCTTCGCGCTACAGTTGCTGAGAACTATGATCTGATTATCACAGCTACATTCCAAGCGGAAGACGCGCTGAAGAAGGTTGCTGCTGAGAACCCGGACAAGCCTTTCGCAATTATCGATACAGTGGTTGATCTGCCTAACGTTCGCAGCGTTGTATTCCGTGAGTATGAAGCTTCGTACTTGCTCGGCGCAGCTGCAGGTCTTACGACGAAGACGAACAAAGTCGGTATGGTTGTTGCTATCGACGCTCCGCTTCTGAAGAAATACACAGTTGGCTTCCAAGAAGGCCTGAAATATACGAATCCTAAAGCAGAAATGCTCGTGAACTACGTTGGCGGCTTTACAGACCCAGCGAAAGCGAAAGAGCTTGCCTTGCTGCAATTCTCCAAAGGCGCTGACTTCATTGCCGGCGCATCCGCTGTAGGCGACCTTGGCGTGTTCGAAGCTGCGAAAGAGAAAGGCTTCCACACTTCCGGCCAAGACATCGACAACACGGGCGTTGATCCAGAGCACGTTGTACTTGCACAGTTGAAAAGTACAGATACTGTCGCTTACGAAACGGTAAAATCGTTCGTGAACGGCGACTTCAAATTCGGTGCGGTTGATTACGGTTTGAAGGAAGATGGTGTTGGTCTGACGTATGTAACGCGCGACAGCCAAACTCCGCTTAACGCATTCATCGGTCAAGCGAACATCGATAAGCTCAAAGCAATCAAAGATGATATCGTATCGGGTAAAATCGTTGTGAAGAACCCGCTAGCTCAATAATAGGGAAGTTGCCGGCTGCACGCATGATGCAGCCGGTTTCTTTCCATTTATAGAACCGGTAGTTTCGGGTTGATAGGATAGAGATGGAAGGAGTAGAGCAGCCGCATGTTGTTGAATATGGAGAACATATCCAAGTCATATGGTCCTGTAAAGGCGAATACAGACATTAATTTCACGCTTGGCAAAGGCGAAATTCATGCGCTCGTCGGAGAGAACGGCGCTGGCAAGACCACGCTGATGCGTATTCTCTACGGCATGGAGAAGCCGACGAGCGGCACGATTCACGTGAACGGGAAACTGCAGTCTTTCGCTACGCCAGCTGATGCGATAGCAAGTGGGATTGGCATGGTTCATCAGCATTTCATGCTCTTCCCATCTTTCACGGTGGCAGAGAATATCGTCATTGGACAGGAACCGAGCAAGTGGAACGGATTTGACCGCAAAGCGGCAGTTGCTGCAGTAGAGAAGCTGTCTCAGCTCTACGGCATGCCGGTTGATCCGCATCAGAAGGTCGAGACTTGCTCGCTCGGCGTCCAGCAGCGGGTTGAAATCTTGAAGGTGCTGTATCAAGGCGCGGACATCATCATTCTCGATGAGCCGACTGGCGTACTGACACCGCTTGAAGTAAAGGAACTGCTTGTTGCGATTAAGCGGCTCGCAAGCCAAGGGAAGAGCTTCATCATCATCAGCCATAAGCTGCAAGAGATTATGGAAGTGGCAGACCGCATCACCGTTCTGCGAGATGGCCGCGTTACAGGTGTTGTTGATGCGAAGCACACGGACATTGAACAGATCTCGCGGCTGATGGTTGGCCGCGATTTGGCGCAGATGGAGCGCAGCGCGCCGAAGCTTGGCGCACCAGTGCTGGAAGTGAAAGGGCTCACCGTGCCAGGCGACCGGGGCAAGCCGCTTGTTGACGGTGCGAGCTTCAAGGTGCATGCCGGCGAGATTGTCGGCGTCGCGGGAATCTCGGGCAACGGACAATCTCAGCTGATTGGCGCGATTGCCGGTTTGCAGGAAGCGAGCAGCGGACAAGTCATGCTGGTCGGGCAGGACGTAACTGGCGCTCCGGTGAGGAAGATCCGCGAGCTCGGGCTAGCGCATATTCCCGAAGATCGCTACCAATGGGGCGCGGCGAAGGACGCGACAGTCGTCGAGAACGGTCTTATGGGTCATGCCCGCAAGCAGCAGCGCTCCGGTATCATGCGCGGCCGCAGCATCCGCAAGATGGTCGAAGGCTGGGTGAAGCGCTTCGAGGTGAAGACCGGTTCGCTCGATACAAAAGTGCAGTTTTTGTCCGGAGGCAACTTGCAGAAGCTGATTGCAGCGCGCGAGCTTGCGCAGGGCACGCCGTTTCTCATCGCTGCCGAGCCGACGCGAGGCGTCGATGTCGGCGCGATGGAGATGATTCATGGCGAGCTGCTGAAGCGGCGCGATGAGCAAGGTGCGATTCTGCTCGTATCCTCCGAGCTGACGGAAATATTGAAGCTATCCGACCGCATCCTCGTTATGAACGAAGGACGGGTCGTTGGAGAACTGTCGGCGGATGAAGCGACAGAAGAACAAATCAGTTTATTGATGGCAGGAGGCAAGCGGCATTGAACTTCAGCAAACTTAAGAATGGCCTAGGCGCGCTTGTTCAGCCTGTTATTGCGATCCTACTTGGCCTGTTGATCGGCGCAATTGCAATTGCAATCGTTGGCGGCGACATCTCGCAGACGTATGCCGAGATGTGGAAAGGCGCCTTCGGGAGCTTCTACTTCTTCACGAATACCTTGTCCCGTGCGACGCCCATCATTCTGATCGGTCTTGGCACAACGCTTGCTTTCCGCGCTGGCTTCTTCAATCTCGGCGCTGAAGGTCAGATGATTCTCGGCGGCTTATGCGCCGCAATTACAGCACTCTATCTGCCCGGCCCTGGCTGGGTCAAGATGATTGCAGCGATTATCTCCGGTATCGTTGCAGGCGGTATCTGGTCTGCTTTCGCGGGCTGGATGGATGCGAAGTTCCGTATGAATCTACTCATTACGACACTCCTACTTAACTATATTGCATCGCTGTTTGCGGGTTATCTAGTCGCATATCCGCTCAAGGATAATACCGGCTCGGCGGCGATGGCGCAGACGAAGATGATTGAGCACAGCGCATGGTTGCCTAAGCTGTTCCACGGCATGAGCCTCCACGCAGGATTCCTGCTCGCTGTCATCGGAGCTGTGGTGCTTTACTTATTTATGAAGTTTACGGTCAGCGGCTATGAAGTGCGCATGCTCGGCAGCAATCCGCTGTTTGCCGCTTACGGCGGCGTGCAGCGCGGCAAGCTTATGCTCTACAGCATGATTGCAAGCGGCGGCTTCGCCGGACTTGCCGGCGCCGTAGAAGTGCTCGGCACGCAATACCGCTACCTCGACGGCTCGTTGTCGACGCCGGGCTATGCGTGGTCCGGCATTATGGCGACGCTGCTCGCTGGTTCCCATCCGCTTGGCACGGCGGCAGCTGCGTTATTGCTAGCCGCGCTGCAAACCGGCGGCATGGGCGTCGAGCGGAACACGGAAGTGCCGCTGGAGATCGCTAGCGTAATCCAAGCGACGCTTATCTTGTTCGTCTCGGCGAAGATCAGCTATTCCTTCATTAAACGCAAGAAAGCGAGGGCTCAAGATGGATCAATTGCTTGATGTGTCGCTGTTCAACTCAGCGCTGCGGATGGTTACGCCCATCCTGCTGGCCGCGCTTGGCGGCGCGATCTGTTCACGTGCAGGACTGTTCAATGTTGGACTTGAGGGCCTCGTGCTCTTCGGAGCTTTCTTCGGCATTGTCGGCAACTATTTGACAGGCAGCGTATGGCTGGCTGTGCTGTTCGCTGTCGTATGCGTGATGTTATTTTCTCTCATATTCGGATATTTAAGCATTCATCTGAAGGCGAATGCCATTATCGTCGGTATATCTCTGAACTTCCTAGCGCTGGGACTGACATCGTTCTGCTTGCGGGCGATCTTCCATGTAAAAGGCGCATACTACGACAAAGATATGAAAGGCTTGCCGCAGCTTGATATTCCGCTCATCAAGGATATTCCGTGGGTCGGCGGCGTCCTTTCTGGACATTCGCCGCTTGTCTATCTTGCTATCGTGCTTGTGTTCGTGTTTCAATATTTCTTGTTTAGAACAGTTAGAGGCTTCCGCTTGCTTGCCGTCGGGGAGAACCCGGTTGCTGCGAAGAGCTTGGGTATCAAAGTGACTCGCATTCAATACGGAGCCGTGCTTATCTCCGGCTTGCTATGCGGCCTCGCAGGTGCGCAGCTGTCGCTTGGCCAAGTAACGATGTTCACGGAGAACATGACGAGCGGCCGCGGCTTCATCGCACTCGTGGCGACGATGCTGGGTCAGTCGAATCCGCTTGGCGTTGCGGCTTCAAGCATGCTGTTCGGCTTCATGGATGCGATCAGCATCCGGTTGCAGGGCTTCTCGATGCCGACGAATTTTACGAATATGCTCCCTTACGTCGTGACGCTTGTCATGATGTTCTTCTTCAAGAATAAGAGCTATGTGCAGGAAGCGCGCAAAGCGAATGAAAGCTCCAGATAATCGAAAGCAGCAGGGAGGAATGCAGCTTGCATAATAAAGCGGAACGTTTGAAGAATGCGAGGGTTGTAGAAGTGGATCCGAATTTGGATCCGGCGCTGGCGCGCCGTTTGCCGCCGGGTCAGGCACTTACTGAGCGATTCCCGATTCTGCATGAGGGCGAAGTCCCGCAATATGATCTGGATACATGGACGTTTCGTGTGTTCGGGGAAGTTGAGAAGGAACTGACCTTCTCGCTTGAACAGCTCAAAGCGATGAACCAAACGGATGTCGTTACCGATATCCACTGCGTGACACGCTGGTCGAAGTTTGATACGAAGTGGGAAGGCATCCTGTTCAAAGACTTGCTGCCGCTCCTTGGCGTGAAGCCAGAAGCTCGTTATGTGATGGTTCATGCAGATAACGACTATGATACGAATGTGCCGCTCGAAGATCTGATTCGCGATGACGTTATGCTCGCATTCATGTTCGATGGCAAACCGTTGACTCCTAAGCATGGTTTCCCGGTCCGTCTGGTTGTACCGCATCTGTACTTCTGGAAAAGCGCGAAGTGGGTGCGCGGATTCGAATTTATGAAGGAAGACCGCCCAGGCTTCTGGGAGCGCAACGGCTTCCATAACGTAGCTGACCCGTTCCGTGAAGAACGGTTCTCCGGCGAGGACCTTGGCCTGCCGGAAGATCTCTGGATGGATGTGGATTTTGACTAATGACACTTATGCCGATATTGCAAATTCATACCGAGGACGCCGCTGAGTACGCGATTGTGTGCGGCGATCCGAATCGTGCTGCACTCATTGCAGCGAAGCTCGACAATACTAGAGAGCTGGCTTTCAGCCGCGAATACCGTACGTTCACTGGCGAAATTCAGGGCGTACGCATTCTCGTCACTAGCCACGGCGTTGGCTCGGCGGGAGCGGCTGTCTGCTTCGAGGAGCTTATCCGGGCAGGCGTGAAGACGCTGATCCGCGTCGGTACTGCTGGCTCCTATTCTGAAGATCATCCGGCTGGTAGCCTTATCGTCAGCACTGCGGCGGTTCGTGCGGAAGGCTTGACTCGCGGACTCGTGCCTGACGGTTATCCTGCTGTCGGCGACACCGATGTGGTGTCCGCGCTCTACGCTTCGGCGCTAGAACAAGGCGGCATCGTCAAGAAAGGGCTGACTGTCTCGCTTGATGTCTTCTTCGCGGGCGTGGAGGAAGTTCCGCACCGCAAGTACAAGCAAGCAGGCGTGCTCGCGGTCGAGATGGAGATCGCTGCGCTTTATGTTGTCGCTTCGCTGCGCGGCGCTCGTGCCGGCGCGATCGTTGCGCTGGACGGCTACGCGGACAGCGATCTCGCGGCTGTGTACGATCCGCACACCAATGTTGTCGCGGATGCGGTCGAGCGCGAGATTCAGGCAGCGCTTGGCGCGATCGTGAAGCTGGCTGGGGCTGTAGCTGTAGCTGAACAGGCCTAATCTAGTACTGCAATTATTATGAATTTAAAGGGGCTGTCCCAAAAGTCATTATGACTTAAGGGACAGCCCCTTCACATTTCCAATCATGAGAGGATTCCGCCGATGAGGTCCAGCAGATTGGCTACTTTCTTTTATTCCGCCCGAGTCTCCACCAATGTAGGTACCTACGGTACTCTCTTTCCACTTTTCAGCCTAATTTCCCGCCAATGTGTGTAACCTAGTACCACTCTTTCCACTTTAAACCCCCTTCTCTCACCAAAGTGTATCCCCACGGGTCACACTCTCTGCTCTCAGCCCGCATTCCGTCCTTCTTCCGCCCATTTTTTTTAATCTTCTCAAAGGCATAACCGCCTGCTCCATCTGCAGCCTGTCAGCATAGGATGATCACATTACTGCACAATGGAGCTGATAGGTTTGGCTGTAAAGATAGATGTGCTCATCCCGGCAATAGAGAAGGACCTGACGACTTTGCCTTATGTGATCAACGCTGTCCGCAAACAAGTGAAGCATCCGATCGGCCGTATCCTCATCGTATCGCCGAAGCGCTCCCGAATCATCGCGATGTGCAAGCGCAAAGGCGTCCGGTTCGTGAACGAGAACACCGTTCTGCCGATTACGAAGCGCGACATCAACTACCGTTCCAAGCGATGGGAGCGTTCGGGCTGGCTGTTCCAGCAGCTGCTGAAGCTGGGCGGCGATAAGCTGTGCAGCTCCAAATATTTTCTGACGATTGATGCCGATACGGTGCTCATTCGTCCGCATGTGTTTCGAACCGCTGGCGGCAAGACCGTCTTTTACAGCCGCAATTGGAGCCAGCCGGAATATTTTCGCACCTATCGCAAGCTGATGGGCAAGAAGAGGTCCGCGCCACGATCGCTCGTTGCCCACTATATGCTGTTCGAGAAGACGAAGCTGCGGAGGATGAAGCGCATGATCGCAGCGAAGCACGGCACAAGCTGGTACCGGGCTATTATTCGCAGCATGGACCGCACGAAGCAGTTTGCCTTCTCCGAATTTGAGACGTACGGGAACTACGTGTACTCGGGCAATCCGAAGGGCGTGCAGCTTCGTAAGACGCTGAACCGCAGCTTCAATATGAGCATCACGCAGATGCCGCAGAAACGGATGCAAACACTTTCGCGCAAATATCGCTCGCTCTCCTTCCATAAGCGCAAAGGCTATTCAAGAAAAGCAAAGTCGGCTGCAAAGAGACGCTAGAGCGTGTTTAGAAGGGGGGCATGAAGTTGCGAATTGTTCTGCTGTGCGGCGGCTCTGGGAAGCGGCTGTGGCCGTTGTCGAATGAGATTAGGTCAAAAATCTTCCTGAAGCTGCTTCCTGCGGACGTTACGAACGCCGGCAGCGCGGAAGCAGGCAAGGAGTCGATGATTCAGCGGGTATGCCGGCAGCTGGAGGAAGCCGGACTGCTGACCTTCGCTTCCGTTGTGGCACATCAGCAACAGGCGGAAATTACGCAGCATCATATTGGCAATCGCATCCCGTTCATCGCGGAGCCGCATCGTCGCGGAACCTTCCATGCGATTGCGTTAGCTGCGGCGTATTTGCATGCGAAGCAGCTGGCAGAGATGGAGGAGACGATCTGCGTCATACCGGCCGATCTGTATGCAGATGTAGATTTTCTGAGCACGCTGTGCCAGTTTCCTTCTGTTCTTGCATCGTCGGGAGCGGAGCTGGCCTTACTCGGGGTGAAGCCGGGACATCCTTCTACTCAATACGGCTACATTGTTCCGAAGCAGGATCAGGCGGCTTCTTCTTCCGGTTCCTCTTCCGATTCCGCCGCTGTGGCGGATTATGCGATGATTGAGCAGTTTACAGAGAAGCCAGACGAAGCGACAGCCGTTCAGCTCATCAAGCACGATGCGATGTGGAACTGCGGGATTTTCGCCTTTTCGCTCAAATTCATCCTGGATATTATGGCAAGCAAAGGATTGCCCACGGGATATGACGATCTGCTTGCCTGCTACGAGCAGCTTCCCGAGCAAAGCTTCGATGTCGAGGTTGTGGAGAAGGCTGCATCGGCAGCGGTTATTCCCTACCGTGGCGGGTGGAAGGACTTAGGAGATTGGAACGTGCTCCCGCATTACTTGGGCGGCTCGAATACAATAGGCGCTGGGTCTGTCTCAGACGATTCAGCGGGTACGCACATCGTCAATGAATTGCAGCAGCCGATTCATGTCATCGGCGTACCGAATATTATTGTTGCTGCCAGCGCAGACGGCATTCTTGTCGCACACAAGCAGGAGGCGAACCGAATCAAGTCGCTGCGTCATGACGGTCAGCGGCTGATGTATGGGGAAGAGAGGTGGGGCAGCTACCGCGTCCTCCATTATTCGCTGCCGGAGCCGCAGCCCCGGACGCTGACAAGATTCATTCAGCTGCTGCCGCTCAAAGCTACAAGCTATCACGTGCATAAGAAGCGTGAGGAATGCTGGACGATTCTATCCGGCACAGGGGAGTTCATTCTGGAGGCGGTCAGTCGTCAGGTGCAAGCTGGGGACATGCTGCACATCCCGGCTGGGGCGAAACACGCGATACGTGCATTGTCGGCGCTCGAATATCTGGAAGTGCAGATCGGCAGCGAGCTGGATGAAGACGATGTGCTTCAGCTTGATGCGGACTTGAATAACAATTGAACCGCGCGGTCATGGGGGAATTGTCCAGTCGTGAGCAGGAGCTTCGCTACTAGGCCGAAGGTCCTTTTTTTCTTTTGACAAGGAATATTCTTACATGCTATGTTAGGTCCAATATGTAAAAATATGAAATAAATTGCTGGAGGTCGTGCCATGTTAGTCGTGACAACAGAGGGGATTGCCGGGTACCGCATCGAGAAAGTGCTTGGTCACGCGTTTGGCGTCGTCGTACGGAGCCGAGGGCTTGGCGGGAACATTACAGCTTCAATCCGCAGCTTGTTTGGAGGCGAAATTAAAGAGTATACGGAAATGATCGAAGACGCACGGAAGGCAGCGATTGACCGGATGATCCAGAATGCGCATGCGATGGGCGCTAACGCGATTATTATGATGCGCTTTGACTCGGGAGAGATCGGCCAGACCATGTCGGAGATCGTGGCATACGGCACGGCGGTTGTGGCGGAGAAGGAGTAGAGAAGCGATGTCCTACTTTCTGAGCGCGTATGTTGGCATTCAGCTGCTTATCGTCATTCTTGCTGTAGTGGGCACGCTTGGGTATCGCCGCAGACGAGTGGCACGGAGGTCTAACCAGCCGCCGAGCGGTTATCAGCGCACTGATGAAATCTTCATTGATCCGACGACAGGGATTAAGCAGCAGGTATGGTTTAATCCGCGTACGGGCGAGCGATTCTATCAAACCATCGAATCGTAGCATACAGGAGAGTTAACTTATTCCGCACAAATTGGAGCCTACAGATGGAATTTCTCATTTATTTTGCACAGTGCAGCGCGATTATCGTTACCTATGTGTTCTTATTAAGATGGATCTATCCGTTCTATGAGCAATGTTCGCCGAAGCTGCGGCCGATTCTCTCCGGTATTATCTTCACGATCATCGGTGTTGCAATCATGCAGAAGCCGCTCGATCTCACGCATGGCCTGCATATGGATGTACGGCATGTCAGCATTATTCTATCAGGTGTGTTTGGCGGTCCGATCTCCGTTCTGATTACGACCCTTTGTATCGGTCTTTATCGGTTGTCGATGGGCGGGGAACTGTTAACGCCGCTGGGTTCGCTCGTTGTTACGGCATTTATAAGCGTTGCGGCTCACCGGGTGAAGCAGTGGCGAGAGAATGCGTTCGATAAATACATATGGCTGTTCAGCTTGGCGATCGGCCTGCAAATTACGCTTTGGTTCTATTTCTTCTCGCCTGCTGAATCGTCTCGCTATTACATGGAGCATTTTGCCGTAACCTTCACACTCTTTCATACCATTGCGATACCGCTCTATTATTCATTAATTTCTCGGGAAATAAAGAGATTCTGGGCTGAGCGCACCTTGGTGAAATATAAAGAACATCTGGAGGAGCTCGTCGATGAGCGGACAAGCGAGCTTGTTGCCAATAACGCGCAGCTAGCGGAGGCGAAGATGGCTGCAGAGGAGGCGAGCCGTGCAAAAGGCGAGTTTCTGGCGAACATGAGCCACGAGATTCGAACGCCGATCAATGCGGTCATCGGGCTGAGCTATTTGTTGCAGAGAACGGAGCTCGCGCCTCAGCAGAAGCAGTACGTCGAGAAGACGCTTATATCAGCGAAGAACCTGAATACGCTCATTAATGATATCCTTGATTTCTCGAGGATCGAGTCCAAGAAGGTTGTGCTGGAGCAGGTTGATTTCGATCTGTATGAAGTGCTCAGCCAAATGTCGAAGCTGATCAGTGTTCGCGCGTATGATAAGGGGTTAAAGCTGCACTTCTCGATTCATCATGAAGTACCGCAAATGCTGGTTGGCGATCCGTTCCGGCTAAGTCAGATCCTCCTCAACTTATCGAATAATGCTGTGAAGTTTACCGAGCAGGGGGAAGTCTCCTTCGAAGTGTCGGTGGCTTCGCGGAGCCGGCGCGGAATTACGCTCCAGTTTGCCGTTAGCGATACTGGAATCGGCATTACGGAGGAGCAGCGGAAGCGGCTATTCCATGAGTTCAGTCAAGCGGATATGTCAACGACGCGCAAGTACGGCGGTTCAGGCCTAGGGCTTGTTATTAGCAAAAATCTCGTAGAGCTTATGGGCGGTACGATCGGAGTCGTTAGTGAACAGGGGCAAGGCAGCAGCTTCACCTTCACGGCTAAGTTTGGCTATAGCTCTGGCGCGCTCTATTCGATGCCTACGGCGAATGCGCTGAAATATCTAAAGGTGCTGCTCGTCTGCGAGGATTCTGACATGCAGCTCGTGCTCAAAGGGCAGCTGGAGCAATTCCAGTTTATCGTGACCGTAGTAGAGTCTGGCGTTGATATTATCGAGCATATCGATTATGAGGGCGGCCGATATGACCTTGTCATTCTGGATTGGAAACCAACGAACGAGGTGGCGATTCCGCTAGCGGAACGAATCAAGCATGAATTCGCCGGTTCGATTCAAGTGATCGTCCTCATTACCGCATACCATGATCCAGAGCTGTACCGAAGCTTGGAGTCTTCTGTAATCGAGAAGGTGCTTTATTATCCAATCAGCCATTCCGATCTGTTCAATGAGTTGATGGGGCTGTTCCAAGACCATTTTCTCACCAGCCAAGCTGCTGCCGCAGGAGAAGGTGAAGCTGCGGAGACCTACGCTTCTCTTAGTCACGCACGCGTTCTGCTCGTTGAAGATAACGAGATCAACCAGCTCGTCGTAAAGGAGATTCTGCACGGCAAGCATATAGTTGTTGAAGTTGCTGAGAATGGTGCCGAAGCTGTTGAGAAGGTGAAGCAGCAGGTATTCGATGTTATTCTGATGGATCTGCAGATGCCGGTCATGGACGGTTATGAGGCCGCGAAGCGAATTAGGCAAATTCCGTCTGCGAAGAATACGCCGATTATCGCGATGACGGCGGATGCCATGATGGGCGTTGATAAGCAGGTACTTGAGGCCGGGATGGACTTCTACGTGACGAAGCCGTTTGATCCGATGCAGGTGTTTAGCATTTTGCAGCGGTTCGTACAGCGCAAGTAAGTTCGCTGGTTGGAAGGGCGCCTCAGGATGAGGTGCCCTTTTTTAGCAGCCGCTCATGATTTCAACTTTGTCTTCGCTTCCGTCGGGTGCCAATGAATCATCCTGAAGAGCTGCTCTTGCATGTGAGCAGGCGAATGGTTGAATCCGCTCTCCACCCAGTGAAAAATCAAGCCGAGCAGCGCGTGAATCGAGAACGCAGCCTGCAAATCCGGATCGATGCCGCTCTCGGAATAGACGAGTTCTTCCATCGAAATCTGCTTCAACGCTTGAAACATATGCTCCCGCAAATTCGTCGTGACATTGCTCTGAAGCAGCGTGCTGTAAACAGCGGCGTGCTCGTGGATGTGTTCAAAGATCTTGATGGAATTCGCGCTCATCTCGCTTATCCGAAATATCGCTTGATTCTCGTAAGGGGCGCGAAACGACTTGAGCAGCTCGACAATTAATTCGTGGATCATATCGCTAAGCAGCGCGTCTTTATTCTCATAATGTGTGTAGAAAGTACCGCGATTATAATCGGCCCGCTCAACAATATCCGTGATGGAGACGTCATCGTAGCCTCGCTCGGACATTAGCGTTAGAAGAGCTTGCTTCAGCGCGATTTTGCTTCGGACGACACGGCGGTCGATTTTCTTAATGGCTTGGGACAAATTTCTTCACCTCGTTATTCGACATGGAGTATGGAACTGTTCGTTAGTTAACAGAGAATGCGTTTTTACTGATTGTTCGTCTTGCCGTTTCTTTATTATACTTCAAATTAACAGGTGTATGTTTAGTGAACATCTGTCTAATAACGGGAGGTAGGAACGATGAGACTTACTGGTAAGGTAGCCGTTGTTACAGGAGCAGCTTCAGGCATGGGCAAAGCGATTGCTGAGCTATTCGCAGCTGAAGGTGCGAAGGTTGTTGTATCCGATATGCGCGTTGAAGCGGCAGAAGCCGT
This sequence comes from Paenibacillus sp. J31R98, assembly GCF_056269245.1. Classification (NCBI taxonomy): domain Bacteria; kingdom Bacillati; phylum Bacillota; class Bacilli; order Caryophanales; family Paenibacillaceae; genus Paenibacillus; species Paenibacillus sp. J31R98. The sequence continues at coordinate 309,705 of NZ_JBWDNO010000008.1, forward strand.
TGTAGCGGGAATTGGCGCGAATGGCGGAACAGCACTTGCTGTTGCGGCGAACGTGGCCGTTGAAGATGATGTACAGCGTTTGGTTAATGCGGCAGTGGAGCAGTATGGCACTGTTGATATTTTGATAAACAATGCGGGTATTATGGACAACATGGTTCCTGTGGGCGATCTGACGGACGAGCTGTGGGAGCGTGTATTCGCGGTGAATACGACTGGTCCGATGCGTACCATTCGCAAGGTGCTGCCGATCTTCACGGAGCGCAAGAGCGGCGTCATCGTCAATATTGCTTCCGTCGGCGGGCTAAACGGCTCGAGAGCCGGAGCTGCATATACGGCAGCGAAGCATGCGGTTGTTGGTTTGACGAAGAACGTTGGCTACCAGTATGCGCCGCAAGGCATTCGTTGCAATGCAATTGCCCCAGGCGGCGTGAACACGAATATCAGTTCAACGATGACGGCGCCGAATCCGCTCGGACTGGAGCGCGCGATGCTCGGCATGGGCATCAACCCGCGCGTCGGCGAAGCGGAGGAAATCGCGAAAGTAGCGCTGTTCCTCGCTTCGGACGAGTCCAGCTTCGTGAACGGCACGGTCGTAACGGCCGATGCTGGCTGGACGGCGTATTGATTGATAGGGGATTAGGCTGACCCGTGAGTCACATTAGGGGACAAATTTAAACGGTAATAAAAAGCGTATAGATCCAAGATGGGCAGGCTAGATCTGCATCAACTTGGGTCTTTTTGCATTGACCGCTGCCTTCTGTAGCGGATTGTTAGCGATTGAAAAACACCAGACCTCCTAGTTTACTTTTGATAAGCCTGGAAGCAGGAATCTCCGGAATGCCAGCGGTGCAGCGGTTGCTCTATTGGCTGAAAGCGTTGAAGAAAGCCGAAAGAGTAACTCGTGGGGATACACTTTAATGGAGCCGAAGGAGAGTACCGTAGGTATCTACATTGGCGAAATATCGGCCAGAGAGCCGAAAGAGAGTACCGTAGGTATCTACATTTGTTGAAAAACGGCTAGAACTCCGAAGGAAAGTACCGTAGGTATCTACATTGGCTGATTCCACCAAAATGGGAGAAAGAAGCTGGTCTGGTGGACCACATTGGGCTGCCCCTTTAAGGCATGATGATTTTTTGGACAGTCAACACCCTCACCCTTGCAGGAGAAACCCACTCACAGCAGCGAACTATACTTGTAAAACCAATCCGAGGTGATTACGATGCAAGACAATGTTTATACATATAACTTCTCGCGCTGGGAGTCGCTGGCTCAGGCGAAGGCGTTGTTCACGCGGCCGAAGCTGGACTTGACGCCGGAATCGGCGAGCGAATACTTGGATTTGGCGCGGCTCGGCATAGATCCAGCGGGGAAGCGAGTGCTCTGCCTCGCGAGCGGCGGCGGTCAGCAATCGGTTGCGTTCGCGATGCTGGGCGCGGATGTGACGGTGTTTGACTTGTCGCCTTCCCAGCTGGATCGCGATCAAGCAGCGGCGGATCACTACGGTATGACGATCCGAACACAGCAAGGCGATATGCGCGACTTAAGCTGCTTTGCTGCCCATTCGTTCGACCTCGTTTGGCAGCCGTACTCGCTCAATTTTGTACCGGATTCACGTATTGTTTTTGAACAGGTATCGCGGATTCTGCAAGCGAATGGGCTATACTACTTCATGTGCGCGAACCCGTTCTTCGCCGGTTTGACCCATGAGGCATGGAACGGCGAGGGTTACACGTTGAAGCATCCGTATGAGGACGAGCGTATCACCTCGTACCCCGACCAAGAGTGGGTATACGACCAATCTGCAGCACCGACTCGAATCGAGCAGCCCGTGGAATACACGCAGACGTTAAGCCGCATGATGAACGCGCTTATTAAGGAAGGATTCCAGATGGCGTATTTCGGGGAAATATCGAGCGATTATCCTGGCTCCGAGCCTGGAGACTGGGGGCATTTTACAAGTATTGCCCCACCGTGGATTGAATCGGTATGGCGATACGCGCCAATCGAACGTTAACTCAAAAAAGGTGTTTACCGTCAAACGCGACTGCGCAGACAGTAAACACCTTTCTTCTAATCATGGGATTGCGAATCCTCGCGAAATCTTGCTGGCGTAGCGTTCATCAAGCTGCGGAAAGTTCGCGAGAAATAGTGGACCGATCCAAACCCGGTCTTCTCAGCAATCTCCTTGATCGATAGATCGGAATAACGCAGCAGCTCGGCAGCTCTTCTTACCCGCTGCTTGCGGACGTAGTTCGTATATGATTCGTTCACTCCGGAGGAGAATAAGCGGGAGAGATGGCGCGGCGACAAGTTAATCTGTGCAGCGACCTTCTCGAGCGACAGCTCATCCATGTTTAAATTATCGGTAATAAACAGCTTCGCCTGCCGAAGCAGTGCGGATGAGCTTCGACGCGGCGCGGTCCATTCCGCTTGAAGCGGCTTCGCGAATACGCCGGGAAGCGCGAGCAGCAGCGAACATGCGACCTGCGGCAGCACCGCTTCCGGAAGCGAAGGCGCATCGCCGCTGCGGCGCATGATGGACCGCCACAGCTGAGCGGCGGCGAGGTCATCGCCATCGTACACGACAATCGTGTCCGATTCCGCCATCGCTTGATAGGCTGCGCGCATCGCTTCCGAGCTGCTGCTCTCATCGAGCTCGAACGCGACATAGAAGATCGCAAGCTCCGGATGGCATTCGATGATATGGTTAATGCCTGGACGCGAGCAGAACAATGTACCGCTTCGAAGCTCGTAGGCCGCGCCATCGTCCGTATAGGTACCTTGCCCCTCAAGCACATAGCAAATTTCGAAGAAGGAATGCTTATGGAGGAAGTTGGTTGCCAGGTGTTCGTTGACGCCCCAATAATGTACGGTGAAGACCGCGTCCGGCGACTTCAGCCGAAGCGCGTATTGATTGAGCCATGTGTCGCTCTCGTTCCAAAGAAACAATTTAGCAACTCCTATCTGTGCGTGGATGGCGTGAAAAGACAAAAAGCTGGCTTCTCTCTCTAAAGACCTCAACCCCTTGATTCTACTACAATAAAGCCATAAGAGAGTTATTCATCTAACCGGAGGGATATAACATGATTACACCACAGGATGTAGATTTTTACAACGAGAACGGATATTTGCTAGTAAAGGGAGTCTTCAATAAACAAGAGGTTGAAGAGATGCGTGCCGCTGTAGACAAGATTATTGATCGCGCTGCCCGCTCGAATATGGATTCGAACCATCAATGGCAAGGAGACTTCTTGCCGCCGGAAGAACTGAAGAAGCTTGTGCTGAAAGGCTTCCATGATGTGCAGTATCATGATGCCGCTTTCATGCGCGCAATGGTGCACCCGAACATGACGGCTGTTTTGTCGCAATTGATCGGTCCGAACGTTCAGCTTCACCATTCCAAAATGCTCGTGAAGCCGCCAGAGAACGGCGCTGCGTTCCCGATGCATCAGGATCAGCCGTACTTCCCGCACGAGAATCACACGATGCTTGCGGCTAGCGTGCATATGGATGATGCCGATATTGAGAATGGCTGTCTTCACGTCATTCCAGGTTCCCATAAGCAAGGGCCTCTGCAGCACGTTGGCAGACACTATCTGAATGCGAAGGAATATCCAGTTTCCGAAGGTACGCCATGTATCGCTGAAGCGGGCGACGTGCTGTTCTTCAACTATTTGACGATTCACGGTTCACCTGCGAACAAGAGTGAGCGTACTCGCCGCAACGTGCTGTACCAGTACCGCAGTGCGACGGACTTCCCAACGAACCGCGAGCACATCAATTGGGGAAGCGGCATCATGGTATGCGGCGAGAACCCGAACTTCAGCAAAGCAAGACCTGAATTTAATCTCGTATAATTTGATTAGGCGGGTTCCAGTAAGCCGGCATGTGCGCATGATGCGCCATGTCGGCTTCTTTATTTTTGTCATGTGCGCTTCTTCATATGGACTTCATTTATGGATGCTATTGTGAAGCGTGTAACAACAAATAGAGAGGTGGAATTCTAACCTTATGGAACGTTCTAGCATTAAATTAGTGGCTGCTGCGATGCTGCTCTCGGTCATGCTGACCGGATGCGGCTCGAAGGACGAAGGTCAGCCAGCAAATAATGGACAAGCGGCTGTCAGCAACGTAGGCAATAGCACAGGTGGCGGAGGTTCAGTGCAGCCGGATCGTACAGCTGACTACTTTGCAAAAGTAGTCAGCGTCTCGGATAACGCCATTGTTGTGCAGAAATCGACGACGAAACCGAGCGATATGCCTGGAGGCGGCGGCTTTGGAGGCGGCGGCAAACGTCCAAGAGGAGGCGATGGGCAGCAGTCTGGCAATAACGGCGATGCGCCGCCAGCTGATGGACAGAAGCCTGCCGGTGGTGAGAATCAGTCGGCGGACGGCAATCAAGGCGGACAGAACGGGCAAGCCGGAGACGGCAAAGGCCGCGGCGGCAATCACCAAGGCGGTGGACGGTTTGGAGGCGGCGGCTTCATGAATCAAATGAAGTATGAAGATGCTCAAACTTCGGTCGTTGTCGATGCCGACACGAAGATTGTCTCCATCAGCCGCGGGCAAGACGGCATGACAACCAATACGCTGCAAGCTGCCGATCTGAAGGCGGGCGACGTGCTGAGCGTATGGCTCGCTTCCGACAACTCGACGGCCCAATACATCATGCTCCGGTTTAACCCGGCTGCTATGCAAGGACAAGGAAAGGCAGGAAACGGACAATGAGAAAATGGTGGGTTCTCGGCATCGGCGTAGTGCTCGTTGCGGCTGCGGTCGTTGTCTACTTGAAGATGGACAAGAAAGAAAAACCGCTCGCGCAAGCCCAAGCGACAACGCAGGTTGTGAAAGGAACAATTGATGTCAGCGTAAGCGGAACAGGGAGCTTGGCTCCGGTTGACCGTGAAACGATTAAAGGAAGCGAGCAAGGCACGGTCAAGAAAGTGTATGTAAAGGAAGGCGACGTCGTTAAGAAGGGCGATCCGCTGGTCTCCATTGAAGGGGAAGACAATTCCGATAAGATCAAGTCGGAACAAGTGAACCTTGAGAGCAAGAAGCTTGACCTGCAGGATATTCAGTCGAAATTAAAAGCTGCAACGGATGAGAACGATATCGCTAGCATTAAGCTGAATCTGAAGAAGCAGCAGCTGTCGATCGACCAGTCGAATGAGACGATTGCAGATCTTGAGGAGGCCGAGGACGGCGACACAATCACTGCGCCGATTGCCGGCAAGGTAACAACATTATCTGTTCTGGAAGGCGATTCGCTCAGCCCATCGTCGGAGCTGATGGAGATTGCTGATTTTGACCATTTGCAAATTGCTGTCGGCATTGACGAGCTTGATATTGCGAAAGTAAAAGTCGGCCAAACCGCGGCTGTAACCGTAGAAGCGATTGCGGATAAGACATTTACAGGAAAAGTAACCAAAATTGCTGACGAAGGTACAGCAAGCAATGGCGTTGCTTCCTTCGACGTAACGGTAGCCATCGATAAGCCGACCGAACTGAAGAGCGGCATGTCAGGTGAAGCAAGCATTGAGATCGAGAAGAAGGAAAATACGCTCATGCTTCCGATCGACGCAGTGCAATCGCTTGGTGGCCGTTATATGGTCATCTTGCCGGCCGGTACAGGTGCGACAGGCACAACCGGTAGAGGCCAAGGCGAAGCTGGAACTGGAACTGGAAAAGGCGAAGCTGGATCCGCTAGAGGCGAAGCTGGAACTGGACAAGGTGCACAACAGGGCGCAACAGGCGGTACGGAAGTGAAAGGCGAGCGAGGCAGCCAAAATGGCCAAAGCGGCCGTTCAGGCTCAAGAGGCAATTTTGCCAGCCGATTCGGCGGCGGCACACCAACAATGATTCAAGTCGGTATTCATAATGAAGATTATATCGAGGTTCTCTCCGGACTTAAGGAGGGCGACCGTGTCGTAGTTCCAACGGTTGTAACTACAAATTCCAACCAGCAGCAGGCTGGCTTTGCAGCAGGCGGCTTCGGCGGCGGCTTTGGCGGTCTTGGCGGCGGAGGCGGTACATTCCGTGCAGCAGGCGGAGGCGGCGGTTTCGGCGGAGGCGGTGGCGGGCGTACATCAAGCGGCGGAGGTGGCGGCGCCGGTGGCGGCGCCGGTGGCGGTGGCGGAGGAGGTTCGCGGTAATGGAAGATAAACCTCTCATCCAGATCGAGTCGCTCTCCAAGCAATATAAGATGGGCGGCGAAACGGTTCATGCGCTAAGCGATATCTCGCTGCGTATCAATTATGGCGACTTCATCGCTATTATCGGGCCATCCGGCTCCGGCAAGTCGACGCTGATGAACGTTATCGGCTGTCTCGATGCGCCCACCGACGGCAAGTATTGGCTAGACGGCGAGGAGGTGAGCCGGCTTCGGGAGAGCCGGCTTGCCGAGATTCGCAACCAGAAGATCGGATTTATTTTTCAAGGCTTCAACCTGCTGAATAAGCTCTCTGCACTGGAGAATGTCGAGCTTCCGCTGATTTATCGCGGCGTTCCGGCAAAGCAGCGTAAGGAGCAGGCAATTGAGGCGCTGACGAAGGTCGGTTTGGGAGAGCGCGTGAAGCATAAGCCAAGCGAGCTCTCCGGCGGTCAACAGCAGCGGGTAGCCATCGCCCGGGCGCTTGCCGGCAATCCGCCGATTCTGCTAGCGGATGAGCCGACAGGAGCGCTTGATACGCGCACTGGCGTAGAAGTTATGGAGCTTATGAAAGAGCTCAACAGGCAAGGACATACAATTATTCTAATCACGCATGATATTGAAATATCCAAACAGGCCAAGCGCGTTGTGCGCATTCAAGACGGCCAAATAAGTGAAGTGGGCGGTGAGAAACGTGAACCTCAGTCAAGCCTTCAAAATGGCGGCTAAAAGCATTCTCGCCAACAAGATGAGGTCACTCCTCACCATGCTTGGCATCATTATAGGCGTTGCCGCGGTTATCGCGCTCGTCGGCGTCGGTCAAGGAACGACAAAGCAGGTTACCGCTCAGGTTGAGAGCCTCGGTACGAACCTGTTAACCGTTAGCATTACGGGACGTGGCTCCAAGACGACGGTAGATTATAAAGAAGCAGAAGATATTACGAACAAGGACGACATTGCCTACGCAGCGCCGATTAACCAGCAGAGCGCGAGCGTTAAGAACGGCAGCGAGAGCACGACTGTCAGCGTTGTCGGCACGACGGCTGATTATCTCGATGTGAAGGAGTACAGCTTGGCGCAAGGACGCTTCGTTGCCCAAATTGACCTCGATTATTATCAGAAGATTGCCGTGCTTGGTTCGACGACAGCGACCGATTTGTTCGGTTCAACGAACGCGGTTGGGAAGACGTTTCTCATTAATGGCGTGAGATACAAAGTCGTAGGCGTGCTGGCATCCAAAGGTAGCTCGCTCTCCGGTTCTAACGATGAAGTGGTCGTTATTCCGATTACGACGTCTGAGCGATTGTTTAAATCCAAAGGGGTTAAAACGATCAACGTGCAGGTAGCGGAATCGGATAAGATGGACCAGGTTATGACGGAGCTCGAAACGGCGCTCAGCAAAAAATTCCGCGGAGACACGGACAGCTACCGCGTGTTCAACCAGCAGGATTTGCTCGACTCGTTCAGCAGCATCTCTGATACATTGTCATTGGCGCTCGGCGGCGTTGCAGCAATCTCGCTACTCGTCGGCGGAATTGGCATTATGAATATTATGCTCGTGTCTGTCACTGAGCGGACAAGGGAGATCGGTATTCGCAAAGCGATTGGCGCGAAGAAGCGGGATATTCTGACCCAATTCCTCATCGAAGCGATTGCACTCAGCGGTCTCGGAGGATTGCTCGGCGTCGGCATAGGTATAGGGACTTCCCAGATTCTATCGAAGGCGATGTCTCTTACGGTTGTCCTGTCGTTGCCGATTATGGGCCTCGCATTCGGCTTCTCTGTCTTTATCGGAGTTCTGTTCGGGTTATTCCCGGCGAACAAAGCATCGAATCTGCGTCCAATCGAGGCGCTACGATTCGAATAACCACATAATGGAACAAGTACAGGTTGGCGCAGTCAGCGCCTTCCGGTGCTTGTTTCTTTTTTTATATCCAAACGCATTATTTTATATTTACGTTCCAGTGCACCGTCCTTTAAAGTAGCGTTATACCCATAATTTCAACTTGACCCAAGAGAGGTGCTAGGCTTTGAAACAGAAATTTAATTATGTCGCGCCGGCAAACGGCTACCCTGAATGGAATAACAATCCCGAAATATTCGCGCTCAATCGGATGAAGGCACATGCGACGCTGATGCCTTTCAATTCTGTAGAAGAAGCGCTTAATGGCGATCGTGCGGCTTCGAGAAGCTGCTCGTCTTTGAACGGCATGTGGAAATTTGCATTCGCGGAGACACCTTCCGAGCGGATCGTCAATTTCTATGAAGAGAGCTACGACACTTCCGAATGGTCAGAAATTAAAGTGCCTGCGCATTGGCAGCTTCAAGGCTACGACTACCCGCAATATACGAATGTTCGCTATCCGTGGGAAGAGTCCGAACCAGAATTGATGCCTCCTTTTGCACCAACCAAATATAATCCTGTCGGCTCTTATGTCCGCAGCTTCACTGTGCCTGACGATTGGGCGGGACAGCCGGTATTCATCAGCTTCCAAGGGGTTGAGTCGGCATTCTATGTTTGGGTCAACGGTGAACTGGTAGGCTATAGCGAGGATACGTTCACGCCGGCAGAATTCGATCTTACGCCGTATTTGCGCGCTGGCGAGAACAAGCTGGCGGTGGAAGTGTACCGCTGGTGCGATGCGAGCTGGCTCGAGGATCAGGATTTCTGGCGGATGAGCGGGATCTTCCGCGACGTTTACTTGTATACGACGCCGAAGGCGCATATCTATGATTTCTTCGTGCTCACGGAGCTGGATGCGGCTTATCAGGACGCAGAGCTGAAGCTGAAGGCAACCATTACGAACTACTGGGAATCACAGCTTGGCACGGTTACGGTGGAAGCGCAGCTGTATGACAGCGAGCGTAAGCCGGTGCTGACTCAGCCGATTGTGGTGACGACGACTCTCGGCGCTAGCGAAGCGGAAGTGGATATTGATGCCTCTGTGCTTGTTGCCAATCCGCTCAAGTGGAGTGCTGAAGAGCCGAACTTGTATACGCTTGTCATCAGCTTGAAGGACCATGAACAGCAGCTGCTGGAGACGATCAGCTCGCGCGTTGGCTTCCGCAAGTTCGAGATCAAGGACGGTCTCATGCTCATTAACGGGAAGCGGATCGTGTTCAAGGGGACGAACCGTCATGAGTTCTCCTGCCATACAGGACGCGCGCTTGAGCTTGAGGACATGATTACGGACATTAAACTCATGAAGCTCTATAACATTAATTCGGTGCGCACATCTCACTACCCGAACCAGCCGGTATGGTATGAGCTGTGTAACGAGTATGGCTTGTACGTCATCGACGAAACGAATTTGGAGACACACGGCAGCTGGACGTACGACCAGTTGGAGCTTGTGCCGAAGAACGTGCCAGGAAGCAATCCAGCGTGGACAGCGAATGTGCTTGATCGTGCGAATTCGATGATGCAGCGCGATAAGAACCAACCGTCCATCATCATTTGGTCGCTTGGCAACGAGGCGTTCGGCGGCGATAACTTTATTCATATGCATGATTTCCTGCGTGAAGCGGATCCGTCCCGTATTGTTCACTACGAAGGCGTTACGATGTGGAAAGATTCGGCTGCGGCGACCGATATCGAGAGCTATATGTATGCGAAGCCGCACAAGCTGGTGGAGTATGCGCAAGATTTCCGTCCGAAGAAGCCTTACATCCTATGCGAATACTCGCATGCAATGGGCAACTCCTGTGGCGGGCTCCATATCTACACGGAGCTGTTTGACAAGTATCCGGTGCTGCAGGGCGGCTTTATTTGGGACTGGGTCGATCAAGCGATCTGGGTGCAGAATGAAGACGGCAGCGGCGGACACCTGGCTTATGGCGGAGATTTCGGCGAGAAGCCTCACGATGGCAACTTCTGCGGCAATGGGTTGATCTTCGCAGATCGCAGCGTTACACCTAAACTTATTGAAGTGAAGAAGTGTTACCAAAATATAGACGTTGTTGCAGTTAATCTAGCAAAAGGTGTAATTAGCATCCGCAACAAATCGCTATTCACGAATGTGGATCGCTATACGCTGCAATGGTCGGTCGCGGTTGATGGAACTGTTGCGGCTGCCAATACCGGCAGCTTGTCCGTATCTGTGGCGCCTGGAGAGACGCAGGAAGTGGCATTGCCGCTGCCGGCATCGAGTGAAGGTGAAGCAGTGCTGACGATCAGCTTCGTAACGAAAGAAGCATCTGCATGGGCGGAAGCGGGCCATGAAGTGGCGTTCGAGCAGTTCATTCTGCCGGAAGCAGCAGTTGCGGCTGTGAAGCGTAAAGAGAGCGGCGGCGCGGTGCGTGCAGAGGAATCTGCAGCAGCCATTACCGTAAGCGGTGCGGACTTCTCTGCGTCGTTCGACAAGGCGACTGGCAGCCTCGTGTCCTATCAAGTAAGCGGTAATGAGCTGCTGAAAGAAGCGGTTACGCCAAACTTCTGGCGTGCGTACACCGATAACGACCGCGGCAACAAGCATCATGAGCGCTGTGCAACTTGGCGCAGTGCAGGCGAGGAGAAGCTTCTTCGCGAGCTGAGCTGGGATGCGCTGGCTGACCGTGTTATCGTTCAGGCATCTTATGTCCTTCCGACGACTTCAGCATCTCAGTGCACAGTCACGTACACGGTTTCTGGCAGCGGTGCAATAGAAGTTGCGCTCGTGCTCGCACCAGGCGAGAACTTGCCGGAAATTCCGGAAATTGGCATGATGCTGGTCATGGACAGCTCTTATGGCGATTTAGAGTGGTATGGCAAGGGGCCAGAGGAATCGTATTGGGACCGTCAATCCGGTGTGAAACTTGGCTTGTACAAAGGTAAGGTTACAGAGCAATTCGTTCCTTATCTTCGTCCGCAGGAATGCGGCAACAAGATGGCTGTACGCCGCGCTTCCGTTACTGGCGCGAATGGCCAAGGTCTACAAATTACAGGCTCGCCGACTTTCGAGCTGAACGTACTTTCATATACGCCATTTGAACTGGAAGCGCATGATCATGTACATCTGCTGCCTGCCAGCGAGAAGACGGTCGTACGGATCAACTACAGACAGATGGGAGTAGGAGGCGACGATAGCTGGGGCGCATTGCCGCATCCGCAGTATCTGCTGCAGGCGAATCAGACCTATGGATTCTCGTTTACTATTCAAGGCAAATAAGCGACTGCAATGTGAAAAAGCGTCCCAACGGTTTGTTGTATGTGTTCCATACAACAAACCGGCTGGGACGCTTTATTTTAAGTGAATTAGTTATCAATAATGACCTTCTGGCCTTCTGTGATACCTTGAATAACTTCAACTTGATCGTTCGTTTTCAGTCCGACTTCGACATCGACCTCTTTCACCCGGTCGTTCTCGATCGTCTCAATGTAGTTGCGGCCGAACATCGTTTGGAGCGCGGTGCGAGGAATGATGAGCACATTATCGCGCTTCTCGATAAACAGCTTAATATCGGCCATTGTGCCGATCTCGAACAACGGCTTCGGCGCATCAATAGTTATAATGAGCGAACGCGCGTTGCGGCGCTGAATGCTTTCGACATCGCTTTTTGGCGCGGATGCCGGTGTTTGAATGACTTTACCTTTGTAGGTCTTCTTATTGAACGTCACATCGACCTCGAAGCCAACCTTCACTGCGCTGATCTTGCTGATGTCTGTTGCTTCATAGACGAAGTTTATTTTGCTAGGATCGGATATGACCGCCATCACACGCTGTGCTTCGACGGCTTCTCCCGGCTTCATCTCATTGAGATAGGTAATGATGCCGTCAGAAGGGGCTAGCAGCAATGCCTTCGCGTACCGCTTCTCAAGTGATCCGAGCTGAAGCTGTTCCCTCTCGAGATCCAGCTTGGCGAATTGAATTTGCTCCTTGTCCGCGCCGTTCTTCACGGTATCCGAATATTGGAGTGCACGCTGTTCCACTGTAAGCTTCTGCAGCTTAATCTGCAGCGGCAAGTCGCCGGTGTCGATCTCGGCAATTGGATCGCCTTTCTTCACTTTATCGCCTTCTTGGACATGCAGCTTCTTCAATATCCCGCCGGTCTCGCTGAAAGATACATTGTTGTTAACATCAGACGTAGCGGATGCGATCGAAGTCAGATACAGCTCCATGTTGCCGCGCGAAACGACGGCAGTATCATGGACTTCTTCTTTCTTCGAAAGGATGGGCGGCTGGAGCGATTCTTCTTCAGCTGGCAGCAAGGAGCAGCCGCTTAGCAGCGATACCGCAATTGTGCCGGCTAATGTGAGTCGCAGCAAGGAAGTTCGGCTGCTACGGCTTCTGGAACGTTGAGTTTGCACTATGAAATTCTCCCCTTCGTTGGGATTGCATTTGATAGGACAAGAAATGCCATTATGGTAAGAATAACGGTCGTTCATAGGGATGTCAACGTTTTCATTTCCATTAATTAGAACATTATGGAAAGCTTAGCTCTTTAATTGTGCCAACCGAGCATCTGTGCTAAGGTTGCTTTTAGATTCCTTTTTATGGGCAATTCTTTCATTTGTAATTGGTAGGGAAGGTGACGATTAATAATGACTACAGCTTCAGTCCGATCTGCAGCGGCGCAGACTGGAACCATTTATGCGATTCTATTCGCAATCAGTTCGGTGCACTTAATGAATGATACGATGCAGGCGGTCGTCGCGGCGTTGTTTCCTATTTTGCAGAAATCATTATCATTATCGTACGGGCAAATTGGTTGGATTGCTTTTACACTAAATATGACATCTTCGGTGATGCAGCCGCTGGTAGGCTATTTCTCGGATAAGAAGCCGGCGCCATGGATGCTCCCTGTCGGTATGGGGCTCAGCTTAATCGGGATGGCGGGACTCGCATATGCGCCGGGCTTCTGGTTCGTATTGCTGACGGTCGTCTTCGTCGGTCTCGGCTCGGCGATCTTCCATCCGGAGGGTTCGCGCGTTGTTTACTTTGCTGCAGGAGGCCGCCGAGGCTTGGCTCAGTCCATCTATCAGGTAGGCGGCAACGCAGGCAGCTCGCTTGCGCCGCTGATGACGATCTTTATCTTCGTGCCGCTCGGGCAGCCAGGGGCGATCTGGGGCACGCTGCTAGCTGCTAGCGCGATACTTATTCTGCTACGCGTCGTACCTTGGTATCGGGAGCAGCTGGAGCAGCATGGCAAGCCGGTGAAGCGGGCAGCTGCTAAGGCGGGTGCTGTTGCTGCGAACCAGCTCAGTCGCTCCACGGTAACGATGGCGCTCGGCATACTCATTCTGCTCGTGTTCGGAAGATCGTGGTACATGAGCGGCATCTCGACCTTCTATCAATTTTATGCAGAAAATAAATACAGCTTGTCCGTCCGCGAAGCGCAGGTTCCAATCTTCCTGTTCATGGCTGCAGGCGTGCTCGGCACCTTCTTCGGCGGCGTGATGGCAGACCGAATCGGCCGCAAACGGATGATCGTGCTGTCCATTGTGCTCGCTTCGCCATTCGCAATGATTCTACCGCATCTTCCGCTGGCATGGATATATCCGATTGCGTTTATCCTCGGCTTTATCATGCTGTCCGGCTACTCGGTCAGCGTCGTCTACGCGCAGGAGCTGCTCCCGGGCAAGGTCGGTATGGCTTCCGGCCTCATAACCGGCCTCGCCTTCGGCATGGGCGCACTCGGCGCAGTGGTGCTTGGCAAGCTCGCAGAGGTATGGGGGCTCGACCGTATGATGACGACATCGAGCTTCCTGCCGCTTATCGGCCTGCTGGCTATTCTGCTTCCGCCAGATCGCCGGGACGCGGTATGAGTTAGGATAGGTAAGGGCTTGGTGCCGGAGGGGCATTGAGCGCGTGTTATGGTTGCGGTTGAGAGTAGTGATTTGTGCTTGGGAGAAGTTTACTGTGCTTGAGAGAGGTTTATTGTGCTTGAGAGAATGCTATTGTGCTCGTGAGCTGTGTATTTTACCCTTGAGAGAAGTCTATTGGGACTTCTTTCGAGGGCATTTTTATTTTTAAGGCGAGGTTGGGGGGGAGAGGGGACACATATGTGCTCTCGGAATGTGTGAGGAGCCTCGAACCGACGTTGAAGTTAGCTGAGAGAACCTATATGTTCTCTCAGCATAGGGAAAGCCGGTTTTGATGGGCTGAGAGCACATATGTGTGCTCTCGGAGTGCGAATAGTCCCCAAACCGGCGTTGAGGTCAGTTGAGAGAACCAATATGTTCTCTCGGCATAGGAAAAGCCGGTTTTGATGGGCGAGAGCACGTATATGTGCTCTCGGAGTGCGAATAGTCCCCAAACCGGCGTTGAGGTCAGTTGAGAGAACCAATATGTTCTCTCGGCATAGGAAAAGCCGGTTTTGATGGGCGAGAGCACGTATA
>NZ_JBWDNO010000007.1:0-339051 GCF_056269245.1 Paenibacillus sp. J31R98
ATGTATTAGGCACGCCGCCAGCGTTCGTCCTGAGCCAGGATCAAACTCTCCATAAAAGTGATCCGAAGATCATTTATGAATTCGCTTGTTAGCTCATTCAAAAAACTAGCTCCGCCAGAAACTCCTTCGCCAACAAGTGGCGAGCGGCGTTTCGACGTATTTAAGACCTTTTGACAGGTCGCTCATTGTTCAGTTTTCAAGGAACAAATTTCTTATTTTTCGTCCCAGTCTCGCGACCGGAATTAGAATATATCATACATCGAAACTCAATTGCAAGCTTTATTTTTCAACTTGTTTTCGTTTCGTGCACTGCGCCAATCGCTTACGTCTCAGCGGCAGAACAAGAATATACCATGCCTCGCAACCGAGTTGCAACAGGTATTATTTTACATGTCATAATCAAAATCTATTTCATGCATATCCAATAGCATTATTTTATATTTAATTACTTAAACCTTCTTGAGCTCCCCCGTATGCTGGATATTCACATGAACGTCAATTCGATTCAACGAGGAAGGTGTAAGCTCAATACCCCTCCAGTTTTTATCCCTGTTTCTAAACATGACATTTCTAAAGTTGTACATATCGGCCTTTATACGAACTCCATATTCGTAGGTCGACCGGATTTCTTGTTTGACTTGCGCCTCCGCTTCTTTCTCAATCTCTTCCTCTGATGATCGGCTGTCCAATAATTCAACAATATTGCCTTTGAGCTTAACCGTTATATTAAAGACGGATTTACCGTCTTGTTTCGAAATCGATATCTTCGGCCTAGGCTTTTCAAGAGAAATGATAGCGGATCTCGTCTCAACCGCTGATCTTGAAGTTGCTTTATTCATCCATCGCAAGCCGCTGATGTGATTCTTACCCATCCACCCTTGAAAATCGTTTTTCCGAACAACAAACACACCATCTATCTTAAGCTTAGGCTCCGCTTTCTTCTCGGTCTGCCACGAAGTTGTATCAATAGCAAGCGTAGGGACTAACGCCGAATCGCCGGGCTCATTGAGATAGATTTGATATTCTTGCGCTTGTATCGGCTTAACGAATGACTTCTGTATATAATTCTCTTCCGGAGTACCAAGAATGGTCGCGATCGGGGAAAATTGAAAAAAAGCAGGCGTCTTCATAACATCTTCAATCGAGCCCTTCGTGCCGAAAATCCAAGGGGTATATCTGAACTCCCGATATCGTTTCAAATTATCGAAGTATTCGTCGCCTCCCGCCCTAATGGCACTTTCGGTGAACAGAAATGCGCGAACATGGCTCCAAAACAACCTTCTTTGCATCGTATCGTAAATATTGCCTAGCGCCATGGACACCGTCTTTCCCTTCCCCTTGCCGACATAAACTTGAGGACCGCTGCTGCCTCCGCCACTTTCCGCTTTAGCTACATTTTTGAAGTTCACGATTTGAATATAAGCTTCATACTGATTGTCTTTATAATCAATGCCGATGGCCGTAGCGTATAACAGATCTTGTAGATTTTTATTGTCCCAACACCCTGAAATACACAACATACCTAAGATGGTGAATAGAAGGAGCATTACGGATTTCATATTCATTCTCCTTGTGAAGTAGAATCAGTCGGATGTAACATCTCCGGTCTCTTTTTCTTCGATTTGAAAGGCCGATTGAATAACGCCAATATCGCAGACCCTACTTTGAGATCTGCAATCGGAGACCAATAGGATACGCCGAAGGATGTCAGTGTTGAGGTATAGCCCACCACGGAAATGACGCCGATGAAAAATCCATATACACCGAGAATGGAGGAAATCAGCAGCATGTAGATCCGGATCAGGGTGACGGTACCGGTTAAAGATTGATTCACGAGCGTAAAGGAAGCTACGGCAGTCATTGCCGTTACCATAAGAAGAGAAGGCGAGGCAAGGCCGGACCGAATAGCGGCATCTCCGATAATAAGCCCCCCGACAACCGTTACTGTCTGTCCGACAGGCTTGGGCAAGCGAATACCTGCTTCCCGGAACAGTTCGAATAATCCCAGAATGAGCATATTCTCAATCGGGGCGGGATACGGGATTCCTGTACGGGCAACCGAGATGGTCGCTAGCAAGGGAAACGGGATTTGGTCGATATTGAAACAGGTCAAGGAAATATAGAATCCAGGCAAAAACATAGCCAAAACTAAGCCGGCAAGGCGCAGCAAGCGCTGCAAGATGGTATAGGAATAAGCCGAATGGACATCTTCAGGAGACTTTAATTGCTCCATTAAATCGGATGGACCGATAATCGCCATCGGCGACCCGCTTACCAGAACAACAAATCTGCCGCGCAGAAGCGCCTCCGCAGCAAAATCAGGCCTGCCAATCGTATCCACGAGCGGGAAGATGGAGTCGCTTGAATCGCTCAAATACTCTTCAACCTGCGCACATCCGATTACGGTGTCCACATCGATCTGTGAGATCCGCCGTTTGGCTTCCGTCACAAATGCAGGGTTAATAATATCTTTGATGTACAGCATGGCTATCGGGACGCCGCCTCGTCTTCCTACAATAAATTGCTCATATTGAAGCGAAGCCGTCTTTAATCGTTTGCGGATTAGGGCAACATTCGTCGTTACTTCTTCCGTAAATCCATCTCGCGGTCCGCGAATGGCAATTTCGCTTATGGACTCTTCGGGCTGACGCTTCGGCGGATTTGAAATTTCCGCTTCATATGCAATCGTCCCATTCTCATGGAGAAATAGAATGATGACGCTGCCCGAAAATACAAGCTGTTCAATTTGACTGAGAAGTGTTTGTTCGTCCAAACGCTTCAACTCATCATTTTGAATCATTTCAGTGATTCGCGGGAGTATATTCTCATTTAACTGCTTGTTATCTATTATCCCTTCGCAGTGTATAACCAGCGCTCCGCCGCGCATCTCTACTTTCACATCGAAGCAGCATGCGAATAATTCTCGATAATCCTCTTCATGAGCAGCTTTGATATTCATGTTGAACCTCTTCTTCTTGTGATCAAGTACGCTAGCAGCGTCCAACAGAGAATGGATATTGTGGATAGGGGATAGAAGAACATTTTGCAGAATGCGAGGAACTCGGTATCGTTAATATGCAGCTCCACAATGAGAAACAAGACCGCCGTGAATGCTAAGATCACTATTCTATTCGCCGGTTTCTTGGAAGTCAGTAAATCGCCGACCAAGAACAGGCCTAAACTGATAAATATGGCGGTACTGCTGAGCCATTGATTCATCGATAAGAAGTCGAGATGCTCCACGAAACTGCTGATACTAACAAGTCTCCACTGCGTAAAGAGAGGGAACCGCTGTCTGGATGCCTCATAAGGGCCAAATGTAGAGATCAATCCCGCAGCTGTATTGACGATAATGATGATTACAACAGAAATAAACACCGCCAGATGTTTCCACCTATAACGACCTTGAATATGAGGCGCCAGTAATACCAGCAGAAACAAGTCCATTCCTGCTCGGAAAGTGTTAACTGTACCTTTCAAGATTGGCAGGGTACCTTCGCTGAATAAAGGCAGAAGAAGATTATAATGTCTGTATTTGAGCGTAAACACAGCCATAAACAGAATTAGCGTAATAATAATTGGAAACAAAACGGAATACGTAATGGCAATCGGCTTGATCCCTTTAACCGCTAAATAGGCACAAACGATCAGCATCGGTAATGAAATCGCCCAAACAGGCGTGAAAGGGAGGAACATGGCTTTTACCCATGTGACGATATTTTTGTGAGTGACGAACAGCTCGAAGAATAAGTACACGGCAATCCAGCACTTCACCGCCCATGCGACCAAACTGCCCGTCTTGCGTTCCAGAACATCCAGGAAAGTCTGATTAGGAGGCTGATTCTTTACAATCCGATAGATCCAATAGGCATATGCGAAATACGCCATACTCGCAAATACAGTAGCGATGAACGCATCTCGTTTCGCGTCTTCAATTAAGATGATGATGCCGGATATTTGGGATAAGGCAAACGTGCCGCTCGAGCATAGAAAATAACCATGGAAGGGACTAATCTTCGGATTTGAAAAGGACGCCATTATACTCACCACCTGTTCACTTAACGTTTCCTGAAAACGCAAGCGATATCCATAAAAAGGAATGTGGTTTGTAGCCGAAAAAAAAGACCCAATAATGGGTCTTAGATCGGTGTCGGCTATTTATTTCCCCATCACCTCGGAACGAATTAATTCGTTCCAACAGCCTTAAAATGCCCGCGAGGCTTCTTCCCGCTCCATCGTTCGTCCACAATCTCAAGCGAAGATTGGTAACGCGTATCGACACTAAGACGATACTGGTTCGTCGTGTTCTCCAGCGAACAGTGCATCAGGAACATGCCGAATATGAGAATATCTCCTGCTTGGAATTCAGTAGTCGCCCACTTGCCACCAAACTTATTCGTAATGACGAGCGGATCATCCGTGTAATGACCGATGCCGTCGTTATCCGAATCTTTCTTCCCGTACGATTTCTTCAATTCTTCGAAGTTATGAGAGTCCAGGCAAATCGCAAGCCCGCCCATCTCGTAATTGACATCGCCGATCGGTGACCAAACCGTATATAAGTTATGGGTGCCGCGTCCCATGTAGACAATATCATAATGCGCGCCTGTGTAATCACCCTTGCCAACGGCCCGAAGCCACTTATACTGATACGTAAGCGACTGTTCACCTAGCAGTTGATCGAAGAAACGCATAATATGATCGCCGTTCAACACGTCCAGCAACTCAGGCAAGTCCTCATTCGTACCGCCCATGAAGAGCGACTTGCTGCCGTCCGCCATGATGGCCTCTTCGAGCAACGTATCCCTCTCAAGCTTTCCGAGCTTCTGCATCTTTTCCAATATGGCGCGTCTTGCCTTCAACACTTGCTCACGGTCATGAAAGCCGCGCAGCAGCAAGTATCCCTCTTCTTTAATTCGCTTACTGAGAGCTCCAAAGTCATGTAGAATATCATTAGAATCACGCAGCTCCGTGAGATGCGGTCCACCCAGCTCCAGCTCGCGACTACCTACTTTTAAGAACATATTCGACCATACTCCTTTGCATCTATATGCTCTAATTGTAGCCGCTGCTCTTCCTCTCTTCCATGGAGCACGATATTCAAAGCATGTAGAATCGTACAGATAGTCAGTTATTCATCCTCGCTAGACCCATCGATCAAGCTCTGCCGAAATGCGCTAGGAGCAACGCCATACTTCGCTTTGAACATTTTCGAAAAATAAAACTCATCATAAAATTGCAGTGCAGCTGCGATTTCTTTCAAAGATAAGCCCGTCGTCTCAAGCGTCACCTTGGCGGATGCAAGCTTTAATTCCAGCATGTATTGCTTCGGCGTCATCCCTGTTCTAGCCCGGAAACGAGTAAAGAACATCGTGCGCGACAATCCGCTCTGCCTAATTAAGTCCTCCATCGGTACAGATTTTCCGATATGGTTGTGCATGAGAAACAAGATATGATCGAGCTCGGGATGGCGGTTCCGTACGTTCACGGCTTCCTCTCTCGCGAAGAGCATCAACAATTCCTGAGCCGAGATTTGTGCGGAGAGTTCATATCCTTGAGGACGAATAATCAAGTTATCGATTAATCGTTCGCATAATCGAACGGCATCCGGCATCTTCGCCGTGGTTACCACCTTCTCGGCAGTCAAGCTTAGAAATGGAACCAAATCCATAGGCAAGAATTCGATAAAATAAAACTTCCAATTGCCGTCCTCAGTCTTATACGTGCTCGGCGTACCCGTCGATACGATCATATAGGTACCCGCCTCAAGAGAAAAGCTCTGATCCGCCTGAGTCAACGTTCCTCTTCCCTCGAAGGTAATGAACACGCCCGGCCATTCGAACCCGCTTGGCTTCGTGACCTGATAAGACTCGTTCGCTTGCACCTTCCAAATCGATTGAAATCGAAAGTTTGGCAGGGGACGATTCTCTTCTAGTTGATACGGGATGTTCATGGACACCAACTCAAACATCTCCTTAGGCAATGTGGAATGAAAGGTTTCATAGTTCTATTTGTGCTTAAATTATAGCCTAATTATAATGCGGTGGGTAACGGGAATAGGCTGCCGGGTGACATACACCGGCAGCCTATCGTTGCTAATTCACTCGCGTTTCTCGGCAGCTAATCTACTGATTCTGCAAGATGAGGAAGTTGGCGTCCCTAAGCAGCAACTCCGCCGCTTCTCTGGAAATATGCTTCCCGCTCTGCGCGCTCACCTCGTTCACGAAGCTGTTTAAGTTCCCCTTCTCAAGCTTCTTCACTAAGCTGTTTGCGATACCGCCATTGTCAATGGATCCGTCCGCTCTGAAGCTGTCGACCAAGGCGCGCAAGGAATCGAGGCTTGCCGTTGTTTGGAAATGAACCGTAAAGGTGACGGCATTCCCCGCATTGTCGCTTGCCTCCACGACCAGAATGTGAGTTCCGAGCGTTAGCTGGCTAAGCTCCAGCTTATCTCCAGGCTGAATCTGTTCGCCGTCTAGAGTAATTGTCGTTGTACTCATATCAACGCCGGAACCTGTATCCGCGACGACAATTTGCGGATTGATTACTTGGTCATCCGTGAACACATCCCCTTCATTAATCGAAGCGGTTACGGACGGCGCTGTCATATCCAGTTGAATGAGGCTCTCTTGGGCGGTTTCGATGTTGCCCGCAGCGTCCGTCGACCGGTAGAGAATCGTCGTCGCCGCGTCGTTGCCAAGCATAATCGGATCGTTATAAGGCAACCAGGACTCCCCGCCGTCAACGCTGTATTCTGTTTGGACTACACCAGACAATTCGTCCGTAGCCGTTAGCTGTAGTTCTACATGCTGCAGATACCAACCGTTCAGACCGTCCGGTTCGGAAGGAAACGTCGTAAGCGTCGTTACCGGAGCCGTATTATCCGGAATCCATCTGGCCTGCAAGGTAAGATCGCCCTGAACCGTCATCGTGTCAAAGTTCCATCGTGTCTCCCCGTTATACCAACCTTCCAGCATATAGCCGGCCCTCGTTACAGTGGGCATGGTCAGTTTATTGCCAATCAACGTCTGTACTGCGGTTTGAGCAGGATTCCCTCCGTTTCCATCAAAAGTGATGTTCTGGTACCCTTTCAGGTAAACAGGGGACGACTGGTTTCCACTGTAATCTTCCATCACGGCCGATACTACTTTTGCAGTAGAAGTAAAGCTGAGACTTGCTTTCGTTGAACGGCCGCGAATAATCATCGGTTTATTCCCGACGCTGTAAGTAGTTGCGAATAATTTGGCTTTTCCATCCTCGTAGATATACAGATAACGCCAATCTCTCGTATTAGGCATCGGGAGGTTAATGGTATTGCCAGCCGATGTCCAATTCTCCGCGTATGGCTCGGAAATCTTGTCTATAAAGGATCCGTTATACGTAACCGTCTCGGACTGGCCGATTCTCACCGTAACCCTATACTCGTCGCCGTTAATCGGCATTTGATCGAATACAGCCGAGGTCACGCCCGCCGGCACGACAACTTGCCGGGAGACAGGCTCAGGCGTCGTGATCCAATTGACGGATTGGACCGTCACTGTAGCCTCGCCCTCTGCGCTAGCCGGATTCGACCAGCTAACGGTAAAGGTTCCATTCTCCTTGGAATCCGTCTGGATGTCCGTGGCTGCTGCGTCCAGATCAAAGGCTGCTGTTGCGGCTTCGCCCTCCAGACCATCCGCACCGACAGCCGCGACTTTAATCGTTCCGGAACGCGCCGGAAGATTCTTGATATAGAATACATCGTCGTATTTGCCGCCCACATAGACGTCATTCACATACACGTTATACTGTTTGACTTTGGAGTAGTCCGTATCGAGATCCCAGTTAAGCTGCATTTCGTTTGTATTCGTTATGGCCTCAGTGATTGCCAATCCCGTCGGAGCGGCCGGTTTGGCTGCAGTACCATCATAGATCCGGATTTGTCCGACATTCATCTGATAATTAACTGCTGTCTCCTGCCCTGGTGTAAACACCAGCCCGAACGCTGCGAGTTTCTTTCCTGCAAACGAACTCAAATCCAGCTTCTTGGTAACCCATCCTTCCGTCTTCTTGCCGCTTTCCGGTACGGCTACCTTTACAACTGCATCCGGCTGATCTTCAAAGATAAGACCAACTTGCATGGTGGATTCATCATCCGGGGATACCTTGTCATAGACGATCGACAACTCGGAATTTTCGTTAAGAGTCAGATCGCTTTTATACAAGCGCAGGAAGTTCTCCTTATCGAGATCGCCGTTAATCACTAGCGAGCTGCCGCCGTTAAATCCTCCGATTTTTTGATATTTAATACGATCCGTACCCGAAGTGTCATAATCAGGACCATAGTCGAAATCCACCGTCAGCCTGTTGCCCTCGGTATCTTCCCACCACTGCCAAGTTACGGGCACGTCCTGCAAACTCAAGTTGGACCATTCGTCCGCATTGGAGATTACGCCATCCTTATAGTAAGAAAGACCATGGCCGGTATTAAAATTCGTGTAAAAGTTGGCATTCTGAATGACGGAGCGCTCGGTGATCACGGAATCAATGCCCGGCCAATAGCGGTTATCCGCATAAACATCAGCAACCGTGTTTGTCTGAGATGTCGTCGTGTTCTTCGGATTTACATTCGGACCAGACCACCACAGCTGCTCCCTTAAGTTCGTCATCCATTGGTAGTTATTCTCGGAGCGGTGGGAAACCGGCCAAGCGAGTCCCATGTCTTCGTCTAAGCCTGCATGAACAAAATCCGCTCCCAAAGTGGCGATGCTCAGCTGAGGAATACCATTAACCAACTTATTCTTCAGCGCGGTCCCCTGGGCGCTCTTGAAGCGGTCTCTGCCTCCCTCAAGCCCAGCAAAACCAACATCATAGAGGTTGAAATTCGTTCCTGCCGAAGCATTCAAGTTGCCCAGATACGTTCTGGCACTATTGATCTGCGTGCTGCCTACACCATAATCAAAGAAGAAGGAATTGCTAACATTCTTTCCTGCCGCACTATCATACAGAAGTGAAATGTTGTTGTTATTAAACGTTCTTGCAAACGTGTTAGAACCGGTAGCCGTATTAAGAGAATCATACCATTGAACATACAGCCCGCCGTCTTGAAGCGTTTTTAGAAAGGCTTTATAGTCGGCAATGTCCGCTACGGCGACATTCGGGCTCGCTTCTTCTTGATTCACGAAATACCCGTCATAGCCGAAATACTTGGCCATTTCAATCAGCTTCTCCGCCACCGGGAACTTGCCGTTCTCATCCTTGACGATCATTTGTTTATAGGTTTGTTGACCGCGGTCATTATTGGAGAGAAAGATGCATGCAAGCGACTTGACGCCGTTCTTATGCGCAGCATCCGTATAAGTTGGATTCGGGATGTTCAGCATGCCGAACTCAAACCATTTTTGCTGCCAGTCCGATTGAGCTAAATTATCATAATACCCGGGTGGTGTGTATGCCGTGGCCGTGCCATGCCAGTAAGCATAATAGTCAATGTATTGCCAGAAATTAAAATGATACTGCGCGAACTTATTCGTATAAGGCGCATTCTCAATAAACGCGTTCCCGTAATCTCCCGCTACCGTTATCATCTGCGTTTTGGGATCAAGATTCGGATTGGCCTGCGTTGCGGCAAAAGGATCAATACGTTTCTGCAAAGGCACGCGAGATCTTAATAGTTCTGCATCCGGATCGGTTTCCGGATTCCAATTAGCGATTTGGCCGCTCGTGTAACCGTGAACGTTCGGCTCGTTGGCGCCATGGGCGCTCTCCCCTTTAAAAGGCCATGTATCGCCTGCGAACACGGTCTGCGGCAATAACATAAGCACAAGCGAAATACTGATTGCCGAAGAGACCATTGTTTTCGTACTTTTTTTACCTCTTTTAGTTGCCATCAATATTCACCCTCCCTGTTTAATCGTTCTGCTGGATGAGGAAGTTGGCGTCCCTAAGAAGCAACTCCGCCGCTTCTTTGGAAATATGCTTCCCGCTCTGCGCGCTCACCTCGTTAACGAAGCTGTTTAAGTTCCCCTTTTCAAGCTTCTTCATTAAGCTGTTTGCGATACCGCCATTGTCAATGGATCCATCCGCTCTGAAGCTGTCGATCAAGGCGCGCAAGGAATCAAGGCTTGCCGTTGTTTGGAAATGAACCGTAAAGGTGACGGCATTCCCCGCATTGTCTCTTGCCTCCACGACCAGAACGTGAGTTCCGAGCGTTAGCTGGCTAAGCTCCAGCTTATCCCCAGGTTGAATCTGCTCGCCGTCTAGAGTAATTGTCGTTGTACTCGTATCAACGCCGGAACCTGTATCCGCGACGACAATTTGCGGATTGATTACTTGGTCATCCGTGAACACATCCCCTTCATTAATCGAAGCGGTTACGGTCGGCGCTGTCATATCCAGTTGAATGAGGCTCTCTTGGGCGGTTTCGATGTTACCCGCAGCGTCCGTCGAGCGGTAGAGAATCGTCGTCGCCGCGTCGTCACCAAGCATGATCGGATCGTTATAAGGCAACCAGGACTCCCCGCCGTCAACGCTGTATTCTGTTTGGACTACACCAGACAATTCGTCCGTAGCCGTTAGCTGTAGTTCTACATGCTGCAGATACCAACCGTTCAGACCGTCCGGTTCGGAAGGAAGCGTCGTAAGCGTCGTTACCGGAGCCGTATGATCCAGTCCTGTCACCTCTTGATCGATGACCTGCTGTACCGCGGAACTGCTGAAATAACCGTTGGCCGGCTTGCCGCCTAGTATCGCCTCAGCAACGGCAAGTTTGCCGTCATCGCTAAGCAAATTCAACTTTGTCAAATCCAAATGCAAACCCTGCGATGCGGGCGAACCGAGCAGATTCACCACATCTCTGGAAGTTGAGGCATTATTGAGACTTAAGAACACGGGATTGATCGAATACCCGTCGATTGCAAATTCGTAGATACGTGCCGCATTATCGGTCGTGCTGGTCGGCTTCGTCACCCACAGCCGGACGTACCTGGCTTCCGACATGTCGATCGTATGCTCGGTCAGCCCCTTTGTATTGCCATGGACGTCGACGACGTTCCGCCAATTCACTTTATCGTCGCTGAGCTGGATTTGATAATCGTAGGTATTCATGCTGACCGCTTCGCCGCCAAGCTCGGCATGTGACAGCGCAAAATCGGTTATCGCATAATTGGAGCCCAGATCGCTAATGACCCAGTGGGGCAGCGTGCTTGAGTTGTCGCACCACTTGGTTTTCAAGTTGCCGTCAAAAGCGTATTTCGCCGCTTCGGTTGTCGCACATGCCGAGCTGGCCGTAGCCGACTTGTTCAGCGCGAGATTGGACATGCCGCCCGATACCGCCCAGGTCACGATAATTTGCTCCGTATGCACGTCTTCGCCAGAGCTGTTCGAGGAGGTCAGCGTAATCGTGTACGTTCCCTCTCGGTCATAGGTGACGACAGGCTGAGCCGAGCTGTTATCTATATGGCCACCAGGAGCATCCCAGCTAACCGATTCGGTCGTTTCCGAAGATTGATCGATCAGGTTAACCGGCTGACCCGGAGCCGCATACCGCTGGCTAACAGTGAAATCCGCCACCGGCTTCGGATATTCCGGCCAGTTCAGCGTGACGGTCGCAGGAGAGCCGTGCTTGAAGTCGCGATCGACTCCGACGATTTGCAACGTCGTTTGCATTTCTTTGCCAATCCGTTTGACTTGGGATACGTAATAAGCGTCGTTCGGCGTTGCGCCGAGAAATTCGCGCGTTCCGTCCGGCTTCAGACGATAGATTTCGTACAGCGCGGCAGCCGGGTCCGTCTTCGTCCATCTCAACCGAGCATCCGCGATAATTCCACCGGTAAACTCGTTCTCCATCGCTGGCGCGCTTGGCTGGAGGTCTTGCGGAGGCTGCCCGCTTCCGCCCGATACGGACAGTTGCCCGATATTGACGGCATAGCCGCTGATGACCGTATCGCTCGCGAAGCTCAGACCGATGGCTGCAATCCGCTTGCCCGCATATTGGGAGAGCGGTATCGACTTCGTCGTCCATTCTGCGCCCGGCGCATCACCCGCATCCAGGTATACGAACTGGCTCGGATCGTCCGAGAACGAAATCCCGATCTGCATATGCGAGGCGGTCAGGCCCTTGTCCGCTAATTTGAACGTCATGCCGAGCGTCGTGTTCGAATCGACCAGCAGATCGGTCTTGTACAGCTTGATCGTCGTGGCGTTCGCCGGGCTAAGGTCGCCCGATACTTTAAGGGAGCTTCCGCCGTAATACGCGGTTGTGAAATCGATATCCGGCTTCAGCGCGATGCCCGCGCTGTCCACGATCCAGCGCCAAGTCGGCATTACGTCCTGCAGGCTGCGATTGTTCCAGTCGGTGCTTCGCAGCACTTCGCCGTTAATCGCAAACAGATGCCCCTGCCCCGTATTGAAATTCGTGACGAACGGCAGACTCG
Organism: Paenibacillus sp. J31R98; assembly: GCF_056269245.1. Lineage (NCBI taxonomy): Bacteria > Bacillati > Bacillota > Bacilli > Caryophanales > Paenibacillaceae > Paenibacillus > Paenibacillus sp. J31R98. The sequence continues at coordinate 12,414 of NZ_JBWDNO010000007.1, forward strand.
TAACCGGCGTCTTGTCCGAGATGTAATTCGCGATTCCCGGCCAAGTCGTACCAGGAACCGTACGCCGCGGATCTCCATTCTGCCCGACCCAGAAGCGGTTCTCTCTCGCATAGTAGTCCGCTTGTCCAGTGGAAGATTTGTAAGCCCAATCGGGACGGTACAAGCCGATAGAAGTATTCGCAGTGCCTCCGGACGGGAAAATGTAGCTCCATCTAGGGGAAGTATTGTATCCATTCGCTTCCACATCGATGCCGGCATACAACTCGTACGGACTTCTGCCGAGGTTCGTCGCCGTCGTGTTCGAAGAGCTTAGATTCGAGCTGCTATTCCTCCATCTGAAATCGAGAAACATGCTGTCAGCAACCTTCTCGCTATCTTGGAAAAACATCTTGTTATTGTTATTGAGCGCGCCCTGCCACGACACGTTTCCGGTTGCGGTCATGGCGTCGTACCACATGAATTTCATGTTCGCAGGCTTCTTGGCCTGCAGGTATTTGAGCATTTGCTGCATTTTGGTCGCGGTCGCTGAATTCCCGCCTTCCGTCTCCTGATTGATGAACCAGCCGTCGAAACCGTAATAATTCGCAACTTCGATCAGCTTGTCCGCAAAAGGAAACGAGCCGTCCGGGTTTTGAACCAAGGAGTCGTTCACCCAATCGAGGGTTCCGCCGTATACGGTCGGCGGATAGAAGATCGTACCGAGAATCGGAACGCCGTTCTTATGCGCGGCATCGGTCGCATCTGCGCTCGGAGGCACGATAATGCCCTCTCCTGAGGAGCCGGCCCAATCGACGAGCAGATCGGTATACTGCCAATATTGAAAAGCGTATGTATTAAATTGATCCGAGCCTTGCGATGGCGTCCCGCTTGTATGTTCAGCCATAGATGAAAGCGCTGCCAATTTAGGATTTAAAGTCACATTCGGATTTACCTGATAGCCTGTGTAGCGGCTTGCCAGAGGTATTCCCGACTTGTTAAACGCGGCGTCCTTGTCCGTTTCGGGAGACCAGTTCAGCAGGTCCTTCGGAAACCAGTAAGAGGAATACGGTTGAGCCGCATGCGCGGACGCATGCCAAATCAAGCAGGAAGCCACAAACATAATCGCCAACGTGAACAATCTTCGTATCAAATACAATATACTCATTCCCTTCCATCCTCGACTAAACAACGCTTCCCATTCATTCATGAATACAGCCGCTTGCTTATGTTCTTTCGGACAGCCGATTACCAAACACTATCCTCCTGTCTCTATTAGCACTGTAAAACTTTAACAATGTTAAAGTTTGCAAGTCATATTATACTACGGGGTCATTCTATGGAATAGTCAACAAACTATAGATGGTAGTCCCAATTATTGGATAGTTCTAAAGGACTATAGTGTGAGAAAAAGTATATGAATGTCCCCTAGCATGCCATCAAAAAAGAGGGCAGCCGAAGCTGTCCCCCAGGCTGTCGAGAAAGCCTCGACAATCAAATGAGAGTGCTGAAACTGCTCTCTCAGAGCTGCAATCGGCGGTTTTCCTTGCTGAGAGTTCATTTTTTGTACTCTCAGCTTCGCGACGCCGTGACAAAAAAAAAAAAAAAGAGAAACCCAAGTTTTAAATTTTAAACTGGGGTTTCTCTTCACTTGGATTTCCCTAAACGCTAGGGCAGCCGAAGCTGCCCACATTATCTGAGCGAAGATTTTCGCTGAAACATTATACAAGCATGAGTATTACTTTAACTTGTCCCGGACGAGATGCCAGCCGTATAAATCTCGCACGGCCCCAGCTCCTCCGCGAACAAAGCGTCTGAATTGCCGCCCGCAAGCGGCTGCAAACGTTCACCGGCACGCTCAAGTACATCGCTCTTGTACGCCATAGCCGTCTTGCCGACATGAGAAGTAACCTGCAGCGTCGCTGCATCCGGCCGCATATTGAACCAGCGCAGCACCAGATCGCCAGATGCTTCCGAGATCTTCGCCGAGGAGAAGGCGATGCCTTCGCCCTTCCAAGTCATGAAGGCATGAATTGGCGAAATCACTCCATCGTGGATGCCGGTTTGCACAGCAGTCCAAGGTGTCTGGAATTGATAGGCCGAAGCATACGCGCCAGATACAGCTCCGTCCCCTTGATGCGGAAGAATCAGCATCTCGGCCGTCTGAATGCCAAGGCACTGGGCTTCCGGCGTTGGGAATACTCCCCAGTCGCCAAGCTCAGAGACGGAACGAAGCAAGGTAACCGCAATCGTATTGCGGTCATCCTGCAATACTTCGTATTCGTTCAGGCCTTTGTTCGCAATGGTGAGTCCTTGCGTCCCATCGCTGACATCGACAAATGCTTGCTGATGCTGAGCGTTGCTCGGATTCTCCCATTCGGCCGCCGGCTTGTTGTCTCGAACCGCCACCTCGAAGATCGCATCGGCACGGTGTACAGAAGCAACCAGATCCGCCGGGAACAATGCGCGGACGCGGTGATCCTTCGCCTGGTTGTCCATCGTGACGCTGATGCCGATACCAGAGCCGGAACGCTCCAGACTAACGACGGTGCGTATGGTGAACGGTACGAATTCGTTCGACCGACCGGCTTTGCGTTCCGGATAGTAGACGGCCTCTTGCTTCTCCTGCTCAAACAGCTCGTCAGCGGAGGCTGGAATGGACCAACGGTGTACGATTTCGAATGCTGCGCGGTAAGAGCTGTCCTCGGTCACGCGAATTTCCGCGGTGAGACCTTTGGTCGTGAGCGCTGGCTCTCCATCTGGCTGCTTGAACATATATTCGTTGCCAATGTCGCCGACATCCTCATAAATCAACAGGTCGCGATAAGTACGCCCGCTTCTGTAATCCGTCACCGTCAAGGTGCCGTCCTCGGCAATTTCGACGCCGAGAATTCCATTGCTCATCGAGCGCGAGCCGGTTACGAGCGACGACTCCTGCGGTGCGTTAGCCGAGTTAAGCACAAGGGCATAGGCTTTCGATCCAAGCGCCGGGACCTCAGCCGCCTCGAATGTCAGCTTCACGCGCCGTGCCCAATACGGCTGGCGGAACTTGTCATCCGGCAGGTCGTAGCCGAATTGCAGGCCGAGGTCCTCCATTGTGCAGGCAATGGCCCCGCCTTCCGAATCAACGAGCGTGCGCCCTGTGAGCGTTATGCCCTTCATCATGCGAATCATTTCGCTTGCGCTAATCCCTTCCCGGAAATAGACGCGCGCAACGTCTAGCTCGACTTGCACGACGCCGCTGCGGTTCCAGCCCGTCGTGTTGAACACGATTAGAGGCAGCGCATCCTGACCGAACGTGGTGAACGCACTTGTATCGACTGCGCTGGCAAGTGTAAGGGCACTTTCGTCCACAATCGTCTCCGCGACATGGCGGCTCTTATCGAACCGGGTGACCATCTCGCGGTGCACTTCGTCGACGCTGCAGCCACAAATGCTGTCATGCGGGTGGTTCTGCATGAGCGTCTTCCAAGCATACGTGAACAAATGCTGTGGGTACTTGGCTAGTCCGATCGCATGAGCGAATGCAGCGAGCGGCTCGGCGACTTTCTCCAGAATCGACTGACCGACTTGGTTCATCTGTTTCAAATACACCCGGGCCGAAGCCGTGTTCACGAGTGTCGACCAGCCGTCCGTCCGCTGGCTTCGCAATTCCCCTCGCACGACTGACAGCTCCGTGTCATTCAAAGACGACTTCAGCGCCGCCAAATAATCCGGGAAATTCGAATGGACGAATTCTACATCCGGATATAGCCTGCTCGCTACGTGGATCGCTTCGGACAGGTCCGTCTGGATCGGTTGATGGTCGCAGCCGTTCATGAATAGCAGTTGACTTGTTGACGCGTATTTGCCAGCGTCAGCTAGCTTACGCTCCCAATATTCCTTGGCTTCCGCCTCGTCCACCGGCACTTCGTTCCCATTGCTGTACCAGTTGGCAAATAGAATGCCGAGCACGCGCGAGCCGTCCGGCCCTTCCCATACGAGCTCCGAGAAGGATGATTCGTAAGCAGCATCCGATACCATATTATTGAAGCCTGTCGGTTTGACGCCACGGCCAAACACAGCGTTGTCGATGTCTGCCTGCCGCATGAGTTGAGGCGCTTGACCGATATTTCCGAATGTGTCGGGAAAATAACCGATCTTGGCAATCGTACCGTAGTACGAAGCATCTTGATGCCCGATCTGCAGATTGCGCACATTCGCTTCGCTGCTCGTCAGGAACGCGTCTTGCAGAACATACCAAGGCCCGATGTGGATACGGCCTTCGCGAATCCATTTCTCCAGGCGCTCGCGCTGGTCAGGCCGCACCTGCAAATAATCCTCAATAATGATCGTCTGTCCATCGAGGTGGAAGCTCCGGTACTCGGCATCGTTCTCCAGCGTGTCCAATAACGTATCCATGAGCGCAATCAACCGGACGTGATGCTTCTCGTAAGGCAAATACCATTCACGGTCCCAATGCGTATGGGAGATGATATGCGCCGTTCTCTTTTTATTTGCGTCCATCGAGCAGCCCTTCTTTCATCGCCTTGTACACCAATTGCGAGAACAAACTGTTTGACCAAGCGAACCATTTGCGAGTAAATACGCTCGGATCATCCGCATGGAAGCCTTCGTGCATATAACCGGTGTCTGCATCCGTCGCTTCGAGCAGTGCGATCATCTCGAGCTTCTCCTCATCCGAGGATGCCGTCAGGCCTTGCATGGACAACGCCATATGCCAAACATAGTTCGGTGGCGTATGCGGGCTGCCGATGCCGCGGGCTACTGTACCCTCGTAATAGAAAGGGTTCTCTTTGCTGAGGGCGAACCGACGTGTATTCTGATAGATCAGATCATCGCCGTTCACATAACCCAGATACGGAATCGACATTAAACCAGGCGTTCCAGCATCGTCAATGAGGCAGTAATTCCCATATCCATCCGTCTCGTACGCATAGATCGGTCCAAACTCAGGATGACGGTAGATGCCGTACAGCTGGATGCCGTAGTCGATTTCCCGCTCAAGCTTCGCCATCTCTTGTTCAAACGACAAGTCGCGAAAGACGAATTCGGCGATTTCCCGCATCTGCCTTAGCGTTACGACGGCAAACATATTATCCGGGATGTTGTAATGAAAATCGCAGGCGTCATCGCTTGGCCGAAAGGCTGACCAGACCATCCCCGTATAGTTGACAGGCATCCCGCGGCCTTCGTTCTGGAGCGTATCGTGCATGATTCCATTGTCACGCTCGAAGCGGTACGCCGATTGCTCGTAATGGTGCTGCTCCCGTTTCCAGAGATCGACCGTAACACGCATCGCGGTTTTGAAGTTCGCATCGAAGATATCCGCACGACCTGTTTCTTTCCAATAGGCAAAAGCAAGACGCATCGAGAAGCAGATGGAGTCCAGCTCGAATTTACGCTCCCATACCCACGGCGACATATCGGTCTTGTCGTCTGTGCTCCAATGCCAGTCGTTGGCCATTTCGTTAAACGCGTTCGCGTATGGATCGATCGCTATATTCCGCATATGAAGCTTAATCAGCCCATTGATGATGCGCTGCAGCTCGGCATCCTCTTTGGCGAACGGCACATAATGCATCACTTGCTCTACGGAATCCCGCAGCCACATCGCAGGAATATCCCCCGTAATAACGAACGTCGTTCCATCTTCAAGCAGCTTAGTCGTTGTCTCCAGCGTATTCGGAAAACAGTTCTTGAACAGCTGCATCAGCTTAGGCCGGTGCGCCAGTCTCTTCTCCGCTTCTGCGAGCACGTCCTGAATGGAGCCCGGCAGCTGCAGATGCGGCATGTCGATCTTCGGTAATCTGAATTGTTCCACGTCTCGTTATACCTCTCTTTTTTCCAGAAATGACATTACTCTTTGACGGCACACGCTGTTAAACCTTGGCTCACTTCACAAACAGTATCTAAAGGAACGGGCTTTTTTAATCAAAATCATTCCTTGTTTAACTCGATAAGACAAACACAGCGAACTCAACCATGGAATTTGGCAATACAGAATGATGAATACAAAGAAACATTAAAGTTAATTTTATCTAAGAACACGAATGATATTTATCTTGGGAGGGGGTTGAATCGCATGGGGACAAATGGAAAGCGCAGACGCTTGCATACACGATGGCGGACGCAGGATACCGAGCTGTCTCTGCTGGCATTGCCGACAACAGTCTGGTATATCCTGTTCTGTTTCTTGCCGATGTTCGGCATCATCATAGCCTTCAAGGATTTCAAAATACATGGAGGCTTCATAAGTAACATTGTGCACAGCAAGTGGTCCGGCTTCGATAACTTCGAGTTTCTGTTTAAGTCAAACGATGCCTGGATCGTCATCCGCAATACGCTGGGCTACAATATCGTGTTCATTATTCTCGGTATCGTAGTACCAGTAACCTTAGCGCTGATGGTCGGTCAGCTGCATAGCCGTAAGGCTGGCAAAGTGTATCAAACGTTGATGTTCCTTCCTTACTTCTTGTCCTGGGTCGTCGTATCCGCGGTGATCTGGGCGTTCCTCAGCTTCGATAAAGGGATTGCCAATCAGTTTCTGGCCGACCTTGGCAAGGATCCGGTCAACTGGTATATGGAGGCCAAATACTGGCCGTACCTGCTCGTATTTATGAACATGTGGAAAGGTCTGGGCTACGGCATGGTCGTCTACTTGGCGACGATTACCGGCATCGATAGCACATATTACGAGGCCGCTGTCATTGACGGCGCTTCGAAGTGGCAGCAGACGAAATACATTACACTGCCTCTTATGAAGCTTGTTATCGTGATGATGTTCATCCTGTCGGTCGGCCGTATTTTCTACACCGACTTCGGATTGTTCTTCCAAGTGCCGCGTGATTCCAACTCGCTGTTTAACGTGACGACAACCGTTGACGTGCTCGTCTATAAGCAGCTCAAGACCGCTACGGTAGGGATGGCCTCGGCTTCCGCTTTCTTACAATCCGTGCTCGGATGCGCGACCATTCTAATCGCTAACTGGATCGTTCGCCGTGTTGATCCGGACAGCGCCATGATGTAAGGAGGAGCGAAAGCATGTCATCGAAAGCGCATTTTGAGTCCGGACTCGATAAGTTCAACCGGATCAGCGGTGTTATGAACATCGTTTTTCATATCATCTTTATTCTGATCGCGCTGGTTTGCCTGGTGCCCGTCTTAGTGGTTTTGTCGGTCTCGATCTCCAGCGAAGATTCCATTCGGCAGACGGGATACCACATTATTCCGAGGGCCCTCTCGGCAGATGCGTACCACTATATCTTGCAGCAAGGGAGACTGATCTCTCGTGCACTCGGAGTATCCGTACTCGTTACGGTAGTCGGCACTGTGCTCGGCATCCTGCTTACCACTTCAATGGGTTATGTCATTTCCAGACCTAACTATAAGCTGAATGGGCTGCTGACATGGATCGTGTTCATTCCCATGGTATTCAACGGAGGGCTCGTGTCCAGTTACTACATCAACTCGACCCTGCTCGGGCTCAAGGATACGGTTTGGGCTCTCATTCTGCCGCTGGCCGTCTCGTCCTTCAACGTGATTATTTGCAAAACGTTCTTCAGAAGCACCATTCCAGATGGGTTAATCGAGTCTGCGGAGATGGACGGCGCTAGCCAACTGCGCATCTTCTTCTCCATCATTCTGCCGATCTCGCTGCCGGTTATTGCGACCATTGGTCTGTTCCTCTGCTTCTCGTATTGGAACGACTGGTTCCAATCCATGCTGTATATCAACAATCAAGATCTGTATTCGCTGCAGGCGCTGCTGAACAGCTTAATGAGCAACGTAGATGCACTAGCGAGGAATGCTGCGAGCCTCGGAATCAGCTACGCTGAGCTGGTGGCGACGATGCCGAAAGAATCGGCTCGTATGGCTGTAGCGATTATCATTGTCTTGCCTGTAGCTGCCGCTTACCCGTTCTTCCAGAAGTATTTTATATCTGGCCTAACGGTCGGTGCAGTGAAAGGTTAATGCCAGATGAAATAAATCAACTCAGGGAGGTCCATGGATATGAAAAAGAAGACATTGAAAAACCTGCTAGTCCTTAGTACAGCTGCGCTCCTGACAACTTCACTAGCGGGTTGCGGTTCGAAGAGTACGAACGATTCGAACACATCGAATAATGCGCCAAGCAACCAGAACGGCAACAATCCAGCTGGCGGCGAAGCGCCTACACTGGTATGGTGGACGATTGGCGGTCAAACGCCTTCGAACTTCGACAAGGCGATTGCAGCCATGAATGACTACACGGCCGAGAAGATCGGCGTGAAGGTCGACATCAAGGTCGCAAGCTGGGGCGACTGGGACACGAAGATCAACACGATCGTCAACACCGGCGAGCCCTTCGACATGATGTTCACGAATAACAGCAAGTATAACCAGCAAGTGAATATCGGCGCTTTTGCCGACATTACCGATTCGGTTCAGAGCGATTCGCCAGATCTCTACAAGCTCATTCCTCAGAAGGTATGGGATGGAACGAAGGTTGGCGGCAAAATCTATTCCGTACCGACGTATAAAGACTCTTCGCTCACCCAGTACTGGGTGTTCGACGACAAGTATGTACAGAAATACAAGATCGACACTGCAACCATCAAGTCCATGCAGGACCTGGACAAGCCGCTGCACGATATTAAAGCGGGCGAAGGCAAGAGCTTCTATCCATTGCCTCTTACGCAAGGTGATGGCTTCAACGGCTTCTTCAACCGCTATGACGATATGACGCTCGGTCTGCCGCCAATCGGCGTTAAAGTCGACGATGCTTCCCGCAAAGTGGTCTCCGTACTGGAGGACCCAGAGATCATGAACGATCTGAAGCTGCTGCATAAGTGGTACCAGGACGGCATTGTCAATCCGGATGCGCCGACGAAGACCGAAGCGGACAAAGGACGTCCATTCTTCGCTGCACAAGCATTCCCGGGCGCTGAAGCAAGCTGGCAGATCAATGAAGGCGTAGCGAAGTACGACATGTTCCCGATCTTCGGACCGATCTACACTACAAGCACGATTCAAGGTTCTTTGAATGCGATCTCCGCGAACTCCAAGTACAAGAAGGAAGCGCTCAAATATTTGCAATTGGTTAATACAGATCCAAAGCTGCGCAACATGCTGGCATTCGGTGAACTTGGCGTCGACTATAAGAATGTAGACGGCGAGAAAGTAATCGAGCGTATATCCGATACATGGCCGCTCGCTGCTTATACGCAAGGTACGTTCTTCGATATGGCGGTTACCAAAGGCGCTCCTGTCGATCAATGGGATCAAGTGCGCAAGCTGAACGACCAAGCGATTTCTTCTACGAGCCTGGGCTTTGCGCTTGATATCAGCAAGCTAAGCACAGAAGTAGCCAATTCGAAAGCCGTATGGGACAAATATCGCTACGAGCTGATGACAGGCGCATCTGATCCGGTGAAGACGGTTCCGAAGATCATTTCGGAGCTGAAGGCTGCTGGCATGGATGCAATCATGAAAGCCGCTCAAGAGCAGATCGGCGCGTACTTCAAATAAAAAGGGCAGGACTAGACCCGAACGGATTAACCGTTCGGGTTTTCTATTTCATCTTGCAAGGCTGTAATTCCCTGTTTATGGAACGGCTACCGATTTAGTATAATAATGAAGTGACTTAGAGTTATTAATAGGGGGAGGCATTTCATGATTCGTAAGTCTGCAGCCACAAGAGTATCAGAATACGTCAATACACTCAGAGGGAGCAATTCGGATTCGTCGTATTCGAAAGGGAATACGTTTCCTGCCACAGGCGTTCCATTCGGCTTCAACTTCTGGTCGCCTATGACGAACGCAAGCGAGCAAAGATGGATCTACCAGTACAGCAGCAGCAGCATTCAGGCGTTTACGATCAGTCATATGCCAAGCCCATGGATTGGCGATCGCCAAACGTTCCAGTTCATGCCGATGTCCGATCAAGTCACGGTGGATCGAGACGCCAGGGGAGCTTCATTCGATCACGCGAATGAAACCGCCAAGGCGCACGTATACAGCGTGAAGTTCGATAACGGCATCCTTACAGAGCTGGCTCCGACAGACCATGCGGCTTGTGTTCGTTTCAGCTTCCCAACGGATCGTTCCTATTTGCTGTTCGATACGTTTGACAATCTGGATGCCTCGATTGCTTGGGATGAAGCGAATGGAGTCGTTACAGGACATGTCGATTACCCGGATGGATTCTTGAGTCTGGTGCCTAGAATGTACGTATATGCGGAGTTCAGCAAGCCTTTTGTACGCTCAAATAAAGTCGAAGGTTACCGTGACCTCACTTCTTGGATCGAATTTGAGACGAATGAAGAGCGTCAAGTGATCATGAAGATTGCTACCTCCTTTATCAGCGTTGAACAAGCCAAGGCGAATCTGCTAGAGGAAATCGGCAGCAGCACCTTCGAGCAAGTGAAGCTGGCTGGGCAAGATGCCTGGGATGCCATCTTGAGTAAGATCGAAGTTGAAAGCGCATCCACAGATCAGTTGATCACACTCTATTCCAACCTATACCGTCTGTTTATCTATCCAAACTCTGCTTACGAGAATGTTGAAGGCACTCCGAAATATGCAACGCCTTATGTGAAGGGCAACCCGATCAAGGAAGGCAAAATCTATGTAAACAACGGCTTCTGGGATACATACCGAACAACATGGCCCATGTACGCGCTGCTGACGCCAGGTAAAGCTGGAGAGCTGGCGGAGGGCTTCCTTAAGGGCTATAAGGACGGGGGCTGGATGGCGAGATGGTCTGCTCCGGGCTGCGTAGATTGCATGGTGGGTACAAATTCAGAAGTTATTTTTGCAGATGCTTATTTGAAGGGAATTACGGGCTTTGATGTGGAAGCTGCCTACGATTCGATGATTAGGAATGCAGCAACCTATAGCAGTGATTCCTCCAAAGGGCGCAAAGGCATGGATCGCTCCGTGTTCCTCGGCTATACCCCGCAGGATCAAGTGGGTGAATCGACCTCCTGGTCGCTTGAGAGCTATCTGAACGACTTTGGTATTGCACAGCTGGCATCTGCGCTTGGCAAAGAAGATGACGCCAAATACTTCTATAACCGGGCATTGAATTATGTGAACATCTTCTCGCCGTCCGTTGGCTTCTTCCGCGGCAAGAATGAGGATGGCACTTGGCGCACCTCTGATGAAGAGTTCAGCTCGATTCGCTGGGGCTTCGAATACACAGAGGGGAATGCTTGGCACTATTGCGTAGCTGTCCCGCATGACGGACAAGGGCTTGCCAATCTGTATGGCGGAAGAGATGGACTGTCGGGCAAGATCGACGATGTATTCAATGCGCCTAGGGATTTCGAAGAAGGTGGGTACTTCCGCGTCATTCATGAGATGGTTGAGGCTTACGATATCGATAGAGGACAGTACGGGCATTCGAATCAACCTGTTCACCATACGATCTACATGTACAACTATGCGGGTACACCTTGGAAGACTCAAGAACGTGCTCGTGATATTGTCACTCGTCTGTATGATTCAGGAGTTGGGACAGGCAACGGCTATCAAGGGGATGAAGATAACGGCGAAATGTCCGCATGGTATCTGTTTGCTGCGATGGGCTTCTACCCTGTAAGCGTAGGACGTCCTGAATATGCGATCGGTGCGCCTTATTTCAAGAAGATGACGATTCAGCTTGAGAATGGCAAGTCAATTGTCATCCATGCTCCGAATGTGAATGACGAGAACATCTATGTACAGGGTTTGAAAGTGAATGGGCAAGATTATTCGAAGAACTACTTCGTGCACCAGGATCTTGCAAATGGAGCTGTTCTAGAGTTCGATATGGGGCCATCTCCATCAAGCTGGGGCTCAGGGAAAGACGACGTGCCGCCTTCACTGACTGCAGGCGAGCTGCCGCCGCAGCCGTTGCGGGATCTGGCTAACGGAGGCAAGGTTACGGCAAGCGGAGAGAATGAAGCAGCTGGCCACACAGCGGCTCAGGCATTCGTCAACAATTCTTCGACGAAATGGCAGGCATCGGGGCCGACTGGCTGGATTCAATATGAGCTGAAGGAAGCAGGAGCTGTGCACATGTACACCATCACCTCAGCTAATGATGGCGAGCAGCAGGATCCTAAGAGCTGGGAGCTCCTTGCTTCGAACGATGGAGTGAGCTGGACCGTACTGGATGCGAGAGCGGATGAAGTCTTCACGTGGAGACAGCACACACGCGCATTCGCCGTGAAGCAGGCTGGGGCGTTCAGCTTCTACCGTTTGAATGTGTTGCATAACTGTGGAGCTGACTCGTTGCAAATCGCGGAGGTTGAATTGTTAGGGTAAGCGAAGAAAAGAGCCATCCCGCAATGGGATGGCTCTTTCTCTTGTTGTTACAATCGGCGAGATAAACCGTATTCCAAAACTTTTCTCAGTCAAAATCATATCTTTCTTCTTTGAAGGGATCGCCATACATATGGTACCCGTTCCGCTCCCAGAATCCCGCCTTATCTTTCTCCATGAACTCAATACCTCGCAGCCACTTGGCGCTCTTCCAGAAGTAGAGATGCGGCACGACCATGCGAACCGGGTAGCCATGCTCCGGCGACAGAATCTCGCCACCGTGCTTAATCGCAAGGAATGACGTGTCGCGCAAGAAATCCTCAAGCGGCAGGTTCGTCGACCAGCCGTGCTCGGCGTGCAGCATAACGAACTTCGCTTCCGGCTTCAGCTTCACCCGCTCCATAATAGTCGCGACCGCTACGCCTTCCCAAGTGTTATCGAGCTTCGACCATGTGGTGACACAGTGAATGTCGTTGCCGAACTGCTGCCGCGGCAGCTGCATGAATTCATTGTACGATATCTCTGCTTCCTCTTCGACAAGTCCGAACAAGCGCAAATTCCATAGCCCCATGTTGCGATAGTAGGGTACCTCGCCATGATGCAGAACAGGGAATCCTGCCGTCACCCGCTGCCCCGGCGGAACACGATCACTGTCACCGGCATTCCCGCTGTCCTTGCGTGCACCTGGTCCATATAACATCGTAGCTTCTCCTTCCAGCTTCCAGCTGCTCTTACAGATTCACTAAGTATGAAATGACAGGATGAGAAATCACATTCCTGTCGCGATATGTAGCGGTGATGGCCTCGCTGTATGCGCTGACGATACCATTCTGAAGCATGACCGGCTTGAACCCGCGCTCCTTTGCTCCATTATAGGTGGCCAGTACGCAGTGCTCCGCGGCATTGCCGGAGATAATCAACAGCTCAACATCCTGCTTGCGCAAAATCTCCTCTAGCTCGGTCTTCCAGAACGAGTTCGAGAACTCCTTGGTCACAACGAGGTCGTTCTCCTTGATCGGAACTGCAGGAATGGTCTGATACGCTTCCCGATCGGACTCTTCCATCCCCTCAACATCTTGAATATGAATGATGACGTGTTCCTTCGACCGAAGTATACCCGCGCTATAGTTAATATACTCGCAGGCTCTGTCGATTACCTTCTTGTCTGCCTCCTGCAAATGGACATGCTGCATATCAATAATGAGAAAACCTAGCTTCATAACTAAAAATCTCCTCTCATCGAATAAATTATACCTCTACCTCTACTTTACCCCTGCCTGCTCGGTGTCGAATCCTTGATGCTCCTCGCGCAGCACGAACGGACCAATCGCAAGCGCCAGTACGAGCAGCGCTACACCCACAAGCAGCGAAATGCCGTAGCTCTGCAGCCAGTACGGACTATCTTCAATCTCCCTATAGACCCACCCGCCGACAAGCGGGCCTATGAAACCGGTGATGCCCGTCAATGCCGCGAATAGTGCCACATACATCGGTCGGTCCGACTTCGGCGTATCCCCAATAATAAAGTTGAAGATAAGCAAGTTATAGCCGCCAAGACCAAAGCCGAGCACGATATTCACCAGCATCAGCACTGCAATAACCGGAATAATCTCGATGCCAGCCCACAGCACGCAGGAAGCCGCAATAATCGGGAGTGCCCAGAGCAGCAGCGTCCGCGCATCATACTTCGTATTGAGGTTCCCCCAATAATAGTAGCTGAACATCGTAACTACCATCTGCACCGTCGTAATGAGCGTAAGCATCCACTTGCTAATGTGCAGTGTTTCCAGCATAACATAGGAGAATAATGGAACAACCATATTTTGCAGCAAAATGTAAATGGCAATGAACACCGTCGCCTTCATGAATCCCCGATCCTTGAGCGGCTTCAAGAACAGCGCAGCAGAGCTCGATGCCTCCGACTTCTGGAACGGTGGATTCGGGTAACGCCACAGCTCCATGCCGTTCCATAGCGCACAGATCGCGCTAATCGCATACAGAATGATGAAGCCCGTCTGATCGTTCATCCGTTCTAGAATTTGGCCGCCAACGAGCAGCACGATACTGCCGACCGCCCAGTGAATCGTGTTGCGAATGCCGAAGTATCTGCCCCGCACTTGCGGCGGCACCATGTCAGCAACAAGAGAGGTCCAGAAGACGCTGCTAGCCGAAGCTGAGATGAACGACATGAGGAACAAGCCGATAAAGACGCCTACGCGCAGCTCTTCGGGCACGAGGAATGGAATCAATCCGGTTGCTACCCACAATATCCGGTGAAGCGATCCGAAGATCGTGAGGAGCAGCCGTCGGTTCGTAAACCGCTGCATGTAGAACGCTGCAACGAGCTGCACCAGATTCGCCAATGCAGGAATGGCCATAACGAGCCCGACGTCCGAAGCCGTCCCGCCTAGATAGACAATATAGATGGTCAGAATCGGACCGCCAAGCAGGTTAGCGACAATGACCGCCGGGATTCCTTCCCTAATGGCAGTTAACAGCCCACGGCGCTGCTCGGACAGCTCTTTACGCATAAACACCGAGATGATGTGATTCCAAAAAGACATGAACTTGAACTCCTCCGCCCGTTACTCTTGATGTCCTTCAGCCAAGCAAAGCACAAGCTACTATCCCTGCGTGAACAATTCTCCCAGCGTACGGACCATAACGCCCGTAGCTCCTTTCACTTCCCATACCTTATCCCGCTCAAGCCATGCGGTTCCGGCAATATCAAGATGCACCCACGGCTTATCCTCCGTGAACGCTCCGATGAACAAGCCGGCAATGCTCGCAGCACCGTAACGGCTTCCCCCGTTCTTCATGTCCGCTGCGTCGCTGTCGAGCTGCCTGCGGAATTCAGGGTACGCTGGCAGCTGCCAGATCCGCTCGCCTGTCAATTGCGAAGCTTCGATGACCTGCTGATGCAGCTGCTCGTCATTCGTCACCGTGCCTGTGGAGACATCGCCGAGCGCCACCAGCACCGCGCCTGTCAGCGTCGCAACGTCGATCAGCTTCGTCGCGCCGCGGCGAAGCGCCGTTGTAAGACCATCGGCGAGCACGAGACGACCTTCGGCATCCGTGTTCACAATCTCAACCGTCGTGCCGTTCATCATCGTCAGCACGTCGCCAGGCTTAAATGCCCGATCCGACGGCATGTTCTCCGCAGTCGGAATGACAATAACCGCATTGATCGCCGGACGAAGCTCGCCAAGTATCCGCACGACGCCAAGCACGGTCGCCGCACCGCCCATGTCCGAGATCATCTCTTCCATGCCAAGCTTCGGCTTGATGCAGATGCCGCCGGTATCGAACGTAATCCCTTTGCCGATTAAGCCCCACTTCTCGTCATTGCCCGGCGCACCTTCATAATGGATAACGACCATGCGCGGCGGATGAATACTGCCCTGCCCAACGCCGAGCAGTCCGCCCATGCCTTCTTCCGCAGCAGCGATCTCATCGAAAATCTCATAATCGAGATTGTACTTCTGCGCCAACGCTTCCGCTTCCTCTGCAAGCACCTGCGGCGTCAGCTTGTTGCCCGGCAAATTCGTAATGTCGCGCGCATAGATAACAGACTCCGCGAAGACAACGCCTCGCTTAATGCCAGCTTTCCACTGCGACTCCACATCCGCGGCCTTCAGCTTCTGAGCCGGCGTGAACGTGACCGTCGCCACGGTCGACTGCCGCTTCGCATCCGCCTTCTTCGCCGTCTTGCGAACGAACAATCCAAGCGCGTAGCCTTCCGTCATCGCCTGCGCCGCTTGGCCGACCGTGAACGCTGAAGCGCCAGCTCCTGCGCCCGCCGCGCTGCCGAGTACAGCCTCCGGCAGCTGCTGCTTCACCGCTGCTGCCTTGAGGCGCGTTGCCGCCTTCGCAGCGACCGCCGCCGCATCGCGCAGGCTATCCGCCGTTAACTTGCCCTTCGCCGCGATCCCTACGAAGAGGACATGCGACTCCGGAAGCAAACCAAGCGTCGGCATGACAAGCGTTTCCTTCGCTTCTCCTCTGAACAGCTCCTTCGCGGCATGCTGGCGCAGCGCCTCATCCAGCTTCGGATGCACCCATCCGGCCCCGGTTGTTGATGAAGGCTTAAGCTCATCCTTCGTAACGAATACAACGAGAACATCCGCAGCACCACTAGCTGCCGACCCATTTGCATATATAAATTGAACACTCATTTTCCTAATCGCTCCTTCACTTCAATCATCTACGAAATCCTGTCTGTTGACAACACAAAAAAACCGGGTTTCCCCGATTTCATTGCAGCCAATTTGGCCCATTGTTCCATGAGCCGCGGGTCATACCCGATTCTAATCTTTTATTCCGCCAATGGCAAATAGATATTGAACTCCGTGCCTTCACCGGGATTGCTCGAAACCCGAATCTTGCCGCCGTGATTGCGGACGATTCGATAGCTGACTGACAAGCCAAGCCCAGTGCCCGACGCCTTCGTCGTGAAGAACGGATCGAACAGCTTCGACTTCGTCATCGTATCCATGCCTCTGCCATTGTCACGGATGGTTATTTCCGCATCACGTCCGTCGCGGCGAGTGACGATGTCGATGCGCCCGCTCCGCTGCGTCTCCATCTCGCCAATGGCGTCGATCGCATTGCGGATCATATTCAAGATGACCTGCTTCACCTGCTTGACGTCGATGGAGATGGCAAGCTCCTCATCATACGATTCCAGATGAATCTGGCAGCCATTCAGCAGCGCTTCGCTATCCGAGAGCAAGATGACTTCCTTGAGCAGCGAATTAATCGGTACCTTCTGCTTCATCGGCGCGGAAGGCTTCGAAGAATTGAGAAATTCATAGATGATATCGTTGGCACGGTCAATTTCCGTGAGGATAATGCGCGAATACTCTTCTTTGCCAAGCTGCGCAAGATGCGGCTTGAGGAGCTGGATAAATCCGCGAATTGATGTGAGGGGGTTACGAATCTCATGCGCGATGGCTGCCGCGATCTTCCCAAGCATCGCGAGCTTGTCATTCTGATAAGCGGACTGCTCAATCTGCTTATACTCGGTTACGTCCTTCACGCTGATCAGATAATCGCCGTCCAGCTGATCCCCGTAGGTGACGGTTACGAGCAGAAACCGGCCGTTCGCATCCTGGAACTCTAGGTAGCGGCTGCGGCGCAAATGCACTTCCTTAAACACTCGCAGAATAATCCGCTTCGTGCTGTGGTTCAGCTGACTATGCCATAGCATGTCGACAATATTGCAACCGATGAGCGTCTTGCGCGGAATGTCGAGCAGCTTGGCCATCTGCACATTGACGAAAGAGAGAATGCCGTCGCTGTCAAAGATCGCGATGCCGCTGTCCATATGCTGCAGCACGTTCTCATATTTATTTTTGACCATACGAACAGAACGATGCGAGCTAAGCAGCATGTCGCGCATATCGCTGAACCGCTGCTCTGGCGTCTGATCGGGTTGCAAACGGAATCGGAAAGCAACCATGAGCTCTATGAGAAAAATAAACGAACGGCTGTATAAGCTGAGCGCCTCATCCGAGTCCACGTTAGCAACAAGCTTCTGCATGGATTCTTCATGAATCGCAATAATGTCTTCAGGGTGAATATCATGGAGCAGCTTGCCGATTTCAGTCGCCTCAAACAAAGAGGCTTCGCTCCCGCTTCGCATATATTCTGCGAGTGCCGGGAAGTAGCGCTTTCGAATGGCTTGCATGGCCTGCATGTATTACTCCTACTCCTCTCCTGCCGCGCAGTTCGGTGAGCTGTAACGCACCTCCGAATGAATCCACTTCCGAAACGTAATCATCGTCCCGCGAAGCAGATCATGGGTCAGCTCCACATCTGCGGCGAGCTTATCGATCCATTGCTGCTGAATCCGACTCGGCCCGCGAAAATGATCGAATAATCTGATTTCAATACCGCTGGGTTGTTCACCTTTGCTATTACAAAGCTGCCGAATGGTCATATGACCCTTCTCTGCGAAGGATATGAGCTTGAGAGCTAGTTCGGAAATTGTGTATGCAATAATCGTCTGATCCACAAGATTAAAGCCGACCGATTTCGCGATATCCCTGCCTCGTTCCCGAGCATGGATAATGTCTGACTTCTCCCGTATATGCATCATTTCCACGTTCAATACTCTCCTCCACCCTCTTATTGCCTTGTATCATGCAGGTTCCGAGTCTGAGGTCGCTTACAATAATCATAGAGATTATAGGTAATTTCTGTCAACCGAAGATACTGTCGAATTGGCTCGACGCAAAATGGGGCGAAAGGCGCGGGCAATAAGTGCCTGCGCCTTCCCTTATGGTGACATTAGTCGCGACCCTTGCGGTCTTTGTCCTTCTGTCCCTTACTATTGCTATTATTGCGATCGTCTTTGTCGTCGTCGCGACTACTCTGACCGTTGCTCTTGTCATTGTTGCTCTTTCCATCATTCTTACTGCTTTCGCTTTTCTTATCTCCGCTGCTCTTATTGCTGCCGTTGTCCTTCTCGTTCTTCCCTTGCGTCTGGCTATGGCTCTGCTGCTGGCCGTCTTTGTCCTTGCTGTTTCCTTTGCCGCTGCTGCCAGTTCCATTGCCATTTCCGTCCTTGCTCTGTCCGTTATTCCAATTCTGCCCACTATTTTTACCCGAGCCGGACCCGTTTGAATCATTGCCTTGAACGCCACTAGGGCGACCATAGGAAGTGTTTTTTGCATCTTCCTGGCCGCCTTCATGCGCTTTATGCTCTTGCTCCTGCTTCTTGCCACTGTCGCCGCGACGATCATCTTGATCTTTCCCAGATGGAGAACCGGAGGACGACGGTCCGCCGTCATCTTCCTTCTTGCCATCGTTCTTGTGATTGTCGCGCCAGTCGTCTCCGCGCCGGTCATCCAAGCCTTTACCGCCGCTGTCCTTGCCTTTGTCATTACCGTTGCCTTTATTCGCAGCCTTCGCTTCCTCGCGTTTCTGGCGCTTCTCCTGTTCTTTCTTCAGGAGCTCCTTCAGCTGCTGCTTCTGCGCTTCCCGCAGCTTTTCTTTGTCCGCTTTCGTAGCAGCTTCGGCAGTTCCAGCAGCTCCTTTTGCATCAGTAGCACCTGTAACAGTGGCTGCATCTGGTTTAACGTCCGCTTTGGCAGTCTGCTTGGTATCCTTCGACTTATCGTTGACGGATGGAGCAGCAGGCTTCCTGGCAGTCGCATCTCCCTTCGACGAAGCATCATCATTCACAACCGCCGCCACACCACCCATCGGCTTCGCGGCCTGATGGATCGACTCCGTCTTCAGCTGGTGAATCGTGATGTCGTAGCCCTTCTTCTTCGCCATCAGGTAGAACGCCATCTTCCCAGCCGATAGACCGTCATTCTTCGCTTCATCCCTGACTTCGATTGGGGCGGAAAGCGTTGTTACGTCCACCTTCAAGCTGCGGCCCTTCTCCGTCTTCTCGAGCGACTTATGAACGGCTGCGTCCATATGCGTCGTAACGGCGTTCTCATAATCAGGAGCCGATTTCTTATCGTCGACGAGCACGCTCGTAATAATGACATCGCCTTCGCCGGTGTTCAGATACGGTCCGGCACTAATGCGGTCCATGATCGCCTCGGTCACTTCCTCAAGCGATAGCCCTTTATACACGAGGCCGTCCGTTACGTCAGCGCCGTCATCGTTGATCGCCCGCAATTCCTCGACCTTCTCATCCTTCGTCACGCCGAGCTCGATACTCGGATTGACGTCCATCGTTAAGTAAGCAACTACCGGTTGCTGATTTCCCCAATAGTTCACGAGGAACGGTACAATCAGGAGGAGCAAGATCGCCGCGGCGCCTGCGCTCGCGCTGTATAGCTTGCGAGGATTTTGCAAACGCCTCTGTTCTGTAAAAGAGAATTCTTCGCCTATCTGCGGCTTACGCGTTGTTCTTACTTTGCGAAACTGTCCGTCCGACATGAGAACGACGACGAATTTCTCGCTTGTTTCCATCACAATTCCACGACTCATGCTCTCACCCCCCTTGCTTCAGCCTCTTCCGGCAATGCATGATCTTGCGGTTCTATGTATTGCTGCAAATACGGATAATCTCCATTATGTAATAACGCAAGTGCGATGATGTACTTACGATTACGTTCAATGGTCTTCCTTGATACGCTGGCCATCTCGCACAGCTCCTTGATTGGCAGCTTTTGCTTCGTCTCTAGCACTTCGTACAGATGTGAATTAGATGCGAGCAGCCGGCTGATCGATATTAGAAGCAGCCTCGAGTCGGTATGCTTAGGCGATAGATCCGATAGCTCCATGAAGGAGATGTCGAACTGCTTCAGCCTTGCGTCATACTCGCCGATTTCCATGCGGCGCGCTTCTGCTTCTTGCGAGATCGAATAACGATGAAGCGCTTCCTTCGTCTCAATCGGATTAACCGTCATTTCCTCTTCGTCATCTTGATCGAAGGCGCTGTAAGGAACTGTACCCTGATGCCTTTGCTCTTTTCGGACATAGTCAATAAGCCTACGCCGAATGACCGTTTCGGCAAAGCCGAGAAACGATTTTCCTGCCTGACCTTTGAATTGCTCGATCGCTTCGTTGAAGGCGACAAGTGCAATGCTGAACTCATCTGCCTGCTCCGGATCTATATATCTCTTGCAGAATCGGCTGGTCACCTTCGCGATATACGGTTTGTATGCCGCGATAAAATCACTGCGCGAAGCTTCTCCGCGCCTGATTTGCTCCACAACTTCCTCTGGAGCAATATGAAGGCTTTGGGTGCCTGCCGACTTCTCATGCTTGCCGCCGAAAATTCGTTTGAACAGTACCAGTAGCAACCGCTCCACCTCACATTTACATTTTTCGTGTTGACTGAATAGATTGAGGGGGTAAATCGAAAAAAGTTTCGCTGCTGGGCGGCGAGAACTTTCTTTGCGAGTGTAAACAATATACTCAATAAAAAAAGCCTCCTTCTTCAGGAGGCGGTTTTATCCATCAACAATACCCTTCAGAGGTTCTTCGCTGCATCAGCTTGTTGCGCCGCCCGTTTAGTACGCTGAGCCGGCGTTTCAATTCTGCTTCCCAGCTCTCATCTCCGATTTGTTTCGCAAAACAAAGCAGGTCGAGCGCCATATCAATTTGGTTCGTCACGACATCCATCGGATCTTCGTTCTCGTTATTGACGCAGTTCTCGAACAATTCCTGTTCTTCCTGCTCCACATATTCAATGAAGTCGACTTCAGATGCGCCGTCGCCATGTGCATATTCAGCCAGAATTTCATACTCATTCTCAATCATATGGTGAATCTCCACACGGTGACAAACGGGGCAAAAAAGAATAGGAACATTATGAATATGCGTGCGAAAATGTTTCAGCGTACCATTCGTGCCGATCATACTAGCTCCACAGCAAAAGCTCATGCCTGTCTCCCTCCTTAGTGCATTACCCATCTTAAAATGATCTGAAACTTTGTATAACTTATTCGCGCCCAGAAACCAAAATTCCTGCTTATCTTTGTTTCCAGTGTATAGAAAAACCCGAAGCCTGTAACGGCTTCGGGATCGAATTAGGTATACGATTACTTCTTGATTGCAGCAACGATCAGATCGCCCATCTCCGTTGTGCCAATCGCTTTGCTCTTATCCACAGCAATGTCGCCTGTACGGTGACCTGCGTCAAGCACGGATTTAACCGCATCTTCGATCGCTTGTGCTGCTTCGTGGTAGCCGAATGTCAGGCGGAACATAAGCGCAACCGACAGAATCGTTGCGATCGGGTTCGAGATGCCTTGGCCTGCGATGTCAGGCGCCGAGCCGTGTACCGGCTCGTACAAGCCGAAGCTGCCTTCGCCAAGCGAAGCGGAGGACAACATACCGATCGAGCCAGTCAGCATTGCTGCTTCGTCGCTGATGATATCGCCGAACATGTTCTCCGTTACGATAACGTCGAAGCTTGCAGGACGGCGGAGCAGCTGCATTGCGCAGTTGTCAACGAGCACGTGCTCAAGCTCAACATCCGGATACTCAGGAGCGATCCGGTTTACCACTTCACGCCACAAACGGGAAGTTTCAAGAACGTTCGCTTTATCAACCGATGCCAGCTTCTTGCGGCGAGTGCGCGCAATTTCGAAGCCTTGACGCACGATGCGCTCAACTTCAACCACGTTGTATACGCAAGTATCTACCGCTTCTTCACCGAATTCACCTTGACGGCGGAACTTCTCGCCGAAGTAGATGCCGCCAGTCAGCTCGCGCACTACGATCAGGTCAGTGCCTTCAAGCACTTCCGGCTTCAGCGTGGAAGCTTCCTTCAAGCAGTCGAATACGTTCGCAGGGCGAATGTTCGAGAACAAGCCAAGCGCTTTACGAATACCGAGAAGGCCTGTCTCTGGACGAAGCTCCTTCGAATTGTTGTCCCATTTCGGTCCGCCTACAGCGCCGAGCAGAACAGCGTCAGCTGCTTTACAGATATCAAGCGTTTCTTGCGGCAGCGGCGTGCCAGTCTCATCGATTGCGATACCGCCGAACAGGCCGTGAGTTGTTTCGAATTGGTAGCCGTACAATTCTTCCGTTTTCTTCAATACTTTAAGCGCTTCGCCAACAACCTCTGGTCCGATACCGTCACCGGCGATAACTGCAATTTTTTTAACGTCTGCCATAGTCGAAAGACACTCCTTTTATTCAGGGCCTACTTCACCCTCTGATTATGATTCTCACTCTTCCTTAGTTGTACCATAACCGCCTTGGTATGACAAAGATATAATAGCTATGACTTTTATAGGCTGAGCATATAAAGGTGACGGAGCGTTCTTGTTAGAACAGCTCGTTGTCCTTCGCTCGCTGCGCGGCTTCTTTACTGCTTTTCCCGCCCACCTTACGCAAAATATTATTCACGTGGTTCTTCACCGTACGCAGCGACAGGAAAGACTTCTCCGCGATTTGCGTTTGGCTGTTGCCCTCATGAATCATCTTTAGCAGCTGCACCTCCGAAGGCGTCAGCATCCGCTTGAACTTATCGGTCTCATATTCGCGTTCAAGCCTCTTCAGGCGGCGGAATTCCTCCAACATTTGGCGTGCCGCAGAACTGTCGATCGAAGAGCGGTCAACCGCTGCGCATCGCACCGCTTCAGGTATGGCGGTGAAGTCCGACTTCACCAGGTAGTTCACGGCACCGGCGCGGAATGCCTCCACGACGAAGGCGCGATCCTCCATCGACGTTAGCATAATTATTTGTGCGCCGCTGCCGGACAGCTCGGAAGCAAGCCGCAGTCCATCCGGGCTATCGGCGAGCATGATGTCTAGTAGAATGACGTCCGCTCCAGCAGTCGGCGCAATTGCAAGCGCGGCTTCAGCGTTATCGGCTTCACCTATCACTTGCATATCCGGCTGCCCATTCAAATACGCAGACAGTCCTCTGCGCCAATCCGGGTCATCCTCTATTAGCATGATGCGGATTAACGTTTCTTCGTTATGTGCCATCGTACGCCTGCGCCCCCTTCTTTCTTACCGCGCGAAAATGGAACCGCACAATCGTGCCCGCTCCCGCTTCGCTGCTAATCCGCAGCTCGCCGCCTTGCCTGTGCATCAGCTGATAGCAGTAGGCAAGCCCGAGTCCGAAGTTCATCGTCTTGCCGCTCTTCGTCGTGAAGAACGGCTCAATGACCTTGCGCAGCTGCGACCTCTCGATTCCGACGCCTGTATCCGTGATCTCAATCGTGCTGCCTCGTTTGCCGGCAATAACAGCTGCCGTCAACTGACCGCCGCCGGGCATCGCATCAATGGCGTTCTGCAGTACATTATGGATCGCCTCAGATGTTTGCGCTGCATCCGCAATCGCAAACGCCTTGTCGTCATAGTGTGTTGTTATCGTGATGCCTCTCGCTGCTGCATCGTTCGAGAGAGCTGCGACCTGCTCCTGCACAAGCGAGGCCAAGCTCACTTCACGCAGCTGCAATTGCAGCTCCTGTGTCCGTTCATGTACGCTGCGGATCATCGCCTCGACATGCTGTGCGGCTGAGCTGATTACGCTGATATCCGCTTGCAGCTCCGCATTTGCTCCGGCTTCTCGCTTTATTTTGTCCGTGAACAGCTTCATCTTGCCGATATCGTTCTTGATCGCATGGTTCAACATCGCCGTCCCGCTCGTGATCGCTCGCAGCGAGTAGTTCAGCTGGCGACGCTCAATGAGCAGCTGCACGCCGAGGAAGCCGAAATTGAACAGCGCAACGATAAAGATGACGAAGGCAAAACCAATCGGATATACATTGTACCGCCACATCCGGTACAGACCGAGCAGCGGCAGCACGTAATTCATCGTCACTGCAGCAAGGACAGCAGGCATCACCGCTACGAGCAGAATGCCATGCGCTCTGCGTTCGGCAGGATGAACATGCTTCTTCGTCAGCAGCAATATGGCGCCTAGTAAGAAGTATGGAACTGCCCATATCGCGAGCAGGTTGTAGTGCACCGGATAGTCCTCCGCAATCGGCAGTGCAAGCATCCCAAGCGGAAGCAGTAGTGCAAGCAGCGGCATGCGCCGTGACAGCCTCTCCGGCAGCAGCTCCGCATGATATGATGCTCCGAAGCATAGGAACCCGTACGGCAAGCCGTAGTAGCTCGTCCATGAGCAGCAGCGTTGAATGATGCGCAGCACATGCTCGCCTGCTGTGTCGATGTCGCCGCTTGCAAGCAGCGTGACGATCCAGCCTTCCAGCACGGATGCAAGTGCGCCCATCCCTCCGCAGAAGGAGACGAAGCTTAGCCAGCGTCCGGCGGCATTCCGGCGATTCGCCGCGATTAGCAGCGCCGAGGCAATCCATAGTACGATCCATACGAATAGCATCTGACTTGTTGTCCCCCGGTTCGCTATTTTTCATTATTATACCATGGCGTTCACATCCGCTATAGCGCAAAAAAACGCTCCGGCTATCCCTATAAGGATGACCGGAGCGTTTCATTCAGTTAGATCAGGCTCATTTTGTCGCGTCGGCCCGGAGACTTCCGCTTCTCAATTAACCGGTTCAAAGCGTCAATGTATGCACGCGCGCTTGCTTCGAGAATATCCGTGCTCAGGCCGCGACCTTGCGCAGATACTTCATCTTGCTTCAGCACAACATGCACTTCGCCGAGCGCATCTTTGCCGTGCGATACGGACTTGATGGAGTAGTCCTCTAGCTCAACATTCTCCGTCGTTAAGCCGTCGATTGCGTTGTAAATCGCATCTACAGAGCCGTTGCCTTCTGCAGTTTGCTCTTTCACTTCGCCTTCCGCCGTACGAACGCGGATTGTAGCGCTTGGTACCGACTTGTTGCCATAGCTGACTTCAATCGTCTCAAGCGAATACACTTCCGGCGAGTCCGTCAGCTTCTCTTCGAGCATCGCGCGGATGTCTTCGTCCATGACGTTCTTCTTCTTGTCTGCGAGGTCTTTGAACTTCGCGAAAGCAGTGTTCACTGCTTCTTCGTCCAACTCGTAGCCAAGATCGATCAGCTTCTCACGGAATGCCGCACGGCCGGAGTGCTTGCCAAGCACGAGCTTGGAATCGCGAAGGCCGATTGTCTCTGGAGAAATGATCTCATACGTCGTCTTCTCTTTCAGCATGCCGTCCTGGTGGATACCGGACTCATGTGCGAACGCGTTCGCGCCGACAATCGCCTTGTTGCCTGGAACGACCATGCCTGTCAGCTTGCTAACAAGACGGCTTGTCTTCGCAATTTCTTTCAGGTTCAGCGTCGTTGTCGCACCGAAGAAGTCTGCGCGAGTCGCAAGCGCCATCGCCACTTCCTCAATCGCCGTATTACCAGCACGCTCGCCGATACCGTTAATCGTACCCTCGATCTGGTCAGCGCCATTCAGAATTGCAGCCAGCGCATTCGCTGTCGCCATGCCAAGATCGTCATGACAGTGAGCGCTGAGTTGGATCTTCTCGATGCCCGGCACTTGCTCTTTGAGCGTCTTGAAGATATGACCGTATTCGGAAGGGTTCATATAACCGACCGTATCCGGAATATTAACGACACTCGCGCCTGCGCGAATCGCCATATCCGTTACTTGGCATAAGAAATCAAGCTCGGTACGGCCTGCATCCTCCGCCGAAAATTCGATTTTGCTAAAATATTGCTTCGCATACCGGATCGCACGCTCCGCTGTTTCCAGCACCTGTTCCTTCTCCATGCGCAGCTTGTGCTTGCGGTGGATCGGGCTCGTCGCGAGGAACAGATGCAAGCAAGGATCTTGCGCGCCCTTCAGCGCTTCAACCACTGCATCGATGTCCTGCTCGCGGGAACGCGCCAGACCGATGACAGAGGCATTCTTGACCGCGCGGGCAACAGCGTTCACCGCAGCCAGATCGCCCGGGGAAGCCGCTGGGAAGCCGGCTTCGATCCGATCAACGCCCAGCTTCTCTAGCTGGTAAGCGATCTCAAGCTTTTCCTTCGTATTCAAGTTCACGCCAGGAGATTGCTCACCGTCACGAAGCGTCGTATCGAAAATATAAATTTTACGCATTAGCTGCACCTCGAGCCTCAAGAATTATTTGTTCCCGGATAGCGAAACGGCCCTGACGCCTCCTAGGGGAGACGCAGGGACCGGTACGCTTATCCGGGCATTATACGTTCAGGAAAATTATTTCTTGATCCAGTGCATCAATTCACGAAGTTGACCGCCAACCACTTCGATTGGGTGAGCTGCTTCGTTACGGCGAGTTGCTGTCATGAATGCATTGTTCGATTGGTTCTCCAAGATGAAGTCGCGAGCGAATTTACCTTGTTGGATATCAGTCAGAACGGCTTTCATCGCTTTCTTCGTCTCGTCAGTAACGATACGAGGACCAGTTACATAGTCGCCGTATTCAGCTGTGTTCGAGATGGAGTCGCGCATTGTAGCAAGACCGCCTTCATACATCAGGTCAACGATGAGCTTCAGCTCATGCAGACACTCGAAGTATGCCATTTCTGGAGCGTAGCCAGCTTCAACCAATGTTTCGAAACCTGCTTTAACGAGTGCAGTAGCACCGCCGCAGAGAACTGCTTGCTCACCGAACAAGTCTGTTTCTGTTTCTTCTTTGAAGGAAGTTTCGATAACGCCTGCACGAGTACAGCCGATACCTTTTGCATATGCAAGACCGATTGCTTTCGCGTTGCCAGTAGCGTCCTGCTCGATAGCGATCAGGCCAGGAACGCCGAAGCCTTCCACGTACGTACGACGAACCATGTGGCCCGGCGATTTAGGAGCAACGAGCAATACGTCTGTATCTTTACGAGGTTTGATTTGACCAAAGTGAACGTTGAAACCGTGGGAGAACATCAGAGCTGCGCCTTGTTTCAGGTTCGGCTCGATTTCTTCTTTGTACACGCGTGCTTGAGTCTCGTCCGGCATCAAGATTTGAACAACATCAGCAAGCTTTACAGCTTCGCTAACTGCCAGAACTTCGAAACCGTCGTTCTTAGCTTTCTCTGCGGATTTACCAGGGCGAAGGCCGATGATGACTTTCAGACCGCTGTCGCGCAAGTTTTGTGCTTGAGCATGACCTTGACTACCGTAACCGATAACTGCGATTGTTTTGCTTTGCAGAACGCTTTGGTCTGCATCTTTTTCATAGTACAATGTAACTGCCATGTAAATGAAGCCTCCTTTAATTTAACCCTTTTGAGCGGGTGTTACAGAAGGGAGCTCGGCGGTGGCATATCTCAAGCAAGACCAGCATCAGCATTCACTTCAGCCTTGCTCCTGCGACATTCCCTCACTCTAACCCCCGCTCAAAAGCGGTGTGAACC
Source organism: Paenibacillus sp. J31R98 (assembly GCF_056269245.1). NCBI lineage: Bacteria > Bacillati > Bacillota > Bacilli > Caryophanales > Paenibacillaceae > Paenibacillus > Paenibacillus sp. J31R98. The sequence goes on from NZ_JBWDNO010000007.1 coordinate 40,385, forward strand.
TTATGATTGATCTTGCTGCCAAGACTTATTGCTAACTTTGACTGCTATCCTATGAACTTGTTATCTATCTAGCGTTGCCACGGACCATCGCCGTAACGCCCGTACGAGAAAGCTCGCGAATGCCATATGGCTTCATTAGCTCGATCATCGCATCAATCTTCTCGGAATCGCCAACGACTTGTACCATCAGCGAAGTTGTGCCGATATCAACAACTGCTGCGCGGAACGTCTCTACCACGCCAAGAATCTCTGGACGCGCAGTCGGATCAGCCGTTACTTTAATGAGCGCCAGCTCGCGGCCTACCATCGGATTCGCGCTAAGATCAACGACTTTAATAACGTCGATGAGCTTGTACAGCTGTTTCGTTACTTGCTCCAGCGTGTTGTCATCGCCGGTTGTAACGATGACCATCCGGGACAAGCCGGCTTCCTCACTTGTCCCGACGGTGATGCTCTCAATATTGAAGCCGCGGCGTCCGAACAATCCGGATACGCGTTGGAGGACGCCTGGCTGGTCGTTTACGAGTACTGCTACCGTATGTCTCTTCATTCCGCATCCCCCATTAACATTTGATCAATTGTGGAGCCTTGTGTAACCATCGGATACACGTTCTCGTGCTTGCGAACGACGAACTCCACAACTGCCGGACCATCATGATTCATTGCTTCTTGCCATACAGCGCGAGCATCTTCCTTGTTCGAAGCGCGGAAGCCGCGAACGCCGTAAGCTTCAGCCAATTTCACGAAATCCGGGCTGCCCGAAAGGTCGATATGGCTGTAACGGTTATCGTAGATCAGTTCCTGCCATTGGCGAACCATGCCGAGCACTTGATTGTTAATGATAACGACTTTAACCGGAATTTTGTTGATGGCACAGATCGCGAGCTCTTGCGCACACATCTGCATACCGCCGTCGCCGTTAATCGAGATAACGAGACGATCCGGGTTCGCCATCTGAGCACCGATTGCCGAAGGGAAGCCGAAGCCCATTGTTCCAAGACCGCCGGATGTTACCCACGAGCGCGGCTGCTTGAATTTGTAATACTGCGCTGCCCACATTTGGTGTTGGCCCACGTCAGTCGTTACAATTGCTTCACCTTTGGATTCCTCATACAGCATCTCGATAACCCATTGCGGCTTCAGTTCTACGTCCGAATCCGTGTAGCTGTAAGGCTTCTCTGCTTTGGAAGCAGCAAGCTTAGCGCGCCATGCATCAGCTTTCGCCGTATACTGCACTTCTTTGTTCACCAGTTGAAGCACTGTCTTCACATCGCCAACAATCGGAATGTCCGTCGGAACGTTCTTGCCGATCTCAGCTGGATCAATATCAACGTGAACGATCTTCGCCTTCGGCGCGAAGCCGGACAGCTTACCTGTTACGCGGTCATCGAAACGTGCGCCGATGTTGATCAGAAGGTCAGCATCTTGAATGGCTGTGTTCGAAGTGTACGTGCCGTGCATACCCGGCATGCCGAGCCACAGGTCTTCGCCGCTTGGGAAAGCGCCAAGTCCGAGCAATGTCGTCGTAACGGGAATACCCGACTTAATAATGAATTCGTGCAATTCTTCATGGCCACCGGAGTAAACAACGCCGCCGCCTGCCAATACGATCGGGCGCTCTGCTTCTGCGATTGCCTTGATCATCTTGTCAATTTGCAGCTTGTTCGGCGTTACTGTCGGGTTGTAGCCGCGGATATTCACTTCGGTTGCTGGCTCGAACAGCGTGAGCTCAGCCGAAACGTCCTTCGGAATATCGATCAATACCGGACCTTTACGGCCAGTGTTCGCGATATGGAACGCTTCATGAATGATACGAGGCAGATCCGCTGCCTTGCGCACCAGATAGCTGTGTTTCGTAATCGGCATCGTGATGCCTGTAATATCTGCTTCTTGGAATGCATCCGTTCCGATCAGCGAAGTCGCTACGTTGCCGGTAATGACGACAAGCGGCACCGAGTCCATATACGCAGTCGCGATCCCTGTGACGAGGTTTGTAGCTCCCGGTCCCGATGTTGCAATACATACGCCAACTTTACCGCTAGCCCGCGCATAACCGTCGGCCGCATGAATGGCGCCTTGCTCGTGACGGGTCAGCAGATGGTGGAAGTCCGAGAATCCATGCATAGCATCGTAGATGTACAATACTGCGCCGCCCGGGTAACCGAAGACGCACTCCACATCCTCCAGCACCAAGCTGCGAAGCAAAATTTCTGAACCGGTAATGACCTCCGGTTTCTTCAGGTTTTCTTTAATTTCTTCTTTTGACCTTAACGTTGCATGTTGAGCGTCCATTAAGTCGTCCTCCCTTCCAAGTGTAAACGGCTGTCGCCGACTTCTGACGGCAAGAGCTTAAGTTTGAATAAAACAAAAAAACCTTTCGTTCCTAGAGCGAGCATATCGCCTAGGGACGAAAGGTTTAGCTTCCGTGGTACCACCCAAATATGTTATACGCCTCACAGCGCATAACCTCATAAGGTTAGAACGAAGAATCGTTCTACCTTGGCACATTAACGTGTGCCTTACGATTTCCCCTAATGCGGTTCGCTTATGCGTTCCTTTTCAGGGAAACAGCTCCGAGGTGAGCTCGTTGGAAAGGGGTTTTGGCGTCGGTTTCAGCAGTTCCGAACGCTCTCTGGAGCAAAAGAGCCCTTAACACTTCGTCCTCTTCATAGCCGTTCACTTATTAGCTTATCGCTTATTATATGCGTACAGGTTTCATTCGTCAAGCAAAACAATGAACAAAAATTAATTACTTTCTGATATTTCAAAACTTAGGATCAACTTATTGTGAAAAAGTTATGTACCCTTATCTTCCACCCAATCGCGCGTCTTATGACATCCGCATAGAATGTAGAATCCTATTGGTCAGAAAGCAGGGTTCCCCATGATTCGAGACAGACGCGCTCGTATGGATGACGATGAAATTATCCGTCTCATTAAGTGCGAGCTCATTCCGCTCTCCCACACAGCCTCTCCACGAGACGCGCAAACGATACGCGAGCTGCCCCGGCGGCTTAGCGATGGTGTGACACTTGTCAGTTCCCGGTTCAAGTCCAGCTTGCCGCAAGGCTTCATTCATTTCTATACGCGAGGCGACCGACTGCTGCTCGATATGCTCGTCGTACATCCCAAGCATCGGGGCAAACAGATCGGTACGAAGCTCCTGTGCAAAGCCGAAGAGCTTGCGCGCAATGCTGGCTGCAGATCGGCTACCTTGTTCGTCGATTATTCCAATCCAAGAGCCCAGCGGCTCTATTCGCGGCTGGGCTTTCAGACTGTTCGAGCTTATCATGATCTTCGTTGTTACGAAATGTTAAAGCATCTCTGATTAATAGAAAGGCTGATTGTTGTAGCCGCCAAATTGCGGGCCGCATGTATCGCAGCCAGGTCCTCCTGGTCCTCCTGGTCCACCAATACCGCCTATTCCACCAACTCCGCCTGGGAATCCACCTGGGTAGCCGCCTGGATACCCTCCTGGGTAACCACCACCGCCGCCCCAGCCGCCTCCCCAGCCACCTCCCCAACCGCCGCCTGCGAGCAGGCCGATGACGAGCAGGTCGAACAGAACGAGCGGGATGATTGCTCTTGTTCCTGCTTTCTTATCAGCATCTAGCGGACTGACGAGAAGCTTACTATTATGGGCATGAACGAGCTTGCCGGTTACGACAGAGCCGTCCTTGCGGACTGCATAGATTGTTTTACCAACGAGCTGCTGCACTTGCTGCTGCGACACGCGTTGGCGTTGACGTTGACGTTGCATAATATCCCTCCTCTCAGCTTTAGACTACCAAGCTGCAATGACCTTCCACGGCAATTGACCATTACTGTCATCTGTCTCGAGAGTGTAAATGTCGTTGTCCTATACTCTATTCGCTAGCAGCAGTTTCCGCTTGTATCTTTGTCCCTATGACGTTTATCCAAAAAAAAGAGCGCCCTTCTGCATAGCAGAAAGGCGCTCTCTATCATGAAACGTATAAGCGGTAGCTTACGCGTTTACTTTTTGTTTTGCAAGGTTTGCGAACGAGTTGAACGAGTTGATATCGTTCACTGCAAGGTCAGCAAGCATTTTGCGGTTTACTTCAATGCCCGCAAGCTTCAAACCGTACATAAATTTGCTGTAGGACAGGCCGTTTTGGCGAGCTGCAGCATTGATACGAACGATCCACAGTTTGCGGATGTCACGTTTGTGTTGACGACGGTCACGGTATGCATAAAGCAAGGATTTCATTACTTGCTCTTTCGCTGTTTTAAACAGGCGATGCTTTGAACCGAAATAACCTTTCGCTAGCTTCAAAATTCTTTTACGACGACGTGCGCGGACGAATCCGCCTTTAACTCTTGCCATGAGTAGAAACCTCCCGAGTAATATTTATACGAAATTAGATCGTTCTAATTAACCTTTGATGTTTGCAAGGCCTTGTTGCAGACGTTTGTAATCGCCGTTAGCCAAGTTTGGTTGAGTGTTCAGTACACGCTTCTGACGGGACGATTTACCGGAAAGAAGGTGGTTTTTGTAAGCTTTGTAACGAATTACTTTACCTGTACCTGTGATTTTGAAACGGTCTTTAAGACTGCTGTGTGTTTTCATTTTAGGCATGTGATGATCCTCCTCAATGATTGATTATTAAGTCGCCTTCGGTGCTAGAATCATGATCATGCTACGGCCCTCAAGCTTCGGTACACGCTCCATGACGCACAAATCAGCCACTTCTGTTGCAAGCCGATCCAGAATCTTCTGACCGACTGATGCATGTGTAATTTCACGTCCGCGGAAACGAACAGAACATTTCACTTTATCGCCTTCACCCAGAAACTTCACGACATTCCGGAATTTCGTTTGGTAGTCGTTCTCGTCAATGTTAGCACGGAACCAAACTTCTTTCGTGTCTACAATTTTCTGATTCTTGCGCGCTTCTTTATCTTTCTTCTGCTGCTCATAACGGAATTTGCCATAGTCCATGATTCTGCACACCGGCGGCTTCGCTGTCGGTGCAACGTTCACCAGGTCCATGTTCAAATCGATTGCCAATTGCAGTGCTTCGCGGAAAGGCTTAATGCCAAGTTGCTCGCCCTCTGCACCGACGACGCGCACTTCTCTGGCCCGAATTTCATCGTTGATTTGATGTTCCCTGCTAATAACCTGCCACCTCCAAAAATTATGAATCAAGCAAAAACACCTTTGCCGGGTATTAGCCAGGCAAAAAACAAAAAATGCGGATCCGCTGAGGACCCGCATTCCAATAACCAAGATCGTAGGCTTTCAAAAGCAACATGATGTTGCTGCCGGTTACAATCAATGATCGCGAACCATTCAGCCATTGGCCGAGTAGGTGAGAAGCGGGTGCTTCTGCTTGTGCGTACACATCTTATGAGGTTGTTCAAGAGATGTTACTGAAATAATATAGCACGGTGTAGATTTAGCTGTCAAGCTGTTTGTTAGGCATATGAGGCGAAGCATCGAAATTGCGAATGGGAACGACTTTTGTGCGCAGCACAACGGGAGTGATCATCGCAATGTTCGATACGTAGCACGACACCATGCATACTAAATCTAAATCTGCTTGCTCTGCACTTCATCCAGACGAAGCACACGCGTATGCTGCGTATGGCTCCATTGCTTGTTGTTCTGCGTGAAGAATGCATAGCATGTGATCGGCAGCCACGAAAGCTGGAAGAACACCATGGAGAACAGGTGCGCGTACATTTTTGGCGACTTGATGCCTTCGAGCGCCATAACAAGCGGGAACATAATCGCCGTCAGGAAGATCGCCAGCGGCGCAAGCCAGCTCGGCGCGTAATAATAAATCGATGTAAATATATTGTCTGCCGGAATGATGTTATCCATCCAGAGCATCGCTGTTACGATAAAACCAAGGAACGTATTGTAAACCGATATCGAGTACAGCGCCGCGTCGAATTTCACGAAGCTGCGTTCTTTGATACTCGCCCAGAGCAGCGGGAAGAAATAGCTGCGGGCTACAGTAAAGTGACCCTGCATCCAGCGCAGGCGCTGTCTGGACGAAGCCTTGAAGCTTAGCGGTTTCTCGTCATATACTTTCGCATCGTAGTTCAGAACAGGATGAATGCCGCGCTTCACGCAGCGCATCGAGAACTCCAAGTCTTCTACGAGGCTTGTTGCTCCCCAGCCCATTTCCTTAAGCAGGCCGGCTTCGAAGCACATGCCCGTGCCGCCAAGGTAGTTGGCCATGTTCAAGTTTCTACGGGACAGCTGCCACAGACGGTTGCAATACCAGTAAGTGATTGCATACGAAGCGGTAACCCACGAATCTGTAGGATTCTTCGTATCCAAGTAACCTTGGATGACCTTACGGCCTTCGCACAGGTCGTTATTCATATGAATCAAGAAGTCATTGCCGACCAGGTTATCTGCGTCGAACATGACAATACCGTCATATTGGCGAGGCATTGCCCACAGTTCCTTCAGCATCCACTCAATAGCGTGGCCTTTGCCGCGAAGATGCGGATTCTTGCGCTCCATCGCATGAACGCCCATGCTGCGCGCGATGTCTGCCGTATTGTCCGTGCAGTTATCGCAAATTACAAAGATATCGTAAAGCTCTTTCGGGTAGTCGAGGTTCTTCAAATTCTCGATCAGCGCCCCAACGACTTGCGCTTCATTGTGAGCTGCGACGAGAACCGCGAACGACTTCTGCGGATCATGCTTCGTTTCCTTCCGTTTCCTTACAATTCCGAACAAGGAAATAACAAACTGATACACGCCGACAAACGCCAGAAAGACTTGAAACATAATAATAATCGTGTTGAACATTAACTTGTACTGCCCCCTTGAGACCCCATTTTTATCTTCTCTCTAGTTTTTGTATACGTTCTTTATTCTTGGTGACTGTGGCCGCGGCTCTGTTTTTTTATTTATACCGCAACCTTAATGATTTTCCACACAATGCGTCTGTTTGTCAAAAGTAGAAATTGCCTTTCAAGCGCCAATAAATCGGAGAAAAGCGCTTGCATTGGGACTTTAACGGAAGGTAATGCTGCTTTCCTGCCATTTCACCCGTATTTCATACATTTACAATTAATTCACTGCACTCACTCTCAATAAAACGATTTTAAAAGCGATTTGGTTTCGTCCGAGTCATCTGCCAATGTGACGAATTGATGAACTTATAGCCGGCTGCAGTGCCGCCTGCTCCATGTTCGATAGCAGTTCCTCGAATATGGCGTCCCAAGATTGTCTCATACTGTGCGCAAGACCTCTTGCGACCAACCTTTTTCTCAGTTCTTGATCAAGATAGACACGCTCTAACGCCTCGCAGAACGCTTCAGCATTACCCGGCTCGCAGAGCAGTCCGTTCCACTCGTGATTGACCGTATCGACGACACCGCCGCTGTCTGCACAGATGACTGGCGTGCCGCATGCCATCGCTTCAAGCACGACATTACCGAACGTTTCCGTTGGCGAAGGGAACAGCAATACATCCGCTGCCGCATACCACTGTTGAAGTTTCGGCATGCCCGTAAAGCCAAGGAACCGCGTGTTAATGCCCTCGCGCGTCGCCTGCTGCTTCAGCTGCTGCATCTGCGGACCGTCTCCGGCCAGCACGAATACGGCATCTCGATTCACCTCACGCTGGAACTTTGCGAATGCAGCTACGGCTGTATCCACATTTTTCTCCGGGGCCATCCTGCCAACATAGAGAACGACAAACTGATGGCCTGCAATCCCTTGATCCGCGAGCAGTGCAGGTCGATCAACAATCGGATGAAAATGCTTCGTTTCGATGCCGCGTGTCCATACTGTGAGACGTTCCTCATCCCAGCCGCGCTCAGCAAGACCATGCAAAGTCGAGGCGGAAGGCACGAAGATGCGCCTGCAGTCCTGATGGAACCATTCAAGGTACCTCCATAACATCTTAACCATCCAATGGATATTGTAAAACGCCAAATAACGGTCAAAATGAGTATGATATGAAGCAACCAGCGGAATGTGGTGTTTTCGGGCATAATGAACGCCGCAAAGGCCCATGTTGAACGGCGTTGCGACGTGGATTAAGGTGGGCTGAAATTGCTCCAGCGCTCGACGCATATGAAGAGGATTCGGCAGCGCGAGGCGGCATTCCGGATAGAGGACGAAGGGCATGCTCATGAACCGTTCCACGAACGGCGAGGATTCCCGCTGGGCGACGGCTGCAGGATTCGGGGCAAATACTAGGCAAGGAATATCCCGCTTGCGCAGAAAATGTTCCCATTTCTCAAGGGTTCGCGCCACTCCGTTGACATCGGGTGCATAAGTGTCTGTAAACAAGGCAAGACGCATATCTTATCGCCTCCATTTGCTTATGCCGCGATTTGCGCAGCCAGCTTATACTACCAGTATATGGAGGCTGTATTACCGCCATATCAATTGTTCATGAAGGGATCGTTAAGAATTCATAATCGCTTATCAAACCGTTGATATGGCGCAAACAATTTCCCGTTACACTGGATCCAAGGCACAGGATGACGATAGCCGTTTACAACTGGGAGGGAAAAAGAATGGTCAATATGATGTTCTGGGTCCTTACGCATGATCAGCGTTTATTAATGTGGGCAAACCGCAGGCCGTCGCATCGAGGACTTAACGTGTGGCTTAGCAGATGGCTCGGTACGATTACGCATACAGGCGGAGCAACGTTTACGCTCACCACTGCTATGCTAATCGCCCTGCTTGGATCAGGCTCCTGGAGCACCGCGGGCTGGCAATCCCTAACCGCTACCGCAATCAGCCATATTCCTGTCGCAATCGTGAAACGCAAGTTCAGCCGGCTGCGCCCCTATCAAGCCCTCGCAAGCGTGAATGCATGCAAAAAGCCGCTATGCGACTCCTCTTTCCCATGGGGTCACACAACGGCTATATTCGCTTGGCTGATGCCATGGTTGTTCATTGATGCAGCACTGCTTCCGATTCTGCTGCCAATCGCCATCTTATTAGGCATATCCGTAGGCTGGTCACGGATGTACCTCGGCTTGCATTATCCTTCCGACGTTGCTGTCGGCGCCATACTCGGCTCGTCCACTTCATTATTGATCTCTGCTTCTTGGTCCTTCTTCTGAGCAGCGAGCTTCGCTTCTTTATGCGCCGCAATGGCTTTCTCGCCGATAACGACTTCAACGCGGTGAATGTTGTTGCCGCGCTCCACGAATTTCGACTCATATTCCGTCAGCACGAGGTCATCGCGCAGCGTTTCCTTGTGAAGATGAAGTGCAATATTACGCATATGAAGCTCCATATCCGCAAAGCTGTTGAGCGAGAATTCAAATAACGACTGCGAGTCTGTCTTGAAATGAATTTCCCCGTACTCGTTAAGAATCTCCATATATTTGGCCACGAAGCGAGGGTGCGTGAGCCTTCTGCGCGCATGCTTCGCTTTCGGCCACGGATCACTGAAGTTCAGATGAATACGCTGAATTTCGTCAGGCGCGAACATATTCTCAATGCCTTCGATATTTGCGCGCAGCAGCGCGAGGTTCGGCGGGCTGTCTACCCCCTGCGCTTCCCATGCTGCTCTAGCTTTGTCGCTGGCGCGACGGATAAGCTCGTCGTACATGTCGACGCCAATAAAGTTAATATGCGGATTGCGCACGCTCATGTCGCTGATGAAGCGGCCTTTCCCCATGCCAAGCTCAATATAAATCGGATTGTCATTGCCGAAGAACTCCTTCCAGCGGCCTTTGTGCGGCGCTGCATCCAGTACGACAAGCTCCGGCTGTGCTTCGATACTTTCCAAAATTCCTTTTCTTCCTCTAAGACGCATATCAATTGATTCCTCCACGTATTGATCGCAGGTTACCGCGTTAACTAGTCCTTATTGTGCCCGAATTCCGTGCTGCTTGTAAAGTAAGCACTGGCAAGTAGTCTAGAAAAAACAAAAAAGCCGAGGACGTCCATGGACGCTGCTCAGCTTCATCTTTATTCCAAAGTTAGTTCAGCAGCTGACGAGCAGTGCCTTCTTGCGCTTCCAGCAGGTCATGCAGCTTCTTGCGTGCGGATACCTCGACTTTATGGTTATCGTAGAAACGAATGCCGGCAAGCGACATGAGCTCTTTTCTCGTCAATTCAACAGTTACCTTCTCGTCGCCATTAGGGATCTTTACTTGATTATTCATTCCTCATCACCTCAACTGGTTTTTTCAAAAACGAATTTCCAAATAGAAACCTTACATGAAAAGTGTTATGAAGAGGGGTCGAAAATTGTAGTTTTCATTGATCTGTCGCTCTTTTAATATAACAGGTCATGTTAGGTATTGCAAGCCCTTTTCGAGAAATATCCGCTCTTTTTTTCGTTCTTTCTTCCAGCTTGTCCACGCCTTAAAGATGGCGTTTTGCTCGGAATTTCGTTATGATTGTACTTAGTCAATCTCGAGAACTACAAGCAAGAGGAGCTACTATGATGAAGGTTCAACCTGAAACGGATGCCGTTACCACTACGCCTAGGCTATGGAACGACAAGCGGTTTCATACATGGAATTACGAAATGCGAGAGCAATTCGGCAGCAAAGTGTTTAAAGTGATGCTCGATGCCGGGTTCACTTGTCCGAACCGCGACGGCTCGATCGCGAAGGGCGGCTGCACGTTCTGCAGCGCGCGCGGCTCAGGCGACTTCGCCGGCAGCCGGCGGGACGACCTGGTGACCCAGTTTAATACGATTCGAGACCTGCAGCATCAGAAATGGCCGGCAGCGCAATACATCGGCTATTTCCAGGCTTATACGAATACGTATGCGCCTGTAGAGGAGCTGCGGGAATATTATGAAGCCATTCTCGCTCAGCCCGGCGTAGTCGGCCTATCGATCGCAACCCGGCCGGACTGTCTGCCGGATGACGTTGTCGATTACTTGGCGGAGCTGAACGAGCGCACGTATTTATGGATAGAGATGGGCCTGCAGACGATTCACGAATCGACGTCGGAGCTCATCAACCGTGCGCATGATACTGCTTGCTACGAAGATGCCGTCAAGCGGCTTCGTGCCAGAGGCATCCGCGTATGTGCGCATATTATTTATGGCTTGCCGCAAGAGACGCACGAAATGATGCTCGATACGGGCAAAGCGGTTGCGGCGATGGATGTGCAAGGCGTCAAGATCCACCTGCTCCATCTCATGCGCAAGACGCCGATGGTGAAGCAGTACGAAGCAGGCTTGCTCCGTTTCCTCGATCAGGATGAGTATGTGAAGCTGATCGTCGATACGCTGGAGCTTCTGCCGCCGGAGATGATCGTGCACCGGCTCACCGGCGATGCGCCGCGTGATCTGCTTATCGGCCCGATGTGGAGCCTCAAGAAATGGGAAGTGCTGAACAGCATCGACCATGAACTGGCTGGGCGCGAGACATGGCAAGGTCGGTTGTGGGAGGCTCAGTAAGATGGGCTTCCTCAGCGTGCTCAGCATGGCGCACAAGCTAGTGAAGGAGCGCGCAGCGAGCGGCGATATCGTTATTGACGCTACTTGCGGCAATGGCGTCGATACGCAGTTTCTATGCGAGCTGGTCGGACCGCGCGGCGTTGTCTATGCCTTCGATATTCAGGCGGAGGCGCTGGAACGTACGCGGATGCGGCTGTCCGGGGACAACACTGAGGCGGATCGCATAGCGAAGCTGCAACTCGTGCACGCAAGCCATGCCGAGATGGACAAGCATGTTGCTGCCGATGCCCATGGCAAGGTCGCTGCGATTATGTTCAATCTCGGCTACTTGCCTGGTGCCGATCAGAGCATCATCACAACAACAGACGGGACGATTGCCGCACTTGTAGCTGCGATTGCCCTTCTGCGCAAAGGCGGTATCTTAACCGTCGTCCTCTACCCTGGTCATCCAGGCGGCGGTGAAGAAGCGGATGCTGTTACTCGATTCGCTTCCGAGCTGCCGCAGATGCTTGCGCAGGCTGTGCTGTACCGAATGGCGCAGAAAGCAGAAGCACCTTTTTTGTTAGCGATTGAGAAGCGGTAGGTTAAGAGTAAGAGCAGTCTAACGAATTTCATTTTCCAAGGAGGTCTTTATTCATGGCAGTTCGTAAATTGGAGCATGTTGGCGTTATGGTTAGCAATCTAGAGAATTCGATCAAGTTCTACACCGAAGTAGTTGGACTCAAATATCTGTACACATTGACGCACAACAATGGCGTTATTCGTCTCGGCTTCCTCGCAGGCGCAGACGGGCAGGAGTCCGAAGTCGAGCTGATCGAAGGCTACCCTGGCGAGCTTGCCGAAGAAGGCCGCACGCACCATCTTGCTTTTACGGTGGATGATGTTGAAGCGGAGTTTGAACGGATCCAAGGCCTTGGCGTACCGCTGAAAGAAACGGAAATTACGACGCTGTCTAACGGCGCGCGCTACTTCTTCTTCTACGGCCCGGACCGCGAGTACCTCGAGATGTTCCAGCCTGCAAGCAAAGCCTAACAAATACGCATATACGGCGATTACCTCGTAAGGAGAGAGATACATTGACACAAGCATATCCGCTGCAATTTAAACCAGAGATGAAAGAACGAGTATGGGGAGGCCAAGCGCTTGCGCAATTCGGCCTTGAACTGCCGGAAGGCGCAATCGGTGAAGGCTGGATGATCGGCGACCATCCGAACGGCACAACCAAAGTCATGAACGGTGCTCTCGCCGGACTTGGACTGGACGAGATTCGCATGCAATACGGTCGCGAGTTCTTCGGTACGAAAGGCTACTCCGAGGATGGCCGATTCCCGCTGCTTATCAAGCTGCTGGACTGCAACGACGACCTGTCGATTCAAGTACATCCGACTGATTCGTATGCAGGGCTGCCAAAAGGCGAGCTTGGCAAAACCGAAATGTGGTACATTCTTGCTGCCAAGCCGGGTGCTAAGATCATCTACGGGTTAAAAGAAGGCGTAGACCGTGCAGCGCTCGCTTCCGCAATCGAAGAAGGCCGCGTAATGGACTGCCTGCAAGAGGTTTCCGTCGAAGCCGGCGATGCATTCTACATACCGGCAGGTACGGTTCACGCGTTATGCGCAGGCGTTGTCGTCGCTGAGATTCAGCAGAACTCCGACACGACTTACCGTGTGTTCGACTACAACCGTCCGGGCCTGGACGGCAAGCTTCGCGAGCTTCACGTAGAGGATTCTCTCAACGTAACGGCTTATGAAGGCGCAGGCGCTAGCCGCATGAAGACCGATGCAATCGGTGACAATGAATGGCTCACCATTGCGGAATCGCCGTACTTCGTCGTAGAGAAAGGTCTTGTTCGCGCACCGTGGAAGCTGTCTACGACGCAGGAGTCTTTCGTCATTCTGGTTATTGCCGAAGGAAACGGCTCTCTGAGCTGGGACGGCGGCAAGCAAGAGGTCAAAGCAGGCGAATGCTTCCTGCTCCCTGCCAGCCTTGGCGGCTACGAGCTGGACGGACATTTGACTGTGCTGCGCAGCGTAACGCCTTAATTAGTTGAACATAACGGAGCCCCCTTCGCGTTATTGCGGAGGGGGCTTTTGGCCGATTTGATAATCCGATATGCGCTACATAAGCGCTCTACGATTCGTTAGCGCGTTATTCGAAGTAGGCGGATGGGTAAAGCGCGTCAGTTCGTATGTCCATTCGATGGTTTGCACCTTAAAAACGGAACCCCTTCGCGTTCATGCGAAGGGGTTCTTCATTTCTACTCTATAGACCACAACTCGATACTATGCTTGCCTTTCACACTCGTCGGTATAACATCGACTTGTTCTCCATCGCAAGTCATCCGGAACTTCGTTCCGAAGCCATGAACGGCAATATCCAGCACAGCCTCCCGGTAGCGCAGATTGTCTAACCGGATGTCACGTAGCGTCTCCGGAACGGCAGGCGTAATCGTCATCCCCTTCTCGTCGTACACAATCCCGAGGACGCCGAAGTAGAAGTAAGAGATGAAGCCGGCGGCATGCCAGAGCTGACCTGGCCAACGCCATGCTTTTCCCGTACGGTAATCGATCACTTCGTAGAATGTCTTCGTCATTACGCTATTGCGGACTTGCTGAGCAATGAGCGTCATGAGCAGATCAAGCCTGCCTTCGCGCCCCGCAGCGGCAGCCATCCCGCTCGTCCAGACGACCCAAGCCGCGCCAGCAAAATGGTTGATCTCCTCGCGATACGGGAAGACGTTCACGCCGAACTCGTTCATCGCCACCTCTGGCAGTCGATCCAACATGCGCTGACGCTGCTCCGGCGTGGCAATGCCGTACCTCGGCCACATCGCCATCTCTGCTCCGGCGGATTCCCAGTAGCCTTCACGGTAGCTCTCGCTTCCAATCGGCCCGCTAGTGAAATAACCCGCTTCGTCGTTCCAATATTGCCGCTGAATGCTTCGAAGCAGCAATTCGCCTCTCTCCGCCCAGCTCTTTACCTGTTCCTCCGATTCTCCCATCAGAACGCCCATGCGCGACATCGCCGCGAACGACTCCATGAAATAGGTTTCCGTCGCCAAGCAGAATCCGCCGGCTTCAGGTTCGGGGAACGCATCATTGGAGGTCGACTGATCAGCCGGAACTAAGCCTTGCTCGGGATCAAAGCTCTCATCAAGCTTCGCAATCCGGCTCTTGAGATTCGGCCATGTTTGCTGGATCAAAGTCAGATCGCCCGTCGCCAAGTAATAGTCCCATATGCCGACGATCGGCATCGCCGTTCCGTCTACGCCATTGTCGAAGCCGTCCTTCGTCGTGAAGAGCAGCGATGCCCTTGCGCCTGCCGGGTCCAGCAAATTGCCGGAACGAATCGCGATATGCGTCGTATCCCGCACCCAGACGCCGAAGCCTTCCCCCGGACCTTGGAACTGTCCCGCGGTCCACATCCCTTCCTCGCCAGGACGAGCAAACTCTGGCGAGCCGCACCGATAGAAGACATCTGCGGCGAGCCGGTACGCAGCATCAATCGTCGCATGTCCGGTGTGAACATCCGGAAGCTTCGCGATCTCAGGCTGCGGATGCCAGACATTCCCGCGATCAATGACGCGGGTCATATCATTCGCCCAATTCTTGCGCCACACGAATTCTTCCACCGCACGAGTCGGCGATAGAATCGTATTGCGGTCGGGCACGTATGCCGGCGGCTCGCCATAGACGGCATCTTCAACACGATGGCTATAGATCGTATAGCTCTCCGATTGGTAAATGGTCCTGTCTTCTGCCGGATGAGCCGCTTCGATAAGCAGCCGTTCTGGCGGACTTGGCTCTGTGCCGCGCAGACCATATACGAGTACGGCCACCGACTGTATCATTCCGCTCTGAGCATGCAATTTGAGATAGCGCTGCTGCACATGACCAGTCGCAACTGGAACAGCCAGCACCGCCTCACCGTCGCCCCCGAATATAACTATCGAGGCTTGGTCCAGCAACAATCGCAGCTTGAGGCTGCCTTCGCGCTTCGATAACGAAACCGCTGCACCGTTACATGCAATGGATAATGCGCGCTCGCTCATCTCCACCGCAATCTTGACCCCATAGAGCGTGATCTCGAGCAAATCGCCCTCATTTTCAATCGAGCTAATATCCAGATGAACGTCCAGCAAATCCGATGTTATTGCACTCGGCTCGCCATCCTCCTCCGCAGGCAGAATACAAATATCTGGCCATTCGCCCGGGGCGATGCGAAACAGCAAGCTTTCTTCAAAATGATGCTGTTCGTTCAGATCAGCAACCATCCATTCTCTTTGCCATACACGCAAGTTGTACAGTGCGCTAACTGGTGCAGCATGAAGCTGGACAGTACCCTCTGCCGACCTAAGCAAACTCAGCTCCGCAAGTACGAGCTGCCCACCACTGCTTCCGTGAACAAGTCCCGCAAGGATGACTCGTCCTTGCCCGCAAGCCAGCACTTCCGTATCCACGCCATGCCACAGAGCAGCAGACTCGCTAGCCGAGGTGAAAGACTCGCCGTCCCAATCACCGATTACGTATGTGTGATTCTCGTGGAGGCGGAGCCATTTTGTAAGAGTCGGCTCGTTCTCAATCGGCAGCTCGACTAGGCGACTCTCCCTTGCGCTAGCCCACTCTCGCTCCGTCTGCACTGATGCCTCATGCCAGTGGACGAGATCCCTACTGACCGCAGCTCCCGCTCCTGAACCATCCGCATATGTGAATTCGAAGCACCAATGACCCTGCTCATCCTCGTAATAGAAATCAATTCGTTCGCCAATCCCGCCATGCGCTTCTGCTGCAAAATGAATCCGAGGTCGAAACAATCCAGCTGATTCCATCTTGATCTCCTATTCCTAGCCGATGTTCGCTGCTCGCATCTCCCAAATCTCCAAGCTGGAGATTTGAATTTCCCCACTGGATTGCACACGAATACGGTTGCTGTCTTCCAAGGAAGGATAGACGCGCCCAGTAATACAGACTTCATCGCCGGCAAACAGCTCAACGACCGATTGATCGACGAATAGACGCAGCTGCAATGCTTCCGCATCTTCTTGCAAGTTCAGCTCGGACACCAGATCGGCTTTGCGTACGCCGCTGAACAGACTCGAATGAGAACGATCCAGCGTAACTGTACCCGCCGCAAAGTCAATCCGCACATCGGTATGCTCCCGCCCATCAGCAGAAGCTAGAACGGAGATCGTCACCACCTGAGGAGCATCTGCAGCAGGCTTCTTGATTTCAATCGCAGCTTCGAAGGTGGTCGAGGATACACTCGTATCGAGCGGCTGTTCCTGACTAATGACTACATCGGCAAATGTTACACTCTCGCCCCGCAGCGACGCTAGCTCCGGAACCGGAGTCATCGCAATGCGGCCATTTGGCTTCAGCTCAACAACTCGCGGCAGCGCTAGCGCCCCGTTCCAGTCCAGCTCTACAGGGAAATTCTCTCCTCTGCACTCCGGCATCCAGCCGAGCAGAATGCGGCGGCCCGCTTCGTCAACGAAGCCTGTTGAGGCGTAATATCCATCCCAGCCGCCAGGATCTACGGTTCCGCGACCTTCCACTTCTGTCAGCCCATCGGCGCTCCACGGGCCAGTCACATATTGCACCGGTGCACTTGGGGAATAGAACAGAACTGCTTTATCATCGAATCGGAAGATATGCGGACATTCAAAAATCGCCTCTTCGCCTTTATAGTAAATCCGGTCAAAGCGCCACGCTTCCAAATTGTCGGAATGATAGATCAGCGCAACGCCTTTACCCTCATGAATGCCGCCGGTGATCATTTTCCACCCGTCCTGTTCTTTCCAGACGTATGGGTCGCGCCACTCCGTTACTTTCAGGTCACCATGATGTTCATTTGTGAGCACAGGGTTAAAGTCAGGCTTGTGCCACGAGAGTAAATCTTCGCTATTTCGCTTAACGGTCCACTGCTCCGCACCGCTCGTCGCATTCCGCTCGCCCTCGCCGATGCTCGTATAGAACAAGCGAACATCTTCGCCATCGACAACTGCGCAGCCCGAGTAGCAGTGATGTTCTCCGAGATCGCGGGAAGGCGCCAATGCGGGCGGCAGCTGCTCCCAGTTCACCAGATCGAGACTCTTCGCGTGCCCCCAATGAATCTGGCCCCACTCCGGCGCATCAGGGTTATGTTGGTAGAACAGATGATATTCGCCGTTCAGCTGAAAAGGGCCGTTCGGGTCGTTCATCCAATTGCGAGGCGGTGTAAAATGATACTTCGGTTTGTAACGATCCATAGTTATCTCTCCTTGATATTCACTTTAGTTGACATCGCTTCCAAACGAATACGTTCGCGAAAGCTCGCTGCCATACCTTTGGCAAGTCGCACGTCCAAGTTTTCGATATTCTTGCTCCTGTTCCTCCTATTTCAAAATAAAAAAAGGTCTCCTGAACTGGAGACCCTAAGGTGAACGTGGACGCTATGGTTGCAAAGTGGAAGCCAGCGGATTCAAGTGAATTCAGCACTTCCAGCGATTCTAGGTTTCAACGTTTTCTACATTTCAGCGTTTTCCGTGTTTCAGCGATTTCAGAATTCTAACGAACCCCAGAATCGTTATTCGGCACAAACGGCTCGTTCAGCCAATCTAACGAATCTCAGAGATGTTATTTCAGTAAAATCAGCCTCTTCCAGCAGGAAATGGAGCGAATAAGGCTTCTGGAGTTCGTTACAATTTTTCGAGAGCTATTTTGAGGCTAATAAGGTGTGTACGATGCGTTAGCCGGACGCGCGGCGAGTAATGACTCCTCGCAGCATCATCTTTGCCAAGGTCAAGCATCCGATCACTTCACCTCAATCACGAACGGCGCAACAATCACTTTCCCTTTGTACTGGAACTGCCCCCACAGCTTATAGAGGCCTGCCTTCGGGAATTCCGCATGGAACATGACGTTCGAGCCCGAACTCATATCGGTCGCAGCGTGGACATGGATATATTGCTTCGCCTTCTCGTCGAGAATGACGCAGTGCCCCGCCGTGCCGAGATAAGGCTCAAGCTGAATGAACTTGCCTGTAGCGGCATCCTTCAGCGTGAAGTTCAGCATCGCCATATCGCCTGCACGCACTTCTGCTATATCCGGCATCGCGGATAAAGTGATTTGCAGTCCACCAACGGTTTGCGTTAGCTGCTTGTCAGGCTCCAGCTTCTTCGCGGCGCCATTCTTCCCATCTACCGTCACCCACTGTTTATAGACGGTCAGTCCGGCATCATCCGGCATAAACTCTGAGACGAGCAGGAACTGCCCCCCATGAGGAAAATTCACCTTCGCATGGAACCACCCGTTAGCAGCGTAATCAGGATGGACATGCTCAAAGGTCGACAGGTCGCTGCTGACGACAATGAGATGCATCAGCTTCGTCATGTCTTCTTTGAAATGTTGAACCGGCTTCCCGGAAGGGTCCACCACCTGCAAATCAATGGAGGATTCCTCTTTGCTCTGCAGATTGCGGATACTCGTCGTGTCAATCACGGCTCGATAACCGTTATCGGATACATTCGCCATCTGGTCTTGCTGCAAGTAATGAAGGAGCCCCTTGGAAGGGGGATGAATCTCGACATTGCTCATTGGCTTGCCTGCGCAGCTGCTTAGAATAAGAACGATCAGCAGCATAGTCGCCGCTGTAAAAACTCGTTGTCGCATCATCTTCATCATCATCTATCCTTTGACCGAAGGACGAGGTGCTGCCAGCAGCTGCACGCCAAGCGACAGCAGCGTCGCTTCAACAATTGCGCCAGCCCACAGCTCCGTCTCCCAGCCGATACCGTCCGTTGCGTACATCCATGCGAAATAAAAGCTCCACAGTGCAATCGGCAGCACAGCGCCGACGATTCTTCTCGCCCATTCACGCTCTGGCCGAGCAGCCTTCAGCGCCAGGTAACAAATATCGCCGAGCAGACCTGCCCCGAATGCGATAATAATCGACTGGTAGTTCTCGAACCCGTCCAGTACGTTCATCAATGCCGTAATGATTGTAAAATGCGCAGTCATGACGCCAATGGGCAGCGACCAGCGCTTCATAAGCAGAAAGACAGGAACCATATACACAATCGTATCGACGAGGATATACGTGAGGCCGCGCAGCTCGTTGTTCTCAACAATCATGCCCGAACCGAAAGTGCTTAGATACCAATCAACGGTAGAAGCTGCCGGCAAATTATAGCGGAACATCCACGCATACATGAGGAAGAAGCCAACCGCGCCTGTCGTGATAACAAGCGACACAAACGCTGGCGCGAACTCGCCCCAGCCGGGCTTTACCATCCGTTCATTATGACAACTCGCCCGATAGGGACTCGATACAATGAGAATGCCGCCGATCAGCAGCATCAGATGGGAAGGGCTCAGCAAGGCTGCCGCATTCTTCTCAATGCCGAACACAACATGCCAGTACATATCGAATAAGCCGCCGAATAGAAAAATAACGACTCCGAGCAAGCCTAGCCCATAACCGACAGGAGCTGCTTTTACCCATGAAACTCCCGTGGCTCGCTTCGAACGGTATAGCAGCCAAGTCATCCACAGCGCTGAGGCCATGAAGCCGGAATACAGAATGGCATGCCAAGGCGTGAAGAACGTCTCTACGACTCCGTGATTGTGAGCAAACCCATCCACGAAAATCCCGCCGATGAGCCACATCCCAAACAGGATCGTCATATAGTCTTTGCCCGTCGTCACTCTGACTGTCCGTGCGGCGGTTGTTACAGCTAACGGCGAAGCAGAAGCATTCATCAAAGTCCCTCCCATTAAGGTAGATCATAATTTGTTAGCGCTTACAGCTCCATTGTACTATGCCGATTCACTCCCAACTACTGCCTTTTGCAAAAAAAAGCCGCCCGGTCGTTAACCGGCGGCTTGTTCCCGCTCTTTCCACACGCCTCTTCGCTCGAGCAAAGCGACGATGGTGACAGCGCCAAATATCGTTAATAGACAGACGAGCGGATAACCGTAGCGCCCAAAGGTAATAAATGGTAAATGTATAAACCAATAATAGAGAAAAGGCAGCAGCAGAGGCAGCACGTACTTATAGCGGCGCTTAATGCCTAGCAAGACGATTCCGCTGAACCCGAGCAGCACATAAATCCAATGCACGACATTAATAGCTGGTCTTGGCAAGCCTGGCACCGGCTTTGAGTAGAACGGATTCTCGAACAGTTGCAACGACTTGCCTACCGTAAACCAATACGCATAGTCTAGCGGCTTGTGCGTGAAACCGTACTTAATGATCCGCTGCGCAGCAAGCTTCTCGGAGCTGTCGCTTCCCGTGAACAGCTTCTCATTATACTGCGGATATTGCTCGAAGAACCCTTTTGGCGGCATGGCACGTTCAATCAATGCACCGAGCAGCATCGGGTTGCCTGTTGATTTGGTAAAAGGAATAAACTCATGGAACGCCGCGTAATTGCGAATCCACCAAGGAGACAGCATCAGCATGCTGCATACGCCGATAATCGCCGTGTACTTCACCATATCCTTCAGGCTATAGCGTTGGACAAGCCAGATGATCAGGAAACAGACAGGCAGCAGCGCGCATTGCGGCTTCACGTAACAGGTAATGCCGAGCATGACCCCGGCTATTGCATAAGCGCCTGCTGTCTTTCGCTTGATTGCGTGAATGATGGTGCAGATGAGCAACAAAAAGAGCAGCTTAAACGTCGATTCTGTTAGAATCGCTCCCGAGGCAAACAAGTTCGGGACGTAGATCGCATCAAGAATAACAGCGACAACCGCGACTCGTCTGCCAAGCAGCTCGCGGGCGATAACGAAGATAAGATAGAGTGACACGGTCTGCATGAGACACTGCAGAAGACGGAAGCCCATAACGGCCGCGTCACGATCCAGAAACGACATGAAGCCGCTTAGCACGACAGGTACGACAGGCATGATATAGTTGGTCGGATTCATGCCGCTGTTATAGACAAGAGTGTGATGCTCGAGCAGCACCTGCGCGGCGTGGACGTATTTGACATCATCGTTGTTGCGCTTCTCGTAGGAGCCGAGCAGGAAGTGATCGCCTAGCGACAGCACGACAATGACGTGCACGAGGAAAACGACGGCCAACATGATCCACACAAACCTCCGCATGCGGGATGACTCGTTAGTTAAGGAAAACACCTTAAAACTCCCTTTCCAATTTACTGGTATTTTAAAATAACAGAGATTTCTATTATACTATATAAGATTTGGATAAAAGCAACCCTTACATAGCGCATGAAGGCTAGCTTAACCGCAAGATCGCTAGATAGAAAGAAGGTGCAAGTTATGAGTTCCCAGCAACGCAGCAGCGATATTCTAGTCATTATTCCTGCTTACAACGAAGAAGATACGCTTGCGAAGACCGTCCACGAGCTGAAACGGCATACGCCATATGACTTCATCGTCATTGACGACGGCTCCAAGGACCGTACGCCTGCTATTATTCGGGAGGAAGGCTTCCCCGCTCTCCGGCACGCCGTCAACCTCGGCATCGGCGGCTCTATGCAAAGCGGCTACCGCTATGCCGACCAGAACGGCTATCAATATGCGATCCAGCTCGATGCCGACGGCCAGCACCGCCCTGCCGACATTGCGAAGCTCGTGGAAGAGATTCAATCGAGCGGCTATGACATGGTCATCGGCTCGCGATTCGTCGAGCACAGCAGCTACCGGGGCAGCTTGTCCCGCCGCGCCGGCATTCTGTACTTCTACTGGCTCATACGCCTGCTGACAGGCGTCCGCGTCTATGATCCAACGAGCGGCTTCCGCATCGTCGGGCGCAGAGCAATTGAGCTGTTCTCACGCACATACCCGACAGATTACCCCGAGGTTGAAGTGCTCGTGAGCCTGTCCAAGCGAGGCTACAAGCTCAAGGAGATCAGCGTCGAAATGCGAAATCGACAGGGAGGCGCGTCCTCCATCAATTGGTCGAAGTCGATCTACTATATGATGAAGGTTACGATGTTCTCGGTCATTCGGAAGAGCTTCTCGTAATTGGAACAAAAGAACCAAAGATCGAAAGAAACGCCACTGAAAGGACAAGGTCCCTAATCTATGAATCAGCTTGTTGCCATCCTGATAACGCTATTCTTCCTCGGCCTCATCGTCTCGTTCACGGTGACGCATAAACTGAAAGATCGCTATGCGTTCCTATGGCTCATCACGGCCATTGCCGGCGTGCTCTCAGCCGCCTGCATTCCTCTGCTAAACAGGTTCGCGCTATGGCTCGGCATCGCGTACATGCCGACATTCGTCTTCCTCGTTACGATTATTTTCATCCTGGCGCTCTTAGTGAGGCAGACGATGAGCTTATCGAACCAGTCGGAGAAGATGAAGAGGCTGACGCAGGAATTCGCCGTCATGGAGAAGAAACTGCTTGAACTTCAGCAATCTGTGGAAGGACGTGAATCCGTATGAACATGTCATCCTTCCTTCTCATTCTCGCCAACACGCTCATGCTCGTAACTGGGCAGTTCTTGTGGAAATACGGGCTGATGCAGCGCGAGAAGCCATTCGAGTCGATTCGTACGATTCTTGAGCTCATCTTCTCCCCTTACATCATCGGCGGCTTGTTCATCTATGGCTGCGCAACGGTGCTCTGGCTGTTCATCGTTTCCCGCGTTGATCTCAGCCTTGCTTACCCGATTCAAAGTCTCGCCTATATCATCTCGATCATCGGCGCTTACTACTTCTTCGGCGAGTCACTATCGGCTCTGAAGATTGTCGGCTGCCTGCTCATTCTGGCAGGGGTCGCTTGCATCGGATTGTCCGGCAAATATGCGTAAAATAATAAAAGCACGGCATGGGGTGGATTCCACCTTTGCCGTGCTTTTGCTTATTTGCTTATGTCATGTCGTTTGACGATGCAAGCCGATTTACTTGGCTTCGTCGATACCGCATGCATCGTCCGTGCACACTTGACCATCCGCGCCAGACGATGAAGGATCGAGAATAATTAGCGGCTTCTCTTCCTCCCAGCTCTTGTTCAGCACATCGAGGAAGACATCGCTCTGCTGCGCGCCGGATACCGCGTATTTGCGGTTAACGACGAAGAACGGCACGCCGTTCGCGCCTAGCTGGTTAGCTTCCGCGCACTCCGCAAGCACTTCCTGCTTGTAAGCATCGCTGTTCAGCGCCGCTTCAAGCGCTTCCGGATCAAGGCCGGCTTCAGCCGCGATGCCCTTCAGCGTCTCCATCTTCGCAATATGCTTCGAGTCGGTGAAGTACGCCTTGAACAGCAGCTCCGCCACTTCCGTCCGCTTGCCATGCGCCGCGCCGAAATGAATGAGACGATGCGCGTCGAACGAGTTCGCTGGAATCGCGTGGTCGAAGTTGTACTCGAGGCCAAGCGCAGCCGCCTGTTGCACTAGACCTGCGTGCATCTGGACCGATTGCTCGCGGCTAACGCCGTACTTCTTCGCGACGAGGCCGTACACATCGTGATCCGGGTCCTTCGAAGCGTTCGGGTCGAGCTGGAAGCTGCGGTAAATCACCTCAACCTCATCTTTATGCTTGAACTGTTCCAGACCCTCTTCAAAACGGCGTTTGCCAATATAGCAGAACGGACACATGATGTCCGACCAAATTTCAACTTTCATCAATGGAGTTCACCCCTTCTCTCTTGTAGCTCCATTATAGACCTCGCCTACAGGTAAGACAATGTTTGAGAGAGGTTGAACGACATGATTTCCTGCGCTAGCGCTCGATTCGGAAATCCGCGCTGCAGCAGCTTGAGGCCCCCATCTGCACAGGAGATATGATGGCATAGCTTGTAGAAACGCATCCTGACCTCGTCGAGGTCTTCTCTAGTCAAGTAGCGCTCATAGTTCGCGAAGCGGAATTGCAGGAAGCTGTGCTCATGCTCCAAATCGAAGAATTGTGCTCCTTCGATGTCGATCAGATACGGTTCAAGCTGCTCATTCAACAGGATGTGATCAGGCCCAAGCTCGCTATGAATGAGGCGATAATCAGCGCGGGGAACGATGCTTTCACGAATTCTCTCTAGCAGCTCTTCAAGCTTCCCTTGCTGCGGCGGCGACAATTTCTTTTCCTGCATGAGAAAAGAGAGATTTCGCCTCGCATTGTCATGGATGCCTGCTTCACATCTGGCCGTGCGCGATCCATCAGGCAGCTTGCCTGCTGAGGTAAGCTGCCCCCAGCTCGCATGACGGATCTGATGCAGCTTGCCAAGCAGCTCTTGGCAGCCGCCGAATACTTTGTCCCGCACCGCAGTGGATGGGTGCTCCATATAAGGCTGTAAATCACCGCCACCGACATACTCCACCAAGGCGTAATCGAAAGGATAACGCTCCCGCGAAGTGTTCACCGCATAGATCGCAGGCGTTCTTACGCCATGCTCACGCATGAACCTATTGTTGTTGAGGAATAGCTCCGCGCCAAAGGAACTCTGCCCATCATGATCTTCTGCCGCCGCTTCTTCGATCTCCGCTTGAAAATAATTGAGCGAGATATCCCAAATATAGAGCATCAACGTGCTGCCATTTCCCGTACGCACACGATAGACGACCTTCTGTGCGCCGCCGTGCATATTCGTCACTTCTGCCACCGAATAATCGTTCCCGAGCGCCTGCCGCAGCTCATTCGTCAGATCGTCTTGCTGCACCGGACAGTCCCAGCTCTCCCTCTCCATCACGCCACCACAGCTCCCTTGTTTGTCGCTTCCTCGCACAAACAAACATACCGAAAAACTCGCATGAAATATAGACTGTTTCGAGACCCGATGTTATGATGTTGAATGAGTTCTATGTTTTTTCACCCATACAAACAAACAAAAGCCTTGGAGGACCAAATCGGTCTCCCAAGGCTTCTTCTTTATTATGCACGAATGATGTCTTCAATGCTTGCCAGCTCTTCGCTCGTGAACGACAGATTGTTCAGCGCCGCCACGTTGTCTTCGATTTGGCTGACACGGCTTGCGCCGATCAATGCCGAAGTCACGCGTCCGCCGCGGAGCACCCATGCGAGCGCCATCTGTGCGAGCGATTGACCGCGTTCTGCTGCAATTGCGTTCAGCTTGTTCAGCTGCGCCACGCGCTGAGCACTAACTGCGCTCTCTTGCAGGAAGCCCGTCTTGCTTGCCGCACGCGAATCTGTCGGAATGCTGCCAGTCAAATATTTGTTCGTCAGCAGACCTTGTGCCAGCGGACAGAAGGCGATGCTGCCTACGCCGTTCTCTTCAAGCACATCCTGCAGGCCGTTCTCGATCCAGCGGTCGAACATATTGTAGCTCGGCTGGTGGATCAGCAGCGGCGTGCCAAGCTGCTTCATAATCTTGATCGCTTCCGCGGATTGCTCAGCGCTATAGCTGGAGATACCGACATACAGAGCCTTGCCGGAACGGACCATATGATCGAGCGCGCCCATTGTTTCTTCAAGCGGCGTCTCTGGATCTGGACGGTGCGAATAGAAAATATCAACGTACTCCAGGTTCATCCGTTTCAAGCTTTGCTCAAGGCTAGCGATCAGGTACTTGCGCGAGCCCCATTCGCCGTATGGCCCCGGCCACATGTAGTAACCGGCTTTGGAGGAGATGATCATCTCGTCGCGGTATGGCTTGAAGTCCGTCTGCATAATCCGGCCGAACATTTCTTCTGCCGATCCTGCCGGAGGGCCGTAGTTGTTCGCGAGGTCAAAATGCGTAATGCCAAGGTCAAAAGCACGAGTCAGCATTGCGCGGCCGTTCTCATACGTATCCACGCCGCCGAAGTTGTGCCACAATCCAAGGGAAATCGCTGGAAGCTTCAGGCCGGAACGCCCAACGCGATTGTATTTCATCGATCCATAACGCTCGTTATTTGCCGCATATACCATGTTTCTATCGCTCCTCTATTGAGTGTACTTGTACGAAACTATTAAAGCTTACAACAATTAACAACACGGCTCAAGCTTGACTTACCGGAATGAGAGGGAGCGTATAGAATTGTGCCGTTCGCACATCGCTCTTGCCGCCACCGCTATAGATAACGATCAACAATGTTTCTTCCTCCGTCGACACTACGCCTTCTGCGAGGTATTTCTTCAGATCGAACGGCAGCTGCTCAATAACCGCATGCTTCTGAAGCTCCTTCTCGCTAAGGCCAAGCGCTGCGAACTGCTCGGATACATCCTGCGGTCGCTCGGCAAGGCGCTGCATCCAGCTGCCAAGCACCTGCTTGTCCATCGTGAAGTCCCACCACACCTTGCGCGGCTTGTAATTATGCTGAAGGAAGTAATCGAGCTTCATGAGTCCAAGCACAACGTCCAGCGACCACTCCCCGCCATCTTCTTGGGCTTGCTTACGACTATGCTCCTCGGATAGGAACGACCAGAGCCGCGAGAACAGATCCTCCAGCTGGTGACCGATCTTCTGCCAGCCGCGTCCTTCCCAGAAGTCCCCGAACTGCTGGAAGAAGTCGAACGCCGAAGGGAAGGCGCGCTCCACGAGGTAGAGCAGCGCATGGTCCATCCGGTGCGCATTCCAATATTTCTCCAGCACATCCTCGACCCGCTTAATGCGCACGATGTCCGAGAACGGCATAATGTCGTTGCCGAGAATCTCGTACGGCGCACGGTCCATGTAGATGTACCCGTGCTTCTCCGCATCAAGGCGCATGCCTGTGCCGCGCAGCATCTTCAAGAAGCCAAGCTGCAGCTCCTCAGGGCGAAGCTCGAACACGTCATTGAAGGTTTTGCGGAAGGAGTTGTAATCCTCGTGAGGCAGACCGGCAATCAAGTCAAGATGCTGATCGATCTTGCCGCTCTCCTTGACCTTCATGACGGTACGCGTCAGCTTCGCAAAGTTCTGGCGGCGCTGCACCGCTTCGTTCGTCAGATCATTGGTCGACTGCACGCCAATCTCGAAGCGGAATATACCTGGAGGAGCATGCTCCGCCAAGTAATCGAGCACTTCTGGGCGCATAATGTCCGCCGTAATCTCGAACTGGAATACGCAGCCGCGGTGATTCTCGATGAGGAACTGGAAGATCTCGAGCGCATAGTCCCGCTTAATATTAAACGTCCGGTCAACGAACTTAATCAGCTTCGCTCCGGCATCAATCAAGTAGAGAATGTCCGACTTCGTCCGTTCCATATCGAAATAACGAACGCCGACCTCAATACTGGAGAGGCAGAACTGGCAGCTGAACGGACAGCCTCGGCTCGTCTCGAAGTAGACGACACGACTGGCTAGACGCGGTATATCTTCCGCAAACCGGTGTGGCGACGGCAATGTAGCCAGATCCAGCTTCGGCCTTGGCGGGTTCACGATAATCTCGATTCGTCCGTCCTGATGCTCTTTGCGATACGCAAGCCCGAAGACGAGATGGAACTTGCATGTGCTGGACAGCTCGGTCAGCAGATGGTGGAACGTCTCTTCCCCTTCGCCGACGACGATATAATCGACCTGCTTCAGCCGCTCCAGCCAGCCTTGCGTATCGTAGCTAACTTCCGGACCGCCGAGCACGATCTTGATGTCCGGCTTTATTTTGCGGAGCATGTCGATGACTGTAATCGTCTCTTCAATGTTCCAGATGTAGCAGGAGAACCCGACCACATCGGCGTTTCTCGCATATAAATCCGCGACGATGTTCATCGCCGGATCTTTGATCGTATATTCAGCTATATCGATATCAAAATCTTTCTCGCTGTACGCCTTCAAGCAGCGCAGAGCAAGGGAGGTATGAATAAACTTTGCGTTAAGCGTCGCCAATACGACTTTCATCTTCGTCATTCCTTCACCATGCTTAAATAGAAACCATTCCTATATTGTAACGAACTTGATGGCAAAAAAGAAGAGCAGTTCCGCTCCCACGCTTCGCGCCAGCATTTCGCCAGCTTTAGCTGCTAACACAGCTTGCATTGGAATGAACTACTCTTCCTTCTTTATCTCTACGTGCGTACTTTCACGATCGCTTTCTCTTTGCCCTGATACTCAATAACCGGGAAGCGGACCCGCCACTTGCCATTACCTTCATCCGTCACTTCGTCTGGCTCAAAGCCGCGCGGCTCGAAGGTGAACTCTTGGTCATAGTAGACGGTCAGCTGGATCTTATCGTCTGGCAGCATCCGGCGAAGCTCATAGCCGGTATTCAGTGCCCAAAGACGTAGATCCTGATTCGCTTCTTCGCCATAAACCATGTAGAAGCTTGGATCAATAACCGCATTAATAACGAGCCAGCCTTCCGAATCACGCTTGACGTCGAACTGTTTCAGCACTGTTGTGCCTTCCGTCGTTTGGATGGCAGAGAATTGATCATCCATCAGGTCACGGATCTCGTCGGTAGAAGCACCTACGAGTGAAGCAGGCAGCTCCTGCGGCAGGAATTCAATCTTCGCCGGAGGGCTGTCTTCCAGGTCGTACAGCAGCATCTGAATGTTCAGCGATGAGATCGCGAAGTTCAAATCCGCTTGCGTCGCATCAATACCGGACGATGTAATGCCGATCAGCTGTCCGTAATCGTTGAACAAGCCGCCGCCCGAGCTGCCGTGGTCAATCGGTGCACTGATCTGGTAGAGCTGGGCGTTATCGGTAATAATGTTGCTGATGACGCCGTCCGACACCGTATTCTGCAAACCGAGAGGGCTGCCGATTGCAACGACATGGTCGCCTTTATAAGCGGAGAAGCCGATCTCAACCGGATTAATGCCAAGCGATGTCGTCGTTTGAATAACAGCTAGATCGGAATCCTTGTTATAACCGACGATGCCCTGGATTTTGAAATCTTTGCCGTCCAGCGTTGTAATACTGCCTTGTGTTGCGCCTTGCATCACATGGTAATTCGTAAGAATCTGATTCTTACCGATGACCACGCCGCTGCCTTGCGCGACATCAGTCGTAATCATGACGACTTTGCTGTCATTCTTCGCGACGATCTGCTTCGTTGTCAGGACGACAGGCGCTTTATCCTGATTCTTCTCCTCAGCTGCTTCCTGCGCTTTCTTCGCAATCGCTTCGCTCGAAGTAATTCGAATCGTGTTGTTCGCTGCCAGCTGGACGTCAGCGCCAAGCGCTTCCGCCACGAATCGAAGCGGGACCATCGTAGCGCCCTTAATCTGCTGCGGGGCCTGCGTTAGCGTCAGCGTCTTCCCGTTCTGCACGGCTTTCTTCGAGCCCAGCTGAAGCGAGATCGTTGTGCGCCCCTTCACGATGAGGATCGTCTTCGTCGATGCTTCATAGGTCACGCTTGCATGAAGCGCGCTAAAGATCGAACGCATCGGGACGAACGTTGTCCCTTTGATCTGCTGAGGTGCCGGGTTAAGTGCGAGCTTCTTGCCATCCAAGATGACGGAATAAGTTGACGATTGAACGGCTTTTGCTGTCGTTACTGTTGCTGCTGAAGCCGTGCCTGTTGCTCCGATAACCGGTGATAGAATAAGGCCTGCTGATAGTACGGATAGCACTATGTTGCTCTTCCATTTAATTGTCCAATTCACGCTGTAGGTTCCTCCAGTAATCTCCCAAATCTTACATCTCTCTCGTCTCGTAATCGTAACACTCGCAATCTTCTTTGTCTATGAAATGCATGTGAAGAAAATAATAGAAAAAGGGCTCTACTGCTGCTTAAATTCCGTTGGCGTCAGTCCCGTTTCCTCTTTGAAATTACGGGAGAAATAATGAACGCTGGCATAACCGAGACGCTCTGCGATGACTTCCATCTTCTCGCCGCTCAGCAAGTAATATTTGGCTTTGCGGATACGTTCGGAGATGAGATATTGTTTGGGACTTTCGCCGGTGCATTTTCGAAATAGGGATGAGAAATAGATCACATGATAGCCGCACAGCGCTGCGAGCTCATTCACAGTCCAGTTCTTCTCCGGCTGTTTATTGATCGCCTGCAAGGCGGGGTCAATCTTGCTCTGTTCCAGCGACCTTGGACGCTTCGTCAGCTGATTGCGGACAATGGCAGCGAGCAGCTCCGTCATGAGCGCTCGAAGGACAATCCTGTAGCCCAGCTGCTCGTTCAAATACTCGTTGACGATACGCATCAGAATCGGCTCGAGACCTGGCAACGTGAAGTAAGGCGGCAGCTCCAGCCGTTCATCGTTAGGGAGTTCGAGCTTATAGCAGCGACGCTCGCTCGTGTTAAGGGCTTCTTCGCTGCATGTTTCTATTGAATAGGCAGGGTGGATAGGCTCTAGTGACTCCTGGATGTAAGCAAAATGAATGCCGATGAAGACAGCGTCGCTCTTAATGGTGATTTTGTGCGGACAATGGGGTCCATATAGTGCGCTGTCTCCAGCTGTAAGGGTGTATTGCTCCTGACCGATTAGCACTTCGGCCTCGCCGGATAGCAAACAAAACAGCTGGTAGTCCGGAATGATGCGCGGTCCCCACTGTTCAGCGGCAGGCACTTCGGCATGACTCGCAAAATTCACCGTTGGCTGCAGATCATCCAAGGTGCCTAGTACTATATCTGGATTCGAATATGGATATGGCGTCTGCTCAGGCATACGGTTGAATCACCTCGCGAGAAGGATATTTGAAAAGTGCAAAGCCCTGTTTCGTATGTGTAAATACACCGCTTACAATATGCGCTATTCTTATCACATAGAGCTAAACGCTTTGGTAAGCGAAACTACTGAATATAGGGAGGAATTGCTTCTATGCTAAGTCAAGCACAAATCACGGAGTTTGAAAACAACGGTTTTCTAAAAGGTGACGTCATCCTGAGTGACGCCGAGGTAGAAGAGCTTCGTGAGGAGCTCGATAAGGTGATGAACGGCGAAACGGTGAAGAAGCCCGTACTGAACCATAACATGCTGGGGTCGGACTCCCCTTACGACAATATGAAAATGGTCGCAAGCGACAAAGTCGTCCAAATCGTTAATATTTGGCTCGCCAGCGACCGTTTCCTGCAGCATGCCGGAAACACGCAAATCTGCGAGGAAGTCGCACAGCTGTGCCATTCCAATTCGCTTCGCATCTGGCATGATCAAATCCAATATAAGCCGCCGATTACGGGCGGACCAACACACTGGCATCAAGATCACCCGCTGTGGCCGATCATCCAGCCAGCTGACCTCGTAAGCGCATGGGTCGCGCTTGATGATGCCGTCATCGAGAACGGCTGCATGTGGATGGTGCCAGGCAGCCATAAGTGGGGCAACCACCAGCGCTACCTGTCCAGCACAAAAGAGTTCAAGCCGTTCCACAAGCAGCCGGAAATGCTGCCGAACAACGCGGTCGTGGAAGCTGTTCCGTTCGAAATCAAGAAAGGCCAAGTGGGCTACCACCACTGCCTGACTTGGCACGGCAGCCCGCACAACCGCTCCGAGATGAAGCGCCGCGCCATCGCCGTGCACTACATGCCGGGCCACACTCGCTACGAGCCGATTGGCGAGCACGTCATGCTCTCCTACGTCAACGTTAAGCCGGGCGAGCTGCTGGTTGGCGATCATTTTCCAGAGGTGTACCGGAAGCAAGGGGTACAGGTGTAAATTGGTTTGGGAGCCGCGCCGGGATGCGCGGCTTTTTTGTTTTGGGGTGGCTGGGTTGGCCGGTGGCGCAGGTGCGCGTGGGGCGGGTTTTCAGGCTTCCCTTTTGCCACCCCCTACTCCTTTCTCCGCCAATAGCGGCATTTTCCGCTCTCAACAAACTTTTTAAGCAATTCGCGAACTGAGAGAGGCTTATTCCGCTCTCAATGCCGCAATTATGCGATTTACTTCAGATTCCTGCGCGGAGAGAGGTTATTCCCGCTCTCGACTCACAAATCCCGTCTCTTCGTGCATTGAGAGAGGATTATTCCTCTCTCACCTTCCAATTAGCCAGTTTTCCACCATTTCCGCCGCTGAGAGATCATATATGTTCTCTCATGCACCTTTCCACGTGTTTTCGAAGCTGAGAGCACGTATACGTTCTCTCACCACCAAACCAGCCAGTTAGTTTGCCACTTTCGCCTTCCCACCATTTGTGCGTAATCGCTTCTTTCGGTATAGTAGATGCGGGTAACCAATTCGAATTGTACTAGGAGCGTCAGATAGATGAATAAGAAACATTCAGCACGACCGCCGAAACAGCAGCAGTCCCCGCGAGCGGGAAGCGCTTCGCGGCGTGATTCTGCAGGGCAAGCGCAGCAGCAGAACGACCGTGGTCGCGCGTCAGGACAAACGCAGCGGTCAGCCGCGCAAGCAGCCCCCCGCCAGTTCGGCAAATCCGCCGCCGATGCTCCCAATCGGCGACCAGCAGCAGCACAGCCGCAAGCCAGCGCCAAGTCAGCGCGGCGGCCAGCTCCAAGTCCGCGCCCGGCAGCACCAGCGCCGAGCAAGAGCTATGTAGCGCAGGAGCCAGCGGAGCTACTCGCCTTCCTGCTGCAAGAAGTGAAGGGCGAAGGCCGCAACGCGATCAAAGCGATGCTGAGCCGCGGACAGATCGCAGTAGATGGCACGCCGCAGAAAGTGTACAACTATATGCTGCAGCCGGGACAAACTGTGACGTTGTCGAAGGAACGCATCATCGAGACGCCGCCGCTCATCGGCCTCACGATTCTCTACGAGGATGCTGATGTCATCGTCGTAATTAAGGAAGCAGGCCTCTTGTCCATCGCTTCCGAACAAGAGTCCGAGCTCACTGCCTACCGGCAGCTGACGGCACATGTTCGCGCCAGCAATCCGGGCGGACGTATCTTCGTCGTTCACCGACTGGACCGCGATACATCAGGCGTCATGATGTTCGCCAAGAGCGAACACATCCAGCAGCAGCTGCAGACGACTTGGCAAGATACGGTCAAGGAACGCACTTACATCGCACTTGTTGAGGGCAAGGTTAGAAAACAAGAAGACACCATCTCTTCTTACCTCAAAGAAAGCAAGACGCTGAAAATGTACTCCACCTCGAACCAAGCAGACGCTCAGCACGCTGTTACGCATTACAAGGTGTTGCAGCAGAACAGCAATTTCTCATTGCTTGAAGTGTCGCTTGAAACCGGACGGAAGAATCAAATCCGCGTCCATATGGAAGACATCGGCCATCCGATCGTCGGCGACAAGAAGTACAGTTCCAGGTCCAAAGCGCTGAGCCGCCTCGGCCTGCATGCTCGAGTACTGGCATTCGTCCATCCGACAACCGGTAAGCTTGTCCGCTTCGAAGCAGACATTCCGCGAGCATTCTTCCAGCCGTTCAAGGAAGGCTTTACCCGCAAATAATAAGGAGGCAGCTTAGCCATGTCCAAAGCAGATAACATGCTGACCATTCTATGGCTGCTCAAAGCAAATAAACGCATGACCGCCAAGCAGCTGGCTGATTCGCTCGAAATGCATATCCGAACCGTATACCGCTACATCGATGCGCTGTGTGCAAGCGGCGTTCCCATTGTCGCGGATGCGGGGCATAACGGCGGCTACAGCCTGCTTGATCACTTCAAGGAATCGCCGCTACTCTTTGACCCGGGCGAGCAGAAAGCTCTAGTACAAGCTGCACTCTTCGCGGAGGAAGCAGGCTATCCCTACACGGATGTGCTTAGAAGAGCCATTACCAAGCTGAAACGCTACACGAATGAAGAGCAGCGCAGCGAGCTTGACCGGCATCTGACTGGCTTCGAAGTGATGAACGCCGCAGCGCACACAAGCATCGGCATCGAACCCCTTCTGCAGCAGCTGGAGCAAGCCGTCGCAAGCAGCTGCACGCAGCTCATTGGCTATCAAAAAGGCTATGGCATGGAAATCGAGCAGCGCCGCATCAACCCATACGGTCTCATCCACTGGCGGGGCAAATGGTACATGATCGCCTTCTGCCATCTCCGCGAAGATATCCGCAGCTTCCGAGTCGACCGCATTCAAGCGATCACCGGCTCGGATGACCGGTACGAGCGCCCTTCCGACTTCTCCGCACGCGAGTACTTGAGGCAGAACATCAAGCCATGGCTCACAAGCGATGAGCAGCTCGTCCGCATCATTATCAAGGGCCACCCGCGCGCATTGGAATCACTCGCCGAGCATTGGCTGTTCAATGATTCATTGATCGAGCGCAAGAGTGACGAGGCTCATTTCATGATAGATGAGAAATCACTGCTAACTTACATCCCCTACCACCTGCTCAGTTACGGCATGCGCATTCAAGTGCTAGAGCCGCTCATGCTCCGGGAGCATCTAGTCGAACTAACGACAAAACTGCTTGCTTATTATCAAAATCCGACAAGTTTCGATTTATGAAGCAATTGTAAAGAAGAGTGAGAAAACGAGAGAAAAGTGTGTAAAACCTCTTATTTTTCGCTTTATTTTGATTTTTCTGAATATTTACACAATAGGCGAATTGCCTGTACACTAAGGTCAGATCAAACAAGACGCACTCGCTTCTCAAGCGGAGGCATTACAAAGAATCCGGTGAAAGCAGCGAGAGGCTCAAGATGATCAACCAGCTCTAACAGAGAGGGGATAGTCCATTGAAATAGGTTAGCGAAGTATGTCCCCTATTCACTCGGGAAAGGAGTATCCGGTATAGTTTCTGGGACATGCGGGTACAAGTAAACGACAACGGATAATAAGCGGATTACAAGATAACAAGGGTTTAATGAAAAATTGAGAGCAACGGCAGTTGTTTGAAGTGAATGGAGTGCAGGTGAAAATTGAATAGTAATGGTGAGTATCGATAGGGATTTCGGTTGTCTTAGACAAGCGGGATCCCTATTATACTGTTTTCTGTTGTGCACAAAGGCCCACGGAGACTTGCTCCATGGACCTCATGCCTAACCATTCAACTACGTCATCTTCGTAAAGCTTACCACGGACAGCATCCGAATTATGAACACGACGCTTTCCGCGCGAGTTGTCTTCGAGCCGGCATTAAATTTGCCCGCTGTTCCTTTGATCATCTTTGCTTGCTCCAGCTGTGACACGGCTTCGAGTGCCCAACTGTGGATGTTGATTGCATCGCTAAAGCTAGACTCTACTGCCGATTTGTCGAAAGCATACCCCGCAAGCTCCATCGCTCTGTAAAGCATAACAGCAAGTTCTTCTCTCGTAATCGTTGCATTCGGATTGAAATTGCCTGCCTTATCGCCTTTCAGGATGCCGTAGTCCGTTAACGATTGTACCGATTGCGCAAACCATGCATCCGGCTTCACGTCATGGAACGCTGGTTGTCCTGCTGTCCCCAATGATTTCATACCAAGCGCCTTAGCCAGCATGACGGCAAATTCAGCTCTCGTTACGGTACCGCTTGGCTTAAATTCGTTGACGTCCATCCCGTTAACGATCATTTTGCCCGCTGCAGCTTCAATCTCCTTACGAGCCCAGTGATTCTGGATATCTGCAAACGTGCTCGTATTGCGGAGAACAAGATATGTGCTGTTCGTGAGACTGTAAATGACGACTTTGTTGCCTTCTACCGTGAATGGAACAGGCTCGTAAGCAACTTTGCCATTTGCTCCTGCTACTTCTCTAACTACCGCCAGCTGATTGCCGGATGTAGTCGAATCCAAAAGCACTGTTCTTGACACATATTGTGTGAACGTTGATAACTCCTTCTGCTGCCCTGTCGTAGAAGTAGCCGTTACTTTAAACTCTACTGAGGCTAATGCATGCTTTCCATATGAATTTGCCGTTTGTTTCGCTTGGTCGTTCACCGAAATGATCACTTGTAGCGCTATTCCCGACTGATTACCCAGCGCCTTAACAAGCTCGCTAACCGGCAAGTCATATTGGCCGAGAGAGGTAAGAATGGTCAGCTTGGAGTTCGACTCGTCCTTCACCAATTGATCAACTACATCAGCATGGATCGCAACTTTAACCTCGTCTACCTTCTCCGATGTTATCGCATTGATGGTCAACACGCCTTCTGAATTCGGTTTAATCGGACCATCCACCACTAAGCTGGCTTGCTTATGGCCATTCTCATCTTTTACAACCGGTTTACCTGGTTCGTTGTCTCCACTAGGATCCGTAATTGGACCAACTACAGGACCTGTCGTGCCAGCTTTCGTGTAAGATAACTCGCGAGTATCGCGTACCCGTATCCGGATGCCTTCTGCATATTTTCCGGTTACGCCAACTGCTTCATACGTATCGCCTGCTTTCAGAGACGGAACAGGCACGTTGTGCTGAAGCGCGATGTAACCGTCTGTGAAGACGAGAACTGGACCGCTGCCATCATTGATGATATAAGAATTGTCGTCGTACTTCGTGACGACCTTACCTTTAACTTTAACAAGCAAGCCTTGCTTCGATTCCGATGCAGCATCATGCGTTGTTACGACTGCAGGTACAATCGGATCAACATGTCCGAGCTTGATAACATCCGTATCAAACTTATCAAAGATAAGCTCACGGTTATTCTCGAACGTTTGCAGTTTCCCGTATACCCGCACCCGATCGCCTGGAGCTAAGCTGCCGCTCGGAACTTCTTGGAACGCCATAATACCGCCGGTCTCATCCTGAAGGTAGAAAGCGTCGAAGAAGACATCTGCTCCTGTCGTTACCGTGCCTTCCACCACTACAGATGCATCATCTGCATGCGTCTTTGCGTCCGCAATCTTGCTGACCGTTACGCCGCGACCTGCCAGCCAGTTGAACAGATTAATGCCCAGCTCATCATTACCCTTCGCATTATACGTTTCGTCCAGCTGCTTATCGTTAATAAGGTTCATACCCGAGATGACTATTCGCCCCGCTCCAATTTGTTCGGATGCAATAGCCGGAATTGCTGATCCTCCCGTATTGTCTGACACATTATCGTATACATTCGTTCCACCAGCTACGCTGTCTTGATACGTTGTTTCGTTTCCTCTTACCAGTACGGTCACCGTTGCGCTGTCTGTCAGCGACAAATGCCCAACCTTCTCCAAACTTGCGCCGCTGTAGTATTCAACTGTCGAAGCACGGTCTGTCAAATAGTTGCTGACTGG
Organism: Paenibacillus sp. J31R98; assembly: GCF_056269245.1. Lineage (NCBI taxonomy): Bacteria > Bacillati > Bacillota > Bacilli > Caryophanales > Paenibacillaceae > Paenibacillus > Paenibacillus sp. J31R98. Next base: position 77,579 of record NZ_JBWDNO010000007.1, read on the forward strand.
AGTCGGATGCAGACGCACAGCGAACAGCGAAGTTGAAGGCGTTGTCCAGAAGTTGCCCTCTTTGGAAGCGTCGAAAATTCCGTCATTGCTAATTTGAATCGTCGATCCCATCTCAATCAGGAGATCATTATTGATCGTAGAGTTATTGTTATAGTTGCTCTTGTCCGCCAGGAACAACGAGCCGCCACTCTTCACCCAATCCGTGACAGCCGAATTCTCTGTAATGGTAAGATCCGTCTTCGGATGGGTAAGAAGAAGCACTTTCGCCCCGCTGAGGACACTCGCCGTAATAGCAGCTTTGTTCTCAACGACTGTGTAGCCGAGCTGTCTTAGTTTTTGAGTCATCATTTTCAAATTATCCTTGTATGTGCCTGTGTCCGTTGACGTGTTCTCATTGCCATGCGCAGCATCAATCATAATTGTAATGCCTAGCGATGGTTTTACTTGAACCGCCGTCGAAAATTGATTATCTGACACATCGTCGGATGCGGGAACGCTTATAAGCCTTACTAAAATCTGATGATTGCCAAGAATCGGATCATTCCACGTCACCTTTGCATTATACGTGGATCGTCCTGCCATATCAGGCACATTCACGCTGCCAATTAGATGAGCATCATCCGCTTGATCATAGTAGAAATTCGCTTTAAATGCCGAAGCCGATTCACTGCCCATGTTGCTGATGCCAGCTTGCAATTCTACCGGATTTCCTTCGATCAGCGCTCCGCCGATTGCCTCGAACGTGCTCACTTTAAGGTCAACCGAAACTTCTTTCGACCAGATCGGCGACGAGTAGATTTGCTCGCCATCCTTCTGGGTCACTTTAATCATGAACCACTGCTGACCGCCAGTCACTTGAACGGAATGTGTCCATGTAAAGTCCTTTGTGCCCGGATGATATGTCTCCAGTACTTTGCCGCCGTTAGAGATCAGCTCAACCTTGTCGACAATGTCATTCGATAGATAGCTGCTAGGAAGATACGAATACTCAGGCATCGTTTTTGATTCGGCAACCGGATCCTTGCCCTTTACTTCAAAGTTCAATGTAGAGCCATCTACAATAGAGCCCATGTAGGAGCCGTTAGCGCTGAAGTCCAGCGAGAAGTTGGCATCCTCGGACATGTAAACTCTGCGTTTCTTCATGGAGTCGAAGAGCGATGCTTCAGATAAGTCGCTTGCGACAATAACAGTCCGTTTAGTCGTTTGACCCCATGTGCCGTCGTGGTTGTCTTCGCCGTAAGTCGGTGCAACATGCCAACCGAGATCCAGCGCTTTATAATACGTTTTCTCCGCATTCGCGTAGCCGTAATGACCGGAGCCGTTGCCCACTTCGAGCATTGTGAAACGGTCATCAACAGCTTTTTGATAGGGACTGAAGTTGTTAAATGCATTTGCCGACATATCCGGATGGTTGAACTGCGCAACAATGTTATCGTACGTCAGCACCCATGCGTAGTATTGGTTCAGATCCTGATATTTGCCGCCATCCTGCTTCCGGTCGATAAAGTTCTCCGTTCCGAAAACATTCGAGTGGCCCCATGTTGTAGAAGTCATCTCGAACGCTGGGAATACGACAAACTTGCCATCCTTCGTATATTGTTTCGCTAGATCCTTTGTCAGCTGCCAGTCGGAGGCGCCTGTGCGCTCCGGCATATTGCCATGCGACGTGCCATCGGTTGAGCGTGCAGTGTCATCGAGATCATGCGAGTGATCGGAAAATGCGAAGTAGTCATACTGATGCGCAATAGCTGCTTTCAGAGCATCTTCAGGCGTGCCTGCCGCATCATGAGAAAGCTTCGTATGGTTATGCGTCGTTCCTCTGTAATGGTTACCGCCAGTGAAGGCTTGAACCACTTCAAACGTCCATTGCTGTTCGGTTTTATTGCCGTGTGTATCCTGTACCGTTACGTGTACAGTATGAATGCCAATTTCTAAATCTGCTGCCGGCAAATAGCTTACTCCGCTTGCACTTACTGTCGCTTGCGAGGTAATATCCACGCTGTCCAAGTCAATCTTCACGGAAGCTTGATCAACGCCGCTTGGATCGGAGAATGCCAGCGAGATCGTTGGCTTGGCGTTTTCAACTCGGGATGCAACCTCAGGCTTCTCAGAGCCGAAATCCGGTCCAACCGAATCGTTGATGACATTCACTTGATAAGGCTGAGCTGCAGTACCACTTTGCTTCACTCGGTCGCTATTTACTGCTTCGATGTAATATTCGATCCCTGCATCCGGCACATTTGTTGTAAGCAATTCAGCTGTATAATCGCTTTGATTTGTGCTGCTCATGCTGAGCGCTGTGTAGGGATCGCTGCTGCCTTTGGTCCGGTAATAGACCGTTACGCTTGTTACTCCTGCTGCTTTAGCTGTAAAAGATACATCCACGCCTTTCAGAATTTCAGTCATCGGCGTATGAGTCAGCGTCAACGCTGGAACAATGTCTGCACTTTTACGTGGGAATAACTGGTAGCCAGTCGTATATGGCGATGAAGTGTCATATTGACTGACGATCCCAGTAATCGTATACGATTGACCGACAACAAGCTGCGTAGTGACGTTAATACCTGTGACGCTGATTACACGCACGGTTGTCGTTTTGGACGTGTCCGCGGAATCTTGGAAAGTAACGTTATAATTCGCACCACTAGCCGTCACCGCCGTGACTGCACCAGTCACTTCGATAAGCTGACCTTCGACAGGCTCTGCCCCGGCATAGGTCGTAAGATCCGTTACGGTCTTCGAGATGGCGGCTGGCAGTGCCTGCGTTCCGAGCTTCTCTGTTGTGCTTGGCGTGAACTCGAGCAACCCGTTATAGAAGGCGAGTTTACCCGTCAGTCGCACGACGTCTCCTGCAGTAATCGTAATACCAGGCGCAGTGCCGCCAAATATATTTATGCCTCCTGTCGCATCTTGGATGTAGTAATTGTTTGCTTGCGTACCCAGAATTTGATTATCTACTGTCGCAACACCTTCGATGATGTAATCCGGCGTCAAGCTTGATGTTGGATAACCATTCGTGTCAGAAGCGCGCAGCGTCTGGATTGGCGTCGCATCTATAGGATCAGCCAACTTCGTGACCGAGACCGGAACGCTCTCATAATTCTGGCCGTTATCTGTCACTTCAAGCTGCGTGACATATATAGTATCCGGCTGATTGTTCAGTGCGGTCGAGAACGACTTATTGGAACCCGATACCGCATTTTGGACGCGATTCCCCGGGGAAGTATCGTTAGAGGCATAGACATAAACACGAGCATTTGGCGTGCTTGTTGTACCAGTAAGCGTGCCAGTCGTGCCCGATTTGACGTAGGTAAGTCCGTTCAAAGCTGCACTTGCAGTTGCCGCATTAATCTGGACGCGGTCGCTTTCTGTCTTCTCTACTGCAGTTGCGGTTGCATACACACTAGTCAAACCGACCAGAGCTGTGTTGCTGATCGTGAACGAGCCATCAGTCTCAGCAACCACAGTGCCGAGCAGATCCCCGCCAGTTTCAGAGGAATACACGTTAATCGTCGCATTCGATGCTAGCGAAGATGCTTCACCTGTAAGAGTACCGTTCGCTTCATCTGCATTGTTAAACAACATTGCAGTGCCTGTAAGTGCAGTTGTTTGCACCGGCCCTCCTCCTAGCGGAGGCTCAGCCTCAGATGCCGTGTTGCGCGGATTAGGCGCTCCCGCTACGAAGTCCGCACTATTGTCGTCCGTATCCCAGCCGTTACCGCTGTTATCCGTGGCAGGCACGACCCCGTTGTTCGACTTCCGCTGAACGCTAAGCGTTGCGGATGGAACCGGTGCATAGCTTGTCCCTTCATAGGCATTCGCCGTCGTGCCCACCCCTACGAAATCGACAACACCTACCGGCACTCCAACTCCGCTTAGCGTCGTCTGATTATCGATAAGAGCAACCTTGAAAGCACCAGCTGCCATGGAGATCGTACCGCTTGCATCAGGGGTCGGCATTGAAGCGCCTACCGCTGCATTCGATGCTTCCTGGACCAAGTAATAGCTATGCGGCTGAATGCTGCCAGTCAAATTTGTTTTTTGATATGTAGTTCCGGTAGCCGATGCATATTGAACAGACCAGTTCGTTAGATCAACTTCCGAGTCCGTTGGATTGTACAGCTCGATAAAATCATTTGTATAGGTTGCATTTGAATTCCCGCCACCACCATATGCTTCACTAATGACAACACGCGTCGCAACTGCTGCCTCAGCCACTCCCGGCTGCACAAGCGGCAATAACTGCCCAAGGCTGAGCACTGATGCCATAACAACGCCTGTCCATCTCTTCCTGTTAGCGCTCCATTTCCCCACGCTTGTAAATCCTCCCTATAAATCTAGTTTGAATTGCATACTTCCCTAAAACACGTGGTTAAGTCTATCACCAATTCTCCCATTTTTTTGTTAAGTTTTTATTGATATGTCAATTTTGACAATGTCTTAACATTCCAACTCCATACTTGACCTATCTTACAAGTGGAGGACTCATAACTCACAATGAAACGAAAACTGTTTTATAGAACTGTTCTACTCCTCATGCTCCTCGTTGTTTCGCTACCACTCACTTCTGTTTCAGCACATCCTTACAGCGTCAGCTATACCACAATCGACGTAAATGATAAGGACACGACCGTAACCTTCTCGCTCGACATCTTATCGATTATTGAGCAAGTGAAGGGCATCGATTCTGATGGCGATTACAAGTTGAGTGCAGATGAGCTAAAAGCTAAAGAACCACAGGTTAGTCACTTTTTCGAGGACAGCCTCCTCTTTGAGGTTGATAACAAAACCGTCGAAGCGTCCTACGTCAGCTCCGCTTTCGAGACGAAAGCGGATAAAGATGTGGTTACATTCACATTTACATTGCCTCACTTGCAGACAGGACAATCATTTAAGTATGAGGACGATCTCTATTCCGGAGATGACAATACGAATTATGCGGATTTTGTTTCGATGCATTTCTACGAGCAATCAAGTGAGAGTGTTCTTCGGGGCAAGGACCGCAGCTTTACGCTGCTCGTGACTGAAAATCAGCAAGAGCAACAAGATGGCAACTCGCTGGCATCGACACAGGCGCCAAGCGATAACGGCGCTGCCAATGCTGCACCTCAGCAGGAGCAAGTCGTTACGACGAGCCAGCCTTCGGCGTGGATTACTTTCTTCAATCTGGGAATGAATCATATCCTAACCGGTTATGATCACCTGTTGTTCCTTCTCGCCTTGTTGCTCAGCCGTCAGTCATGGAAGCAATACGCCGGCGTCATTACCGCCTTCACAATCGCACACAGCATCACGCTGTCGCTTGCGACGCTGGGACTCATTCACATCCCTTCGCGCTGGGTGGAATCGGTGATCGCACTCAGCATCTGCTATGTCGCGTTGGAGAATATTTTCCGCAAAAAAATCCGTTACCGCTGGCCAGTCACTTTCTTGTTCGGACTTGTGCACGGCGTTGGCTTCGCAGACATTCTCATGGGTATGGATCTCCCGAAATCCAAGATGGCTGTCAGCCTCATCAGCTTCAACCTAGGTATCGAAGCCATTCAGCTGCTGCTGATGGCACTTGTGGTCCCGCTGCTCAAATTGCTCCAGAACCGGCTGCACTACCTCACCGCAATCAAATTCGCTTCGGCTGCCGTTTGCGTCATGGGCGGTATTTGGCTGTTTGAACGACTGTTTGCCGTATAAGTTAACTCATAAAAAAACCGGAGCCCATGTGCTCCGGTTTTTTTGGGTTTGACACGTGCATCTAATTTGATTATTATCTAATTAGATAACTGTTAAATTCAGATCACCAATTCCAACGAAATGAAAGGCAGGCTTCCGCTATGATGCAGCTCGACAAAATCGTCAATTACCACAAAGCGCTGGCTGATCCCACCCGTATTCGAATATTGATTCTGCTGTCGGAGGGCGAGTTGACTGGTCAAACATTAGCAGAGAAGCTGTGCCTCTCCCCCGCTACGATTACCCACCATGCCGCGAAGCTGCGAGCCGTCAGCTTAATTCATGAACGGCGCGACAAGAATGCAATCTATTTCTCATTGGACCGCTATTTCTTGAAGCAGTACGAGAGCTCGCTCCAGTCCATTCTGGCGAAGCCCAACGCGAACAACACTGAAGATAAGGAGCTGGAAACAGTGGATGAGAAGAACGAGCGGCTGAAGCAGTCTGTCCTGCGTAATTTTATTACAGCGGACGGCAAGCTGAAGCATATTCCCGCTCAGCTGAAGAAGAAAAGAATCGTGCTGGAGCATCTTGCAGAGAAGCTGGATGAAGGCCGAAAATATACAGAGAAGGAATTAAACATGTTTATCCAGCAGTACCATCCCGACTTCGCGACCATTCGCCGAGAATTCATCATGCATGCTTACTTGTATCGTGAGCAAGAGGTCTATGAACGGAACCCTCGGGAAATGTGGGAACGCTGGGAGACATTATCTTAAAGGCAAATGGAGGCCAAAATGATGAGTCACAATTATACCAACTCCAATTCAGATTCAAGTTCGAATCCTAGTATCGCTAAAACACCTGAACCACCCTACTATGCCGTCATTTTCACCTCTGAACGAACGGATGGCGATAATGGCTATGGTGCGATGGCGGATCGTATGGTCGAGCTTGCTGCCGATCAACCGGGCTTCCTCGGCGTGGAGAGCGCGCGGGATAGCAGCGGAGTCGGCATCACCGTCTCCTACTGGGAGTCGCTTGAAGCGATCAAGAACTGGAAAGAAAATCCGCTCCATCTCGGCGTTCAGCGCAAGGGACAGACGGACTGGTACAAGACATACGGCGTTCGGATTAGCCGCGTGGAACGGGATTATTTTTTCTGAAATCAATCAATTTCGCTTAAGATCCTGGGAGGAGATGCATCATGAATCCGACTCTCTACCTTGTCAGGCATGCTATAAAAGAACGATCTATCGGGGATGTTTCGATAACCGATGAAGGCGTGCTACAAGCTCAAGCGACAGCTGAACGTTTTCGTCATATGCAAATCACAGCCCTATTATCAAGTCCGCTTCAACGAGCGAAAGAAACGGCCGACTATATTGCTATTCAAGCGAATGCAAACCTCCAAGTGGATGATCGTTTGCGGGAACGCGCGAATTGGGGAGACTTCCCGGATCAGACGTTTGAAGAGTTTGTTGCCTTGTGGGAGCGCTGTACACTGAACCCCGAATATATGCCGCCCGTTGGCCAATCAGCGAAGCAAGCTGGCGCACGCTTGGCCTCTCTACTAGTAGAGGTGGCCGAGCAATATTCCGTTCACAGCAATATCGTATTGGTTACGCATGGCGGTTTAATAACCGACTTTCTCGTTCAAGCATTCCCTCAGAGTACGCTGGAATTCTGGCATCCTCAATTCATAGCTGCACAAACTAGATTAGTCCCCGAGTGTTCGATTACGACACTTATTTATTCGAACGGCAAGTTCGAACTAACCGACTTTGCAGCGGTCGATCACTTATTTCCCTAAACAAAAAGGGCCGCCTCACACGACGGATTCTTCACGAACCCGGGTCTAGGCAGCCCTCTATTTAACTTACTCGCCAGTAATACTGTTTTCTTTCAGGATAACGTCATGCGCGCCGCCCTCAACGATACTTGTCGCTGAAACAAGCGTGATGCGAGCATTCTTCTGGAGTTCCTCAATCGTCAGCGAGCCGCAGTTGCACATTGTCGATTTGATCTTATGGATCGTCTTGCTAAGGTTCTCTTGCAGACTTCCTGCGTAAGGCACGTAGGAGTCAACGCCTTCCTCGAACATGAGACCCGCCTTGCCGCCAGTGTCATACCGCTCCCAATTTCGCGCACGGTTCGAGCCTTCGCCCCAGAACTCTTTCACGAAATTGTTGCCCACTTTCAGCTTCCGCGTCGGGCTCTCGTCGAACCGGGCGAAATATCTGCCCATCATCACGAAGTCCGCACCCATAGCTAATGCCAACGTAATGTGGTAGTCGTGAACGATACCGCCGTCCGAACAGATTGGAACGTAAATGCCCGTCTGCTCGAAATACTCGTCACGCGCAGCCGCCACTTCAATCAGCGCCGATGCTTGTCCACGGCCGATACCCTTCTGTTCCCGCGTAATACAGATGGAACCGCCACCGATGCCGACTTTGATAAAGTCTGCGCCAGCCTCGACCAGGTAAAGGAACCCTTCGCGGTCAACGACGTTACCAGCGCCGATCTTCACATCGAAGTTCGATTTCACGAATTGAATCGTACTCTGCTGCCACTCCGAATAGCCGTCGGAGGAATCAATGACGAGAACGTCTGCTCCTGCCGCAACAAGCGCCGGTACGCGCTCTTCATAGTCCTTCGTGTTAATGCCCGCTCCAACGACATAGCTCTTGTTGGTATCAAGCAGCTCAGATGGATTTTCTTTATGCTCATCATAGTCTTTGCGGAATACGAGGTAATCGAGGTTGTTCTCTGCATCAACAACAGGCAGACAGTTCAGCTTATGATCCCAGATAAGATCATTCGCTTCCGAAAGTGTAATGCCGGATTTGCCATAAATGAGCTTCTCGAATGGCGTCATGAAATCACTTACTTGCTTCGAGAGCGAATCCCGGCTGATCCGATAGTCTCGGCCAGTGACGATGCCGAGCAGCCTGCCGTTCGCTGAACCATCGCTTGTAATCGCTACAGTCGAGTGACCTGTCTGTTCCTTCAGATCCAGCACGTCTTTGAGCGTATGGCTTGGCGTCAAGTTCGAGCGGCTGACAACGAAGCCTGCCTTGTAGCTCTTCGCTTTGCGCACCATTGCTGCCTGACCCTCGACGCTCTGGGAGCCGAAGATGAACGAGATGCCGCCGCTGCGAGCGAGCGCAACTGCCATACGGTCATCGGAAACGGCCTGCATGACTGCTGACGAGAATGGAATATTGAGCGAATACGCTGGTTTCTCGCCTTTTTTGAATTTGACAATCGGTGTTTTGAGCGTGACGTTGGTAGGATTGCAGTCCTTCGTGGTTAAATTCGGCACCAGCAGAAATTCACTAAAGGTGCGGGATGGTTCCATGTAATAGTGTGCCAAAACATACGCCTCCGATCGCGATCGATTCACGAAAATAAATTTTTACAAGCATATCACAGCGTATAAAAACAAGCAATGCACCTTTCTACTTTTCCTTCGTCGCCGTTTCCAGAAGCGTCATCGCTTTGTTCCGCTGCGGATCCTCCACGTTAAATTTATCCGCGAGCCGGTCAACCATCTTATAAGCCGCCTTGTCATTCACCGTTCCAGTGACCGGAAGCTTCTCATTCGATTGGAACGCACGTACCGCATTCTCCGTATCCGAGTTGTAAATGCCGAAGCTTGTGCCAACATTGTAGCTGAGCACTTGGAGCATCTTCTGCACCGTAACGACCTGATCCCCGTAATCGCCAATCTTCAGATTGAGCCCTACCGGCAGTCTCGAAAGCATTGTATAATCCGGTGCAGCTACTACGACCGTAGGATCGATGCCCTTCTTATGTATCCAGCTCCCTTTAGGAGTACGCCACTGCGCTTCAGTCAGCTTCAGTACAGAGCCGTCCTTCAGCTGGCGGAAGTTCTGGACGATGCCTTTGCCAAACGTTTTCTCCCCAACCACCTGCGCGCCTGCATCCTCTTTGAGCGCCGCTGTCAATACTTCTGCGGAGCTAGCCGTATGAGCGTCAACCAGAATCGCAATCGGCAGCTTCCACGGTTCTTTCTGGCTCGATGTATGGGTAATGACATGCTTCTCGTCTTTATAAACAACTTGAACGATCGTTTTGCCTTTCGGCACGAAGCGGTTCGCAATTTCAATCGTCGGTTCAAGCAGACCGCCCGGATTGCCGCGCAGATCGAGCAGCAGCGATTTCATGCCCTTCTTCTGCAGTGCTGCGATTGCCGCAGCAAACTCATCCGCCGTCTTCTCTGCGAAGCGGCTGATCGTAATCTGGCCAATACCGTCCTGCTTCATCTCATAAGATACAGTCAGCACCGGAACAGCGCCGCGCGAAACAGTCACATCATTCGTCACGCTCGCCCCTTCACGGCGGACAGTGATCTTCACCTTCGTGCCCTCTTTACCTTGCAACAGTGCCTTCAGATCAGCTAGCTCAAGCCCTTTCACTTGCTTGCCATCAACAGCCACGAACGTATCGCCAGCCCTTAGTTCGGACTTCTCCGCAGGCGCTCCTTTAATGACATTATCAATGACAAACATGCCATCTTCTTGCCGTATTTCTACGCCGATTCCGACAAAATGATCCTCATAGGACTGAACGAACTGCTCGCCCTTCTCGCCGGTCATATAGACGGAATACGGATCATCGAGCGAAGCGACCATCCCTTCGGCAGCGCCATCCACGAGCGCCTTCGCTTCCGCACCGTTTAAGTACTGATTCATTATTTCGTTGTAAGCGTAAGATAAGTTCTTAAACGCCGCTTCTTTCATCACCGGATATTGAATCAGCATGCTGACTCTGCCTCCTGCAACCCCTACCGCAACCGCAATAACGAGAACAACGACTAATGTTACTCGCCGGCGTTGTTTGACCGCTTGCTCACCAAATACACTCATGTTAGCACCTCTTCCAAAATGAACCTGTAACTCACTCTATCGCATTCAGGCAACCGTCGCAAGTTGATGGCCGAAAGGTAAAAGGCGACCATGTAATGAAGGCCCATGCATGAGCTGCATGGGCCTCTTTCGGGTCGGTCTCGCGGATTAACCGCAGTCCGGCAATTATGTGGACAATAGCCTACAGAGCGATACTCTCTGTCCGCAGATTGAGCCAAGCGCGTTCCGCATCCGTGAGGATGACAGGCAACGCCTTAAGACTATCCTGAAGCTCGGACGGCTGCTGCGGACCGATGATCGCTGCGACAGGGAACGGCTGATTCAGCACATAAGCAAGCGCAATATGATTCGCGGTTACGCCGTATTTCTCCGCCAGCACTGTCGCTCTGCGCTTACGCTCCCAGTTCTCCTCGCTGTAGTTGACGCGAACCATCTCTGCATCCTCACGGTTATCTGGGGAGTACCGATTCGTGAAGAAGCCGCCGGATTGCGACGACCAGGATAGAATCGGCAGCTGCGATTTCTCATGCCAAGCCTCGTCCTCGGCTGTCGTCGATACACAGCCTGCCCAGCGCGCTTCGTTCGGTCTAGCCAGCCCCAAGTTCGGACTGCTGCAGGCGAAGCCCGTCAAGCCATGCTTCGCCGCGTAAGCATTCGCTTCCTGAATGCGCGCGACGCTCCAGTTGGACGCGCCGATCGCACGGCAGCGGCCGGCAGCGATCTGGTCGTTCAGCCCTTCCAGGATATAGCCGACATTGACGTTCGGATCGTCACGATGGAGCATGTACATATCCATATAATCCGTCATGAGCCGGTCAAGCGATTCCACCAAATCGCTTTGAATGCAGGTTTTCGTCATCCGAGATTGCTCGTACGGATGCGCCCCTTTGCCGATAATGACGATTTCGCTGCGATTGCCGCGAGCTTCCATCCAAAGTCCGATCGCGCGGGCGGAGCTTTCTCCATAGATATGTCCGGTATCAATCGCGTTGCCTCCGGCCGCGGTAAAAGCATCAAGCAGTCCGCCAGAGTAGTCCATCCGATTCTTGTCCAGCATCATTGAGCCATGCACCAATTGGGTAATGCCCTGTTCGATGCCTGCGACGGCAATTCGTTTCATCGGTTCTGCACTCCTTCATATCGTTATATTGCTCATTATAGTAGAGGAATTTGCTTAACAAAATCGAAATATATTGCATCGACTACAACGATATTGATTCCATGAGGAGAGGTTCACGCGAATGGTCCAGCTGCAGCACTTAACGCTTCCGCTCCAGCGGAACAACCGATTCTACTGCTTTCCCGAGTCCGCCGGCTACTACCGGCATTATCAGGGCCATGAGGTTCGCCGTGCCGCAGGCATGCTGCAGGAATTCAATCTTCATCTTGTAACCGCGGGAGTCGGCTATGTCGAGCTGGAACATCAGCGCTACGAGCTTACAGCCGGCGATGCCTTTCTTTATTTCCCAGGCGACAAACAAGTGTATTACGCCGACAAAGAGCGTCCGTGGGACTTCAAATGGATTCACTTCTACGGCAGCGGTATTCTTGCCGATTTGACCGAGCGCGGCTTCCACCGCTCGACCGGCTGGCGAATCCGTTCATCCTCTGTGCTGGAGAGTCTGATCGACGAGTTGCTGCTCGAGATGGACCGGCATAAAATGCTTCATCCGAGCCGCATCTCGATGCTGATGTATGGCATAATTGCCGAGTTCATTGAACAAGCAGAGCCGATCTCTGCACCTGGCGCCGGCGCATCTGCCATCGAGCGCGTGCTCAAGCTTCTGCCGGAGCTGCAAGCGGCAGCGGTTGAGCCGTTCGATCTGGACGAATGGGCGGCGCGCGCGGGAACGAACCGCTATGCGTTCTGCCGATGGTTTCGCCGCGCTGCTGGCCAGACACCGCTGGAATTCGTGACGATGTGCCGCATCCAGCGGGCGAAGCAGCTGCTCGTTGAACGGCAAAGCTTAAGCGTCCAGGAAATTGCCCGATTGTCCGGCTACGTGCACCACAGCTATTTCAACAAGCGGTTTCAGGAAAGCGAGAATATGACGCCGACCGCTTACCGCCAGCAATTTTATATGCAGTCGCTTGTTCCTCCCTCCGATTTGGGCTACAATCAATGAAAATACGCACGAAATAGAGAGACAAAAGGAGCAGGAGAGAACTTATGTATAAACTCATTGCCATTGATATTGACGACACTTTGCTGACAGACGAACGTACAGTAACGCCGGGAACGAAGGAAGCGCTGATCGCTGCGATGGAGAGAGGCGTGTTCGTTACCCTGGCTACCGGCCGCATGTTCCCTTCTGCGCGCAAGATTGCCGATCAGATCGAATTGAATGTTCCGATTATTACGTATCAAGGATCCAGCGTTAAGACCTTGCTTGACGAGCAGGTTCTCTACGAGCGTTACGTGCCGCAGGATGCGGCGGAGCTGCTGATGAACTACTGTGAGGAGAACAATATTCATCTCCAACTGTATACCGACGATGTTATCTATGTGCGAGAAGACAACCAGCATGCACGCGACTATTCGAGTCTGGCGAATCTCCCGTTCGTGGTCGAGCCGGATTTCAAATCATTAATCAAACGTCCGACTGCCAAAATGCTCATGATCGACGACCCTGCGCGCCTCGACGAGGTTGCTGTCGATCTGAAGAAACTCATTGGCGTTAACACGCATATTACCAAATCGAAGCCGCACTTCCTCGAAGTTACGCATAAGGAAGGCACGAAGGGCCATGCGATCTCGTTTATGGCACAGCACATCGGCTGCACGATGGACGAAGTCATTGCGATCGGCGATTCCTGGAACGACCACGAAATGATCGAGGTGGCCGGACTCGGCGTAGCGATGGGCAATGCGGTTCAGAAGCTGAAGGACATTGCGCAATATGTAACGGAGACAAACAATGACGAAGGCGTACGCCATGTTATTGAGAAGTTTGTTTTGCAAGCGGAGACGGTGTAAATCGTAATGGGGAGAGCTGTGCCTGAGGCACAGCTCTTTTTTAATTGGGATGACTAGACAGTTAAGTATGTCCATAGGGTGAGCAGCAGGGACGTCACCAGCATTGCAATGAGCGGCTTCACCACGGATGCTCGCTGGCCATCTCCCCGCAGGTTCACGTTTAGTCCCAGTGCAACCATCGCCATCGTAAGTAAAAATGTGGTCAACGTCGTTAGTCCATTCGTTAGCGCAGGCGAGGATTGCAGTATCGCTTGGCCGGTGCTGCTGCTGCCGAGAAGGCTCATGAGCAAGAAACCAAGCAGAAACCACGGCATTGCGATTGGCTTACCGCTAGCATCATCCGCTTGCCCATTGGTTTGTGCATTGCTGCGGATACGCTTCATGACTGCTACAAGCACCAGGCACAGCGGCACGAGCAGGAAGACGCGCCCGAGCTTCGCGAGCAGGGCAAGCGCGAGAGCATCCTGTCCGGCAGGCGCTGCTGCCAGTGCGACATGGGCGATTTCGTGCAGGCTTGTTCCGGACCAGACTGCATATTGCAGATCCGTGAGCCCGATGATAGGCCGCAGCAGCGTGTAGCTGACGGCGAAGAAAGTACCGATGAGCGCAATCAGTCCTGCGCTGAGTGCTGTCTCTTCTTCTTTGGCTTGGACGATTGGCGAGACGGCGGCAATCGCCGCTGCACCGCAAATGCCGGTGCCGATGCCAAGCAGCAACGACAGCTTCATGTCGGCCTTGAGCCATCTGGCCAGCAGCAGCGTGCAGCCAATTGCGAAGACGGCCGCCAGTGCATCGCGCCCGAGAAGGCCAAGCCCATCTTGAAATACCTGCGCAATATTCAGCTTCACCCCATACAGGATGATAGCAAGTCGAAGTAAGCTTTTGCCCGAGAAGGCGATACCCGATCGCAATGTGTCCGGCGGATATCCGCAGAAGTGCCGATACAGAACGGCGAGTATAATGGCGCAGGCCATTTGCCCCGCGTAGTGGAAACCGGGCAGGCGTGAGATGCAGTACCCTGCCGTGGCTATGAGAAACGTAAAGCCGACACCGGACAACCGCTGTTGTAGAGCGGAGATTACATGTACGTGTTGTACTTGTGCGGAGACAAGCGGCTTAACGGAATTCGTATGATGTGCTGCTGCCATATGGGCTTGCCGCCTCCTTGACGATCGTATGAGATGGTTCCCATTATACGTGGCACAGTCTGATAAGAGAAATCAATCATAATGATGAATGAAATAAACAATTGTTATGAAATCGTGAATCGTTTCTTTTTCCATAGCGAGGCATGGATGTCCGTTACCTTTTTGTAACTTTACTCCTTGAGCAACCGTCTATAATGATAGAGTAATCACAACAACGCGGAGGGATCCATTATGTTCAGCAATCGTTTCAAGAAACCACTTAAACAGCTTACACTCGGCGCATTCGGCACACTTATCATCGCCGCTTCCGCCCCACTGGCCTATGCGGATGAAATCACGCCAATTGCAACCGTCGATCCCGGCGCTAATCCATCGGCACCGATTGAATCCACCGATGGCCCTACAGCACATCCGATAGTCGTCACCGGCGGCCCTGTCACCGTTGAGCCGATTGTTGTCGTTTCGAAACAACTCTCAGGCGCCGTAAAGATTCAAGAGAAGAAACTGACGCTTAAAGAAGATAAAATCTTTGATTATGAGCTGCATCTGCCGGTCATCAGCGGGATGAAAGACGCGAAATACCAGCAGGCGCTTAATGCGAATATCGCTGCACGGGCAATGGCAGTTGCCGATAAGCTTCACAAGCAAGCGAAGGCTGACGCCGCTGCTGCGGATGGCTCCTATGAATTCCGCCCGTACTCGGTTTATGTGAGCTACGAGGTCATGTCGGACGGCAATGAAGCAGCCGGCAATATTTTGTCATTCAAAGTACTTACGTATACGTTCACTGGCGGTGCTCACGGTGCTACAATTGCACAAACCTATAATGTGCGCAACACAGCAACCGCGTCTCAGATCAAGCTGAAAGATCTGTTCGGCAGCAGCTACAAGACCATTATTAACAAAGCTGTATCCGCTGAAATTGCGGCACATTCGGACTTGTTTTTCCCAGATACCTTTAAGACGATCTCCGACAATCAAGCCTTCTATGTAAAAGACAACAAGGCGCAGATCATCTTCCAGCAGTACGAAATCGCACCGTACGCAGCGGGAATGCCTGAGGTTGCGGTGAACATTCCAGTACCAAGCAATGCTGCGTCCCTTCCTATCGTTGTGAATGGTAAGTCGGTCGCTGCTGCGAAGCTGTTCGTGAACAAGAATGGCGTCGCGATGGCTCCGCTTCGTCCGCTTGCCATTCAGCTCGGCTACACGATTGGCTGGAATGCGAAGACGCAGAGCGTGGAGCTTACGAAAGGTGCGCAGTTCACTTCGCTCCAAGTCGGCAAAGACCGCTACACCTATGCAAAAGTCGCACCATTCAAACTCGGCGCTGCGCCGGTTGTGAAAGACAAAGCAATCTATGTACCGCTCGCGTTTTTCTCGCAAGTGCTGAAGGCGCAGGTGGCTTATAGCCAGGATTCGGTTACGATAACCGAAGCTGCGAAGTAATAGAAGAAGCTGAGAGAACGAATTGATTCTCTCAGCTTCTTTTTTTTTGTGCGTTTTTGGTGCTGAGAGCACGTATGTGTTCTCTCTGCTACACGATAGAGGTTAGTTTGTTCAACTTCGGCGCTGAGAGCACTTATGTGTGCTCTCGGCCGACTTTCGGCGCGTTTTGAGTGCTGAGAGCACGTATATGTTCTCTCAGCTCCACAATATTGGTTAGTTTGTTCAACTTCAGCGCTGAGAGCACATATGTGTTCTCTCAACCGACTTTCGGCGCGTTTTGGGTGCTGAGAGCACGTATACGTTCTCTCAGCTCCACAATATTGGTTAGTTTGTTCAACTTCGGCGCTGAGAGCACATATGTGTTCTCTCAGCCGACTTTCGGCGCGTTTTGGGTGCTGAGAGCACGTATATGTTCTCTCAGTTCCTTTTTTGCGCAGCTTGCGGGTCGCCCCCGCTTGGTGTTAAGAGATTGTACTCGTTTCACGGCATCTTATCCCCCACCGCGCGCACTCGCCCTGCCGCTGAGAGAGGTTTTTGCCTCTCTCAGCATCCGTTTTAGCTATTTTCGCTCACCGAGAGCGGATATTTCCTCTCTCGGTGCAGAAAATCCGAGCTCGGAGCGGTTTTCTCATACTGAGAGAGGTATTTTCCGCTTTCAGACTCAGATTTACCTGTTTTCGCCCTCGAGAGAGGAATTTCACTCTCTCAGCCTCCGTCTCGCTGTTTTCGCCCCTCGAGAGCGGTCGCCCTGCCGCTGAGAGAGGTTTTTGCCTCTCTCAGCATCCGTTTTAGCTATTTTCGCTCACCGAGAGCGGATATTTCCTCTCTCGGTGCAGAAAATCCGAGCTCGGAGCGGTTTTCTCATACTGAGAGAGGTATTTTCCGCTTTCAGACTCAGATTTACCTGTTTTCGCCCTCGAGAGAGGAATTTCACTCTCTCAGCCTCCGTCTCGCTGTTTTCGCCCCTCGAGAGCGGTTTCCCCTCGCTCATCGTCTTACGGCTCTAACGCAAACAAAAAGGCAGGGCACGATTCTCCCCTGCCCTGCCCTGCCTTGCCTTGCCTTGCCTCTGCCCACTCTACAACCTAAATCCCCGCAAGCACCTGATACCACACGCCTTTCGGCGAATAAAGGTTCTTGCGTACTTCATCCCATCCGCCCAAATAGCTGATATCGAACAGGTCCTCAGGTACTTTATAGTTGCCCTTCACCTTGTCCATCACTGCCGGATCGACCGGACGGAAGCCGTAATCAGCGAACACCTGCTGTGCTTCCGTTGTGAACATAAAACTAAGGAACGCTTCCGCCACTTTGCGCGTGCCGTGCTTGTCGACATTCTTATCGACGACAGCCGCTGGATTCTCAATGAGAATCGTCGACTTCGGCACGACTACATCGTAAGGAACGCCGCTCTTGATCCGAGCCAGCAGCTCGTTCTCATACGTTACAATAACATCGCCAACGCCGTACTCGAAGGCCGCCATCGAGGCACGGCCGCTCTTATCCAGCGACTCTACGTTTTTGTGGATTCGCTCCAGGAATGCCTTCGCATAAGCCGGGTCCTTCTTCCCCGTCTTCGCTTCGGATTCCATCAGCCCCGCGCCGTACATCGCATTAATGTCCCACTGCGCCCCGCCCGATGTTTTCGGGTTCGGGTAGAGCACCTTCACGCCTTTGCGGGTCAGATCCTCCCAGTCATGAATGCCCTTCGGATTGCCCTCACGGGTACCCATAACCGCGATCGAGCGCGTAATCATGCCTCCATATGGGGCTGAGCGCCAATCGCTCGTAATAAAGCCTGCTTTTGCAATTTTATCAATATCGCTCTCCATCGCGAGAACGGCTATATCCGCTTCGAATCCTCCGGCGATGGCGCGTGCTTGTGTTCCTGATGCTTCGTACGATTCCTGGAAATCAACGGTCTGACCCGTCTTCGCTTTCCACTCTTTCGCAAATTGCGGCAGCAGCTTGCCGAGCGCATCTCTTGCGACCGAATAAGCGCCGATAACAAGCGTGACATCGCTTTTCTTCACTGCAGCTGTTGAACCATCACCGCCGCTGACCGGCTTGGCCTCACCGCTTGTTCCGCATGCAGCCGTCAATAGCAGCGCAACCGAGACTAGCGCTAATCCCGCCATTCGCCATCCTTTTGTTAGGGTAGGTTTCATCGTGTACACCTTCTTATTAGATATGCATTGGCATTGGATCTTCCTTCAGCTTGTTCTCCATAATCCACGTGTCATTGTCATTGAAGAGGTACGCACGGTGGATCAGTACACTGATTTCTTCGCCTGGCTGCAATACATCCTTCTCTAGTGAGCGATACGTGATCAGCTTAATGTCGCCGACCATGACCTCAACCATCCACTCGCTGCCGCGGAAGTGCAGATGCTTCACTTTGCCAGCAACCGTAGCCGACGGGAGACGGAATTCGTGACGCTTGCCGATTTCAATATATTCCGGACGAATAAGTGCTTTTGTTCCTGGCCAGTTGGCTGCTTCCTCGAAGCCTTTGAGCCGCTCCACCTGATCCACGATCGTCGACTCGCCGATGAAGCTCGCCACGAACTGCGTCTGTGGATTCTTATAAATATCCCAAGGCGTACCCTTCTGCTCCAGGCGCCCTTTGTTAATAATCATAATCTCGTCTGCCACTTCAATCGCTTCGTCCTGGTCATGCGTAACGAAGATCGACGTAATGCCAAGACGCTCGATCATTTCTTTCAGCCACGTGCGCAGCTCCGTACGAATCTTCGCATCAATCGCGGCAAAAGGCTCATCAAGCAGCAACAGCTGCGGCTGAGGAGCAAGCGCCCTTGCAAAAGCAACCCGCTGCCGCTGTCCGCCAGATAGCTGGTGCGGATAACGATGCTCGAAGCCTTTGAGCCCAGTCAGCTCAAGCAGCGACATAACACGCTCGCGGATAACATCCTTCGTCACCTTCTTCACTTTCAGCCCGAATGCAACGTTATCGTAGACCGTCATATGCTTGAACAGCGCATAGTTCTGAAAAACAAACCCGATTCCGCGCTCCTGTGGAGGCAGGTCATTAACACGCTTGCCGTGAAACACAATATCGCCGGAAGTCGGCGCCTCAAGACCCGCCAGCATACGGAGAATTGACGTTTTGCCGCCGCCGCTTGGGCCGAGCAGGCCGATCAATTGTCCTTTGGCAATGTCGAAGCTGACATCGTTAACCGCTTGAAAATCACCGAACTGTTTATTTAAACCGCGCACCTCGATATGCATCGCTTAATGCACTTCCTTTCTCTTCTTGGCCCATTCCATAAGGAGTAGCAATCCGACTGAGAAAGCCGCAAGCACAAGCGCTACGCTGCTCGCCGCCGCGACATTGAAGTTCTCTACATCCTGATAGACGAGCGTTGTCGCTGTCTGTGTCTTATTCATGATATTGCCGGAAACGACGAGCACGGCTCCGAACTCTCCAAGCGATCTCGCGACTGTTAGCACGACGCCATAGATGACGCCCCAGCGGATCGACGGCCATGTTACTTTCCAGAAGGTGTACCACGAGTACGCGCCGAGCGTTGAGGCAGCTTCTTCCTGCTGAGCCCCAATCTCCTGCAGCACTGGCATTACTTCGCGCACCATAAGCGGGAAAGTAACGAACAATGTCGCAAGTATCATCCCTGGCAGCGCATAAACCACTTTGAAGCCGATATCTTCGAAGAACGTCCCGAGCACCGAGCTCGGTCCGAGCATAAGGACGATCATCAAACCGCCGATAACAGGCGATACCGCGAACGGCAAGTCAACGATACTATTCATAAAAGCTTTCAGACGTCTGCCGAGCCAAGTCCCGCGAACAAGATAGAGCGCTAACATAACGCCGAACAGCGTATTGAGCAATGTAACAACTACGACGATCATGCCGGTCATCATAAGCGCATGAAGCGATTCAGGACGGGTAAGCGCATCTGTGAAGCCGCTCCAGCCCTTTCCCCATGAGCCGGTAAAAATCTTAATAAGCGGTACGATCAGTAGAACGAGGAATACCGCATACGTTAACGTGATCCAAAGCCTTCTCATTTGCCATGCCTCCTCGACTGCACATAGTTGACTGCGCCTAGAATGAGGAAGGATAGCGTCAGCAGCAGTACGGATACAGCCGCTGCTCCTTGCGCGTTATCGCTTTCAATTTCTCCGAAAATATAGACCGAAGCGATGAGCGTCTTGCCCGGTATGTTGCCTGCAACGAGCACGACTGCGCCGAATTCAGCAAGCGCGCGGGAGAACGCCAGCATCGCGCCGCTAATAATGCCAGGCAGCATAGATGGGAAGATCACCTGAAAGAACGTTCTAGCCCGCGAAGCGCCTAGCGTATAGGACGCCTCCTCCTCTGACTTATCCAGCTCTTCAAGCAGCGGCTGCACGCCACGGATGACGAATGGGAAGGTGACGAACACCATGGCGATAATAATCGCCGGCTCGTGGAACACAATTTCAAATCCGAGCTTATCAGCTAGATTGCCAACAATGCTATTCGGTCCTAGCAGCAGCAATATCATCAAGCCGCCGACTGCTGTCGGCAGCGCAAAAGGCAAATCGACAAGGCTGTTCAAGATGCGGCGTCCGGGGAACCGGTAGCGGATAAGAACCCAACCAATCATCGTTCCGAGAACGACATTAATAAGTGCAGCAATAACCGATAATTTGATCGTAAGCAATACCGCTTTCCATGCAAGCGGGTCAATAATGCTGTCCCAGAAAGGCGTCCAGCCCAGTTCAAGCGATTGCGAGTAAATCCCAATAATCGGCAGTACAATCAAGAGCACAAAATAGAGCATAATGGTGCTTCGAAAACCGAAGCTCCACAATCGGTTGCGCATTATGATATTCAAGCTGACTTACCTCCTGCCGCTTTCCTTGAGGAATCGCGGGTACGTTTTCAAAAATCTACTAATTCAACTTAATCCCCATTAAACTACTTGGTATTAAATGTAGCAGACAGAAGCGCGTCTAGTCAATCGTTATTATTAGGATCAGCTTCTGCTGCTCTAGCAAAAAAACTCCTTAGCGCATCATCGCTAAGGAGTTTCTGGTGTTAGGGCTACTCGCCCTCGATATAATATCGATCTTCGCCGATTGCCAGCTTGGCCTGTCCTTGAGTCAAGTCGGTGATCCAGTTGCTGAATCGCTCGGCATCCGCTGCTTCAGGCAAGCAAGTGATGATCACACGGTCGGTGAAATCTGTCCCGCCAATCCGGACGCTGCGGGCATGGAACTCGTTCTCGAGCTTGCCATACCACGTATAGTCGACATCGACAATGACTTCACGATGAAGCACATTGGTGATCGCTTCCGCTGCTTCAATCGCAGTGACCGCCCCATCCGTGTAAGCACGGATGAGACCGCCGGCACCGAGCATAATTCCGCCAAAATAACGGGTTACGACGATGACGACATTTTTGAGGCCATGGTGCTTGATCACTTCAAGAATCGGTTTGCCCGCCGTGCCGCTTGGCTCGCCATCATCCGACTCCTTCTGGATCTCATCCCGCTCGCCGAGCACGTACGCCGAACAGTTATGATTCGCATTCCAGTGCTGCTTCTTCAGCTCTTCGATGAATGCTATCGCCTCTGCTTCCGACGTGACCGGCTTGCCATAGCCGATGAACCGGGATTTCTTGATGATAATTTCAGCGCTCGCCTGCTGGCGAAACGTCTTGTATCTGGCTAGCATGACCGCCGATTACAACCGAGCTTCGAGCTCAGCCTTTTCTTTCTCATAGCCTGGCTTGCCAAGCAGAGCAAACATGTTCTTCTTGTACGCTTCAACGCCCGGCTGGTCGAACGGATTCACGCCTAGCAGGTAGCCGCTGATGCCGCATGCGATCTCGAAGAAGTACACGAGGTAGCCGAATGTGTATGGCTTCATGTCTGCAATGTTCACGACAAAGTTAGGCACTTGGCCGTCTGTGTGTGCAAGCAGCGTGCCTTCGAACGCTTTCTTATTCACGAAGTCCATCGTCTTGCCGGTCAGGAAGTTCAGCCCGTCCAAATCGTTCTCGTCATGTGCGATCGTAATTTGTTCAGCCACATTGTTCACTTGAATAACCGTTTCGAAGATGTTCCGGTTGCCTTCTTGAATGAATTGACCCATGGAGTGCAGATCCGTCGAGAAGTCTACAGCAGCTGGGAAAATCCCTTTGTAGTCTTTGCCTTCGCTCTCGCCGTATAGCTGCTTCCACCACTCCGATACGAAGTGAAGGGCAGGCTCGTAGTTTACGAGGATTTCCGTTGTTTTGCCTTTGCGGTACAGAGCGTTACGCGCTGCAGCATATTGGTAAGCTTCGTTCTCCGAGAGCTCTGGGTTGCTATATGCTTGCGAAGCGTCTGCTGCGCCTTTCATCATCTCTTCGATGTTGATGCCAGCTGCTGCAATCGGCAGCAAGCCAACCGCTGTCAGAACCGAGTAACGGCCGCCTACATCGTCTGGAATAATGAACGACTCGTAGCCTTCCTCTGTTGCGAGCTTCTTCAGTGCGCCCTTTGCACGGTCAGTCGTTGCGTAGATACGTTTGCGAGCCTCAGCCTTGCCGTACTTCTCTTCAAGAGCTGCGCGGAATACGCGGAACGCGATTGCCGGCTCTGTTGTTGTACCCGACTTCGAGATTACGTTGATCGACCAGTCGCGGCCTTCAAGCAATTGAAGCAGATGCGTTACATATGTAGAGCTGATATTGTTGCCAGCGAAGAGCACTTGCGGCGTCTTGCGCTGCTCGCCCGGGAGCAAGTTATAGAAAGAGTGCGATAGCATCTCGATTGCAGCGCGAGCGCCTAGGTAAGAACCGCCGATACCGATAACAATCAGCACCTCGGAGTCCGACTGGATCTTCGCAGCCGCTTTCTGAATGCGGGAGAACTCTTCTTTATCATAGCTATTCGGCAAGTCAATCCAGCCTAGGTAGTCTGAGCCTGCGCCTGTTCCATTGTGGAGCTGATCATGGGCAGTGCGTACTTGCGCCGCCAAATTGTCAATTTCATGCTGGCCGATAAACGTCAGCGCTTTGCTGTAATCAAACTGAACTGCTTTACTCATTCCGGTAAAAACCTCCTTTTTCATTAGCACTAGGATAAAGGATTTGTTTACTAAAAACAAGGGATTGCGTTAGCTCCATACAACACGTCACTTTTTTATGATAAAATGAAAACAGTTAAATTTCGGTTCCAAGGAGATGAATTTGATGTTCAAAATCGGCTTTATCGGCCTCGGCGTCATGGGCGAGCCAATGGCTGCAAATTTACTTCGTAAAGGCTATCCAGTCACAGTCTACAACCGTACGCCTGGCAAAGCGGACAAGCTCATCGAACTTGGCGCGGACACAGCGGCAACGCCTGCTGCCGTAGCGCGTGCGTCCGAAGTTATTATTACGATGATTAGCAACGATGATTCGGTTCGTGAAGTGTATTATGGCGAGAACGGCCTGATTAGCTCCATCATGCCTGGTGCAGTCGTCATCGACAGCAGCACCATTTCCCCTGCACTTTCCCGCCAGCTGCACCATGACATTACGGCCAAGTTCGGCGACTTCCTTGATGCGCCGGTTACAGGCAGCAAGCCTGCGGCTGAGAGCGGCTCGCTCGTGTTCATGGTCGGCGGCGATATTGAAGTCATACATAAAGTGAAGGATGTCCTCGAGACAATGGGCCGCAAAATCATTCCAATGGGGCCCGGCGGCAACGGTTCGATCGCGAAGCTCGCGCACAATACGATTGTCGGCGCTAATGTTGCAGCCTTGCTCGAAGGCATGGCAATCGCAGCAAGCGGCGATATTGATGCGAAGAACTTCCTCGAGCTCGTTCAATCGGGCGGCGCTGCAAGCAAGATGGCGGATCTGAAGGCGCCGAAGCTGCTTGACCGTGATTTCAGCGTCCAATTCTCGCTTGGCCTGATGCTGAAGGACCTGCGCCTTGCTTCTACGCTCTCGGATGAGCTGAAGACGCCAACGCCAATTCTCGAGGCGGTGAAGAGCCTTTACCAGATGGGCGACGCGATGGGACTTGCTGACCTTGATCTATCGGCGCTCGCTCACAATTACGAGCAATGGATTAATAAACGGATTACGAACCATAGCGATGTCGAGGATGCGGTAGCAGCAGCTTCTGCAATTGAGCAGACCGCGGCTGTCATAGAGGAAGCAACGGCTGTAGACGCTTCGAACTCAAACCGTAGACGCAGCGAGCGCTTGACGCTGAACATACCTTTGAAACTGTCTGTATACCAATGGGAGCAAGAAGGTGCTTTCTCCGGCCAGCTTATCGACAGCACGCTCTGCGACATCTCGGACAATGGCCTTCAGCTGTCGAGTGCGTCTCCGCTTGAACTGGACATGTTCGTCGTCATCCACTTCCCGCAAGACTCCGAGCTTCCTCCGATGATTGGTCGCATTATCCGCATCGAGACAAGCGCAAGCCGCTTCCGTTACGGCTGTCTGCTTGCTGGACTTGCTCCGTACCAGCGCCTTCAGCTGGAAGCTTATATCAATAATCAACGCATTACTGCGGATTAACTTAACAAGCTAAACATACAAAAAGGCTGCCCGCGCGATGCGGAGCAGCCTTTTTCATCTGTATGCTACGTATTATTCCTGAATATAAGAGCAAGCATAGTCTGTCACAGTCGCGACTTGAAGCTTGAACTTCGCGTTTGCCGGAACCGTGAATTCGCCTTCGCCCGAAATGCTGATCCACTCGGATTCGCCCGGAAGCAATACTTTCAGATCGCCAGCAAGAATTTCCATAATTTCTTTAACATCTGTACCGAACTCGTACTCACCTGGCATCATAATGCCCAGTGTCTTCTTCGTTCCATCCTCAAACAGCACTGTGCGGCTTGTTACTTTACCATCGAAATAAACGTTTGCTTTCTTAACTACAGTTACGTTAGCGTATTGGGACATTCGTTATTCGCTCCTTAACAGGGATTAGGTATTAGGTGGAAAAAAAGCAGGGCTTGCAGCCGCTGGTTCATCGAACTAAATCGAATCCTAGCAGCTGCTACCCACACCGTTAATCGAAGAAACAGTCTTCCGGGCGCTGTGTTATCCTAGCTCCTACAGCAGGCCTTTAACTTTGCTTACTACATTCTCTACTGTAAAGCCGTATTCTGCAATGACACGGTCGCCTTTAGCAGATGCGCCGAATGTGTTGATGCCAAGGACAGCGCCTTGATCGCCAACATAACGCTCCCAACCGAACGGCGAAGCCATCTCGATTGCAAGACGAGCTTTCACTTCAGGCAGAATGACCGAATTTTTGTATTCTTTCGACTGACGCTCGAACAGGTCGAAGCTCGGCATGCTGATGACGCGTACGTGAATGCCTTCAGCTGCAAGAGCTTTCTGAGCTGCTACTGCAAGCTGTACCTCGGAGCCAGTTGCGATCAGCTGTGCTTGCGGCTTGCCATTCGCTGCTTCTGAGACTACATATGCACCTTTTGCAATGCCTTCGCGAGCTTGCTCAGCCGTACTTTCCAAGATTGGCAGGTTTTGACGCGTGAGAACGAGCGCAACCGGCTGATCTGCATCAGCTAGTGCGTATGCCCATGCTGCCGATGTCTCGTTCGCATCCGCAGGACGAATCGTCGTCAATTGCGGGATGATACGCAGGGAAGCAAGCTGCTCGATCGGCTCATGCGTAGGGCCGTCTTCGCCGACAGCGATACTGTCATGCGTCAGCACGAATACAACCGGCTGCTTCATCAGCGCCGACAGACGAACTGCTGGACGCAGGTAGTCTGTGAATACGAAGAATGTTGCGCCATATACTTTCACGCCGCCATGCAGGCTCATACCGTTGATTGCTGCAGCCATTGCGAACTCACGAACGCCGAAGTATACGTTGCGGCCTTCGTAGCTGCCTGGCTTGAACACTGGCAAGCCTTTCAGGTGCGTCATTGTCGAGCTCTCAAGGTCAGCGGAACCGCCGATCAGGTTCGGGATGTTCTTCGCAAGACCGTTCAGTGCGTTACCGGAAGCCACACGCGTCGACAGCGCTTTGTCTGTTGGTGCGTATGCAGGCAGATCCGCGTCCCAGCCCTCAGGCAGATTGCCGCTGATTGCTGTTTCGAACTGAGCTGCAAGCTCTGGATATGCCGCTTTATAGGAAGCGAACAGTGCATCCCATGCCGCGTTTACTTTCTCGCCGCTGTCTTTCACTGCAGCGAAGTGCGAGCGCACTTCAGCTGGAACTGTGAATGCTTCGTTCTCCCAGCCGTAGAATTGCTTCGTCAGTACAGTCTCTTCAGCGCCGAGCGGGCTGCCGTGCGTACCAAGATGGCCGCCTTTGCCGCCTTTGTTCGGGCTGCCGTAACCGATTGTCGTTTTCACTTCAATCAGCGTCGGTTTGCTTGTGTCTGCTTGTGCTGCCGCTACTGCTTGGCCAAGCGCGTTCAAGTCATTGCCGTCTTCTACGCGCAGCACTTGCCAGCCATAAGCTTCGAAGCGACCTTGTACGTTCTCGGAGAATGACAGGTTCAGCTCGCCGTCAAGCGAGATGTCATTGGAATCGTAAAGCACGACCAGCTTGCCGAGCTTCAGGTGAGCTGCAAGGGAAGCTGCTTCGCTTGCTACGCCTTCCATCAAATCGCCGTCGCCGCAAATCGCGAATGTATAGTGATCGATCACGTTCAGATCTTGTTTATTGTACGTTGCGCCAAGCTGCGCTTCAGCCATTGCCATACCAACAGCCATAGCAACACCTTGTCCAAGTGGACCAGTCGTTGCATCTACGCCAGCTGTGTGGCCGAATTCCGGATGACCCGGCGTTTTGGAGCCCCATTGACGGAAGTTTTGCAGCTCTTCGATTGGAAGATCATACCCCGACAAGTGAAGCAGGCTGTACAGCAGCATCGAACCATGACCTGCCGACAGAACGAAACGGTCGCGGTTGATCCACGTTGGGTTGGACGGATTGTGCTTCATTGTTTTCGCAAACAATTGGTACCCCATCGGTGCAGCTCCCATTGGCATGCCCGGGTGTCCGGAATTGGCTTTCTCGATCGAATCGATTGCAAGTGTGCGGATCGTGTCGATGGAAAGCTGGTCGATGGACTTCTGTGTAACTGTCATTACGTAAACTCCTCCTAAATCCGAATAAGCTTGCTTCCATAGCTTGTTGATCACATTATCTCTTTGAAAATAGGTCGTTTAGCCCCTACTTGCTTTGAAACATTGTACCATTACCAATCCGGCATTTCCATCCTTGAATGGGCAAGCGTGCTAAAATTCGACAAGATCACGCCTGCTGCAAAAAAAATAGCGTGCCCGCCGGATAACTCCGGGCAGACACGCCAATTCTTCACCATTAATTAAAAACAACCGTCTTGTTCTGATGAACGAGAATTCGGTCTTCCACATGCCATTTAACCGCACGGGCAAGCACGACACGTTCAATCGTACGGCCAATCCGCTTCAGGTTATCCACATCGTCGCGGTGGCTGACACGCTGCACGTCCTGCTCAATAATAGGGCCGCCATCGAGCTCTTCCGTTACGTAGTGCGCTGTAGCGCCGATGATTTTGACACCGCGGTTGTAGGCTTGCGCATAAGGTTTGCCGCCGACGAAGGCTGGCAAGAAGGAATGATGAATGTTAATAATTCGGTTCGGGAACTGTTCGATGAACTTCGGCGAAATAATCTGCATATAACGCGCGAGTACAATCAGATCAGCTTTGTCCGAAACAATCTCAATCTGCTTCTTCTCCGCA
Source organism: Paenibacillus sp. J31R98 (assembly GCF_056269245.1). Lineage (NCBI taxonomy): Bacteria > Bacillati > Bacillota > Bacilli > Caryophanales > Paenibacillaceae > Paenibacillus > Paenibacillus sp. J31R98. Next base: position 105,446 of record NZ_JBWDNO010000007.1, read on the forward strand.
TCCGCCTTCGTATCAGGCGTTACCGGAATGTGATGGAACGGAATGCCGAATGATTCCACAAGTCCTTGCATATCTGCATGGTTGCTGATGACCATTGCAATCTCAGCATCCAGATCACCTGCCTGCCACTGCCAGAGCAGCTCCAGCAGACAGTGATCTTCCTTGGAAACAAAGATCGCGAGACGCTTCTTGCGGCTTGCGCGGAATGTAAGCCACTTCATCTCGAAGCGGTCTGCAACACGAGCAAAATCCTCTTGAAGGACTGGCAGCTCTTTGTCGAGATCTTTCAGATCGAATTCAAAACGGATGAAGAACATACCGCCGCCAGGATCCATGGAATACTGGTCAGATTGTACAATGTTAGCGCCATGCTCATAGAGGAAATGGGAAACGGCAGCTACGATTCCCGGGCGATCCGGACAAGAGATGAGCATTCTCGCACGATGGCGTTTATCCGGACGCTGCGCGGATTGCCCAGGCTGATGAATGTTTTGCATATAGAATTAGTCTTCCTTCCATGGACGAAAATAGGTAGTAAATTTATGCATTAACGAGTAATGTTTTGCCCGCAAACCAAGCTGTAATCCGCTGGTTGATACCTTCTTCGGAAATCTCCGGCAGGACGCGGTGCTCAGCAACGAGTTCGTAGAGACGATCCATCGGCTCGCGAGGATCCGCCTTCTTCGCTTTCGCATCGTTCTTAAGCACATCCCATACCGAGAGTACGTAGTCGCGGTGACTGATGTCTTGTTTATTGAAGAAGTGATGCAGACGCTCCACGTCTTCCATGAACTCGCCACCAAAGCGCGTATGTGCATCGCCGCGAAGCAGAGCAATCTCAGCTTCGTACATCGGACGCTGCGTCTTGTCATTCTGGCCGATCCAAGGCGTCTCAAGAATGAACGGACGACCTTTGAGCGCTTCATGATGAACGATGTTGCGGATCGCATCATGACCAATCCAGCCAGCGCCGATTGGTGCATGGCGGTCTTTCCCTGCGCCACGCGGGTTCTTGCTGTCGTTCACGTGAACAACGGCTACGCGGTCTAATCCAACGATGCTGTCGAACTGCTTCAGCACGCCGTCAAGATCATCGACGAGATCATAACCGGCATCGTGCATGTGGCAAGTATCCATACATACGGTAAGGCGCTCATTAGCGCTTACTTTATCAATGATTGCTGCGATCTCATCGAAGCTGCGACCGATCTCCGTGCCTTTGCCAGCCATCGTTTCAAGAGCGATGTTAACATTCGTTTCTTTCGTGCCATTCAGCACTTCGTTCAGACCTTCCGCGATACGAGCGATGCCGTACTCTGCGTCCTTGTCTGTGTAAGCGCCTGGGTGAAGTACGATATTGCGTACGCCGATCGCGTCTGTGCGGCGAATTTCCTCTTGCAGGAAGCGAACCGCCAGCTCGAATGTGTCGTCTTTATACGAACCGAGATTAACGATGTAAGGGGCATGAACGACGATTTCGTCGATATTAGCTTCGCCCATAGCGATTCTGCCATCTGGAATATATAAGTCTTCAATCGGTTTGCGGCGAGTGTTCTGCGGAGCTCCCGTATAAATCATGAAGGTGTTTGAGCCGTAGGAAACAGCTTCGTTCGTTGCAGTAAGCAAGCCTTTATCCGAAAATGAAACGTGTGAACCAATTTTTAACATGGACTAGTCCGCTCCTTTAGTGTTTTTTGCTTCTCTATCAGTTTCAGCAAAAATCACATGCATTAAAACAATGAATCTCGCAGAATCTCACAAAAATGCTTGTCCTTCCTATTTTACAAGGAATATTCAAATAAATCTAGGTTCAACAATTGCCTCCTTTGTTGCGAGCGTATGCAAAATTAGCTTATAATGAAAGCAATTTTATTGTAGCAGTCAGAGGTGAAGACGGCGGATGGCACCGAATTGGTTTATGTATTTCATTATGTTCTGGGCATTTGTCATGATTGGCTTTATGTCCATCGGCGGATACTTCATGTTCCGCAAATTTCTTAAAGTGCTTCCGATGCGCGACGGCAAGTCGAAGCTTGATTGGCAGAACTACTGGGTAGAGCGAAGCCGTGGCATGTGGACGGAAGACGCGAAGAGCTTCCTGGACCAGCTCGTTTCTCCGGTTCCAAGCGCGTTCCGCGACATTGCGAGACATTCGATCGCTGCTAAGATTGCGCAGGTTGCTGTTGAAGGCGGAGCCAGTGAAGTGGCTCGCAACCACTGTATTGAAGGGTATATCCGGGCAACGCCGAAACGGGATTACCGCAGCTTGATTACGTTCCTCGAGAAGGAGCAGATCGACTACACGCCTTATCAGCACTTGCTCAATAAATAGAAGCCGCCAGCTTGGCGGCTTTTGTTGTACATAGCGGAGGAGGAGAGAACGGATGAAGGTTGCGGTTAGCGGCGGTACGGGCTATGTTGGAAGCCATGTAGTAAAGGCGCTTCTCGAACGGGGTGATGAAGTGTGGATTATTACTCGGTCGAGCAGCAAACAGTCAACTAAGCCAGGGCTACATCTCATGAGCTGGAAAGAGCTTGCGGACAATCCGAAGAAGCTCGAAGGCATCGATGCCATCGTGAATCTGGCAGGCGAGTCTATCAATCGCAGATGGACCAAGGAAGGCAAGCACGCCATTCTGCAATCGAGGCTTGATGCAGCGAAGGCCATCGAGCAATTCGTCGCGGCTGTGGATGTGAAGCCTCGCGTCGTTGTAAACGCGTCAGGCATCTCCATCTATGGCAATAGCGCGCCTGACGAGGCTGCGGCTGATGAAGCGAGCCCGGCTCGCATTGCAGATTTTCTCGCCACGATCGTAGATAAATGGGAAGCGGCGGTTGACCGTATTGGGGTCCCTCGGCTCGTGAAGCTGCGGATCGGACTTGTGCTTGGCATGGAGGGCGGCGCCTTCCCCAAGATGGTGCTTCCTTACAAGCTCGGCATCGGCGGCCGCATGGGCAGCGGCAAGCAGTGGATTCCTTGGATTCACGAGGACGACATGACGCGCCTCATTCTCTTCTGCCTCGATCATCCAGATGTGTCAGGTCCCGTCAATGCTTGCGCTCCGGAGCCAGTCACGAATGACGCTTTCGGCCGGGCAATAGGCAAAGCAGCAGGAAGACCGCACTGGTTCCCCGTCCCTGCTTTCCCGCTGAAAGCAGCGCTTGGCGAGCTATCCATGCTGCTCCTGGAAGGCACTCGCGCTGTACCTCGCAAAGCGTTGGATAACGGCTTCGTGTTCAATTTCCCCACTACCGAGAAGGCCTTCGAGCAGTTGTTTGGAAGGCGTTAATCCGGTTCGAAGAAAACAGCCATGTGACATAGGAGATGAGATGATCTCCTTGTTCGCATGGCTGTTTGTTGTTTCCTTAATTCTTCTTAGTTCTTCTTATTCTTTTTATTTCTTCTTACTATCGTATGCTTTTTGATAGATATCTAGATAATGGGTCAAGTTCAAGCCGTCAAAGCCCTTCACATAGCTGTCCCATTCGGCATCCGTCAGCTTCTTGGAGCCCGTAACGAACTGCGCCATGTTGGAGCGAATGTATTCATTGATCTGCGTACGCAGCATGATCGTTTCCTTCGCGTCGTTCTCATCCATGAAGATCGTGAGCGGGAACGTCTCTTCCGGCTGCTTGTTCTCGTAGTTATTCGCTGTTTCGGTGAAGAGTCGGAACTCATAACCTTGTTGAGAGAACATATCCGCTGGTGCCGTCCAAGACTCGCGAATCTCGCGTGTCCGTCTCGTGATGCCCATTTGATCCCAAGTATCGTTGAATGTCGTCGCCGTCGAGTCCCAATATTTTGGATTCAGGCTGTATTTGGCAGGATTGCCGTGAACATCCTTCTCGCCTTCTGGCGCCTTGTTCCAGTAGTTCCCTTCAAGACCATATTCGTTCATGATGGCATACTCTTCGGAATACATGTAATCGGCCATCTTGATCGCTGCAATGGCTTCTTCTTCTGAAGCCTTATTCGTAATGGCGAACTGCCCGTTACCATAAGCTTTATAGTAACCTGAATATGCGACACCCTCAGGACCTTTAAGCGGCGGTACCGTTACATAATCCTTATGGCGAGTCTGTCCATCTGCCAAGCTGAATGCCATGCCAATGTGGCCTGCAGTGACGCTGCCGACAACATTGTCACCTTCTTTGTTGCCCACTTGCGCCATTTGATCGATATTTTGCGTGAATGATTCTTTATCGATCAAGCCTTCGCTGAAGAGCTTGTTAATGTAAGTTAGACCGTTGCGCCACTCTGGCTGATTAGCCGACAGTTGCACTTTACCATCCTTCAAGTAGAAGAAATCTTCGTCATTATCATAAATAAAGCCGTTCATTAAGAAATTGGAAGGAATCGCGTGCCAGGTGTTGAATGCGCCGGTCAGCGGAATCTCATCCGCTTTGCCGTTGCCGTTCGGGTCCTTTGTCTTGAATGCTTTCAGCACCTCGTAATATTCTTCCGTTGTCGTTGGCATTTGGAGACTCAGCTTATCCAGCCACGCCTTGTTAATCCAGAGCTTCTGCGAATACCAGCAGTGGAAGCAATCATTAATATGTGGCAGCGAATAAATGTTGCCGTCCGGCGCAGTAATCGCATCCTTCAGATCCTTATCCTCGTTGAACGCACGCTTGATTTCATCGCCATATTTGTCGATCAAATCGTTGAGCGGCGTGAGGATGCCCTGCTTACCGTAATCGATTTGCTCCGCCTGCGTGAAATCCCCCGAGAGGAAGATAGCCGGATAATCGCCGCTCGCCAGAATCAGCTTTTTCTTGTCCTTTGCGTTGGCGCTTGGCGTTGCATCAAACTTGAACTTTATATTGAGCTTGTTCTCCGTATACTTCGTTACTTCATTCGTCGTAATGTCCTCGATCTTCGGCGAAACGCTGATGAATGTATTGAGCGTGACCGTTTTTCCGGTATCGACCTTATCGCCCGAACCCTCGTTCGATCCTTTATTGCTGCTATCGCTAGTATTGCTGGAATTGCCGCCATTATCGCCATTGCTTCCGCATGCCGTTGCTGTGATGAGTAAAGCGATCATGACTAGTAAAGCTAGCACTTTCGAACTTTTGGTCATCTTCAAAGCAGACGCCTCCTCAATGATATTCATCTTAACACGCTTCATTCTTCCCGCGCATGATTCCTAACGTTTATTGTGCTTGCTTCACCTCCATAACCGAGTAAGCATCGGCTATCCTTTCAAAGAACCGATCAGAATGCCTTGGACAAAATATTTCTGTACGAAAGGATAAATGGCGAGTATTGGCACTGTTGCGACAACGATAAGCGAGAACTTAAGCAAATCACGCAGACCCTGCATCGCGGCCATTTTGTTGGCGTCCACCATCATGCTGGAGTCAATGGAATTCAGAATGAGAATGTTCCGCAGCACAATCTGAAGCGGGAACAGATCTTGTGATTTCAAGAATATCAGCGCTTCGAAGTAGGCATTCCAATGCCCGACCGCATACATGAGCACAAGCACAGCCAGAATCGGTTTGGATAATGGCAAGACGACCCGCCATAAGAAGCCGATGTCTGTGCATCCGTCGAGCTCCGCGGCTTCCCCGAGCTCCTTAGGAATACTGGACTGAAAGAAGGTTCGGGCAATAATAACCTGCCAGACCGCCATTGCGCCGGGAAGCAGCATCGCCCATCTCGTGTCCAATATGCCAAGGTTCTTCACAGTCAGATAGTATGGAATCAGACCGCCGCTGAACATCATCGTAATAATTAGAATGACCATGATGATATGTCGACCGTAGAAGGTAGATTTGGAGATCGGGTAAGCTAGCATGATGGTCAAGGATACATTGATCAGGACCCCGAACACCGTATAGAAGAGCGAGTTGCCATAGCCCGTCATGATCATCGGATTAGAGAAGATCGCTTTATAGCCAGCTAAGCTGAAGTCCACCGGCAATAGCCACACTCTCCCGCTAATCACCGCTTGGGGCGAACTGAAGGATGAACTCAGGATATAGATGAGCGGATAAAGCACAGCCAGCAGGATAATCGTCAAGAAAACATAGACCAGCGTCAAAAATAGCTTGTCTGAGGCTGATTCCCGAATAACGTTTGTACGCGCCACCTTTGAACACCTCCTACCATAAGCTGCTTTCGGACACGCGCCTAGCAAAATAGTTGACGCTGAGCAGCAGAATGAGATTGATGACCGAATTAAACAAATCGACTGCAGCAGAGAAACTGAAGTTTGCGCCGAGCAGACCGATCTTGTACACGTAGGTTGAAATAACCTCGGAAGTGCTTGTGTTGAGAGGATTTTGCATTAAATAGATCTTCTCAAAGCCGACGTTCATGATCTGTCCGACGTTCAATATGAGCAAAATCGTCGCGGCAGGCATGATGCCGGGAATATCGATATGCCAAACCTTCTGGATGCGTGACGCCCCGTCAACTCTGGCCGCTTCATACAAATCGGTATTAATCCCGGACAGAGCCGCCAAATAGATGACCGCACCATAACCGATGCCTTGCCATACGTTCGACCATACGAAGATGCTGCTGAAGTAGCTCGGAACGCCCATGAAGTTAACAGCTTCCATGCCAAATGCGCTCAGGATATGATCGATAAATCCAAGTCTGGGAGATAGAAACAGAATGATCATGGACACCATAACGATCGTCGAAATGAAGTATGGCGCGAACGTCACCATTTGAACGAACCGTTTGAAGCGCATGCTCCGCACCTCGTTGAGCGCAAGCGCCAGAATGATCGGAGCCGGAAAGCCGACGAGCAACGAATAAGAGCTAATGATAAGCGTGTTCTTAATCAGCATCCAGAAATTCGGCGACTTAAAGAATGTGTTGAAATTGGCTAAACCGACCCATTCGCTTCCGAGGATGCCTCGTACCGGACTGAAATCCCGAAAAGCGATTTGAGCGCCATACATCGGGATATATTTGAAAATAACCAAATACGCTAGCGGGAGCAGAACAAGCAGATAGAGCTGCCAATGCCGCTTAATGCGTTTGCCCCGATCCTTCAGCAGGAGCAAGCTGCCATTGACGCGGGCTTCTGGTTTCTCCCTTTCGATTACTCCTGTCGATGAAGACATGCTTTCACTCACATCCCTTATTTGAAGTTGACCTTGATTGCTTTCAACGATAATGGACACAGGACATAGCCGACAACAACCACTAATCCGGCTGATGATCAATTTTCTAAAGCCGCGCCATTACTGGATTTCCGGCGTTCGCCGCTCAACTTTCCGCCAGCGCTCAACTTTCCAATTAAGCCTATATACATAGAAAAAGACCGCTCCCAAGCAGCTCTTCTGCTTGGGAGCGGTCCTTTGTTTATTACATGGCATGGCGTTTACGGAAATCGACTGGCGATATGCCTTCAACTTTGCGAAAGACGCGTCTGAATGTTGCCGCATTCAAGTAGCCGACGTGCTCGCCGACTTCCTGAATCGAATCCGGCTGTTCGAGCAGCAGCTTCTTCGCTTCGGAAATTCGCAGCTGCGACAAGTAATCAAGGAAATTCTCGCCAAACTCTTCTTTAAACAACTGGCTAATGTATTTGGCGCTTATTCCGAATTTGTCTGCCAAGTAATCGAGCGACAGCTCCGGATAAGAGTAGTGTAGACCTATATAGGCTCTAACATCTTGCAAGAGTAGATGATGCAGGCGTCCGCTGTACAATTGCCCCATCTGATCGGCATACGATTGCAACGCCGCGTAGCATAGTCTTTGCAGCTCATCCAGCGTATCGAACTCATCTATGATTTGGCGCAGGGATGCTGATGTTTCGGACTTCCAAACGTCGTAGTAATCCTTCGAGGCCTGCGACAGCTGAAGATCCATATGTGCAACCAAATAGCGGCATAGCTCGGAGATTTCATTCTTCGGCAAGCAGCAGCTTCGCATACCATTGAACATCGCGTCGAAACTCTCCCGCCAGTTCTCTTCATGAAGGCGCAACTGCTGAATAAGCCGGTGAATCGCCTGCAAGTGTGTATTGGTCGCTTTCATCGTTGCCGCCTGCTGCGTTTCGCTGTATTGAATGACCCGATTGTGCCCAAGCGCTGCCTTGAACGTTAGTGCCTCCAACGCCTGTTTATTTGACACTCCCGCCAGTTCAGCACCTGCATGAACTTCCCCCAGACCAATCGTTACCGTGAAAGCTAAATGCTGATGAATCCATCCGTTAATACGCTCGCAGATTGTTTCTGCCTCAACATGTAAGCAATCCGGTAAAAACAAGATGCCTGTCAGTTGCAGGGAGGATGTCCACTCCAGCCAGATCGGAATGCCATGTTGCGTGTACAATTCATGGGTTGCGCTGCTGATAACGAACTTGAATAAAGACTGGTCGCGGCTTTTATACTGATTGAATACTTGCTCCGGTTGATCGATCTCGATGACGAGAACCCGCTGCTTATCGTGCTGGGGCAGCGTCGTCAGGTCAATAGCTTCCGCCTGCACAACTCTATCGAACTGCAGCAATTCCATAAAGACGGTCTTTCGCTTGCTGATAGCAGACGCTTCGGCTTCCTTGCGAAACAGCTTGGTCTGCTCGGCAAAGTTATTGATCGCCGTTTCGATGAACGTAAACTCGTCCACCGCAAGCCTCCCCAGCGTCGGCTTTCCCGATCCAAATTGATCTTGAATCCGAAATACGAGCTCTTCAATCGGCTTATAGTTCTTACGAGTGATATAAACAATGGAGACACTGCCAGCTAAGAAAATAATAAGTCCCAGCACGAGCCATATACTTGATAAATTCGAGATCAGGTTAACGACCTTGCCATGCACCACGCCGCTCTCGACCGTCCACCCAGAATATGGAGACGTCTGACTCGCCAGAACCTTACCAGATGTGTTCGCTCCATCTTGCGCGAACAACGGCTGTCTGCTGCGATCATACAACTGGACAAACGCTTGGTCTGTATTGTACATATCTTTAATCATCACACGAAGCGATGCCGCATTAACATTCACAACGATAAGTCCGTCTGCACCACTCCCAACGGAAACTCGGTGAACGAGACTAATAACGCTCTTAGGCTTCTGAGCGACCAGTTCTTGATACGGTCGAATGGAGCTCCAAGTAGAGGTGTGACTTCCTTTGCTGTTCTGCTCACTACGAATGAACGCAATGTCTTTGAAATCGTCTATCTTCGTCGTCTTCCCATTGAAGACGATACCGTCTTTGAACCGTACCAAATAGTAGGAATCAATGATCGACATTTCGTATTGCATTTGCTGCATTCGATTGACGACCTGATAGTTCAGAAACACGTTATCATTACCGCTTGCCAGGAAGAAATCGCTGAGCAGCTTGCTGGATACCAGCTCACGAATCATCATCGTGTCCAGCGACTTTAAGCTGACGTCGACCGTTTGAAGCAGCTGGCCAACGAATACCTTACTGGCTTCTTTCGTATTCCGGTTATTTTGCTCGGCTAGCGTCTGAAAGAAGACAAAGAAGAGAAAGGAAAACATAATAAAGAAGATCGGCAAATAGGACCATATCATTCTTCGAAGCCATGTACGGTTCAAAATAGCATCATTCCTTCTAAAGGAAGTTTGCGCGTATTCATGGTGAAATCCTCAAATGTAACCGCATTCATTACTTTTCCATTATACTCTCAGCTGTAATCATCGTCCATGCAACTATTGGTAGTAATTGTATGGGCGAACCCTATTACGAACTCCCCAACCCGGCGCCGAGCTTGCACTCCGTTTGTTTGAATTAATGGCTATTGGCTCGAAAAATATATTTCGGACCTTTCACGCCTGCCAGCTGAACCAAGTCATTGTCATTCAGCGCATATGGCTTATATGGGATCATCGTATTCCCATTTAATGTACTGCCATTGCGGGAGCCCATATCCTTGGCTGACCAGCTCCCCTTGCTGTTGATAAGCTCAAGATGAGCTCTCGAAATCCCATACGAGGAGTCAGCATATTGGACGCCTTCCGCCAGCCTCCCGATAATAAAATGCAGCTGCGTAAGCTTTATCCTCTCCGCCCCAGCATCCGATTGGCGTTCGAGCCAGGAGGAAGCACCATCATCAGCTTCAACTCCTCCGTCGACACTTTCTCTTTGCCCGCCACCCAGCAACACCGTCGCGTCACGAGATGCAGGCTGCTGGTAGATCGGTTGATTCGCAGCGTTATTCTCCAACTCATGCGACTGTTTAGTGAAAGACAATCGCTCCGATACGAGTGGAGTTTCGATGCCTGATCCAGCAACCTCCATATTAGCCAAGTGCTGCTGTGTTGGCGTTAATTGTTTCTGTACTGTCGACGACTTATATGTCAGCTTGCCAAGAAGTCGAGAGTCAGGCGTGAAGCTGTCTTCCTCCATCCATTCGCTCTTCTGGGACCATCCTGACTCATTCTCATTAACATGGTTGCTTTTCTTCTGACGAAAGACGAGCAGTACGGCAATCGCGAGCACAGTCAATCCGCTGCTCATGAGCAAGCTTGTGCGGGATGGCGCCGCCATATAAAGATAGCGCCAGATCAAGCCATTCACGAGCACGAAGATGGCTCCTACGATCCACTTTGTTCGGTTTGCGGATGTTCCTGTTTGCTCGGATTCCGGGAGTTGATCTGCCATCGGCAACGGCAGCTCGTTCCCAAGCTCTTCAGGCAAATGGGCTCGCACAGCCCATACTTGATTAACCGTCGTCTGAACGCTATGGAAGGGTTCGCTCCGTTCCGCTTCTTTAACAGTCTGACGCTTCTGCGCACGAACTGAATCATATGCAGCAGCTACCTCCAATTGTCCGGAACGCATAGCCCGATAATCGTCGCCAAGCAGCGATAAGAGCGTCTGCCGAAGGCCTGTCCACGAAACATACTCATCCCGCAAATGCTGGAACACTCGTTGAAGTCCCGCTCCATCAGGCTGATCAATGACGCTGACGAAACGAACCGCCATCGCAAGCACTGCTTCTCCCGCTGACGTAACCATTCGCTCGCCCCGCAGCGGCACATACACGAGCGAAATATCCTCCCAGCTGTCGCCTATGAAGATATATTGCTCATGCAACAGGAAATTGTCCGCTCTCAGCATGTAATGTCTGCAGTCGTCGAGCGCTTCAACAATCGCGAGCATTACCGTGTAAAATTCCTGCATCGTTAGCTGCTGCATCTGAAGCCGGTGCATCAAGATTTTCTTACCCGTGAATAGATATCTGAATGTGATTTGGCCATCCATATCTATCCATTCCACAGGAAGCAGCATCGGAATGCGCTGGCTCTGCAGCATCTGAATTTCCAGTTGGTCTAGCCGATCTCTCGTTATTCCGGATTCCAAATCGACAATCAATTCATTGCCGCGTTTTATGGCAAAATCAGTCTTTAGCTCATCCATTAGCATTGCTAGTCCCTCCTCTCTTAGCTAGGCAGGTATGAAATACCATGCCGTTATTACGCCAGGCACGACCGCGATCATAAAGGGAAACCGCGTTCCTTCCGTCTTGCTCGTTACGAGCACGGATACGATGCCTACTATCACTTTTCTCCCTATTGTTCGGTTGAAAGCAAGCACCATCACGCCGAACAACCCGGCGTACAGGATCGAATTCATCAAGACATAGAGCACATCCACCGCACCAATTACTGCTCCCAAAGCTGCAAAAAACTTCACGTCACCTGCGCCGATGCCGCGCAGCGCATATAAAACAAGCAGTGGCAGCAATCCCGCTAGACCGCCTAGCAATGCATAACCCGCTCCAGCGCCCCCTTCTGCAATCAAGTGATACAGCACGCCTGCTCCAAAGAACGAAACGGTCAGTCCATTTGGAATGCGCATCGTCCTTATATCGCTGACGAATGCAGCGGTAACGAGCAGCACAACCATCGAGCTTACAAATATGCCTCCCATACGTAATCCCTCTGTTCTTTCATCAATTATGAGTCCGCTTCACTTCTTCTCTACGACAAAATGTCTCGCCGCTTTGCCCCCATTACTGGAGGTAACAACGATTTCCCATATACCCGGTGTCGTGTTTCCCGAAACAAGCCAAGTCCACTCCGCCATACCATCATCACCTGCGTTCGTATTGCCGAGATGCTTCGCAACGCTTCTGCCACTCTTATAGAGCACTTCAATGGATAGGCTTCTACCCGGTGTCGTCTGCACGACTACTCTTGCTTTATTGCCTGGTCGAGCGGGAGTAGGCTCTACAAGTAAGATTTGAATCGGGTCCGTAAGTCCTGCGGTATTCGAAGTGCCTGATAGAGACGGAACGGGATCGCTGACCCATACCCGCTCCTCCGCTTGTTCCTTGAGCACAATTGCCTTCTTCGTGAAAGGGAATCCCAACTTGAAGCTATAAGAAGCTTCGACCAGTAAGTAAGCGTCTTGCTTGCTCTTCAAATCCGGCAGCGACAGCTTGCTTAGCTGAAGCTGCTCCGGTTCGAGCACCGATGAATCCGCAGCTCGTTTCAATAGCGGCTCGACTACGGAGCGGCCAATCTCTGTTGCAGCTGCGTCCTGGACGGGCTTCCAATCTCCACGCAGCACAGCCGCAAGAAGCGCTCCGGATGGCGGCGGAAGCCAGCTCTCCAGCTTATCAGCAACAATACCTACTCCAGGCAGCTCCGCCAAAGCTTTAGTAGAATGCGAGTTCTCTTCTTCTACTTCTGATTCTCCGCCGGTATCATCGCTCGAAGTAAACTTCTCCATAGCAAGCTCCACAGGATGAATGTTCGCCGCAGCTTCTCTCACCGTTTGCGATACGGCGCCATGCAGCGCCATCTGTACCATACCGAGCCGTATGAAACAGATCAGGAAAATGAACACCATGAGCACAATCGGCATAATGAGCGAAGCTTCCAGACTTATGCTCCCGTCTTCGCCTCGCCGCCGCTTAACCATAGGACCAACCGATGGTGCGGGTCGTTTCATACCGATTCCCCTTCACCTTTCCATTCAGAATGCCGCTCGCTGTGAAGCTTCTCATGAGCCCCGGCAGAAACCAGAGATTCACAGATGCCGTCAGCTCGCCTGTCAATCCAGTAGAGACTAGGGACAGATCGGTATTTGTGTTCTGCTCAATAACTGCGATGATTCTTGCGATTCGAGACTCGCTGACGCCGTGCATAATGAGAAATAGCCGCAAATATTCCAAATAGCTAAGCTCCGCTGGCGCGTATTTGGATAACGGGATGCTTCCCTTCTGGCTAAGAGCTGCCATATCACCCAGCGCTTTCTGGGTGCCGTATAGAACCGCAGCGGAGAGCACTAGCAGCGGATGCCCAAGTGCACGGCATGCGATGAAGCCTTCCATCGTCCGCACGGCAAGCCTTAGTGCAAACAGCTCGCCGTAAGCAGCCGCTACATTCGATGCCGGCTCATGAAATCCATAAAGTATATACTCCACTTCTTGATTCCGAAGAGATAGCGCTTGGGAGAATGTCTCCCCTCCTTGCTGACCACCGCTAAGCGTGAACTGCTTAGGATCAAAAGCTTGGAATCGATGCGCCACATACTCGTTGATATAGAGCGGATCGCGTACATCTTCAAGCAGATCCGCCATGCCGCTATAGATCTTCTCCACCTTGCTCATCGACTGCCGTACCGTCTCACCGGTTTCCCCTCCAAGCGGCTCATTTCCAGGAACTTCTGGCTGCGCAGCTAGATTAAATTTTAAGTTGGCCTCCATCCGCTGCTTCACTTGTTGAAACTCTTTGCGGTTCTCTTCTTGGTCCGGAGCAGATCTCATTTGATCTAAGAGACGCTTGGCATCACCAAGCTTGCTGTTTGCAGCCGCCTCATTCGCCTTTCGCTCCCCGTCGCTCGCTTGGCGCTTCAAGCGCTCCGACTCTCTTGACTGGATGATCGAGCCACTCGCACCGTAGTGCTGCTCGTACTCTTTATAAGAACTCTGCATGCTTTGAAGCGCGAGCTTCATCGAAGAGGATGAAGCTGACCCTTGCCTTGCTAGCGCTGAGCCAACCGATGCTTTGAATGCTGCAGCCTGATTGCTCACACGCTGAATAGCCGTTGTTTGCTCCTGCAGTTCCTCCTCATAAGATTCGAACCACCCTTCGTCTAGCACCAACTCCGAGACAGCACCTCTTGTCTGCTGAAGATCATTCAGATCAGCCGAAGTTATTGAAACCGGCTCATGACCTGCCAGTTCTATCTGGTTTATACGGTCGTAGCCTCCACCTTCTTGGGATGCGTTGAACCTGTCAGCCGTCGCTTGAATCGAAGCGTTATACTGCTTCGCATCTAGCAAAGCAGCCTGCGCTCGCTGCTCATACTCGCGATGAAGGCTAAGCACCTGACTGCTGCTCGTAGCAATAGAGGTCGAGCCCGTCGAAGCCTTGTTCACATACGCGGCGATCTCTGCCTGGTGTACCGGCTCTTCACCCTCCTCCAAGGATGCATCCTCGTTCCTCCAACGAACATAATTCCCGTAGCCGTTAACAATGGATGACCCCGTAGATGAGATCAGAGTTGGCAGCCGCATCGAAGCTGCGGCTGCGGATTGATTCTGCAGAGTCAGCACTTCATCAAGCCGCTTCTCCCGCTCCTCATATAACTGCCGTACTTGCCCCAGCAACTCTACGGAGTTCGATGCTTCTTTCATTGCGCCGGCTATTGGCGCAAACTTCGATGCGATCTCAAGCGTAAAGTCGATTGGCGCCTTATACTTCATCTCCTCCAACACCTGCCGCTTAAATACCGCATGATTGCCAAGCACTTCATAGCTATCCACATGAGAGGCTTCTGTCTTCATATCCAGCAATCTGAAGCTATCAGCTGCCTCCGCCGTCCAATTATGCTCTGCTGCATGATTGAACAACTCCTCCCGATCAGTTCCGCCGGTACCAAACAAGCCATATTGCTCATACAATCCAGCATCATATGCGGACAATGCCGAACGAATGCCGGATTGTCCGGCAAGCTCAGCCTGCCTCTCAAAAGCAGCGATTCTCGCAAAATCAATTAGCAAGGAAGTGAGCAGCAGCATCGCCGCAGTCGAGACAATCAAATACAAGCTAACCGAGCCATCTTCCCGCCTCCAGAAACGCACAACCATATAATCGCTCCATGCTGCCACCGCCCACCGTCCTCCTTTATGATTCGTTCTACTTCTTCTTTACCGACTACCCTCTACCGACCGCGCTCATCCAGTATCTTTCGCGCCTGTTCTTTCTCGCTTTCATGCTCTGACCCACTAAATCGATTAGCATAATAACGCACCAAATCGACATTTCTGATTAGCTCCACCGGATCCACAACAACCGCACTACTCGCTGTTTGAGGCTCCGAACTCCCTACTAACAGATCCAATATGGGAATGGACATAGGATGACGCAGCTTCACCACAACTTCTTTCTCCAGCATCCCGGTTACCGAGATTTCGCCGGCAAGCGGCACCCTTACGAATCCTGCTCCAACCATGAGCTTGCGTTCTGTGAGCTGAATTGAACCATCCTCAATTCGTGGTGGCTGCTTGGACGGCTCGATCTGCACAGTCATATGCTCGCCTTCACTTGCCTGAGCTCCACCACTATTAAATAGTGAATGCAATGCGCCGTTGTCCGCCATCCGCCAGTACAATCTGTCATATTGCCCTGTCGCCCCCATCCCGCTTACTGCATCTCGGTAGCTGTTATCATAGCGAAAAGCTGTCCGTTCTGCGGCAAGCGAAGCATTCTTATAGAGGAGGACATGCTGGTAGGTATACATGCTGAGCAGCAGCAACGCTAGGAGCGCAATAAATATCGAAGGAAAGACCATACTCGCCTCCAGCGCAAAGAAGCCATCTTCCCGTTCCAGCATTTCCCGCCGCCAAGCACACCATTTAGTTGAAGATCTCATTCGCTTTGTCATCCGCGTCGCCCATCAAGTTCTTCATTAGCTCAATAATCCAATCCTTAAACAGCAGCGCCAAAATAATTATGACCGCAATAATGAGCACGATCTCTAACGTGCCTATCCCTTCTTCTTCCTTCCAAAATCGTTGTATGGCTTGTCCTACTTGGTTCATCGTGCATACACTCCTTCTCATAGATGAATTACCTTATTAATAGAATCGCCGGCGATGCGACGAGCGCCATTAGAATAAAGAAAATACCGACCAGCGGGAACACCAGCTTCGACGATGCTTCTTCGCCGCGCGCCCGCGCCACTGCTTTGCGTTTCTCCCAAATCGAATACGAGAGCTCTTTCAAAGAGAGCGCGAGCTTATCCCCTCCGCGCCTGTAATTGAGCAGCAGTGTCGTTGTAAAGAGCGACACCTCCTGCACCGCACATCGCCTGCTGAACAGCTCCAAAGCTGCTGCGAACGATTCTCCGTTGCGCACCGCTTCATTCATCTTGCGCAGTTCAATGAGCAGCGGTTGATTCGTCTTCTCATCTGCCCGTTGCGCACAGCGAAGCAGTGCCCGCTGAATGTTCTCACCCGCTCCAATAAGCAGCATGAGCTTATTCATCACCTCAGGCAGCAGTAGCAGCATATCCTGTCTGCGCTTCTCGACCTTTCCTGAGGCATCCCTCCACTTTGCCGCGGGTATAACGATCCCGAGCAGCAGCCCGATATACAGCAGCGCTTGCTCACCACTTAGAGCGCTCAGCCAAGCCGCTCCGCAAACGGAGCCGTATCCGGCAGCAGCCACTACCGCGATATAGTCATTCGTTGAATGAACCGACCAGCTACCGCCGTGAAGGATGATTAGCTTACTGTGCAAACTTGCTGTGAACGTTCCAATTCGGTCCAGAATACCCGATCGTTGCAGCATAAATAGGAAAGGCACTCTAACCAAACGGTCGATCGGTTCTTTGGAGCGGCCATATCCATATTCTCCGACACGACCTTGCCGTTCACAGTACAGTACAGCCGCAAGCCACACTACAGAGAGCACACTGCCGAGAGCAATGGATAGAACCAACAGAACCAACCTCCTTCGCTCCATGCTTAGTTATTACATGCGAATATTCATTATCCTGATCATGAGTGCGTAGCACAGACCAAGCAGCAGAAGTGCCGCAGTTAGAAGAACATAACCAATTCCGCCATAGAGCGGAGCCATATAATCCGGAGCGGCAAAGCTCATGAAAGCAAGAAACACGAACGGAACAGCCATCATAATACGAGATTCGAATCGCTTCTGCGCGATCATCACAGCAATATCCTGCTGAATGTCCAGCTTCTCCCCAATCGTCTGCGAAGTTCGGCGTATCACTTCAACCAGGTCTCCGCCGGACCGTTTGCAGGTCGCAAAGACATCAGCGAATTGTGCAATATCGTCCACGCAAGCACGACTGCTGAAATCAAGCAGCGCTTGCTCAAGTGATTCGCCGACTGCCATCCGAGCTTCAATAATTTCGAATTCGACGAGAATGTCGGTTCGCGGGTTTGGGTAAAGCAGCCGCAGGTCCGCATGTGCCGTGACAAATGCGTTCTCTACAGATCTGCCGGCTGCAAGTGAAGCAGCGATAGCATACAGAGCTTCTTTAAACTGTACCGACAGCCGCAGCCTTCGCCGCGAGAGAAGTGATTGCCTGTGAAAACGCGGAGCAATAATGCCAACAACACCAAGCACAGCTGCTGCAATCAATGAGTGGTAGAACAGATACGTTGATGCAAATACAATCAAGTAACCGGCACCTGCCGCGATATGAAATTCACGTCTCGTTAAACGATATTGATCGTAACGGGGCAGATGATCTGTTCCTCCAGCAACACTCGAACGATGCTCATCGTCCTCTGAGCTTGCTGGATAGCCTAACCAACACAGCCAACCATCCCACCTGTTCTGTACATGTGCCGCTCTCTTCAAGCACCCTCACGCTCCGCTACCGCACCCATCCCTGCCATCCGAAGCTTCCAGATCCTCTGCAGCCGATGAGCCGTTCGTCTCAGCTCGCCAATGATTCGTCCTTCAGATTCTTCCTCTTCAATGAACTGATAGATTGGCTCAATCATGACTTCACCGCCAGATACACCGGTCACTTCGCATATTTCAGTTACTCTCCGGGAACGGTCACGGAGCCGCGCGAGATGGACAATAATATCAATAGCCGAACTAATCTGCTGCCGAATGACTCCGATTGGCAGGTCCGCGCCGCTCAAAGCCATCGTCTCAAGTCGCGCCGTCATATCCCGTGCGCTGTTACTATGACCAGTGGATAGTGAACCGTCATGTCCGGTGTTCATCGCTTGCAGCATATCCATGCACTCCCCTCCCCGTACCTCACCTACGATTATTCGGTTCGGCCGCATTCGAAGAGACGCTCGAATGAGCTCCCTCATCGAGATTGCTCCTTTCCCTTCCGTGTTGGCGTTTCGTGTCTCTAAAGAAACGAGATTCGGAACCGACCGTATTTGCAGCTCTGCCGCATCCTCAATCGTTACAATTCGTTCATCCGCAGGGATGAACTGCGACAATGCGTTAAGAAAAGTCGTCTTGCCTGAGCCGGTTCCGCCGCTAATAAATATGTTGTACTTCGCCTTGACCAGCTTCTCGAGCAGATTAGCTGCTTCTTCTGAAAGTGCTTCTCGTGCAATCAGATCACTCATCAACAGCGGCTTCTCGGGAAACTTCCGAATGGTCATCGTCGGTCCTTTCAGCGCAATAGGCGGCAACACGATATGCACCCGCGAGCCGTCCTTCAGCCGCGCATCAACGATTGGTGAAGATTCATTCACCACTCGGTTCACCGCTGCGACTACCGTTTGAATGAGATCCTCCAGCCGCTCCTTGCTCTCGAAAGCCGTGGGCAACCGACTAAGTTGCCCGGCGCGTTCCACGAATAGTTCCTCATGGCCATTAATCATGATTTCTGAGATTGATGGGTCATCCATCAACGGTTGAAGCAAATCCAATCCACGAAAAGCATGAAATAATCGGTGGACGACTACTGCTTTCTCCGCTGCCGTCATTGGATGATCCCGGCACCACTGGAACACCGTCCGTTCAATACGACTCCTGAGCGCCTCATCCGACATCGCGCTGCCAAGCTCAAGCTGGCCGCGTATTTGCTCCTTGAGTAGCAGAATTGTTGCTTCGTCCAGGACGCTCGCCTCCTCCTGATATCCCAAGCCGGCAAGCCAATGCTTCAACCGCTCCTCGATAGGCCGAGGTTCCAGCTCCTAATTCAAACCAATCCGCGCCACCGCCATCACTATCGGCCAGCTCCGGCACGTAAGGGAGCTCTCCTCTGCTCCCAACCTGCACGAAGTGAACATTATGTCGCAGTTGGCGAAATGCATCTCCGTACTTCTGCTCGCCATACGACTTAGCCACCTCCATTTTCCGAATGCTGACTGGTTGCCGCGAGACAAGCCACAACACATGCTGGCTAGCTTCAAATACGCCAATATGCATGGAGTCCATCCGACTATCCAAATCAGCGACAATCACGTCATAATCGCCGGTCGCCTTAATAGCTTCGAGCAGTTTCTTAACATGCTCGGCTGTCAGCGACAACCGTTCATCTGCGTTTCCACATGGCGCGATGTAATCAACACCTAACGCCACATGGCGTTTGCGCAGCGCAATAAGCTGCGTGGCAGCTCGCTCTGGCTCGGTTTGAACCAAATAGAGCAGCTGCGCCATATCCTCGCTGCCATCCACTTCCTCTCCCAGCACCCAGGAGTTCCACTGCTCCAGGTTCAAATAGAAGACTCGCGCTCCTGAGATAGCAGCCTGCTTGCAAAGCTGCAGAGCAAGCGTCGTCTTCCCGATACCGCCGGAAGCCGAATAAACCGTAACGACAGCCGCGTCCTCTCCCTCCGAGGCCATGCTCCGATGCTGAACAACAGTGCCGCCGTATGCTGCGAATGCAGCGGCTAAAGCTTGCAACAACTGCGGCAGCGGCTGAATCCTCGCGATTTCATGCACGTAACCAGTCACCCCCCCACCGCCTCCATCCACAAGCGCAGCAACCGGCAATCCTGTCGGCAAGCTGCCAAGCTCGCCTAACAGCTCCACATCAGCAACAAGCAAATCAACAGCGTAGCCTCCGCGGATAAATCGAAGCAAAGCTGCCGGATTCGTAAATACAGTTAACTGCCAACTCTCCCCGAATGGCGAATGGCGAATATAGTCCGCGAGCCGCTCGGTATAATCCGCATCCAGAGCAGCAAGAATGAGGTTTTTCTTACTCATCGTGATCAATTCCACACTCCTTTGGCTTTCAGCAAAGATGAAATGGACGCAAAAAAGCACCATAACGGCGCAGATGATCTGCGCAGTTACGGTGCTTCCGTAAGCTGTCCTATTTAATAATTGACCATAATTTACCACAATAATGAATCGATCGTCAACCTTTTTTGAAAACCTGCGCAACCGCCCACTCTTCTCACGTAGCTGCCAGCACTACCAAAATAACTCACTAATAAATTAGTTGCTTATCTTTTGTAAGTGAACTATACTAAGGTAAGTAAGCAACCAACAAGTAAGTTACTTATATTTACAATTAAACCAAGACCAAGGAGAGATATACAATGACACAAACAACAAACACAGCGGTTTCAGCTGAAACAGTAATGCGCGAGCGCCACTCGGTTCGTCAATACAAGAGAGATGTTGTTATCCCGCAAGAAACATTGAACGAGATTTTGGAGCTGGCTGCTGCTGCACCATCGTCTTGGAACCTGCAACAATGGCGTTTCCTCGTTGTTCAAGAGCAAGCTCAGAAGGATCTAATCCTTCCAATCGCATACGGACAACAACAAGTATCTGACGCTTCCGTAGTCGTTGTCGTTCTGGGCGACCTGCAAGCTAACATCACTGGCCGCGAAATCTTCGGAGGCGCTCATGCTGCTGGCCACATTTCGCAGGATATCCACGACAACATGATCAACCAAATCGAAGGCGCGTACTCCTTTGAGCAAGTAGCACGTGATGAAGCGAACAAGAACGCAGGCCTTGCTGCTATGCAATTGATGCTTGCTGCCAAAGCTAAAGGCTACGATACAGTACCAATGGGCGGCTTTGACAAAGCGAAGCTCGTAGAAGCTCTGAACATCCCTGAGCGCTTCATCCCAGTTATGATGATTCCAATCGGCGAAGCGGCAGCACCAGGACGTACATCTGCACGTCTTCCGCTCGACAAGCTCGTAATCAACGAAACGTTCTAATTCAGCCCTTTTTCTCTTCATTACCCCAAATAACGAAAGCCCTCCGTTCTCAACATGAGAATCGCGAGGGCTTTCAACTTTTTGGGGCATGCTATCAATGAATCGCTCGATCGCCATCCGTATGGTCCGTCCCAGTAACCAGATGTATCGGAGCCAGAACGGCCGATGCCAGCGCAGTGCCGGCGTCACCGAAGAATAATGAGATCTCCCGCTCCGCGCTTGCCTGAGAATCCGAGCCATGAACAATATTGCCGGCAATATCGAGGGCAAAATCACCGCGAATCGTGCCCGGAGACGCTTCGACCGGGTTCGTCTTGCCAATGATGGAACGCGCATTCTCAACCGCATGCTCCCCAAGCCATATCATCGCGCAGACAGGACCGGATGTTAAATAATCGACCAATTCGCCGAAGAACGGTTTCTCCTTCAGTTCACCGTAGTGGCGCTCTGCAAGTGCCCGGTCAATCGACCGCAGCTGAATCGCTGCAAGCGTAAATCCTTTTTGCTCAAACCGCGTAATGATTGGCCCGATCAACCCTCGCTTCACACCGTCTGGCTTCACCATCACAAATGTCTGTTCCACTTGCATGTTCTGTAATCCCCTTTCTGCTTCAAGGCCTGCTGACAGAAAAACGGCGCAGTCACCTGCATAAACAGGCCGCACCGTTCCTTCTATATCCCAGTATTCCACATTGCAGAGGATTCTATTCCCTGTTTTAACGCGTCAGCTCGAGGAACGTATCGACGTCCTCCAAAGCCAGCTCAACAGCTTCGCGCCAGAAGCCCGGCTCATCCAGCCTTACGCCTAGATGTTTCTGCGCCAGCTCTTCTACAGTCATCAGTCCCGTATCACGCAGCAGCGCCACGTAACGGTCCGCGAACGAACGACCTTCTTTCTTCGCGACCGCGTAGATGCCACAGCTGAACAAGTACCCGAACGTATATGGAAAGTTGTAGAGCGGCACATCCGTGAGATAAAAATGCAGCTTCGACGCCCAGAAATGCGGATGCTTCTTGCCGAGCACGCCGCTGAACGCTTCTTCCTGCGCTTCCTCCATCAGCTTGCTGAGTTCTTCATGCGTGACCATCCCTTGACCCCGGCGCTCGTAGAACCTTGTCTCGAACAAGAATCTGCAGTGGATATCCATGAAGAAGGAAACTGCGCTATGAATTTTATCGTCCAGCAGCGCCAGCTTCTCGCTCCGCTCAGTTGCAGCCTTAAGCGCTGAATCAGACACGATCATCTCCGCGAATGTAGAAGCCGTCTCCGCCACGTTCATTGCATATTCCTGCGCCAGCGGCGGCAGGTCATTCATGACATGCTGGTGATACGCATGGCCCAGCTCATGCGCCAACGTCGAGACATTGGAAGCCGTGCCCGAATAAGTCATGAAGATGCGAGTCTGCCCGCTCTTCGGGAACGCTGTACAGAAGCCGCCTGGACGTTTGCCAGGACGATCTTCCGCTTCTATCCAACCTTCGCGGAATGCCTTCTCGGAGAAATCCGCCAGATCAGGGCTGAACGCGCGGAATTGCTCCAATATAATCTGCGCTGCGTCATCATAAGGCACAACCTTATGCGAAGCACCGAGCGGCGCACCAACATCATGCCAATCAAGCTGCTTTAATCCAAGCAGCTCCGCCTTGCGCTCCAAGTATTTGACCAGCTTCGGCTTGCCTTCGGTCACTGCTGCCCACATTGCGCTGAGCGTCGCTTCGCTCATCCGGTTAATCGCGAGCGGCTCTTTCAGCACAGAGCCCCAGCCCCGCTTCTCATATAGCTTCAGACGGAAGCCTGCGATACGATTAATCGTATCCGCGCACAGGTCGCCTTGCTCATTCCATTCGCGCTCCCACTCCTCGAACGCAGCTTCACGCACCGCGCGTTTGCTGTTCGTGAGGCGATTGCTCATCTGGCCGGCAGATAGCTGCTTCTTCACTTCGTTGCCCGCGCCATCGTCCTCCGTCACTTCGAATCGGATTCGCGATACGATTGTATTATAGAAATCTCCCCAGCCGTGGTAACCGTCGACGGCAAGCTCAGCAGCAAGCGCCTCCTGGCTTGGAGGCAGCTTCTCCTTCGCCGCTTCTCGACGCTCATTCAGCACGAAAGCAACCTGGGCTGCTGTCTCCGAGGTTTGAAGCCAGCTCGTCCAAGCAGAATCATCCACATTGAGCAGCTGCTCGTCAAAAGCCGTCAGTGCGCCATTGAATTTCGCCGACAGCGTCTTCACGCGATCATTAAGCCCATTCGCAGCTGCATCCTTCATTTGCTGCGCCTGCAAGCAGCCTACGAAGGAATCCGATTGGCGAATTCGCAGCAGAATCGATTGAACGGCTGCAGTCCATCTATTCAACTGTTCCACAGCAGGAGCGCTCGCGCCTTCCGACTTCGCCTCCGCCAGCTGAAGCGTTAAAGCCTCGATATCAGCCTCCATACCGCTTAATTCTTGCAAGAACGCCCCTGAATGCGAGCCTCCTGCATACAACACTTCTAAATCCCATGCTTGCGGATATGCTGTTTTCACGCTTTTCCCCCTCGTTCTCGCTATTTGCGAAATTGGCAGTGTCAGTGTATAACTGAAAGTATAACTTGTGAGGTTTGTCCTCTACTCATACATTACCCATACTATGAAGAATGAAGCCCTGCTTATGCAAGCAGCGCCAACCAATACGACCGATAAAGGAGTGTAACCACGATGACGCAACCCCTACAGCTGTCTCCAGAGACAGCGATCAAGCTTTCCAAAGAGCTTGGCGTGCCGCTGGAGCATCTAATGCATATGCCGAAACATATTTTGCTGCAAAAGATTGCCGAGCTTGCGGCCAAGAACTCGCCGGAAAGTGAGTCCAAAGGAGATACTGACAAGTGATCCCGTTCGAGCGCGCATGGCCTTATGATATCATTATGAAAGACGTCTACGTCTCCTCCTGCCCGTTCTGTCACAAGGATAACGTCCTGCTTCCGATGCGACCGAAGGAGCTTGACCTCATTCGTTCCGGCACAAAGAAGCTGCTTGTCTTCCCATGCTGCCACAGCCGCGTTACGGTTGTTGATGCAGATCAGGATTACCTGCTAACCGACACAACGCTGCGCCAAGCGTAACAAGTAAAGCCGCCCAGGCATTAGCCTGAGCGGCTTTCGTCGTTTATGTATTTTATCGTTTAAGCATTCATTGCAGCCGGTTCATCATCAAGCAGATCACTGTTATAATTCTCTCGCAGCATTTGCCATTGGTCACGGCTCGCCCGGATCATGGACGCATCCGTAATCCGCTTGTCATTCACGACTCGCGAGAACCATTGAACAGCTTTGCGAGGTTCCCCAACACGGCGGTGCAGCTCCCCGATCAGATACATTAGCTTTGCGTTGTTGAGCGATCCGCCCTCTGTTTCGAAGACAGTGATGTAAGCATCAAGTGCAAACCGCAGAAAACGCTGTTCCTGCTCCTGCATTCCCTCGAACCGATATAACCATGCGATATGATGCAGGAGGCCGGCTACGACCCGATCCTTCTCCTTAATGATTCCGCAGCAGAGGAGCGCCAGCTTGTAGCACTCCAGTGCCTGCTCCTTCGTACGGTCACCGCCATAATCACGATGGATCCAGCGGTTACCGAAAGTATCGTAATATTCCTTCTTCTGCGCATCCGTCATACGCTCCGCGCCATTCTCTGTAGAAGCGAAGCCGCAGCGAGGACAGACTCGAACGACATAATAGTCCGGATTACAATCCGTCTTGTAATGCGAGCAGAAATCCGTATCCCGATTCGACGGTTTCTTAAAACTTGGGCGCACGCGAGATGTCTTATAGGTCGTCTCACAGCAGATGCATGTAATCGATGTTAAGTAGAGCGGTTCCATATACTCACGTCTCCCTCAAATTTGTGTATAGCTAACCTTTTTCGCGACTCCATCACGCCTACATCTAGGATTGATTAATAAAGTGATGCGCAGGTCCCGATAGCCGGTCGAGCACGAGCTCTTGCAGTGCCTCCGGCAAGTCCGTCTCGCTAAGCGCTTCTCGCATACAGCCAAGCCATGCCTCCGCCCGCTCTAGGGTGATTGGGAAAGGCAGATGTCTCCCCCGCATCATCGGATGCCCATATTCATCGGAGTACAAGGAAGGCCCTCCGAAGAACTGTGTCAGAAACTTCGTTTGCTTCTCCATTACGGGTATAATATCTTCCGGAAAAAGAGGTGCCAACAGCGGATGCCGCTGCACTTTAGGATAAAAGGCCTGTACGATACCTTCAATGCCTTTAGCCCCTCCAATTGCCTCATATATAGTGCTATAGTTATTCATCGTCATATACCGCCTTATTTTTTAGGTCTTTTGTAGTGGTGTTTTGTAGATATTTTAGCATGAATGCGTGACGGATTGAAACCGTGCCTTCGGAACGAGAAAAAGGGGCTGCAAACCCTTTGAAGATGGGTAGCTTGTGTCACTCCACAATAGTCATCTCACAATAATCCGGGACTTTTATCCTATTTATTGAGAACAAAAAAATGCCCTCTTCATGAAAGAGGGCATTGTGGTGTAAGTAGTGGTTCGAATAGATGGCGGCAAGTTGCTTTAGCTTTCGTAATCCTCTTCACCAGGAGCCACCAGTGACTCGCGGATGACATAAACGAATGCACACACAAGAATGCCTGCAATAATACTCATTGTCATCACTCCAAGTTCTATTGACGTGAGACAATTGTAGCATACGGTTGGACAAAATAACATCAATTCTGCAAGCGTTTTCGAAATGTAACACTGCTGTAATATAAGGGCAATATATGGCGATTTCCGTGCCTTTAGATGTGTTCGAGTGATGATTGTCCAACCTCCCACATATAGCAGTAATAGAGCTAATTGTTCGCTCACGGGGAGGGACTTTTCGTTTGCATATCGTTCGTTATTTATTGCGGCCTGCCGTCATACCGGCATGGTCAGCTGCCATCCTAACGCTGCTCATGATCGGCTTTCCCGGCGAAGCGCTTGGGGCGTCCATTCGCGGGCTTTCTATCTGGTGGGAGGTGCTTTTCCCCGCCCTCTTCCCCTTCTTCGTCATCTCGGAGCTGCTCCTTGGGCTTGGCATTGTCCATTTCTTCGGCAAAATGCTCGACCCGCTTATGCGTCCGCTATTTCGCATTCCCGGCATCGGCGGCTTCGTCGTCACGATGGGTTATGCTTCAGGCTATCCGGTAGGGGCAAGGCTTACAGCGCAGCTCTGGGAGCAGAAGCTCATCAATCGCGCGGAAGGCGAACGTCTCGTTGCTTTCACAACGACGTCGGATCCGATCTTCCTGATTGGCGCCGTCTCGGTCGGCTTCTTCCATAACGTCGCTCTCGCTCCGGTACTGGCGGCAGCGCATTACGGAGGCGGCCTTATCATCGGTCTGCTGATGCGGTTTCACGACCGGAAGGCTCCCTTAACGCCGCAGGCCAAGCCGGAAGAGCGCAGCGGCAGGCGCAAGAGCCGCCTTGCTGAAGCGATAAGAGCGATGCATACCGCTCGCATGATGGACGGGCGAGCGCTGGGTACATTGCTGCAGGATGCGGTACAAGCTGCGCTGCGGCTAATGATTGTCGTCGGCGGACTCGTCGTTGTCTTCTCCGTCATTATGGAGCTGCTCCGTCAAGCTGGCGGAATCGAGATGCTCGCCTCAGGCGTACGAGGTCTGCTTAGCCTGATCAGCGTGCCGCCTGAACTGTCCGATGCTGTTGTCAACGGCCTATTCGAGGTAACACTCGGCTCTCGCTCCGCAGGCGCGGCAACGAGCAGCGGACTGCTGCATCAAGCAGCGATTGCCGCCTTTGTGCTATCGTGGGCCGGCCTATCCGTACATGCTCAGATCGCGAGCTTGCTTAGCCGCACAGACCTGCGCTACAAACCTTTTTTCATCGCTAGACTCCTGCATGGCTGCATCGCCACCGGGCTCATCTATGTGCTTTGGGACTGGCTCGGGCCTGCCGCCTAACGTTGTATTCGGCAACATTTTCCGCTATGATTCAAAGTGTAAATGGCTATATTCGTCTTCGGGCGGAGAAAGCTACATGAATCTCGGTGAAAATACTACCCGTGCGGAAGGGGCTTGTTTGTTTGAACTATGTCATCATTGACAGAGGCGATAAACTGTCGAAGGAGCTTGTCGAACGTTTCCATGAGCTTGCAGCTGCACGTGGACTTGCGCGCAACGATGAAATGCCGGACACCATCATCTCCATCGGGGGCGACGGAACGCTTCTGAAAGCTTTTCACACGTATGAAGATCGGATACATGACGTCGCCTTTATTGGTATCCATACCGGCCATCTCGGCTTCTTCGCCGATTGGAAGGCCGATGAAATCGAGGATCTTGTCCGCATGATGGCGGAATGCGAGCCGCGTATTGTCCGCTATCCGCTGGCGCAGATCGAGCTTGAGACCGACGAGGGAATTTCGGCCTACACCTGTCTGAATGAATTTACGCTCAAGGGCATCAACAATATGCTTGTCGCACAGATCGACGTGAATGACGAGCTGTTCGAGATGTTCCGAGGTGACGGCATTGTCGTTTCCACGCCAGCAGGCAGTACGGGTTATAACAAAAGCTTAGGCGGAGCCATTATCCATCCTTCGATTGAATCGCTTCAGATCGCTGAGATCGCTTCGATTAACAATCGTATCTACCGGACACTCGGCTCGTCGCTTGTGCTGCCGCAGCATCATCACTGCGATATTATCCCGCGCAAAGACCAGCGCTTGCAGCTGACGATTGATCAGCTCTCTATTACCCGAAACGATATTCGTTCCATCCGGTGCAGCGTCGCGACGCGCAAAGTGAGCTTTGCCCGCTATCGGCCGTTCACGTTCTGGAATCGGGTGCGCGAAGCGTTTCTTGGCTACGATGTGAAGTAGATGAATCATTATCGCGCTTATTTACGGATTGTCGCTCCGTATAAATGGCTCATTCTGGTGGCAGTGATCATCGGCGTCGTCAAATTCGCTATTCCGCTGACACTGCCGCTCTTTATTAAACATGTCGTCGATGACATCCTTCTGTCGAACTTGTCTGTCGATGAGAAGACATCCAAGCTGATGAAGGCGATCGGGCTTGCCTTTGTGCTCTTCGTCGTCGTTCGCTATCCTGTCGAATATTACCGTCAATATTTCGCGCAGCTGACGACGAGCCGCGTGCTTTTTGACTTGCGGAACAAACTGTACGAACATCTTCAGCGCCTGTCGATCCGCTTCTACCAGAACCGCAAATCCGGCGAGATCATCTCCCGCATGATGAATGACGCCGATCAGACCAAGTCGCTCGTCGAAACCGGACTTATGAACGTCTGGCTTGATATGTTTACGCTGGTGCTGGCACTTATTATTATGTTTAACATGAATGTGCTGCTGACCCTCGTCTCGATCGCTATTCTGCCTTTCTACGGCTATGCGGTCAAGAAGCTGTACAAGCGGCTGCGCGGCTATTCCCGTTCACGCTCGCAAGCGATGGCTGAGATGCAGGGTTATCTGAACGAACACGTGAATGGCATACCCGTTGTCAAAAGCTTCACGCTGGAGCGTTACGAGCAGCAGCAGTTCGGCAAGCGGAACCAGACGTTTCTGGAGCGCGCTTTTGCACTGACGCGCTGGAATGCGCTCACGCAGTCGATTATTAATACGCTGACGGAGATTGCCCCACTGCTCGTGCTTGCCTGCGGCGGTTACTTGGTCGTGCAGAAGTCGCTGACGCTTGGCGAATTCGTCGCGTTCTACGGCTACCTGGACCGGCTCTATGCGCCGCTGCGCCGGCTCGTCAACTCTTCGACGGAGCTGACGCAAGCGTCCGCTTCGCTAGAACGCGTGATGGAGCTGCTAGGGGAGCAGCCGGAGATTAGTGATTCGCCAAAAGCAGCCACACTGGCGAATGTCAAAGGAGATATTCGCTTCCGCAATGTGTCATTCCGGTACGGACATGACGGCGAATGGGTGCTGCTAGGCATTAACCTGGATATTCCGCGAGGTCATACCGTAGCGCTTGTCGGTATGAGCGGCGGCGGCAAGTCATCGCTTGTCAGCTTGCTCGCCCGCTTCTACGATACGCAGGAGGGCGAGATCACGATTGATGGCAAATCCATTCGAGATGTGACGCAGGAGAGTCTGCGCTCTCACATCGGGATGGTGCTGCAGGACAATATTCTATTCAGCGGATCGGTTCGCGAGAATATTATGCTCGGCAATCCGGAGGCTTCTAGCGAGCAAATTGTTGCGGCAGCGAAGAAAGCGAACGCGCATGAGTTCATCATGTCGCTGCCGAGCGGCTATGACACCGAGATCGGTGAACGCGGCGTCAAGCTATCCGGCGGCCAAAAGCAGCGGATCGCCATCTCCCGCGTATTCCTGAAGGATCCGGCGATACTCGTGCTTGATGAGGCGACCTCAGCGCTCGATCTCGAATCGGAGCATGCGATTCAAGAGTCGCTTGCTGAGCTGGCACAGAACCGCACGACGCTTATCGTCGCGCACCGCCTCTCCACCATCACCCATGCCGACCTCATCGTCGTCGTGGAGCATGGCGTTATCGTGGAGCAAGGCAAGCATGATGAGCTCATGGCGAAGAACGGATCGTACGCCCGGCTTTATAACGTACAGTACTTATAGGGACTGAGAGCGCAAGATGGCGCTCTCAGTTTTTTTATTGGGTTGGGGGGGTTGGGGGTTGGGGGTTGGCGAGTCGAGAGGCGGGAAGAGGCTGAGAGAACACATACGTGCTCTCAGCAACAGAATTCCGCGAATAACCAGCTGAGTGCACAAATATGTGCTCTCAGCTCCGTAAACCCAGTAACATGGCTTTTCTGGGGGCTGAGAGAACACATATGTGCTCTCAGCAACAGAATTACGCGAATAACCAGCTGAGAGCACACATACGTGCTCTCAGCTCCGCAAACCCAGTAACATGGCCCTTTCTGGGGGCTGAGAGAACACATATGTGCTCTCAGCAACAGAATTACGCGAAGAGCAAGCTGAGAGCGGGTTTTCACTCTCTCAGCTTACTTTTGGAGTGGTTGCTGCGGTTAAGAGCGGCTTTTGCCTCTCTCATTGGCCGAATCTCGATAATTTGTATGGTTTCTTGTGCTGAGAGCGAATTTTCACTCTCTCGGTTTACTTTTGGAGTAGATGAGGCGGTCGAGAGAGGCTTTTGCCTCTCTCAATGCCTGTGTCTAGCTGGTTTGTTGGACCTCTTCGACTAATCTGAGTTACTCTCCGTGAATGTAGCTGGTTTGCTGGACTTCTTCGACTAATCTGAGTTACTTCCGGTGAATGTAGCTGGTTTGTTGGACCTCTTCGGCATTCCCGCAGCAACAACAAAAAAACGCCGCTCATCCGAAGATGAGTCGGCGTTTCCTATTTTAAGATTGCTTCGGAGCATGGTCCTTATGCTCTTTGTGCTCTTTATTGCCACGTTCGCGCGGCGTGTGGTTCGACTGCTCTGAAGCAGCGGCCACCGGCGCTTTGTTATTGTTGAAATGCTGCCGCTTGTTGCGGTTTCGTTCCGGACGATTACCGCTGCGTTCAGCATTCCGATCGCCACGCTCACCGTGTTCCGTGCGTTCCCCGCGCTGCTGCTGATTGCGCTCGCCACGCTCCTGATTACGCTCGCCACGATCTTGACGTTCACCACGATCTTGCTTCTCACCGCGTTCCTTGTGCTCACCACGATCTTGCTGATTCCGCCCTGGACGGCCGCCATGATCGCCACGTTCCTTGCCGAACGGTTTGCGTCCCTCGCGTCCGCCTTCCTTCTCGGCATCCTTCGCCGT
Organism: Paenibacillus sp. J31R98; assembly: GCF_056269245.1. NCBI lineage: Bacteria > Bacillati > Bacillota > Bacilli > Caryophanales > Paenibacillaceae > Paenibacillus > Paenibacillus sp. J31R98. The sequence continues at coordinate 136,329 of NZ_JBWDNO010000007.1, forward strand.
GTCCTTGCGATGACTGTTGCGCTGCTGCTCACGGCGCAGGTCGCGCTCAGCACGCGGCATGAACTTCACCTGCTGATGTTCGTTAGCAGGCGCTTCGCTCGGTTGCGCGGCAGCTGCTACCGCGCGGGAAGCGGACACATACGCATCGAGCGCGCCTTCCGCCAGCTCGAAATCTTCGCCGTCATGATCGTCGTTTATTTCGCCGTCTTCACCGGACTTAGAGCCGCCCGGTTGCTTCTCCAGAACGAAGTAAGCGCAACCGAAATTGCAGTACTCATTAATATAATCGACCATCGAGGAGATCGCGCTTTCGCGCGTCACCTTCGGATGGTTGTCACGGAAGAACCCTTTGAGCCGCAGTTGATTATATCCCCAATCACCGATTACGTAATCGTACCGTTCCAGCACTTCACTGAATCGTTCGCGAAACGCTTCAAAGTTCCAGCCGTTTCTGTTTTCATGAATTAATTCGTAGGTTCTGCCGCCGATATGGATCAAGTCTGCTTCTCCTCCCTCTTACAGGGTAGCCGATATTTTGGCTTCCGTTGCCGACGCGGATTGAACCTGCTCATGCGCATGATACGAGCTGCGAACGAGCGGTGCCGATTCCACGTGGCTGAAGCCGCGTTTCAGGCCCTCTTCTTTCAGCTTCGCGAACTCATCCGGATGCACATAGCGTGCGATCGGCAAGTGGTTCTTCGAAGGCTGCAAATATTGGCCAAGCGTCAAAATATTACAGTCTACAGCGCGCAAATCATCCATCGCCTGCAGGATTTCATCCCATTCCTCGCCAACGCCAAGCATAATGCTCGACTTCGTCGGAATGTTCGGTTTCATTTCTTTCGCGCGCTTCAGCAGCTCCATCGAACGGGCATATTTCGCCTTTGCCCGAACGCGATTCGATAAGCGGGCAACAGTCTCAATATTATGGTTCAAAATGTCCGGATTCGCATCCATTACCGCTTGAAGCGCATCCCAATTGCCCATAAAGTCAGGAATCAGCACTTCAACGCTGCAGAGCGGAAGCCGCTTCCGGATCGCTTTGATCGTCTCAACGAAGATCATCGCGCCGCCGTCCTTCAGATCATCGCGAGCAACCGACGTTACGACGCAGTGTCTCAGCCCCATCTGTTCCGCAGCTTCAGCTACGCGTTCCGGCTCCTGCAGATCAAGCTCTGTCGGCAAGCCGGTCTTCACCGCGCAGAAGCGGCAAGCTCGCGTGCAAATATCGCCAAGGATCATGAACGTTGCCGTTCGATTCGCCCAGCATTCATAAATATTCGGACAACGCGCTTCCTCGCACACAGTGTGCAACGTCTTGGTGCGCATCATCTCTTTAATTTCGGCATAGTTGCCGTCAGTCGTTAATCGTATGCGAAGCCAGTCCGGCTTAGGTACTCGTTCTTTCTCGTTATTCATAAAGGGAGTTAACCTGCTTTCTGTAATCTCTGCGTCTTATTATAGCACGTTTCGGATAAAAACCAATGATTTGCAGATCATAACAGAAGAGCATCACTCGAACCAATTGCACCCAATTTAATCATTCAACCGGCGGCAATCACCGTGCCGTATGCCGGTTGGCACTTGGAGGCCGATACTTCTGAGATCCTTGTGTTTACGCTTAATAACGGTCGTTCTAGTTATTAACCTGCAGTTCTTCGGCCAAGTCCAGGAACATACCGCTGGCGCCGCTTCGGGAACTCCTCATCCTCTTGAAGCACCGCAAGCGCAGAGCACGAGCGCCAAGAAATCCGATGTGGGCGATGACTCCTACTTAAAAAGGCGCATCCTCTATGACGAAATCAGCGTCATCACTCGCATTCCCTGGTTCAGGCTTGCCGCGATCGACCAGTACGAACGGACGATAACGAAAGCACGGCCCAAGACACGACAGCAGCTGGGACAATACATCAGCGTGTTCGTATCTGAATCCCAATGGGCAGGGGAGCTGAACCCCGACATGAATGACCAATCCCCGATGTCGATCCGCTGGTTCAGCGGGCTTGGCGAGGATGGAGACGGCGATGGGCTCGCGGTGCGAACGAACGACACTGACTTACTGTATTCCGTTGCCAATCATTTGATGCGATTCGGTACGGAAGAGGACGACTTTTCAATCGGATTATGGCAGTATTATCACAATACGAGAGCGGTCCAGCGGATTCGCCAGTTTGCCCGCCTCTACGAAACATTCGGGACGCTTAATCTATTCGAGCATGCGTTCCCGCTGCCAATCGGCGATAACTATTCCTATAAAGGAACATGGGGAACGCGCCGCAGCTGGGGTGGCCGACGCACTCATGAAGGAACCGATATCTTTGCAGGCTATGGCGTTCCTGTACGCAGCACCTGCTACGGCATTATTGAGATAAAAGGCTGGAATCCTTATGGAGGCTGGCGGCTGGGCATACGAGATCTCAATAATTATTATCATTATTATGCGCATCTGTCCGGCTATGACAAGGCGCTATTCGTGGGCAGCGCCGTTAAGCCTGGCCAAGTTGTCGGTTGGGTCGGAAGCTCCGGCTACGGACGTCCCGGAACATCTGGCAAATTCCCGCCGCATCTGCATTATGGCATCTACCGAGATCGAGGTTTAGTCGAATGGTCCTTCGATCCGTATCCGTCGCTAAGACAATGGGAGAACGATGAACGACGCAAATTGCGCCGACGCAAATAATTAAGAAAGAGCGCTCATTAAAGGCCTGATATAGGCTTTAAGCTGAGCGCTCATTTTTTTGCTGTAGACGGTCATTCCCCGGTATTTGTACTCGCATTCGTATTCGTATTCGTATTCGAATCCGTATTCGAAGTTGATGCCGGCTCCGATCCATTCGATCCATCGGATCCTTGCGAGCCATCATCCGAAGGGGTCGTCGTGGTGACGCCGTTCTTGCCATTCTGCATCGGGAGCGAAATATTCGGCGCATTCGGCGCGGAATCCCCGACCGGATTGCCTTTGTTATCATAATAGTACATGGGCACATCGCCAACGACGAGCAGATATGAGATCGGAATTTCCGTATCCACCAGTTCCGGCTGCGTATCGAAAGGTATAATAATGGATACCTCTGCAACGATATGCATATACACCTCGACCAAGATCATATTAATCCCGGCATCCTTTTGCTTCGTATCGAGGTCGACCTTCACAGCGCCAATTGGCTCGAATTTGACCGGGATGCGAGGACCGAACGAAGCGATAATCGCACTATTAAGCGCTTGGCCAAGCGGGATTCTCTCCGGAATATCACCCATCTCGCCTAGTGTCGACTGCACCGTATCAATCGTTTCGGACGTAATGCGCATATGCTCGGAGTAGTTCAGCATGAAGCCCGATATTTTCCCGCTCGCATTCGTCTTCCATTCAATGAGCTTATCGGTAGACGATTGATGAGCAACCTGCTCTGTAATCGCCTTATTGATTGCCTGCGTTGCGACCTGCTTGACGCGCACCTTGGCAACCGCCATGAGCGGACCTTGCAAATTGCGTTCGACGAAAATAAACATCTGGAAGAAGAACAGCCCGAAGATCAGCAGCAATATCAGAGCCAGCTTGCGGCGGCTCATCTTCTTGCCGCTGCCGCCTGATCGTCGCCTGCGTCCGCTGCTTCGCCATCCCCGTCTTCCCCATCTGCGCATATGGGCGCCTCCTTCTCACGAGTTGTCCGCTGTCCCATTCCAAGCTTATGCGGATACCCGGCAAAAAAGAAGAAAGCTAGTTCAACTCAATCAGCCCAAGCTGCAAGCAAGCGCTGACCGCGAGTTTACGCACACCTGTGGTAAAACGAATATCGACCGATTCAGCATCAATTGCAATAAGCTCGCCGCTGCCGAAGACGCGATGCTTCAGCTGCGTGCCTGGCGTTATTCCCTTGAAGCTCCCCAGCGCATTCGGATTCGGCGGTATGAACGCCGCCTCAGGCTTGCTAATGGTCACGCTGCCTGAAGCTGCTGAACCAGCCGACTTGCGCGAAGATACCGTTGTAACTCCCGAAGAATGCTGCTGAACCGGCGGCTCGGCATTCGGGTCCTGGATATATCGGACGGCGGCAACGAATTCGGACTCTCTCACGTCCTCGCCGTCCCGCTTTCCATATGCGATGAGCTCCAGCTGCTGCTTCGCCCGCGTCATGCCGACATAGAAGAGGCGCACAGCCTCCTCCATCTGCTCGGACACTTCCCCTTCGACCTTCTTCATATCTTCACTCGACGGAATGATGCCTTCGATGAGATCAATCATGTACACCCGCTCGAATTCAAGCCCCTTCGCGCTATGCAGCGTCGAGAAAGTCACGGCATTGGCATTCTTGTTCTTCTTCGACGCTTTCATGACCGCTTCCAAGTACTTCAATCGCTTCGCAAAATCCTCCAGCGACTCTAGACCATCCGCGATATCCTCTAGCGTGTTCAGTATCCCGATCAGGCTCTCCTTGCGGAATCCGAGCCGCTCGCACATCCGGTCCAGCGCCCGCTCATAACCGAGCTTGTTCCGAATGGTCCGAATCGCCTTGCGAGGCGGCATTTCTTTCAGCGTCTGGAACGTTTCCTTGCACTCCAGCAGCTGCTTCGGCTGATAGTCTTGCAATGGCACATGATTGATCAGGTTATCGAAGACCGACTCGTTGTTCTGAATGCGGAGCAGTGCCGCCATCTGGGTTTTGGAAATATAGCCGCTCATCTTCGTATGGATTTTCTCCAGCAGCTCCGGCCTTTTGTCCGTATACGCCATTCGCATGAAGCCGAGAATATCCTCCAATATCCAATGCGAGAAGAAACGGTTGTCGCCGTCCTTCATATAGAAAGGAATACCGCGGCGCTCGAACTCATTCATTAGCGTAATTGAAGACGAGTTGTTCCGGTACAGCAGTGCTACCTCGCGCAGCTCCTCAATCCGCGAAACCTTCTCCGCTACATACTTCGCCTGCTGTTTGTAATCGGCAAGGCTCTTAATCCGAATCGGCCTGCTGCTGCTGTTGCGGGTGAACATGTTCTTGTCGTAGCGGTTCTTGTTGCGCTTGATGAACTGGTTCGCGATTGCAACGATATTCTTCGAGGACCGGTAGTTCTGTTCCATCTTGAGGATCGCCGCATCCGGATAAACGTTCTTGAAATCGAGCAAATATTGCGGTTCCGCCGCACGCCATGTATAGATGCTCTGATCATCATCCGCGACGACGCACAGGCAGCCATGCCGCCGCACGAGCTTCTCGATAATCGCATGCTGGACCATCGACGTATCCTGGCTTTCATCCGTCAACACGTAGTCGTACTTGTTCTGATATTTCCACAGCAGCTCATTGCTCTCTTCGAGCGCACGGTTGCCGATAACGAGCATATCGTCGTAATCGACCAGAAGCTTGTCGCCGCGCGAACGTTTGAACGCTTCATATTCCTTTAGAATGAGAGCAGCTTCCTTAACATCGCAATTGATGGATGCCCACTGCTCTTCCGGGATCATTTTGTTCTTGATATAGCTGATGTAGGTCGTCAATTCCTCCATCTGCTCTTCCGTAATGTTGTCGTTGTGTATTCGCCTGTAGATATCGCGCAGAATGAGCTTCTTATGCAAGGGCGGATTCTCTTCATCGAAACCTTCGCCTTCGCTTTCAGCCTCAACTGCTCCTTCAATAATTTGAAAAGATATCCGGTTCCGCCGCAAATACTCCCTCATCAATTCGAATGCGAGACTGTGTATCGTCGAGAAATCTACGCTGCCCGCAGGATGGTCCGGGAAGAAACGGTTGAACCGCTCCTTCATATCCTGCGCAGACGCCTTGCTGAACGTGACGGCTTTGATCCGGCTCGGATGAACGCCCTTCACCTCAATCAAGTAGCCAATCCGCATAATGATCGTTGTCGTCTTGCCTGAGCCGGGCGAGGCGAGCAGCAGCAGCGCGCCCTCCGTATGCAGCACCGCCTGCCGCTGAACCTCATTCAGCTGGACGCCAAGCTCGGCCTTCTTCCGTTCAAAAAAATTCGTATTCGTCGCTTTCTCCATTACGTTCTAACCCTTCCGTTTCTTCCATTAAACGATAGCGATTCCTCTCCTGCTTAGATCGAAAGAGGGAATCTACGTTCCCATTTATTACGATGTTACTAGTATCGCTTGTGAGCACCGCCTGCTGCAATAGTTATTTTTAGTAATTCTCTGCCTTGTTTTCCGGAACGGTTCTGCTACGCTGATTGCAATAAGGGAGTGGATTATTGATGATGCAGGTCAATCTTGAGCGAATTGAAGAAGCACAGAAAGATGTACTGTACCAATTATATCAATTCTATGAATATGACTTTAGCCCATACACCGGACGTGATCTGGGGTTAGATGGACGATATGCGATTAATCTGGATCATTATTGGGAAGATCCGAGGTGGAATCCGTATCTAATCTGTTCCGATGGCAAGATTGCTGGCTTCTTAATTGTTCTCTTTGAGAATCTCGATACGGATCCAGACCCGACTCATGTCATTTATGACTTTCTGATTCTAAGCAAGTTTCGGAGAAAAGGAATCGGCAAATCGGCGGCTGTACAAGCTTTCAATCTCTATAAAGCGAACTGGATTTTGGCTCAGATGAGTAACAATCTACCAGCGCTGCACTTCTGGCGTGATGTTGTGAATGAGTATACAACGGGGCAGTATGCTGAAGAATTTCGAGAAGATCGCATGAAGTATATACAATCGTTCAGTAATAGAGGCTAGTAGCGACAAAAAAAGAGCGGACACATCGTCCGCCCTTCCTTATTCTCGCTCGCTAGCAGCTAACCCAGCATCTCCGCCACAAAGCCGTTAATCCCCCGTAGCCTCGTCTGGAACGCCTCATATAAGCCATCGACTTGCCCAGCTATCGTCTTCTTGCTGCAGCTGAACTTGTTGGCGCTATTCGCTTGATCCACCTGCGCCACAAGCTGCTCCGGCAACGACGAACCTCCGCTCAATGCGCCGGCGATACCGGCTGCGAGGGCTGTTACACTCGCCGTATCTCTGCCCATATTCACCCCTGCGATGAGCGCATCGTAGACATTGCCATTGACCAGCTTCACGATGCAGATTGCTTTTGTCACCACTTCATTCGCGAAGCTATTGCCATACGGTACACCGCAGCCATGATACGTACGGTCGAACGCTTCCCGCAATTGCCGTAAATCCGTACAGCCATCAACCAGACGCAAGCCTTTATCCAGCTCTTCGAGCACATTGTCCCGCAGATAACCGTATTTGTAGCCATCGATCTGCATTCCGACATCGGAGTAATTGCAGTGCTCATATAGATCGTGAATGACGCTGTCAATTGTCGCGTGCGGCTTCGTTGCAGCAGCAATGGCCGCCGCAGTAACCCCGGACCACTTCACGCCGTAGCTTCGCGAAGCTTGATAAAGCTGCCCAAGCTCGAAGGCATCGCGTACCGCACTCTTCACGTCGCCGGCATTAATGAGGCCAACCGGATGGCAATATCCCGCGAAGCTGTTCAGTCCCGCATAATCGCAATATTTGCCTAAATCTCGGGCAGGCAAGCCGTTACTCGCAAGCGCGAGCAAGCCGATGTCGAAGGGCTCCATGACCTTCTCTGCATTGCTTCTGCGAAGATCGGCATTCCATATCGCGCGCACATCTTCTGCCGTAACGCGGTCCTGCCTCTCGCAGATTGCCGTAATTAAGAGCTTCTGGCGTTCGATGCCGCTCTCCGTCGTCCCCGCCGGCCGAGACCAGATACGCTCGTAAGGTAACAGCTTGTTCAGCACTCCGTACTGGCTCGCAATCTCCTGCCAGCTCCAGCCTTGTACGGGAGCCCCCATCGCTGCACCGACCTGTGCGCCTGCAATACAGCCGTAGAATTTATCATTCAAGCTGACTCTACCACTCATTCTCGCATGCTCCTTTTATATATGATCTATTTATCGCACATGCTCGCGTCCGTCGGCTGTTTACAAAGCGCCCATTAAATTAGAATAAGCTTTCAACCGAGTCAGTCTGTTCGTGTAGGCGTGATACAAGCCCTCCGCATGTTCCTTAATCGTCCGCTGGGAATTCGTCACCACATGCAGCGTTGTGGCATAGTCGGTCTGTTTGATCCAAGCTTCCGGAACAGTCGATATCCCGGTTAGCGCACCGGATATACCCGCGGCAACCGCGGTCACGCAGTCCGTGTCGCGTCCCATATTGACTGCAGCGACCATCGCGTCCTTGACGTTGCCCTTCGTCCAATTGAAGATACAGACCGCCTTCGTCACAACCTCGTTCGCATAGCTGACTTCATATGGAATACCTCGAATGTTATACGATTCGTAGAGAACTCTTCTGAATTCGCGGTAATCCGCGATACGCGCTGTCCGCTTCAGCTCGCGGTCAAGCTCGCTAACCACAACATCCGGATCGCAATGATCATAGATTGCGCCAAGCACACTATCGAGCGTCGCGCCAGGCTTCGTACCGGAAGCGATGGCAACAGCGGTCACCATAGCCCATTTGAGCCCGCGTCCGTTCATCGTCTGATACAGCTGCCCAACTTCATTTACATCGTCGATGGCGCCCGAGATGTCACCGGCATTAATAAGCCCGATTGGATGGCAGGATCGGGAGAAGCTGTTCAGCCCTGCATAATCGCAATATTTGCCGATGTCCCTCGCGGGAATGCCGCTCTTCGCCATCGCCAGCAGCACCGCTTCGAACGGCTCGGAAATCATGCCAGCCGATTCAGGCTTAATGCCGGAAATCCACATTTTCCGAACATCCTCGGCTGTAACGCGGTCCTGCTTCTCCATAATGGCGGAAATCATCAGCTTCTGGCGCTCGACACCATCCTCGGTCGTCCCTGCTTCGCGTACCCACCCATTGTGAAAATGCTCATAGGGCAGCAGTTCTTCCAAAATGCCGTATTCAGCGTCAATCCGCTCGAAATCCCAGCCTTCTACCGGCGCGCCCATGGCGGAGCCGATATGAACCCCGGCTATACAGCCATAAAATTTGTCAAATAAGGCGACTTGCTCGCTCATTAGCTTGATCTCTCCTCTTAATAGGTAATCTGCTGGAAACGATAGCGGTGCAATAATCAAACGGCTTTGAAAGTTGAATATATTCGGGGTGTACGCAACTCGCCTATAATGATCACGAATAGCATGCGAGTCTACGGATTGATAGATGAAAGGGTGGAACGGTTACGATGGTCGATTATGCGAAGTATCGTCTGGATGACGCAATGATGTTGAAGCGGCTGGCCCATCCGAATGGCAGGGTTAGAATGATTTTGGATACGGATGCATTCAATGAAGTGGACGATCAGTTTGCACTGGCATATACCTTGTTGTCGCCGGAGAAGCTTGATCTACTGGCTATAACAGCTGCACCGTTCTTCAACTGGAACTCAACAAGCCCGGGCGAAGGAATGGAAAAAAGCTATAATGAGATCTTTAATATCTACAAGCTGATGGATCTGGACCAGACGCCGCCGGTGTACCGGGGATCGGCTCAATTTATGGATCATGCGGATGAGACTGTTCCAAGCGAGGCCGTCGACAGGATTATTGAACTCGCGTTAAGCGGTAGTGAGGAACCGCTCTATGTTGTCGCAATCGGAGCAATTACGAATGTTGCTTCCGCTATCGCCAAGTGTCCGGAAATTATCCAGAAAATTGTCGTCGTCTGGCTTGGACCGAACTCCTACTGGTGGCCGACACAGGATATATTCAATGTCTCCCAGGATTATCACGCATCGCGAATTATATATGATAGCGGCGTTCCTCTCGTCATCCTGCCTTGCCACAGCGTAGCCTCCCATCTGCTCACGTCAACATACGAGATTGATGCCTGCCTGCGTGATCGCAACAAGCTTGGCACCTACTTCAGCGATTTGTTCCACGGCAGATTTGAACGGTTCGGACGCAATCGCCCCGGCTGGTCCAAAGTGCTGTGGGATGTCTCGGCAATTGCTTGGCTGCTGAATGAAGAATGGGTACCGTCGGTTGTACGGAGAACGCCGATCCTTAATCCGAACTTCACTTACTCCGTAGACGATACACGCCATTTCTACAAAGAAGCGATCGATATTGACCGCAGTCTCGTCTATATCGATCTGTTCGAGAAGCTGTCTAAGCCATACTAGTATCGGCCAGCTTTCGGCTGCGGTTTGCGACTAGCGGCAGGCGGTCATGCTGCTCTCCCGGTATTGGCCGGGCGTAATGCCGACGCTTCGTTTGAAGGCGCGAATGAAGCTGTGCACATTGGTGTAACCGACCTCACCGCTAATCGCAAGCACCGTCTGGCTGTCCATCTTCAACAGCTGCTTGGAACGCTCGATCCGCTTCTGTGTCAAGAGGCTGTAGAAGGTATGGCCTGTATGCTGCTTCAGCAGCCGGTTCAGGTAGGTCGACGAGCAGTGCATCTCATCCGTCACTTGCGCCAAGCCAAAATCCTTCCCGAAATGCACATCGATATAAGCAATCGCTTCATCGACAATACGCTGATTCCGGTCCTTACTGTACCTGTTGTCGAAATCGTCAACTGGCACTGCCGGCTGCTCCAGTGCTGCTAATAGAGATTGGTAGAACATCGTAATCGATCCTTCTTGCTTATGAAGCATTCGCTCCACGACACTATACATGATTGAGTTGCACAGCGCCTCCAGCTCCTTCCGATTTGCGGCAGCCGGAGCTATAGGATTAGGTAAAGTCTGCATATCGTATTGTGCCTCCTCGCAAGTAGATCGCAATCAGTTGCGCGTTACGGCTTCAAATATTGCACAGCTTCGCGCTCCAGCACGGCAAGCTTCTCGACTCTTCTGCGAAACTGCTCTTCAGTGCTGAATGTAGCCTGCACGAACGATGTAATCAGATCTTTGGCAAGCCAAGCGCCAACAATCTGCGCGCCGATGCACATGATGTTCACATCGTCATGCTCTACACTCTGATGTGCGGAATGATAGTCGTGGCACACTGCCGCGCGAATGCCGGGAATCTTGTTAGCTGCAATGCTCGCGCCAACGCCGGTTCCACACACCATAATACCGCGCTCCGCGTCGCCTTTCAGGACTGCCTGGCAAACTAGCCGGGCTATATCCGGAAAATCCACGGCATCCGCACTATAGCAGCCATAATCAATGACCTCGCAGCCGAGCGAGCGTAGGTGCTCCGCCACCGAAGCTTTCAGCTGAAACCCGGCATGATCGCAGCCAAGAGAAATCTTCATCTCACGCATCCCTCCCAAGGAAAATGAATCTTTCGAGTAAAAATGGCAACGTTGCCATTTTAAGCCGATCATAGCGTATGCCCCTTGAAGCTGTCAACCCGTTCCAACTGATATTCACTCGCTCCTTTGCTAGCATTTTGCACAGAGATTCATTAAGATTGTTGATAGATGGTATCGTTCGCATGAATGAGCCAAGACAACCAAGGAGGAAATTGCAATTAAGAAACCAACTATACATGACGTTGCTGAACGAGCGAAAGTGACGCCCTCCACCGTATCGCGAGTAATGAATGGCTCAAGCCTTGTTAAACCGAAGACCAGGCAACAGGTGCTCGATGCGGTTCAGAGCCTCGGCTATTTGCCGAGCCGAAAGGCGCGAATGTTCAAGTCTGGCAAGAGCGGCATCCTCGGACTTGTTGTGAGCGCACAGCATATTAGTGAGCTTATTTATAATGCAGGCTTCCAATCGCTCTTCAAAGCGCTGACTGAGAAAGCGCATGCCGAGGGCTACAACCTTCTAATCATTACATCAGCCAGCGCAGATTCTGATTCCTTCTTCGATGTTATCAAGAGTCAGGTCGCCGATGGATTTATTATTTTGAGCCCATCCGGGAGCGAGGCGCTTGCTTCGATGCTGGATGAAGCGAGCATTCCTTATGTGTTCAATATGAAGTATTCGAATAACCCCGAGGATCACTACTATGCTTCCCACGATGATGTAGAAGCCGGTTATATCGCGGCGAAATATTTGCTCGATCTGAACCATACCGACATCCGGTTCATCGTCGGCAGCATTAACGGCAATGTGATCTCATTCAACAGCGATCGCATTATAGGCGTGATGAAGGCATTCGCGGAGTACAGCATCCCGTTCCAAGAAAATTGCATCGTCCGTGTTCCGGGCCAGATGGAAGAGAGCTATGCTGCCATCCATCAGCTCCTGCAATCGCAGAAGCCCACGGCGTTTATGATCTCTAATGAAACAACAACGCTCGCTGCACTCAATTATTTCTATGATTACGGCTACCGTGTCCCGCAGGATCTTTCGGTTATCGGGTTCGGTCCGGTCGAATTTCACCGCAGGCTGCGCCCGAATTTAACGAGCGTCAGCTTCGATATCGCTTGGTCGAGCGGCCGAATTGTCGACATGCTGCTCCAGCGGATTGAAGGAGTACCTGTGCTGCCTGAGCCGCCGAGAAAGCCGGAGCTGATTATCCGGGATAGCACCTCTCGCAGGGGGATTTAGGAATGAGACGTTCCCGGGATACTCTCTCAAAACAAAAAAGCACCCACCGCGAACCGCAGGTGAGTGCTTTTTCATATCAAACCACACGCTAGCCCCGTACAGGTTCTGAGCTTTGCGAAGCATATATTTGCGGATTCTGGCGGCGGCATTCTTCGATGATAGCCAGCTGCTGACCAGAGCTCTAGTTGTTGTTCTAGTTCATTTCACGTATGGAAGCCGAATGGCTTATTAAGCTCCCGATACTGTGACGGCGGAACACCCACATAGGATTTGAATAATCGGCTGAATGTCGGGATGCCGCTGAAGCCTGCCGCAAGCGCGATCTCGCCGATGGATAGGTCGCTTGTTTGGAGCAGTGTCTTGGCTTTGAGCACTCTCATCTCGCGGTGAACCTGGATCGGAGACTTTCCGAACAATTCTTTGAAGCGATTGCTGACATACGTCGGATGCATCTGCATTTTCTGGGCTAATTTACCAAGAGACAGATCCTGCTCCGGATGTTGAATAATTTGGGATAATATTTCCAGAAAGCTGTTCGAATGCGAATCTGGGCGATTAACCGCATTCTCATTCATTGCCGATACGAGGATATGATACAGCAGCTCCAATGATTTGGCCTTCTCCAGAATACGGGTCGGCAGAAAACCCGGCGCCGCATTACGGGAAGTCGCGGAGTTCTGAAATTGGATAAAGGCCTGCTCGAACTCGGTCGTATTCTCCAGCTTGAAGATAAGCGGAAGTTGAAACAGGCGGAACACATCAATTAAACCAGCGATATGGAACGTAAAATGCCACCACAGAAAGACGGATTCCTCATTCGTATCCTTGTAATGGTCATGCTCGATATTGGGAGGAATAAGGACAACATGCCCTGTATCTATCGGATAAATCACATCGCCGATTCGTAATGCCGCCTTGCCTTCCTTATGATAAGACATTACATAATAGGGAAGGACGCGACTGAGCTCCTTCAGCTCTCTTCGGCTATGAATGTCGAACTGATGAATATGCAGCGACGCATGCTCGAGCAGCAAGTTCAAGCTTTCGCTCACGTTTCTTCCCTCCCTTATGTCAGTTCCATCTTCATCTATTAAAATCTTACACCCAGCTTGACGCTTCTTTCCGGATGCTGATCTACGAACTGCTCATACCCTTCCGCACATTCAAGGAACGGAATAACAGGATCAATGATTTCCTCGCAATTGATTTGAGCATTCTTAAGGATATTCCAGCATTCGTTCTCGACTCTTCTCCAGCTCCATCTTGGATGGTCAGGGTTCGGCTCGCTGCACGCGCGGGAGAAGATGATCTTCGCGTTATTGAAATGCGCTTCCCGGCCAAAATCAAGTCCGCCCTTGAAGGCGCGAGCCCATCCGACGTAAGCGATGGTGCCGCCATAGGCCAGACCGCGAAGTGAGGATTGGAGCGCCTGATCATTCGCGCTTGTTTCGATGATGACATCGACGCCGAGCTTGCCTGTTGCCTTCTTCAATTCAAGGCCGACATCTTGCGTGAGCGGATCGAATGCAGCATCAGCTCCTGCTCGAAGCGCAGCTTCCCGGCGCCTTGAGATCGGGTCGATGACTGCTACGTAGCTCGCTCCACCGAGGCGTGCCAACTGAGAAGCGATAGCGCCAAGTGCCCCGAGACCGAATATGGCAACTGTGTCGCCGACTCTCATCCCGCTGTCCCGAATTCCGCTGAGGGCGAACTGTGTGGGATCAAAGCACAGCGCATTCTTCCAAGGCATGGTGTCTGGCATTTTGAGCAAATAGTAGTTATCGATTGCGTTTACGATATGCGTTTCACGAATGCCTCCGTACCCGCATACCCGGTCCCCAACCTTATAATCCGTCACGTCCGCTCCTGCTTCCACAATAACGCCGACCCATTGGTTACCCAAATTCCATTTGCCAAATACGTCGGACTTATTCGTCTCGTCCCTCGGAATAAAAGCATGCCACTCTTCATTATAGTAATCGTTCATATGAGGGCTTTCTCCACGGAAATCGGCGAGCTCGGAGCCGTGCTTCGGTGAAGCGTACTGAATCTGAACCTTCACTTGATGCGCCTGAACGACATCATCCTCATACTTGATCAACTCTGCTTTTCTAGGAGAAACCGCTATCAATTTCTGAGTCATAATCATGCTCCTTTTGATTGGCTATGTTTTTCGTAGTAAGCGCTTACGACGACTTAGCCCTAATTATAATGACATCTGCAGAACCCGTATATAGCGGTAATAAATTGATATATAACTGTTTTACAGGTCATTAGTTTTACTCCTGGTTATTTCAAAATGGAAAGTTTGCTTGACATGAGAGAGCGCTGCAGGATATGCTTTCAGTATGGAAAGCCAGCTTTCCATAAGGAGTGTGACCGCATTGAATAACCGTTTAGAAGAAATTCGCAAGCAACGCGGAATTAAGCAAGAAGAATTAGCAGCGGCGCTTGAAGTGTCCAGGCAAACGATTGGTTCGCTGGAGAACGGACGCTATAATCCTTCGATTCTTTTAGCGTTCAAGATTGCCCGTTTTTTCGGTATGAGTATCGAAGAAATCTTTATTTATGAGGAGGATGAGCACGCATGAAAAAATCGACTTCGGCTTATTTTCTTACCTTGGTAGGCGTAATCCTACTGGTAGCTGGTCTGTACTTCATCAAAACCATTGAAGATCCGCAAGGCATACTGCGAGCGTTGCCTTATATCAGCTTTGGGCTTGGCTGTGGTATTTTCGGTCACGGGATGGGAGAAATACTCATTCGACTCGCTATGAAGCATGATCCTGCCGCAGCCAAGCAGCTGGAGATTGACAAGAATGATGAACGTAATTTGGCAATTGCGAATCGGGCAAAAGCGAAAGCCCATGACATGATTGTTTTTCTATTTGGAGCGTTGATTTTAGGATTTTCCTTAATGCGTATAGATAAAATGACGCTATTTCTCTTCGTTGCTGCCTATCTGTTCATCCTTGGGTACGGCACCTATTATCGGGTTAAGTATTATAAAGAGATGTAATGAGCGGCATGGAGCGGCAAGGCTTGACCCGGATCAGCCGGATGGGCCGACGGCTTGGTGAAGCCGGTGCGAAAAAGGCGCTGCGACTAGTTGAGAGAACCTATATGTGCTCTCAGATGGGGAAAACACTGGTTTGCTGTGCTGAGAGAATACATATGTGCTCTCGGAGGGCAAACTAGCCCAATTCTGGTGATGCGAATAGTTGAGAGAATCTATAAGTGCTCTCAGCCAGGGAAAACGCTGGTTTGCTGTGCTGAGAGAACACATATGTGCTCTCGGAGTGCAAACTAGCCCATTTCCTGTGCTGCGACTAGTGAGAGAACCTATACGTGCTCTCAGATGGGGAAAGCGCTGGTTTGCTGTGCAGAGAGAACACATATGTGCTCTCGGATACAACAATGACCTCGTGGGGAATTAGTGAGAGAGGGATTTTCTGCTCTCAGAGGGCTGTTAGGGCTTCTTCGAGGGTTGAGAGAGGCTTTTCCCACTCTCGAGCTGCATTTTCGGGGAGTTTGATGCTCGCGCGCTCTCTGAGAGAGGAATTTTCCTCTCTCAGGTACCTCTTTGGACTTTTTCGAGGATCGAGAGTGGCTCTTCCCCGTTCTCGACCTTTGCAAAAGTGAAAGCGCGGGCTGCCAGCTCCATATGGCGCACCTCCCCTTGCGCAGCACCGCCACCAACCGCAAAGCGCCAATAAACAACAAAAACCCCTCTCAACAATCCAACTTGAGAGGGATTTTTGCTATCTTACTGCAGCGGATAATGGCACGCAACCTGCCGCTCATCCGCCACGCTGAGAAGCTGCGGCTCCTCCGACTTGCAGCGCTCCTGCACGAACGGGCAGCGCGGGTGGAACCGGCAGCCGGACGGCGGGTTGGCTGGCGAAGGCACGTCACCTTGCAGGATGATTCGCTCCTCCCGATGCTCCGTCGTCGGCTTCGGAATAGCGGACAGCAGCACAGATGTATAGGGATGAAGCGGCTTCGCGAACAGCTCCTCGGTCTTGCCCACTTCGACCATTTTCCCCAAGTACATGACTCCTACGCGATCCGAAATATGTCGAACGACGTTCAGGCCATGCGCAATGAACAAATACGTTAAGCCAAGCTCCTTCTGCAGCTTCATCATCAGGTTCAGTACCTGCGACTGCACGGAAACGTCAAGCGCGGACACGGCCTCATCCGCTACGATAAATTTCGGATTAAGTGATATTGCCCGGGCAATACCAATGCGCTGCCGCTGTCCTCCCGAGAATTCATGCGGGTAACGATTGCGTCGCCCGGCATCAAGTCCGACCATCTCCATCAATTCGACAACACGATTATCCATCTCCCGCTCGCTCATTCGACGATGTATGCGCAGCGGCTCAGCTATCAGATCCTTCACTAGGAATCGCGGATTGAGCGAGCCGAAAGGATCCTGGAAGATAATCTGCATCTCCTCGCGCAGCTGGCGAAGCTCCCGACTTCCCGCAGTCAGAATGTTCTTACCGTCATACTTGATCTCGCCGCCTGTAGCGCTTTTTAAATTAAGCAGCACACGAGCGAGCGTAGACTTCCCGCAGCCGGATTCGCCGACAAGACCGAACGTCTCTCCTGCCCGAATGCCGAAGGAGACGTCATCGACCGCTTTCACTTGGCCCACAACCCGATTGAGCAGCCCTGTCTTAATCGGAAAATACTTCTTCACATGATTGGCTTCCACCAAATATCCGCTGCTGCTCCCGCTCATAGCGTCACCTCCGTCTTGCCGCTGATCGTCACTTTTAGCGCATGGCTGCTTGCAGCCGTTTCCGCCGCAGCCGCAGCCGTTCCTTTCAGCTCCGACTCGTCGAGCCAGCAAGCCGCTTTGTGCCCTGACGGCGACGAGAGGAGCGCTGGTTCCTGCTGCTTGCATACCTCCATCGCATACGGGCAGCGCGGATGGAACCGGCAGCCGGTCGGCAGCTGGCTGATTGGCGGTATAACGCCCTTAATCGTGTAAAGCTCGCCGCCGCGTTCGCCCTCCAAGCCCGGGATCGACTTGAGCAGCCCAATCGTATACGGATGGCGCGGCTGCTCGAAGATCTCCTTCACGGTCCCTTCTTCCACGACCGTGCCTGCGTACATCACGGCGATGCGGTCGGCTACCTCTGCCGCGACGCCCATATCATGCGTGATGAGCAGCATCGACATGCTGAACTCCTGCTTTAGCTGCCGCAGCAAATCCAAGATTTGCGCCTGTACCGTTACGTCGAGCGCAGTCGTCGGCTCATCCGCGATAAGCAGCTCGGGGTTGCATGCAAGCGCCATTGCGATAACGACCCGCTGGCACATCCCGCCTGACATCTCGTGCGGATATTGCTTCGCACGCATCTCAGGGTCCGGGATGCCGACACGGCGCAGCATCTCGACGCTCGCCTCCCATGCGAGATGCTTGCTCATTCGCTTATGTACGCGCAGCGCTTCGGCAATCTGATCTCCTACTGTGAAGACGGGATTCAGCGCCGACATCGGATCCTGGAAGATCATCGTAATGCGGTTGCCGCGAAGCTTCAGCATCTCCTGCTGCTTCTTCTTCACGAGATCGCTGCCGCTGAACAGCACCTCTCCTTCCTCAATAAAGCCGCCGGCATAATCAATGAGCCGCATCACAGACATTGCGGTGACGCTCTTGCCGCTACCAGATTCACCGACGACGCACAGCGTCTGTCCGCGATCCAGTTCAAGAGAGACGCGGTCCGTTGCTTTGACGAACCCTTTTTCCGTCAGGAAGCCAGCCGTTAAATTCCGGATTTGGAGAACTTTTTCCGCCATTGTGCCAGCCTCCTTCGAGGAATTGTCGTCATCCTTGGATCGAGTCCGTCACGAATGCCATCGCCGATAAAGTTCACAGCGAGCACGACGATAAGGATACATAAACCCGGGTAGAGCGCCTGCAGAGGATCGGTCAGCATGAACTCCTGCGCGTTGCTCAGCATCAGTCCCCAGCTCGTATCCGGCGTCTGCACGCCTAGTCCTAAGTAAGATAGAGCAGATTCACTCAGGATTGCACCGCCAACCATCAGCGTGGCCGTTACGATAATCGGAGCGGTCGCATTGCGAAGCAGATGGCGAAAAATAATGCCAAGATGCGAGACGCCAATCGCCTTCGCCGCTTCCACATACTGCATCTCCCGCAGCTGCAGATACGTTCCCCGAACAAGCCGTGCAACGCCCATCCAGCTCGTAAAGGCGAGCACAAGAATCATATAAGACATTTTGGAACCAAAAATCGCTAGAATGAGAATGTTCAGAAATAGAGACGGAATCGAGTTCATCACATCGACGAAGCGCATCGCAATCGTATCGACCCAGCCGCCGAAATATCCGGCGAACGCGCCGACAATCGTCCCGATGAAAACGGAGACGAAGGCGACAGCGAAGCCGACGGTCAGCGAGATGCGGCTGCTGTACAGAAGGCGGGATAGAATGTCGCGGCCGAGCTCATCGGTACCGAGCGGATGCCCGCTTGCGCCAGCATGGAGATTCGGTAACATCATATCAATGCGCGTCGGATCGTATGGCGAGATCCAATGGGCACATACAGCTGCAATGATAAAGATGGAAAGAATGATAAGCCCAGCGACGGCGAACGGGTTCTGCACGAACTTCTTCCATGCCGTTCTCCATGGTCCCGGCGGTCGCTTGTCGGCGGGCGGTTTCACACCAACCGATGAAACCGTCACTGTCGCTTGCTCCAGCTTCAGCTCGCTCATCGCGCCACGCTCCCTTTGCCGCCAAGCTGCACGCGGGGATCAACGATGGCATACAGAATGTCCGCGATCAGGTTCCCGACTACGACAATGACCGAAACCACTAGCGTTATAGACATCAGGACGGAATATTCACGGGCAACGGCCATATCGACGAACAGCCTCCCCATTCCCGGCCAATTGAACACTCGCTCGGTAAGCGCAGCGCCGCCAACAAGGATTGGAAGGTCCAGCCCAAGGATCGTAATGATCGGAATGAGTGCGTTGCGAAGCGCATGCCGGAAGACAACCCGACCTTCACGAAGACCTTTTGCCCGAGCTGTACGGATATAATCCTGGCCGAGTACCTCCAGCATGCTCGCCTTCGCATACTTCGTGTAGGAAGCGAGAAAGCCGAGCGTCAGCACCGATACTGGCAAGATGAGATGCAAGAACAAATCGCCGAGGTTCCCTTCCTTGCCCATGGTGTACATATCGGATAAGGGCAGCCAATCGAGCTTCAGCGAGAAATATTCTTGAAGAATGATACCGAACCAGAACGTCGGCATCGCGAACCCGATATACGAAATAAAGGATGAGGTCTGATCGGAGAAGCCGTACTGGGACGTACTGTTATAGATTCCCCAGGGAATTGCAATAAGGAGCGAGAACAACCATGCGACGCCCATGAGCACCATCGTATTCTTCACCGTCGGCCATAGAATGTCGCCAACCGGGATATGATTCTTGAACGTGTAGCCGAGGTCGCCTGTCAGCAGATTGCCGAGCCAGATCGAATATTGTACGATGACCGGGCGATCCAGCCCGAGGTTATGTGCCTGAATCTTCGCTGCTTCCGGTGAAAGTCCCGGTGCTAGAAACACTTGCGTCGGACCGCCGGGGGCCGCATGAATCATCGCAAAGGTTAGGATGGAGATAAAGAATAGCACGACTACAGATTGAAATAAACGGCGTATGAGATATTCGGTCATTCGGAACTAGCCCCCCCTTCAATCCTGAATACAGGAGAAGAGCCCCTAGGCTCTTCTCCTGATTAGACTGCGCGATATGAACTACTGATTATTGCTTTGTTGACCACCAATTGATAGCGTGGAACAGATACCCGTAGCCAAGCGACGATTCCGGCTTATCTTCCTCTGCCCAGTGCAGCGTCGATTGATCGATGACTTGCGGAAGACCATACTGATACAGGAATACATAAGGGAGATCGACCGAAATTTCTTTGCCGATTTGGTGATAGACGTCTGCGCGCGCAGCTTGGTCGGTCGTTAGCTGACCCTTCGTCCAGAGCGCGTCGATTGTTTCGTTCTTATACCAGCCGCCGTTCTGGCCTGCAGGCGGGTAGTACTTGGAGGAGAAGATGCTCTCTGCATCCGGATCCGGATTGGACAGCGACCACGAAAGCAGAATGGCAGGGAATTTACCCGGTGTAATGTTCTGGTCAATCCAGGTTGCGAAGTCAATGCCCTTCGGCGTTACTTCGATGCCGACATCCTTCAGGTTCTGTTGAATGACAGCAGCTACCTGTTCGCGGCGGCTGTTGCCTGCGTTGTACTGAAGCTCGAAGGAGAAGCGGTGGCCGTCCTTCACGAGAATACCGTCTTTGCCAGCTACCCAGCCGTCTTCCGCGAGCAAGCTCTTCGCTTTCTCTGGATCGAATGCGTAGTTGACCGCTTGATCGCCCGGATCTGCCCATGAGCCCGGCAGGAATGGCGAGTTCATCAGCTTGCCAGTGCCTTTCAGGACGTTATCCACCATGCCTTGACGGTTCAGTGCATTCGCGATGGCTTGACGCGTCTTCTGGCCTTTGAATGGTGAATATTTATCCGGGAAGTTCTCATCCTTGAAGTTGAACTGTACATATTCGTATTGCGGACCTGGCGCCAGAATCGTGCTCAGCTTGTCATTGCCTTTAATCGCATCCATCGAAGTGACCGGAATCGCTTCAGACATTTGGATGTCGCCTTTGATCAACGCTTGAACCTCTGTATTCTGGTCGGCATAGATCTTGTAGATCACCTTCGCGATATGCGGCTTCACTTCGCCCCAGTAGTTCGGGTTCGTCTCCAGCGTAATGTACTGCCCTTGCTTCCATTCGGAGAATTTCCAAGGTCCGCTGGTAACCGTCTTCGCTGGATCAACGCCATATGCATTCTTGCTCAGTTCCTTCACTGGCACATCCTTCAGAACATGCTGCGGAACGAGCGAGCTGTACAGCGAGTATTGGAACGGCGCGTACACCTGCTTCAGCTTGAATTCCACGGTGTAATCGTCGATCTTCGTAATCGTATCGATCTTGTCAAAGGCGCTGATGCCTGGCGCTCCGGCGTCCGGATTGCGAACGGTGTTGTATGTAAACAGAACGTCATCGGCATTCAGCGGCTGACCGTCATTCCATTTCACCGTATTCTTCAGCTTCACCGTGTAGGTTTTGCCGTCAGCGCTAATCTGCGGAAGCTCTGCTGCAATCGACCAAGGCTCTACTGCCAGATTTGCATTGCGATCAACATCATAGAGTCTAGCATTAATGAGGTTCTCAATATCACCGGAAGAAGTATCGTTGATGTAAATGGGGTTGACGGAGACGATGTCGGAGAAGGTGCCAATGGTGAGTGTACCGCCGTCTACTGGAGTGTTTGGATCAGGAGTAGCTGTGTTATTCGTCGCCTTGGAGTCGTCTGTCGTCGTGGAGTTGTTCGTTGCTTTGTTCGTAGAGTTCGACGTGGTGTTTGAATTCGCGCTGTTGTTACTCTTATTACCGTTACTGCTGTTGTTGTCGGAATTGCCGCAACCACCTAGTAGAACTCCGACTAGCGCGATGACTGATAAGCAGGCAAACCATTTCATTCGTTTGCTCATCTTTCTCGTTCCTCCCTCGTCCAATAAGCTTCAAAAGTTTAAATATCTCTACTTTTTAGAATTTACCAGATAAATAGAAATTGCACAAAGCCTTTTTTAGAATTTTTAAACAATTCAGTTAATTATTTAGCCAAACTTTATTTGACATTCTGGCTTGTTCCTATAGACTTGCCACCCATTATCGGATATGCATGAGATCGTTATTCGGCTGCACAAGAAAAGACCTGCTTGTCCTACCGGAACTTCCGGCAAGCAAGCAGGTCTTGCTACTCTATCCATAATCTCCTAGCCTAATCGGTGCAGCTTCTTCTGTTTGAGCTTCTGATACGCGACGATGTAACGATCTAACCGCTGGCTGATGGAAACGACTTGTTCATGAGTGAAACTACCGTACGTAGAGGCTCTGTCAATCATTTCATATCTTATTGACTCAATTCGCTGTGCAAGAAATGATTCCATCGTAATCACTCCGTTCATCGTAGGGTTGTTTGCTTGCTCTCATTATAACTGCTAGCTTTTAGGAGAATATTAGGAGACTATTAGTTTCAGCTAAAAATTGCATGAAAGGATATAAAAAAGCGGCCGCCTACGGCTAATACTTAAGCCGAAGAACATGCCGCTTATACGAATGACTGCTATAAACCTGCTTATCCGATCAATTGACTACTCAATGTCGATAAATACCTTGCCCGCTTCTACTTTCACCGAGTACGTCTGCAAATCTTTGCAAGCCGGTACGCGTACAGCAGCGCCGCTCGTAATGTCGAATCTGCCGTTGTGCTTCGGGCATTCAATTAATTTGCCCATTACAAGTCCGTCCGCCAGATGGAATTTGCCGTGCGTGCAGAAGCCGTCCGTTGCGTAATAGTCGCCTTTGTCGGTACGGTATACCGCGTAAGTGTTCTCCTCTTGATCGAATCGGATCACGTCTTCCACTTCGATTTCGCCTGCTTCACATACTTCAACCCATGCCATATTATGCTTCACTCCTTGTTAGTTCAAGTTCATCTTCATCCGGTCCATAGCGGTAAGGCAGCGCTGTTGTTGGCAGCGGCTTTACGACCACATAAGCCGGGTCATCCTTCTGTTTGCGCAGAGCGCCGATCACTTCGCGAAGAGCAGCCCATAGGCTAGGGCGAGCTTCCGGGCAATCGTGCTTCATCGCCTCATGCAGCTTCGGCAGCGCATGATACGGAACCATCGGGAACATATGGTGCTCTGTGTGATAGTTCATGTTCCAGTAGAGGAAACGGAAGATCCTGTTCATATAGATTGTCCGCGTATTCAGCCTATGATCCAGCACATCCTCATACAGGCCAAGATGCTGCGTAACGCCGAACGTCAGCACGAGCAAGAAACCGTAGAACGTAGGCAGAATAATAAACATTGCCGGCAAAATGCTGCCCGCCCAGATACATGCGGCAATAACAGCCAGGAAGATCAGCATGTAGATGCGCGCCTCGCGAAATACCTTGTAGTGCTCCGTAGCAGGGATATATTCCTTCTCTTGCTCTTCTAGCTTGCCAAACGTGTGCAAAATGAATCTTTTTATCTCAATGGGTCCCCCGTAAAGGTGGAAGATTTGCATATAGAGGATCTTCCAAATCGGAGGTCTTGCCGTGATAATCTCTGGATCTCGGCCGACGATAATCGTATCGGTATGATGGCGTGCATGGCTCCAGCGCCATGGCGTTGCGGATCGAAGCACGCAGAACGAAGCGATATGATAGACGACATCGTTCATCCAAGGCGTCTTGAACGCCGTTCCGTGTCCGCACTCATGCCATCTGGAATCTCCAGGCGAAGCATAAAGCGTGCCGTAAAGGAAGAACGCCGGTATCGCCCACCACGTGCCCCAAGACAGGTACGCAATGTACCCAAGCACGATCAAACCTGCGAACCAGATCAGGGTATCCCTGATTGCGGGTCCATCCTTGCGCTTCATAAGCTCCTTCATCTTCGCACGCGGGATTGGCGTGGCATGCCACTGCGCGGATGCCAAACCTTTCTCATCGGCGCGTTTGCTCTCCGGCCCTTTCAAGCTGTAATCTCTTCGTTGTACAACGATGGCCATACGAATCTCCTCCTCGTCTCATTTGCATGGTAAATTGTGTGCCCGGGCACGAAAAATTGTAAAAAAGAAACCCCTATAGACTCTCGGGGATATAAATATGGGTTTCTGTAAAATAGTATTCCGTCTCAGGCTGCTTGCCTGCAAATACGAGATCGAACAGCAGTCGCAGGGATAAGTAGCCTTGTCTCTCTGGATTCTGAACAATAGTGAAATCTATAATTCTATCGCGTAATCCTTGCTCCACCGAGGGAAGCATGTCGTTGCTCACAACCCGTATCTTCCCTGCCAAGTGATGAAGCTTGATGACTTCCAAGCAAGCGTCGGTATCGCCTGTCGCCATATAGATGCCGTCAATATCGGCGTGTTCGCTTAACGTCTGATTCAGTTGCGCATACGTATCCTCATAACGGTCGAACCCTTCGATGACGCGCTCCACTTGAATGCGGCTGCCGCCATCCACCAGTCCTTGCTTGAACCCTTCCACCCTTGAACGGTGGGCGTGGAACTTCAAGTTACCGGTAACGACAACAACCTTCGCATCCACGGGAAGCGCCCTGTTCATCAGGCCCGCCGCTACAACGCCGCTCTTGTGTAGATCCTGACCGACGAAGCAGACGCGCTTGCTGCCCTCTACATCCGAATTGAACGTAACGACCGGCACGTTCTTCTGCGCCGAGTAGTTGATGCTCTCGCGGATTAGCTCATCGTCCATGACGGAGAACATAATGCCGCTCACGCCAATCTCTACAAGCTCGCGGATCGCTGCCGCCCCTTCCTCGGGACGCTTATTATCCACATACCGATATTCCAACCTGACGCCGAGATCCTTCAGTTCTTCCGCCGCGCTGCTGATCCCGCTTCGAATCAATTCGAAGAATATGATCTCTTTGGGAGGCATGACGATGCCAAGCGTAACGGGCTTCTTCTGGTAAGCAAGCGCTTTGGCCGCAATGTTCGGCACGTAGTTGAGTTCATTCACAATTTCAAGTATCCGGTCACGCACTTCCGGCTTCACGCCGGGGCGATCATTGAGCACACGGTCGACAGTTCCTCTCGATACTCCTGCATGCTTGGCAATTTCTCTTATCGTAACAGTCATAGTTCACTCCTGTGAAAGCTGCATGTTGCTCCTTGTGCCATAAGCATTATCATTATAGTGCGAAATGGTTCATTCCTACAAGAGCCAGCAGAAGAGACGTTACCCTTTAGACCCCAACTTGCTTCAGCTTGCCGTCGAGGAATTTTTTCGCGCGTGGAATGTCTTCCTCTTCCAGATGCTCAATAATGATCGGCACATTCGGATGAAGCTTCGCGAGGCGCTCCAGGTAGAGATCATAGTTCAGGTTGCCAAGCCCTGGAGCCGGCAGTTCAACAGCGCCAGCGCCGCGGAACGAATGCGACTCGGAAGCGTCGATATTCGCGTGCTTCTCGCCTGTATCTTCAGCAGGCTTGCAGTCTTTGGCGTGAGCGATTTTGATTTTGTCGCCAAGCGTATTGAAAATGCGGTGCAGAGTCTCGTCAATATGGTTAATGTTCGTATCTGTGTAATAGTTCGTCGGATCCATCAAGAGGCCAAGACCAGGGTGATTCACATCCGAGAAGAGACGAGCAACTTGGTCAACGGAACCAATTACGTTGTTCACATAGTTCTCTACGAGGAACATTGCGCCGTGGTCATACGCGAACTTCGCGAGGTCTTCGATCTGCTTGCATACTTCTTCGTAAGCCTCTTCAGTGCCGTTCTTCGGATCCCACACCCAGTCGCTCTCCGTGTTGAATGTGCCTGTCTCGCTGACGACATACGGGCTGCCAAGGTCACGCGCAAACTGGATCGTTTTCTTCAAACCGTGAATATTCTCGCGGCGCTTAACCGGATCGCTATGGATAATATTCGTGTAACCCGAAACGCAGACGATCGGAAGGTTGGCGTCACGGAACGCATCGCGGATCGTGCGGCACTTCTCTTTCGTTAGGGCATCAGGCGACAGATCCATGCCTTTGAACGCAAGGTCCAGTTGGACGCAGGAGAAGCCGTCTCTCTTCATTCGAGCAATGGACTCCTCCAGGGAGTAAGGATAATAAGCGTTAAAAATACCGACTGATAACATGTGGTAGCCTCCTACGATAATTTATATAAGTTACTGAAAGCGATAAGTTACCAGATACGATAACCTACTGAGAGCGATACGTTGCAAAATACGATAACCCACTTTATACGATGAGTTACAATACTTCGTTGAATTGTACGGTTCTGCCTTCGGCAATGGACTTGTAGCATGCATCAACCGCTGCCATTGTCCGCAAGTTATCACGTCCGCCGATTTCCGGCTCCGTGTCCGATTCCACTGCGCGAAGCAGCTGCGCCATTGTTCCTTGGAATGCATCCGGGAACCAGACAGAATCCCACTCCGGACGAATCCACTCATTCGGTGCTTGCCGCGTTGTGAAAGCAATCGTGCTCGGCGAATGCTCCGGATATTTCGGCCAGCCGATCGTGCCGGTCGCCATGCCATCCAGACCTTCGACGCGCCATTTGATATAAATGTCTTTCTCCGTGCCTTCACCCGGCCACGCCCAAACATCGTCGAGGCTCGTTGCCATCATCTCGTTCGCATATTGGAACGTGTACTGCGAGATACCGTCAATATGCTTGAACTGCGTGCGCGGATCTCTGCGTGTAACCGCAGTGATTTTCTCCGGATCTCCGAACAGATAACGGAAGGAATCAATATGATGGATGCCCATGTTCAAAATCTCGATCTGATCGTACTGCTCCAGGAACGCCTGCCAGTGCGGAATCGCACGCATCTCGATCGTCGCCAGCACCGGTTCTCCGAGCAGGCCTCGGTCAAGAATGGCCTTGAGCGCACGAATCGACTGGTCATAACGCATGTTCGAGTTAACGGCAACTTTAATGCCAGCAGCCTCGCACAGTTCGACGATTTCACGCGCTTCGCGCGAGTTCATCGCTAGCGGCTTCTGGCACAGAATGCCACGAATATGCGGCTGCTTCACCGCTTCGCGGACAACTTCAAGCTGTTTGTCCGGCGGGAATGCAACATCAAGAATCTCGATTTCGGGATCGCGTACTAACTCTTCCCAAGTGCGGTGTACCTTCGGAATGCCGCGTACTTCCGCGACAGCCTTCGCGTTCTCATAAGTGCGCGATGCGATCGCCACCGGGTTAAAACCTGCGTCGCGATATGCGACAAGATGGCAGTCCCGCATAATAAATCCGGAGCCGATACAGCCGATCCGGTAATCTTTCCGCTGAGGCATCTCCGGTTTGATAGCCGCTGCGAAATCGATGCCGATTTTCTCAGCGATACTGCTGTTGTTGCTAATGCTATTGCTAAGCTCCATCACTGTGCGCTCCTTCTTCTTCTTGAATTAGTTTGACTCTGTCCACAGAGCCGTCGTCAGTCGGCGTTCTTCACCAGGGCGAATCCCCTGAGCGCCCGTCAGCTCGCTTGCATAGGGTAAATTAAACGCGTCGGTTACATAGGTATATGGCTCAATGGAGAACGCTTCGTCCCAATTCGGACGGAACAGCAGCACATAAGGGAATGCTTCATCCAATTGGTATGCAATGGTGTAGCCCCGCTGCGGAATCGCGATGCGGCAGATTGAGTCTGCTGCTTGATCGAGCGTCAGCAAGGAACAGCCTAGAACAGGATAGTCCGCTAGGTCAATGCCTTCTTCGCTAATGTTGCGGCTAAATTCCGTTACAGAAGGCAAGTCCGTAACAAACGCCTGATTCGTAACCGGCCATTCGTCCTTCGCAGGCACTTGAAGCACGGCCTTGTTACCGCTTTCATACGGTACCGAGAAATAAGGATGCAAGCCATATGCGAACGGTGCATCTTCAGTGCCTTCGTTCACGATGGAGCTCTCCATGTGGAGCTTCCCGTCAACGAGCCGGTACGTGATTGTAAAAGATAACGGATGCGGATAATAATCCATAATGTCCGGATGCTCGCTAAAGCTGAACCGGCTCTTCGCCCATGCGCCGAAGCCATCTAAGGCGCCAAACTCGACGAGATGCCAGCCTCTGCTAATCAGCTCTCCATGTAGGTGAAAATGCGGTGGTTCATTAATCGGCAGTTGGTATGTGCGTCCATTGAATGTATAAGTTCCTTCGCGAACCCGATTCGGCGGAAAAAGAATCGGCGTGCCGTATTTGGAACACGCGAATGTTTCATTCTGCAGCGTCTGCAGGGATACTGCCGTCTTAATAACTTCATGTCCGCCTTGCTCAAAGCTGAATAGATTGTTGCCGATATCGGGAATCAGCTTGGCGATGCTATCGCTGTCTGAGTCCTTGAGCACGATCGTATTAAAGCCGTCTTGAACACGGAGTTCAGCTGAATATCTGCCCATTTCTTCCCCTCCTGGCTTATAAACAAATGATTGCCAGAGCGTAGGCGCACTGTTACCTCATGCTTTGTGCCCGGGCACATTTGATTATATACCTCTCTTTTGAATCGTTCAATAGTATTTCATGCACTCGAGAAAAATTTAAGAATTGGAGTACAAAGCTCTGCATTCGGCTGCAAAATTCTCCTTCGTGCTCGACTGGCGATCATGGAGGGGATGCTGAGGTGAACGGAAGAGAACGCGGTAAGGGGCGAATCTCCGCTTCCGCCTGCGCGTCTGCGATCCGGTGCATCTGGTGAATCAGGCGGTAACATTCGCCTTGCGGGAGCGTACCAGCATGAGGTGCTCGAGCTTGCAGGAGTGTACCAGAACGAATTGCGCGAGCGCCCCTTGCCTGAGTATAGGCGGCAACGTCAGCCGCTTCTGCGATCCACGGCTAACGGAACGTATAAACCTTATTCACGCGAAAATAGCTCTACTCTCGCTCTAACGGTACCCAGCGTCGTTATCGGGTCAAAATGAAGCGTAAAGTACAGTATTGGAGCCAAATAACGCTTCCTGAGTCCGTTAGAATTTCAAAAGGGGCAAATTCGACCGAATAACGCTTCCTGAGTCCGTTAGAAGCTTGGAGGCTGCCGCCCCTGTCTTGATTGAAGATCCCTCGCGACTCGTTTGCAGCTAGAATCGGCTCTTCGACTAGACCAAAGCCGTTACCGCCAGCCAGCTGCCAGCAACTCGCTCAAGAGTAACCCCTTTCAAACGCTAACTCCATCGACGTTATTGAGCCAATAGCGCCGCTTTGGTTGGCGGAGAGGAGGTGTTAGTTTGTTCAACTTCGGCGCCGAGAGCACATACGTGTTCTCTCAGCCAACTTCCGGCGCCTTTTGGATGCTGATGATGACCATTCATCGGTTATTTCTTTATTTTTCGGTAAAAAAGGAAAAACGAGGCATACTAACGGATGCGAAGCTAGTCCATTCAGGCTCATGCAGCAAAGGAGGCTCAGTTAGATGGTGATACGACGATCAGCGCGTTCCAAAGGCGGCAATGACGACGGAAACAGTGGACGCGATCGGAACAGCGGCAATCTCTCTGTGCCTCGCGGCCAGCTCGAAACGAATCTGAATGATAACATCGACCGAATCAAGTCCGACATGGCGGCAAGTCCTGACCTTATCGTGCGCCGATTTACGATGCGGACCGGGCATCACCAGCATGTAGCGGCTGTCTATTTGGAGACGATTACTGACAAGGAATCGGTCAACGAATTCGTCATGCGTTCTTTGATGTCACCGTTTCTGCCAGAAACGCCGCAGGAGAGCGGCGTGACGTCCGAAGAGGCATTCAAATATATCTGTGACAATGCCTTATCCGTTGGGCAAATCGAAGTGCTCGATAATTGGACGACGATGCTGCTTGAGCTGTTAACGGGCAAGACGCTGCTCTTCGTCGACGGATGGGATCAGTGCATCAGCTGCGGCACCATTGGCGGCGAGAAGCGCGCGGTATCGGAAGCGAGCACCCAGGTCGTCATTCGCGGTCCGAAGGACAGCTTCACGGAATCCGTGCCGACGAACATCGCGCTGATCCGCAGGCGGATACGGAGCGAGAAGTTCGGCTTCGAAGCGATTAAGATTGGCCGAGTGACGCAGACGAATGTCGCCATGCTCTATATCGAAGGCATCGTCAAGGAAGAGATCAAGCAAGAGGTTCGCAAGCGGCTTGAGAAGATCGACACTGACGCTATTCTGGAGTCCGGCTATATCGAGGAGTTCATCGAGGACAACTGGAGCTCTCCTTTTCCAACGATCTATAACACAGAGCGGCCCGATGTCATTGCGGCGAATCTGCTGGAGGGGCGTATCGCGATTGTCGTCGACGGCACTCCGTTCGCCTTGGTTGTGCCAACGATTCTGCCTCAATTCTTCGCGTCGGCCGAGGATTATTACCAGCGGTACGATATCGGCACTTTTCTCCGTCTGCTGCGGTATGCCGCCTTCGTCATTTCGTTGTTCGGCCCAGCGGTCTACATTGCATTAACGACATTCCATCAGGAGATGCTGCCGACGACACTGCTCATTAACCTCTCCGGTGCAAGGGAGGGTGTACCATTCCCAGCGCTACTTGAGGCGTTCGCGATGGAGCTCAGCTTCGAGATTCTGCGGGAGGCCGGGGTTCGCATGCCTCGGGCAGTCGGACAAGCAGTATCTATCGTCGGTGCGCTCGTACTTGGCGAAGCCGCTGTTCAAGCCGGTATCGTCTCGCCGATCATGGTTATCGTCGTCGCAATTACAGCGATCGCAAACTTCTCCATCGCAGCTTATAACTTAGCTATTACTGCACGGCTGCTGCGTTTCCTCTTCATGATTGCGGCGGGGATGCTTGGTTTCTACGGCATTATTCTCGGTTTCATTATGCTGGTTGCCCATATGAATGCATTGCGCTCATTCGGCGTCTCATTCCTGTCGCCGCTCGTTCCGTTCAAATTCAAGCAGATGAAGGACTTCTTCGTCAGACTGCCACACTGGAGCTTTACGGAACGACCCGATGACACGTCGGACAATGTAACTCGAATGCCTCCGGGGCAGAAACCTCAGACGTAACAAAAAGCGTGCAACCCTAGGAGGGATAAGAACGGATGAAAGCAGGAATACGTAGCATTAAGCTTATTCTGGCGGCAGCGGTCCTTGCCGCTTCTACCTTGCTCGCAACCGGCTGCTGGAACAGCCGGGAGCTGAATATGCTCGCTATCGTGTCAGCGATGGCCATCGATAAGACCGATAAGGATGAATATACGCTGGCGTTCCAGGTCGTTATGCCCGGCGAGCTAAGCAGCTCGGTTAAAGGCGGCAGCGGTCGCGCTCCTTTCTCCGTCTACACCGTGAAGTCGAAAACGCTGTTCGAGGGCATCCGCAAAGCGTCGAAGCAAGTCCCAAGGCAGCTGTTCTTCTCCCACATCCAGGTCCTCATTCTGGGGGAGCGCCTCGCCAAGTCCGGAATCGAAGAGATCTTCGATTTCTTCGAACGCTCTCATGAGGTTCGTCTCACCTCCATGCTGCTCGTCGCAAGAGGTGCTACGCCGGAGAAGCTGGTCAGCACGCTTGTTCCGCTCGCGCCTATTCAGGCTGAAGCACTAATGGGATCAGCCGAATTCACGACCAAGATTTGGTCGAATTCGCCAACTATCGGCATTGATGATGCGATTCGCAAGCTCATTAATCCAGGGGTCGAACCATCGATCAGCGGCCTTAGGCTGTTCGGAGACGATCAGGATGTGACGAGCAAAAGCAATCTTGAAAAAACGCGTCCGCCCTATCATCTCGAAATAACCGGAGTCGCCATGTTCCGCGAAGGGAAGCTCGTCGGCTGGCTCGAGAATGAAAAAGCGCGGGGATACATGTTCATCATCAATCGAATGGGCAGCACCATTATGAATCTCAGCTGTCAGGACGTGAAGGATGGGCTTGCGCTCGAGGTCATTAAGAGCAAGACAAAGATGGACGTCTCCATGCAGAATGGCCATGTCAAAGTAAAGATCGATGTCTTATCGGAAGGCAATGTATCCGAGGTCAAATGCGGCATTCCGCTGAGCGATCTTGAAGTGCTGAGCAAGATGGAGAAGGAATGGGGAGATGCCGCGATCGCGGATATGATGGGAGCAATCAAGAGTGCGCAGTCGCTTCATGCCGATGTATTCGGCTTTGGCGAAGTGCTGCAGCGAAAGCATCCGAAGCAGTGGCGGGAGGTGCAAGATCAGTGGGAGGATAAGTTCACCGATGCGGAAGTTAGCATTACGTTCAAGGGGCAGATTTTGCGGACAGGCATGAGAGGCAAATCGCTGCTTGAGAAACCCTAAACCCGCAAGGAGGCAGATAGCATGAAAACACCGATTGAGAATATTGGCCCTCTGCATCTTTTTGCATGGATAACGTTATTCGAGCTGGGTACGGCCGTAGTCATTCCCGTCGGCATGGATGCGAAGCAGGATGCCTGGATTGTCACGCTCACCGGCTGTTTGATCGGCATTACATTCTTCACTATTGTGTTTGGCGGTTTGTACAGGCTGTATCCCGATATGACTTTAACGAGATATACGCGCAGAATTGCAGGGTCGTTCCTGGGCTGGCTGATCGGCTTCGGCTACTTGCTCTATTTCATGTACATTGCAAGCCGGAATATGCGCGATTTCATCGACTTGCTTACAGCAGCGGCTTATGATGCAACGCCCATGTTTGCCCTAGGCGCATTCATGCTCGTCGCGGTCGGCTACATCATCAGCCTTGGGATTGAAGTGTATGGCCGGACAGCCTTCATCTTCTTCATGCTCTGTGTCTTCGTGTTTATGTTCATCATCGTCCTGGTCCTCTTGTCGGATTTATCGGACTTCCATCGCATCGAACCTGTTCTTGGCGAAGGCTGGAAGCCCGTTTGGAGCGCGCTGCTTCCGACAGGTTTAACGTTCCCTTTCGGCGAGATGGTCGTCATGGCGATGTTTCTGCCCTACTTGAACAGGAAATACAAAGCCTTGCGAATCACCGCCGGCGCCATGGCATTCAGCGCGATTCTGCTGTGCGTCGCTACATTCGTGAACATCTCGGTGCTTGGCGTGGAGATCGCATCAAGGGCAACGTTCCCGCTCTTCACATCGCTCAGCCGGCTGCGGCTTGCGGAAATAATACAGAGGCTTGATTCCGTTGTCTTGTTCCTGCTCATTATTACGAGCTTCTTCAAGATCGGCACGTTCATGTTCGCCTCCGTCCTGGCCGCGCATGATCTGTTCAAGATCAGCAACTACAAGACGCTCGTGATGCCGATCGGCGTCATCGTTCTGCTGACGTCGCTGACGATTGCCGGCAATCTGACGGAGCATCTGAAGGAAGGACTCAAGATCGTGCCGTACTATATGCATCTGCCTATGCAGTTCGCGATTCCGGCCTGCTTATTGCTGCTCGGCCTGATCCGGCGCGCCTTTCGCGACAGGCGTTCCACCGCCGCCTCCTGATTCGCCGCCGTCCGTGGCGCCGCTTGAGTCCGTCTGCTTGCCTGGCATCAAGCGCTGCACAATCACATATAGCGGCTTGCGGATGAACATGAAGACGAGCGCAACCATAATAAGCTTCTCAATAGGGTCCAGCATCAGGAATGGATAAGTGAAATTGCGAAGCATTCGGCTCGGGGGCAGCTTGAGCAGCATGTCCATACTGAGATCGACAGCAATGAGGCATGGCAGAAGCAGGGCGAATACCGCGTAGGGCTTCACATTTTTCATAACCGGCTCACGCTCCGTTTCTTTGTGGCTAACAGGCTAACACGTATTATTCCCAAAATGCCGCCAATAAAGCAAAAACGCCAAAGACCGCCAGCTCTCGCTGGCGGCCATACCACGGCGGAACTAATCCCGCGATGCTTCGATCAACTTCGTCGCATAATAGCCTGGCTGCGTACGGAAGTAAGTCATATGGTCGCCGTCCGCAATGACAAGCCGGAATAGGCCGAGTCTGCTCGACATGTGCGGGTGCCAGCCGTAGCCCTCACCTTGCGGTAAGACGTTGTCCCCGGTTAGAAATAAATAACTTCGCGGCGTCTGCAGGGCATAAAATTTCTTCAGATCCAGCTTCTCGAACAACGGCTTCGCCGGCTCGGGAAGGATCTCGCTGTAAAGCTGGCGTGCAAGTGCTTCGTCCGCCAAGTTCACGAACGTATCCCGAAACACCGGATATGGCAGCATAATGGTGTCGTTAGCGCCGGATGCCTTGCGCAGCTGCTCGAAGCCACTTACCGCCGCAGGAGGGAACTGATCGGCGAGCGACTCACCGTCGCCTACCACGAATCCATCCATAAATACCATGCGCTTCAGCCGGTCCGGCACGAGTTCCGCGGCCTTCTGCACGACAGAACCGCCAAAGCTGTGGCCAACCAGAATGACATCCTTCAAGTTGTGGCCGATGATAAAATCAGCGACTGCCTTCGATAGCATGCCATGCGTCACGTTCGTATTCGGATCACCGCCGTGACCGGGATACTCCGGCGCATAAACAATATGCCCTCTTGCTGCGAGCTCTGCGCCAACGCCTCTCCAGAAGCTCGAATCCGCCCATGATCCATGAACGAGCACGAACGTAAGCGACTTTCCCATATTGCCATGACGGTAGTAAGATGGCCAGTAGTCCGAATGAAACAAATTTGCATTATACATAACAACGTTCCTCTCTCCAATTAGACGCGGATATATGCCTATTCTATGAAAGGAAGGTCTTCGAGGTTCAGCAAGGTTCGGCCTCAACATCGGCTTCAATTTGAGCCCAATCGCAAAACTTGTCGAATGATGGCGATTCAAAAACAGCCAAGGACGTTTAATGTAATTTGTGTGCCAAAACGCGAATTTATCTTAAAGTTGAAATAGCGTGCCCGAATATATAGCGAAAAGGAGTGCTCACAGTGGAAATCAGATCGTTCTTACTACCTAAAGAAGAAGTGTCATTCCTAATGACAACTGCATCAATGAAGGCGGCTGTCGACAAGCTCGACGCTTGCCAATACACGGCGATTCCAGTCATCGATGAGGACGGCAAATATGTCGGGACGTTGTCCGAAGGGGATTTGTTATGGAAGCTGAAGCGCACGCCTGGCCTAAGTTTCGATAACATGCATGAGGTGTTGATCACCGACGTCAAAAAACGGATTTACAACGAATGTGTCGCCATTAACGCCCAGATGGAGGATATGCTTACGCTCGCAGCCGATCAGAATTTCGTGCCTGTCGTCGACGATAACCGTATATTCCTTGGCATCATCCGTCGCAGAGATATTATCGAATATTACACACGCAATATTACGGACTAACAGAGCGACGCTACCCGGTATTCATCGTAAAGCGTTGTGTCATAGCCCACGCATAACAAAGAGCAGCAGCCTCCATTGGCCGCTGCTCTTGTCATTTCATATAGTCCTCCAGCACTCCACCAGCATGAATTTCCCTTCATCAAAACTAGACATTTTACTACCTTTTACACCTCTACTCCTGCCGGCGATTTCATGCTACCTTTATACATACACTTCGCTATTACGGTTCAAAGGAGAGAGATGCATGAGAATGATTTATGAAAACTACAGAGGTTTTCAAATTTACAAGCATGAGGACTCATACAATGCTGTCGCGCCGAATTTGATCTTCAACCACAGCCAGCTTAGTCAGCTCTTGAACAAAATTGATCTGTATCTGGATAGTCAAGTCCTACACATCGCGACGTAGGCCTCTGACTTATCTGTTAAATTGTAAGCGTATACAATGCAAAGGACATGCAGCGCCTTATATGACGGTGCATGTCCTCTTCTTCACTACCACACGTAACGGTTCAGGAACGTATTGCGGAACTTCCCTTGCGGATCGCACTTCGCTGCTAGGTTTAGGAACTCTTCCCGCTTCACATAAAGCGACTTCACTCGCTCCGGTACCATCGTGAACAGCTTGCCCCAGTGCGGGCGCGCTTCATAAGGCTCAAGCGCTGCTTCGATAAGCGGCAATAAGCGCTGAACCGCCTCGCCGAGCGGCTTCCATGTGAAATGGATCGCGATCGAATCCCGTTCGTAGCTCGGGCTCATCCATAGCTGATCGGCGGCGATTGAGCGCACTTCGGATATATACAGCAGCGGCGCGATATGCTCCCGCAGCCGATGAATCGCTTCTAACGCAGCGTAAGCATGCTTGCGCGGCACAAAATACTCGCTCTGCAGCTCCTCCCCCGCACTTGGAGTAAACTCCATGCGGAAATGCGGCAGCCGCTCGTGCCAAGGTCCCCGCTTGCCTAGCTGCTCGCTGCAAGGCTCTGCGGAAATGCCCGACACGGGATGCAGTGAGGCTTCCGCCCTCGTCGCTCCGTGGAATTCATCCGGTCCGCGCATATCCTCCGCGCCAGCCAGATGTTTCAACCACACCTGATTGAAGCGATCGCTGCTCCAATCCGTGAATAAGCTTACGCTGTACGCGCTTGAGTATACGGCGTCGAAGCTATTTTCCAGCTTGAATAACGACAGATTCTCATACAGCAGCTGGCTAATGTCAAAGGTCGGCATAATGTCGAGGGTCAGCTTCGATACGATGCCAAGCGCTCCAAGGCCGACGATGGCTCCATCTGCTTCTGGCTGCTCGCCACGCGTGAAAACAACCTGCTCACCGCTTGCCGTGACCACCTCGATGGAGCGAACGGCAGTCGCAAGCCCTCCGTTTCGGTCGCCCGAACCATGTGTTCCTGTTGCACAAGCTCCCGCAACCGTAATATGCGGCAGTGAAGCCAGATTAGGCAAGGCGTAGCTGTTCTGATGCAAAAACTGAGCCAGATCTCCGTACCGAATACCGCCTTCCACCGTCACGGTCCCGCGAGAATGATCAAGCTCCAGCACTTGATTCATTTTCTTCAGCGATACCAGGCTGCCTTCCGTATCGGCAATGTTGTTGAAAGAATGGCGCGTCCCAAGCGCTCTCACCTGCCCTCGATTCGCCACCCATTCCTGAAGCTGCTCCAGCCGCTCCGGCTCGAACAGTTCCTCCGCGCTATACCTGAAATTCCCCGCCCAATTGCGTTCTTCTTGCATCCTATCAACCACTCCAATCTACTTTGTAATTAACCTGACGCCTGAACTTGATTTTCCAATTGCTTCGCTTGCTCCATAAGCTGAACGTAGTTTGTCTTGCCTGTGCCGAGAATCGGGACTTCGGACAGATCATGCAGTTGAGACGGAATATACAGGGATGAAACCTTCTGCTCCTTGATATACTTCTTCAGCCTGTTTAGGTCTGTATCTTCTTTGGTTGAGAAGAGCACAATGCGCTCCCCCTTCTTGCTGTCAGGTATTGAGACTGCATAGAAACCGGCATGCTCGAAGCACTCTCTTGCCAGCTTCTCGACATGACCGAGAGCGACCATCTCGCCTGCAATCTTGGCGAACCGCTTCAGCCTGGATTGAATCGTAATAAAGCCTTCATCGTCCACCGTTACAACGTCGCCGCAGTCATGCCAGCCTTCGCAAGGCACGAAGCCTTGGCCGTGAATCAAGTAGCCCTTCATGACATTCGGCCCTTTCACGACAAGCGTTCCGCCTTGAGCAATGCCTTCGACCGGGTTAATCCGGTACTCCATGCCCGGCGCGAGCCTACCCACCGTTCCCGGTTTGCGGACATCCGGCGTATTCGTGGAAATAACGGGAGACGTCTCCGTCACGCCGTATCCCTCGAAGATATGAATCCCGAAACGCTCCTGCCACAGCTTCGCAACCTCTTCCTTCAGCTTCTCCGCACCGGCAATGACGAGTCGAAGCGAAGCCAGATCTCCGTCGTTCGCATTCGCCCCATAACCCTCGAAGAACGTGGACGTGCCGCATATGATCGTCGCTTTGGTTCTGCGAATCGAGCTCGGAATCTCCCTGTAGTGCAGCGGGTTAGGATACAAGTAGACCGGCAGATCATTGGTCACGCCAAGCAGAACAAGAAGAAGCCCGAAACAATGGAACATCGGCAGTGCGTTAAAGATTAGGTCGCTTGGCATAAAATGAACGATCGACAGCATCTGGTTCACATTCGCAAACAGATTGTCATGCGTCAGCACAACGCCCTTGGGCTTACTCTCCGTACCGGACGTAAACAGAATGATCTCATTCGTTTGGTGAGCCGCCCGCCGCTTCAGCGCATACCGGACAAACCCGTTTAGTTTGTGACCGAAATTGATCTGCTTCTGAATATCTTCCAAATAAATGAACTGAACCGTGGAAGACAGATGCTTCACAATGGAATCGAGGCCGCCCTTCTCGATAAAAGCTTTGGAGGTGATGACTTTCTTCACCTCAGCCGTGGCGCAGCAGTCCGCAATGGATTCGGCGCCCATCGAGAAGTTCAGCAAACATGGCGTAATACCGAGTTTGAATAAGGAGAATAACGTAACGACATTCCCAATGACGTTAGGCATTAGAACGCCGACCTTCTGCTGTCCGTCAATGTGCTCCGGAAGGACAGCGCTTACAACTTGAATCGAGAGAAGCAGCTTCTTATACGTCACTTTGCCGAGCGGGTCTTCAATAATGGTCGTTGTTCTTCCTCTATCGGCAGCGGCTAGAAGCTCGTTGTATAAATTGACATTGTGCTTGTCTCCCATGCGCGAGAGAAACGCGGATTCGATAATCGATGGATCAGAATAGGAAGCTTGTGGCATGAAATAACCCCTTTTTGTAGATATCAACCAAAGTGGAGTATTCGCGTTAGCAACGCCAATATCCTTCACAATTCAGACAAAAAAAGACTGGAAGTGATCATAGTCGATCACTTCCAGTCCTTACGATACCTCTTAGGATCTAACGAACCGTATAGCGCTTATTCATCCCATTTCGACTGGTTAAATCGGCTAACGAACTGGGGGGCATACCATTGCCTCGATCCTTCCACCGAAATGGCTCAAATGCGACGAATAACGTTACCTGAGTTCGTTAGAATAACAAACCAGCTCAATTTGCTCGTATAACGCTGCTTGAGTTCGTTAGAAGGGGGCACATCGTTGTCCCAGCCCCATGTTTAATCCCCATCCGAACTACTCCGCGCTGGAAAGCCTCGCTTTCACCGTCCGCGCATACTCCGTCGGGGTCATATTCGTCTGTTTCTTGAATGCCTTGGAGAAATAGTGAATGCTGCTGAATCCGAGCTTCTCTGCAATTTCCGTCATGTTATCGGTATGCTCGCGGATCATCAGCTTCGCCCGCTCCACTCTGGCGTTCGCTGCGTAAGCCATAACCGTCTGGCCGGTCGTTCGTTTGAAAATCTCTTTGAGCCGAGTCTTGCCGATCATGAACATGCGGCTAATCTCGTCCAGAGACAGCTCCGTGCCCAGATGATCGTCCAAGTACTTGGCGATATGTCTCGCCAGCTCATCGCTTGCTCGTTCCTTGGCAGCTGAAGATAATGGCAGCTTTCTCGGGTGCATGGATTGTCTTCGCAGCAAGCGAAGCAGGAAGATTTCCAGATAGCACTTAATCAGCTGCTCGCTGCCAAGCTTGGCGTCCTCGCGGCGCTTCAGGGGATGAAGGAACGGAAATTCGAACGCATTCATGCCCTCTCTTACGATATTGGCGAGCAAATTCCGTTCTTCATCGTCCAATGGGATGACGAGGTCGCGGAACTGCGAGATCGCCTCCGACTGGCATTCGAAGGTCATTACGATGACGTTCGGCGCCTTGCCGCCTACAGCATTGAACTTATGATATTCATTCGGTTTATGGAAGATCATCATGCCTTGCGTCAGCAAATGCCGCTCGTCATCCGCCATTACTTCGATTGCGCCGCGATCGACGTACAGCAGCTCCCAGAAATTATGGCGTTCACCGCTGAACACGTAATCGCGGCCAAATTCCAAATAGTACATCGTAATCATCTGCTCAATCACGATGGTCTGCGTAAGCCGCGTGCGATAATAATCGTCCAGCTCCGTCTGCGATTGTTCCATTGCTCCCCCTCCGGGATCATAACAATTTATTGAGACTAGCTTAACATGTTCTCTATCAGACATGAATGACAAAAAATACGGCTTTCAGGACAAAGAATCGGAAAGTCGATCGGCTTTATACTGATACCATCAAAGACTTGAAGGAGGCAGCACGATCATGAATATTGGCATTATTGGCTTCGGCGGGCGCATTCAAGGCGTCGCCAAAGATACGTTACGGCAAGATCCGAGCTGCCGGATTGCGGCGATTGTTGATCCGCGCAGCGAAGCGATTCAGGCGGATCGAGAGCGTCTTGGTCTAGGCGAAGACGTTCGTTACTACAATACGGCGGAAGAGATGCTGGATGCTGAGAAGCTGGACGGCGTTATGATCGGCACAAGATGCTCCCACCATACGGAGCAAGCCGTGAAGGTACTGCCAACGGGGCTGCCTCTGTTTCTGGAGAAGCCGGTCTCAACCAATATGACAGATCTAGCCCGCCTTAAAGCGTGCTATGAAGCGAATCCGAGTCCGGTCATCGTCTCGTTCCCGCTGCGTGTGACGTCAATCGTTCAGCTGATTAAGGAGATTGTGGATTCGGGCAAAATCGGCACGATCGAGCATGTTCAAGCGGTGAACAACGTCCCCTATGGCGGCGTATACTTCCAGAATTGGTACCGCGACGAGAACGAAACGGGCGGCTTGTTCCTTCAGAAAGCCACGCATGACTTCGACTACATCAATTACGTGCTTGGGATGAAGCCAGTTAGCGTCTGCGCGATGACGTCCAAACAAATCTTCAAAGGCGATAAGCCGGCAGGGCTCAAATGTGTAGACTGCGAAGAGTATCGCACATGCCCGGACAGCACCTTGCAGACGAAAGTGCCACACTGGCAGTATTGCGCCTATGCCGAGGATACGGGCAACGAGGATTCCGGCAGCGCTTTAATCCGTTACGAGAGCGGCATGCACGTCTCGTATTCGCAGAACTTCTTCGTTCGCGGCGAGGCCGGAGCTCGCGGTGCGAGGTTCATGGGGTACAAAGGAACAATCGAGTTTGACTTCAACACGGGTGTCGTCACGGTCTATATGCATCATACCTCGCGCGTGGAAACGTACCGAGTCGGCGCAGGCGAGAATCACTTCGGGGGAGACGCTGCGCTCGCGGCTAACTTCGCCCAGCTGATGCAAGGCTCCACGAAGCAATCGGTGTCGACCCTAGAGGACGGACTTGGCAGCGCGCTGCTGTGCCTGAAGGCGAAGGAATCTGCAGTAACGGGGCAATTCTGCGCAGTAGAATTTGATCGCAGCCCGGCTCTGGAAGCGAGTCGGTAATAACGGAAGGAAGACACGGAACGCCATGCACATCATGCATCGCGATCCGCGTCTTCCTTTTTTTATCTTACTTTTGTACAATCGAGACTGTATCCTACAATACTCGCTTCCTTATGCGATTTATAATGAGCTCATAACTTGATACGAGGAGTGAGCAAGCAATGTGTTTGAAAGCAACGGAGCAAGAAAGAACTGAGGAGAATGTGGTGAATCAGGAGAATATGACGGCTACCGGTGAACCCAATCACAGCTTGCGCGCTCTTCAGAAGCCATGCAGCAAACAGTGTCCTAACTGTCCATTACTACGTCATTCGTAACTTCGCGGGAGCGTTTTTCTCCTTACTTTTTTACAAATAGAGAAAGCCCTGATCCCAAGGTAACTTGATGATCAGGGCTTTTCATTATTACAGCACTCTAAGCACTCTTCTTCTTCTCCATCTCGTGCATAATGCTCTCGCCTTCAATGTCGATGTTCGGCAGAATGCGATCGAGCCACTTCGGCATGTACCATGCGGATTTGCCCATCAAGCTCATGACCGCCGGAACAAGCGTCATCCGTACGATGAAGGCGTCGAACAAGACGCCGAATGCAAGCGCGAGGCCCATCGACTTGATGATCGCGTCTGGGGCTAGCATGAAGCCGATAAATACGGAGATCATAATGAGTCCCGCCGCAGTTACGACTTTGCCGCTGTCGCGCATTCCATCCAGAATCGCTTTGCGCGCATCGCCAGTTTGTGCGTACACCTCGCGCATCTTGCTCACCAGGAAGATCTCGTAATCCATCGCCAGTCCGAACAGAATACCGATCAAGATAACCGGCAGGAACGCCAGAATCGGACTCGATGCCGGGAAGCCGAAGAAATTAATCAGGTGGCCATCCTGCACAACGAAGACGACGAATCCGAGTGTTGCTCCTAGCGATAACAAGAAGCCTAGAACGGCTTTCAAAGGAATCAGAATCGATCTGAATACGAGCACCAGAATCACATACGCAAGAATAACAATAAGTGCAGCGAATACAGGCAACGCATCGTTCAGCTTGTTGGCAATATCAATATTCATCGCCGTCGTGCCGGTAACGAGCAGCTCAATGCCATTCTCGGATTCCGTCTTGCCCGAGAGGTCTCGAATCGCCTTCACGAGATCCTTCGTCTTCGTATCATCCGGTCCTGACTTCGGAATGACAGTCATGATATACAATTTACCCGATGGTCCGGGAAAAGGAGGCGTAATGGTCTGGACATCAGCTAGTCCACTGATTTCTTTCTGAATACCAGCAATCGCCCCAGCAGTCGCTTCCGTCGGATTCGATACCTGCGCTCCAATAATCAAGGAAGCGTTGAAGCCTTCGCCATAGCCTTCATTCAACAGGTCAAAAGCTCTTCTCTCCGTCGTTGCTGTCGACTTCGTCGTTCCGTCAGACGGCAAGCCCAGATTAATATGGAAGAATGGCGCAGCGATCGTTGCAAGCAGCGCAATACTGACCAGCGATACGAGGAGTGGACGTTTCGTAACGAATGTCCCCCACTTGTTGGACGACTGCTTCTTGCGGGCAGCTTGGCCTCGACTCGCTGATTTCCTTTTAGACGGGGAAAGCTTGTGGCCCATCCAGCCTAATAGAGCCGGCAGCACAATGATAGATACGAGAACCGTCGTGATGACGCAAAGCGCCGAGGCGATTCCCATCATGGTCAGGAACGGAATTCCCGCTACAGACAGTCCGAGCAATCCGATAACAACGGTTACGCCTGCGAAGAGTACCGCGCTTCCGGCTGTACCGTTCGCGATTGCAACAGACTCCTGCACGGAGTAACCTTGGGCTAGCTGCTGTCTGAACCGGGAAATGATGAACAAAGCGTAATCAATACCTACAGCCAGTCCAAGCATAGCTGCCAGCGAGAGCGAGACGCTCTGAACTTCAATGAAGCTCGATGCAATGACAATGCCGAGCATGCCGACGCCAAGACCGACAAGAGCCGAAACTATCGGCAAACCTGCGGCCAGGAAAGAAGCGAATGTAATCGCCAAAATAACGAAAGCTGCAACAATCCCGATCACTTCAACCGGGAATTCCCCGCCTTCCGTGAGGACAACATCACCGCGCGCCTCTGCCGTTAGGCCTGCTTTTCTTGCCGCATCCAGCTGATGAACGATCGCTTCCTTCGTCTCGCTCGAGACGTCCAAGGCTGACACTTTAAACGTCACTTCTCCGTAGCCGATCTGCTTCGTCATATTCAAGTTCTTGAGCTGCATTGGCGTGGCAGCGGACGCAACATCTGCCTCTTTGCCCATTGCAGTAATCGTGTCTGCAATAACCTTCTGCCATTTCTCGGACTCCAGTGTTTCGCCATCCGGAGCCTTAAACACAACCTGAATCTTCGCTGCCTGGAGCCCCGGCTGGGAGAACTCCTTGCTAATGAGCTTAGCTGCCTTATCTGCCGGCGTATTTGGGATCGTCAATTCATTGCTGAAGGAAGGTCCCAGTGTCAAACCGATTGCGCCGAGTGCGATCAAGATAATAAGCGCGCCGAGCAGCACCTTCTTGCTGCCTTTGGCTGCCCACATTCCTAACTTATACAGGTACTTAGCCATTTCTGTTACTTCTCCTCTTATCCCATGCTGCCGCAGCTCTAATTCTCTGATGGGTTTTCTTTTGGTAAAAACAAGATGTCATAATAGTGATCATTCTCGAATCCGTCAGCCTTGGCTTTCTCTTTGACCGCCGTCACGAATAGCCGAAAGCCTTCTTCAACCGTCGCTTGCTCGTTTGGAGGAAGCAGACTGAGGACGTCTCTTACATACTGGTTCATAGGCTCCGGAGTTCGGTCCTTGATTTCTTTCAGAACCG
The DNA here is from genome assembly GCF_056269245.1 of Paenibacillus sp. J31R98. NCBI lineage: Bacteria > Bacillati > Bacillota > Bacilli > Caryophanales > Paenibacillaceae > Paenibacillus > Paenibacillus sp. J31R98. The sequence continues at coordinate 180,467 of NZ_JBWDNO010000007.1, forward strand.
GATCCGTCAGCGATATCTTCACCGCTCGCTTGTCGCTCGGGTCCGTCGTCTTCATGAGAATGCCTCTTGCTGTTAACCGTTCCACAATGTCCGAGACGGTGCTCTGCGTCATTCGGAGGTTCTGCGTCAGCTGCTTGATACTGATTGACTGATGCATCAGCACTTCAGCAATGACACGCGTCTGTGGCACAGTGACCCCATGCTCCTCTGCGTGCCTCTGCAGGTTCTTCATCATGATCCGGTGCAAGTAGTCAATCGATTCCCGAAGAAACTCAGCTCGTTCCACGTTCGTTCTCCTTTCCTTCAACATACATTCCATGCGATACATCGCACACGATGTATCGTGTTGGATTTATTTTAGCGTTCCCTACTTCGCATGTCAAATGTCGATGAGCAGCTGACAATTATGCAAAAAGACAAGACGATTAGAAAAGCAGCTACAGGTTCAATAGTGCTACGATAGTACAATAAACAGCAGAGATAGGATGGGATCTTCACGTGACAACTTTCGCAATCGACGGACGTGATTTTGTACTCAATGGGAAGAAGCAGCAAATTATTTCGGGTGCGATCCACTACTTCCGCATCGTTCCGGAATATTGGAAGGACCGTCTGTTGAAGCTGAAGGCTTGCGGCTTCAATACGGTTGAAACATATCTCGCATGGAACATCCACGAGCCGAAGCCAGGACAGTTCAACTTCTCCGGCATCGCGGACGTCGTTCGGTTCATCGAAATTGCTGCCGAGATTGGCCTTCATGTCATCGTTCGCCCAAGTCCTTATATTTGCGCAGAATGGGAATTCGGAGGTCTGCCTTCTTGGCTGCTTGCGGAGGACGGCATGAAGCTGCGCTGCCATTATCAGCCTTACCTCGATCGCGTAGATGCGTACTATGATGTGTTAATGCCTCTATTGGTGCCGCTTCTGCATACGAACGGCGGTCCGATTATCGCTATGCAGGTGGAGAACGAATATGGCAGTTACGGGAACGACAAAGCTTATCTGAAGTACCTAAGGGAAGGCATGATCAAACGCGGCATCGATGTCTTGCTCTTCACATCGGACGGCCCTGTGGATCATATGCTCCAAGGTGGCATGCTAGTTGGAACGCTCGCAACGGCGAATTTCGGCTCGGCTCCGGAGAATGCTTTTGCCAAGTTAAGCGAGTATGAGCCTGACGGTCCGCTCATGTGCATGGAATATTGGAACGGCTGGTTCGATCACTGGGGCGAGGAGCATCATGTCCGCGGCTATGACGATGTGGCGGATGTGCTCGATCGGATCTTGAAATCCGGCGCATCGGTTAACTTCTATATGTTCCAAGGCGGCACTAACTTCGGCTTCTATAACGGCGCGAACTTCTTTACGTCCTATGAACCTACCGTCACGAGCTACGATTATAACGCCCTGCTCAGCGAATCTGGCGATATTACGGACAAGTACTTAGCCATCCGCGATGTCATCGCGAAGTATGCGGACATCCCTGAGGGGATTCTCCCAGAGCCTATTGCCAAAAAAGGATATGGAGCCATTCAGCTGACACAGCAGGCAAGCTTATTCAGTCAGCTCGAAGCGCTATCGAAGCCGGTGAAGCGTGCTTATACGGAGACGATGGAGAAGCTGGGGCAGGATTACGGGTTCGTCCTCTATACCACGCATGTCAGCGGACCAAGACCGCTCAGCAAGGTAACGGTGCAAGAGGTGCGCGATCGCGCGCTTGTCTATTTTGGCGGGAACTACCAAGGCGTCATTGAACGGAACAAGCATGACTTGACGATTGAAATCGCAGATGGCGATATTGCCGTCGAGACGCCTGCGGAAGGCGCAGCCCTCAGCCTGCTCGTGGAGAATATGGGACGGATCAATTATGGCTGGAAAATGTATGATCCGAAGGGCATCACGGAAGGCGTCCGGATCGAACGTCAATTTCTCTACGATTGGACGATGTACCCGCTGCCGCTCGATGACTTGTCGGGCATTGTCTACTCCCCGTTGGAATCGGCAGCCGACCCTGCCGAAGCATCCGCACTATCCGAGCAGGCTGAGCCGACTTTCTATCGAGGCAGCTTCCAAGTTGATGAGCCAGCGGACACGTTCCTGAACATGAGCGGCTGGACCAAAGGCGTCGTGTTCATCAACGGCTTTAACCTTGGCCGCTACTGGGAGATCGGGCCGCAGGTTACGCTGTATGTCCCCGCTCCGCTGCTCCGGGCAGGCGAGAATGAAATAGTAATCTTCGAGCTTCACGGCATGAAGTCCCCGCAGGTCACGCTGCAGGACCAGCCAGATCTCGGGTAAACGTTGAAGAGGGGCTATCCCACAAGTCATCGTGACTTATGGGATAGCCTTTCGCGTTTACAATCATGTGGGATTCCATCAAAGTGATCCACTCGACCAGCTTCTTAGTGCCATCTTGGCGAAATTCCGCCAATGTAGTCCACTAGACCAGCTTCTTGCTCCCATATCGGCGAATTTTCCGCCGATGTAGTCCACTAGACCAGCTTCTTGCTCCCACATCAGCGAATTTCCGCTGATGTAGTCCACCAGACCAGCTTCTTGCTCCCATATCGGCGAATTTCCGCCGATATGGTCCACCAGACCAGCTTCTTTCTACCCAATGAGCGGATTTCCCACCAATGTGTATCCCCAGAGGTCACACTTTAAGCATTCCGCTCCATTTTCCACCAAAGTGTATCCCTACGGGATACACTTTAAGCATTCCAACCCATTTTCCAGAAATGTGTATCCCTACGAGTCACACTTTCAGTATTCCACTCCATTTTCTACCAATGAGTATCCCTACGGGTCACACTTTAAGCATTCCGCTCCATTTTCCACCAATGTGTATCCTTACGGGTCACACTTTCAGCATTCCGCTCCATTTTCCACCAATGTGTATCCCTACGGGTCACACTTTAAGCATTCCAACCCATTTTCCAGCAATGTGTATCCCCAGAGCTCACACTTTAAGAATTACGCTCCATTTTCCAGTAACGTGTATCACCCAGTGATACATCCCCACGGTACTCTCTTTCGGCAATCCAGCCGATTTCCCGCCTATGTAGATACCTACGGTACTCTCTTTCGGCTCTCTAGCCACATTCCCGCCAATGTAGATACCTACAGTACTCTCTTTCGGCCTTCTAGCCACTTTCCCGCCAATGTAGATACCTGCGGTACTCTCTTTCGGCCTTCTAGCCACTTTCCCGCCAATGTAGATACCTGCGGTACTCTCTTTCGGCCTTCTAGCCACTTTCCCGCCAATGTAGGTACCTACGATACTCTCTTCCGGCACTCTAGCCGATTTCCCGCCAATGTAGATACCCACGGTACTCTCTTTCGGCCTTTTAGCCACTTTCCCGCCAATGTAGATACCTACGGTACTCTCTTTCAGCTCTCTAGCCGATTTCCCGCCAATGTAGATACCTACGATACTCTCTTTCGGAACTCCAGCCACTTTCCCGCCAATGTAGATCCCTCCGATACTCTCTTTCGGCACTCCAGCCGATTTCCCACCAATGTAGGCACCCACGGCACTCTCTATCTTCTCTTCCGGCACTCTAGCCAATTTCCCGCCGAAGGCAGCGATCGACGCAAAAAGATCCAAGATGGCGCAGAGCTAGCCTGCCCATCTTGGATCTTTACGGTTCTCTGCCAATAGCAGCTATTGCGCCCGCGCGCGCTGCCGGAACCGAATCGGCGGCATGCCAACCGCCGAGCGGAAGGCACGGCTAAAGTGAGCGGAGGAGGAGAAGCGCAGGTGCAAGCCGATCTCCTCCATGCTCCAATCCCGCGTAAGCAGCAGGTTCTTCGCTTCGCGTATTCGCGAGCTGGTAATGTACATGCTTGGCGAAACTCCATATACGCTCTTGAAGCAGTGATGCAGATGCGTGCGGTGAACATTCAGCCGCTTCGCCACATCATGCACGCGGATGTCATCAAGCAGATGCTCTTCGATATAGCAGGAGGCTTCGCGAGCAAGTCGAATCTGCGAAGGCGTAACCTGCACATCCGATAGACTGACGCTCATCTGCAGCAGACGCTTCGCGAGCTGTCCAATAATCTCAAGCAGGCGGGAATGAATGCTGAGCGTGCGAATGGAGCGCTCGATCTGCTGCAAGTATGCCTCTTGTCGCTGCTCCTGTTTGCCGCCCGAAGCCGAAACGCTCTGCCGACCCATCAGATGCAGATCCTCGCCGAACTCGCCTAGAAACTGTTCGATACGACCAAACAGCGCTTCGTTATCGGTGTATCGCAGTAGCGGATTGGCGGCAGATTGCACAATGGAATGAATATCAGACTGCTCCACATCAAAATGAAAATCGAAGAACAGGCAATCCTGGCCGATCTCCGTCCTGTGATGCATATCAGAGCCGATCAGAATCATATCGCCCGGCGTCAGCACATAGAGCTGCCCGTTGACCCACTGCCGAATTTCCCCTTCCACACAGCATAGAAATTCGAAATACGGATGCCGGTGGCTCGGAAACGACCAGCCGGCGGGCCTCCTCGCATATTCCATTCCAGGTATGCGGATCGCGCTATACATCGTGGGAAGCTGAAATAAATTATCCATGAATGCCCCTCGTGAAACTCTTATAGTTCATACATCAGATCTTGCTGGATACTAGAATCGTTAACGAAGCCTCAGGAGTCAGCGCGATAGGTGCAGCGAACGTGCAATTCCCGTTCGCATCCTGCTTGACCGGAATAGAACTGCCTGCGAATCTAGCATCTGACACGGAGCCCTGTCCTAAGAAAGGCAAGCGGAGCGTGCGGATAGACAGCTCGCCGTACAACACATGCAATTGAACGCTCTCTTGCGTTATCTCGACAGTTCCCCAACCCGAATCGAGCGACCAGAATGCCGTAAACCGTCCGCTCTCATCCGTTTGAATCGGATTAAATCCGATCATTCCGTCTACCATGTCGTACTCGAAGCCGCTGAAAGCCGGCAGCAGCGCATAGCTCGCCATCGAACGCGCGTAATGGCTACCGCATTCGAATTCGTTCCACGGATTCCGCCGCTCGCCGTCGTAGCGGGCACGGATTGCACGGACGATCTCCATTCCTTCCTGCACCATGCCTTCTTGAATCATATGAATCGCGGATTGATATTCGAAGCCGTTCATCGTCTCCTGGTTGTACGTCAGCGGAATTCGCGGCATCGACTCCGCCTTCGGCCAGGAGCAGATAATAACCCCCGCTTCGTCATTCAAGCTGAACAGCCGCCATGCATTGAAGTAATCGCCGACGACCCGGTAGTTATACGTATAGATGGATTGCAGCGCCCGCTTCGTCTGCCCCGGATCGAAGATTTCGCCTAGACCACTCAGGTTCGCATGCCACTGCGCGATAACCTGGTCGACGCCGCAGCCGTCCCCGATTTGATATTTGAGCTCGCCCGACTCATCATTCCAATAATAGTCGGCGACCCGATCCTCGTAGCCTTCGACCATCGACCTGTCGGTCAGATCGATCTGCTGGATGTAATACTCTCCGTTGAACAGATGCTCATCCGTCCATTTCTTCCCTTGCTCGAACAAGCCGGCATATTCCACTGCCTTCTTATAATCGCCAAGGTGACGCGCCATCACCGCTCCTGCCTTGAGCGCTGCGAGATAGAACCCGTTCAGCCAAGCATTCGGCCCGAACAGCTCAAGGTCAAGCGTATGATGCTGACGGCCTTCAAGCACACCATCCTTGTTGAGGTCCCATTTGTGCTCATTCGTCTCAGCCCACGCGTACTCGATCGACTTCTGTATGGACGGCCAGTTGGAGCGCAGCCATTCCGTATCTCCTGATATTTTCCAGTCCCGGTATGCTTTGACGACGCCGCCGAACTGTCCATCCGCGCAAGCAAACATCGAATTCGGCTTACCGAGCGGCAGCATGAGGCGGAACGACATCCGGCCGTCTTCGCGCATGTTGTACTTGTAATCCAAGTCCCGCATGGAGCGCTCCAGCTTCGGGAACAGGAAAGGCAGCGCATAGGCATAGTTCCAAACATGCGTGCATGAACCTTCGCAGCAGCCCGAATGCTCGATCGTCCCCTCGAACCCATAGAAGGAGCCGTCGGCAAGGCGCAAGCAGGTCGCTGTTTTCAAAGTTGATATGTTCGCCGATATCGCATCGATGGCTTCCACCGGAATGGTAGAGGAGAAGAGCGCATCCTTGAACTTTAGCGTATCTCCGTACAGCCGATCCCAGTGCTGCAGCGAGTAGCCGCCGCTTATCACCGAATCCTCGAACAAAGAAGCATAATAATTGCGCCATACGGTCGGATGCTCGGGATGATAGTACGGATCTTCCTTCGCGCCGTAAACCTCCGTGCTCCAGTAGTTGAAGCAGTTCGGGTAATTCCAAGTGATGACGAAGCGTACCGACTTCGTCTCTCCTGGCTCGATAACCACATGGGTAGCAAGCGAGCATACGTCGGAGCCTTTAAACGCCTTATCCACATACGTCCGATTGTTAAACTTCGACGTTTCCGTGAAATCCCGCCAGAACATCTCGAGGTTATCGCACCAAGTGCCTCGATACCAATATTCCTGATAGCTAACATCCGCCGCATCCGTCGAGATGCTGATATCGCCGCGCTTCGGACTGTCTGGACCGTATTCATCCGTACCCATCTGAATGTGATGATGGCCGCTCCCGCTATCGTGCTTGTAGCGATTCCACCTGACCTGGCTCGTATGCGGGTTACCCACTGAAGCGTTAACGGTGTAGGTGATCAGCTGGTCTGTCGTATTCGTAAGCTTGATTTCGAAGAAAGCGCCCGGAATACTCGAATCCGCATCATTAATCGGGATAAACGGATTGAACGCAAGCATAGAAGCCGAGCCGGGAAACCGTTCATCCGCAAAATCGAGCTGTGCCAGCGGAAACTCCCCCGTAAACGTGCAGTCGCGGAAATGCGGTACGCCTGCCATGGTCGTCGATTCCGGCCCGAACCCGTAGCCGCTATGGGGAACGATATGCCGCTCCCCCATGTAGGATGGAAGTAAATCTCCATTCAGCACCCGTGCATCGAGCAGCCGCCCGTCTGCTTCCGCCTTGACGGCAAAATGGCTGAAGCTGTTCACGCTCCGCTTGTTCGGCCGATTGAAGATCTCCCAGTCTACGAGCCGCCCGTTGCCGGCAAGGCCAATGCTGCCGCTCCCGATTCCGCCGAGCGGAAACACGATTTCCTTCGTTTTCTCTCCCTGGTATACGAAGCTTGCCATATGCATCTCTCTCCTTTTATCACGAGCGAAGAATTGCTATTCCTTTACAGAACCTAACGTGATGCCATGTACGAAGTACCGCTGCAAGAATGGATAAATGATCAGTACAGGCACCATCGTCACGACGATCTTCGCCGCATTCAATGTTTTGTTCGATAGCTGTGACAGACTCTGCAGTTGATCGGTGGTGAGCTCCGCCGTGTTGATGTTAATGACGAGCTGCTGCACGTACGATTGCAGCGGATAATGATCCGGCTTATTCATGAGAATCAGACCGTCGAAGAAGGAGTTCCAGTGGAACACGATGCTGAAGAGCGTTACTGTAGCCATAACCGGAACCGACAGTGGCAAATAAATCTTGAGAAGCAAGTACCAAGGCCCTGCCCCGTCGACCATTCCCGCTTCGTCCAGTTCCTTCGGCAGTCCTCTGTAATAGTTGATGACGAGGATAATGTTGAAGACCGGCACCGAGTAAGGCAGTACCAGCGCCCAGATGGAATCAAGCATGCCATACGATTTGATCGTCATATACCATGGGATGAGCCCGCTGTTAAACAGCATCATCGCGACAAGAAACCACATGATGATATTGCGTCCCGGAAAGAATGAATTCTCTTTGGAAAGCGGATAGGCCATCAATAAAGTAATGACAAAGCTAATCGACGTCCCGAGAACAACCCGTTCGATCGACACCAAGAATGCCTTGAAGAACTTGCGGTCGCTCATGATTTCATGGTAAGCCGCCAAGTTAAAGTGGACGGGATGCCATTTGACGAGTCCCCCCGCCGCGGCGCTGCTGTCGCTGAAGGATACCGCAACTGTATACCATAGGGGATAGAGCGTGGAGATCATGACGATGCCTAAGATCAAATAAATCATCATATCTGCTGATAAGGAGCCGAATGAGCGTGTCTTCACCATTTTACAATCACTTCCTCTACTAGAAAATACGGTAATTCGCGAATTTGGACGCTAACGCATAAGAAACCCCGATCAACAGCAAGCTGACGACCGATTTGAGCAAGCCGACCGCTGTCGCCAATCCGTACTGAACATTCAAGAGGCCGACGCGGTACACGTACGTATCAATAATGTCGGAGGACGAGTACACGAGCGGATTGTACATGTTATATATTTGATCGAAGCCCGCATTCAGGACATTGCCGAGGCTGAGCGTTGCAAGCAGCACAATCGTCGGCCTGATGCCGGGCAGCGTTACATGCCATAGCTGTTTGGCTCTGCCAGCCCCATCGATCGCCGCTGCCTCATAGAGGGAGGGATTGATGCCGGTCAGCGCCGCTAAATAAATAATGGTATTAAAGCCGAATTCCTTCCATACGTCGCTTCCGACGAGAATGCCGGGAAACCACGTATTGTTGGCTAGAAACAGGACAGGCTCAAACCCGAAAGCGCCGAAAAGTTGATTCACAATTCCGTGATACGAGAACATATCCGTTACGATGCCCGCGAGAATAACCCAAGACAGGAAGTGCGGCAAATAAACGACCGTCTGTACAAAACGCTTAAAGGCCATCTTCCGCACTTCATTCAGCAATAGGGCGAACACGAGCGGGACAATGAGGTTCGCGATAATCTTCATAACGGCCAAGTAAATCGTATTCATAAAAATAACGCGGCTGTCGGACAGCTGGAACATATACTTGAAGTTATCGAGTCCGACCCATTCCGAGCGCCAAATGCCAAGACCGGCGTTGAAGTTCTCGAAAGCGATTGCAACTCCGAACAGCGGAACGAACGAGAACATAATCAGCAGTATGAATCCGGGAATTAGCATCAGGTAATAATTCATAATGAATGTCCGGTTCTTCATCTTTTCTTTCCCACTCCTTCATCTCGAACAATAAGCGCCAGGAGCTAAGCCCCCGGCGCTAATCGTCAGCTCATTCTTCCTATCCCTTGAGCGCTTCTGTAACTTCCTTCGTAATCTCGTCTCCGCCTTGTGCCTTGAAGTTCTTGACGAAGTCGTCGAAGGCGCTTAGGTCGGCGCTGCCCATGATAATTTTGGTGTACGTCTCATTTTGCAGCTTGAGCAGGTTCGCCCACTTGGTTTCCATGGATTTGGTTTGACCATAGAACAAGCTGAATACTTTGTTCATCGGCTTGAACAATTCCTGACCGGAAACAATGTAGGAGAATGCAGGGCCCCACGCGCCGAAGTCAGTTGCAGGAGCGTCTTTCGTTTTCAGCCAATCTTCATATAGAGGTTTCTGGTTGCTGTTCAGTGTCGATACGTCCGCCGAGCCGCCCAGTACATCATTGAGCGCCTTCGAGTTGCGTTCTACGTTATCTGCATAGGTCGTCACGCTGCGCATCGGCCAGTTCTGCAAGCCAACACCCGGATCAAGCTTCGAAGAATCCGGATCCGCATACGTTTCCGCTGCGACTTGGACGTTAATATATTTCATGAGTGCTTCTGGATGCTTAAAGCCTTTCTTCATAACGAAGTAAGCGCTTGTCGGCGATTGCACATGCGTATTGAACGTGCCTGCGGAATCCAGAGGCACCAGATAAGGCTTCCAATTTGCTTTCGGATCATTCTTCATCGTATCCGGCAGCGGGTCGTAGCCCATCCACCATGGACCGAAGAAGATCCCCGACTTCCCGCCTCTTACAAGCTCCAGCGGATCCGTGTGAAGCGCGAATTCCTTGTCAATCAAGCCTTGCGTATACAGCTCGCGAAGCTTGCCCAGCGCTTCCTTCGTCTCCGGCGTAATACCGCCGAACATGACATTACCCGAGTTATCCTTCACCCAGTTAAGCGGGTAGGACTTGAATGCCGCGAAGATCGGATCCAAGCCGCCGACGGAGTTGTCCATTTCGAACAATGCTTTGTCTCCTGTGATACCGACTGTTCCCTTGCCGCTGACGTCTTTATCGATGAATGCTTTCGCGACCGCTGCTAGTTCATCCACCGTCTTCGGCGGCTGCAGACCGAGCTTATCCAGCCAATCCTGGCGGATCCACAGCATGTAGATCGAGTCTGCCAGCGTTTGCGAGTTCGGAATCGCCATCAGCTTGCCATCGAAGGTCGCCTGCTTCAAACCGATTTCATTGGCGGATTCGTACATTTCCTTGATTTGCGGGGAAGCATAGTTCTTGTAAACCTCAGACATATCCTCTAATTGGCCCGCTTCGACCAATTTCACGAGGTCCGCATAGTTTACGATCATCGCATCCGGAATGTCGTTGCTTGCGATCGACAGCTTCTGCTTCTGCGTATAGGCATCGCCTTGTGCCTGCCACAGATGATTAAATTTAATGTTCAATTTCTCTTCGGTATAACGAGTGTATTGATTGTTCTCCACCGTATCGCCTGCCGGCAGCGTTTTCTCTGAAGTCGGGTCAATGGATTTGCCGATATTGATCGTTACCGGCTCTGTGTATTTGCCGAATGGATCGGCAGGCTCCGCAGCCGTATTCCCTGCATTGGCTGTGTTCGCCGTGTTCGCAGCGTTCGAACCCGAGTTCGCTGCCGCATTCTGCCCATTGTTGCTTGAGCCGCCGTTATTCGACGAACACCCTGTCGCTAATGCCAAACAAGCCGTCAACATGATTGCTGTACTTCGTAACCGCAAGTTCATCTTAATCCCCCTATATGTAGGTTTGGCTTTCTTGCACTATCGTATAGCAAAAAGGACCATCTGCGAGAGCACAAACGGTCCTTTGCAGGTAGCTATTCGATTCGATATTTTAGGGCAGCCGGTAGACAGCCTTCATCAAATCGGACGATTTTACACCTTTGGCCCGATATTCGCTCGGCAGCAGGTGAAATAAAGAACGAAATACTTTACTGAAGTACTTCTCGTTCGGATAGCCCGCCTTCTGCGAAATCGCGTAAATTGGCAGCGTCGTCTCTTCGAGCAGCTTCATTGCAAATTCAAGCCGGGCGTTGCGCAAGAAGTTCTGGAAGGATATCCCGATGATATCCTTGAAGCATTCGCTGAAATAGCTCCGGCTCACGCCGACCTCGCGCGCAACTTGATCCAGATGCAGATCCTCGCTCAGATGCTCCCGAATATAATGGGCCGCCCGAAGGATCGCCTCGATCATCTCTATCGAGTACTGCGACAGCTTCTGCTCCTCCTGGAACCATGCGCGCAATGACTCCATATCTGCATGCCATTCTTCGAGCGTATGAATGGAAGCTGACGCTGTCTTCTTCTCTTCCGGAAGGATCGGCTTCAGCTTATCGAGCAGCTTCTCTCTAGCTTCTTGCACAGCTTCGAGCTTCAGCTTGTTCCGGCTCATATATTCCTTCAGCTTGGCATGCTTGCTAGAATCTCTTAGCCAATCTAACGGCAGCATCGCCGCCATGATCCATGCCTGTTCTTCATGCGATGCCGACTGCTGCTTCTGGCCGCCTTGTTCGGCTGGATGGTTGGCGCGCTGCTTCAATTCAAACTGAATCCGCTTCGTAATCCGCTCCAGCACCTCTTCCAGCTTGACCTTCTCTAGTTGAATCTTCGCAATATAATCAATCGCCCCGAGACGGAGCGCTTCCTGAACCAATTCGAAATCCTGATGATAGGACAGCACCACAATGAACATGTTCGGATAGAGCTCGCGCACCTGCCGCATGAGATCGATTCCGGATAAGACCGGCATCGCGAGATCCGTAATGAGCAGATCAACCTCGTTCTCCTGCAGAAATTCAAGCGCCTTCTCCCCGTTGCTCGCTTCCCCCGCCACCTGTAATCCGAACTGATTCCAGGGCAGCAGGCTCATTAAGCCTGTCCGCGCCAAACGGTCATCATCAACGATAAGCACGCGCATCATAAGCCTTCACCTTTCTTCTTTGCAGTTGCATGCATTCTAGGCAGCCGGAGCGTAATGCACGTTCCTTCCCCTATAGCGCTTGTCATGTCGAATGAGGCTTGTCCGTCATATTGCGAATCAAATACCCGTTTCACATAATAGACCCCGATTCCAAGGCCAATCCGGTTCTGTTCTTCCGATTGCTTCTCAAGCAGCCGTGCAATCGTTTCTGGCGTCATGCCGCGCCCGTTATCGCGTATGCGAATGATCATATAAGAGCCACCGTCCGGCTCCACCGTAACTTCAATTAATCCATCCTTGTCAAAATTTCCATGATAGAGGGAGTTTTCCACCAGCGGCTGCAAAATAAACCGAGGCACAAGACAGCTCTCCAGCTCCTCTTCGACCCTAATCGTGACGCTGAATTCGAAATCATAACGAATCTTCTGCAAGGTCAAATAATCCTTCAGCGCTTCCAGCTCTTCCTCAATTGTCGATTGCGGTCCCTTCTTGCCAAGGTTGTAATAGAGCAATTTATTCAGCGAGGTCGCGACCGTATCGATATCTTCTTGCCCCTTCAAGCGGGCCAGCCATTGGATCGTATCGAGCGTATTATGAATGAAATGCGGGTTGATTTGATACAGCAGCTTCTCCACTTCAAAGTCAGCCCTGCGCTTTTCCTTCAACGTGTTCTCTTCGAGCAGTTCCTTCACCCGCTCGCGCATCGTATCAAAATGCCGCATCATGACATCAAATTCAACTATCGCGAATTGAGACAATGGCGTGTCAAAATCACTATTCTCAACAAGTCGCATATCCCGGTTGACCTTCCTCAGAGGCACATAAACCATTCGCCAAATCGCCCATGTGAATAAGGAGCAGAGTAGAATCGAGATGATTAGTATGACGACCAGCTGTTCAATCCAGCGGATGACTTCTTTGTGATAGGCCGCCTTCGAGATGAGATAGATCGCTTTCCAGCCTTGATTGCTGGCTGTCTCAAATACATAATAACCGCCGGCTTCCTTGAGCTTGCCTGCCGGATGATCATGAAGGGTCGAACCAATCGGAAAATCCGCCGTATTCTCGCTGAATGTAACCTTATTCTCCTGATCGACTATAAGGCGATATTGGTCCATGCTGTCTTCATGGCCGGTTTGATTGATTTTGTCCCATAGCTTGTAGCCTGTCTCGAGATACACGTAGACGTTGTTCTGATCTGGCATGACAATCTTCCGCGCCACGGATAGCACTTTAACGTCGCTGTACTGCCTGTTCGTTAAATGCGGTCCGTAATACGTAATCCCATTCAGTTCAACCAGTCGCGGAAGCCTATCCAGAGAGAAGCCCGGTCTCACATTATAGTTCTGGTACAGGAGCTTATTCTTATCTTCAAAATAGTAAAAGAAGAGCCCGAGTGTCGGATTCGTGCTCGATATGATGCTTAAATCCTGCTGGATATCGTTGTTGATTTGCGATTTCGTATATAGATCCTTTTCCGTAAGGAACTGGCTAAGCTTCTTGCCGATCCGGCCGTCGTAGGCAAGCGCCTGAGACACGTTGTTAATGCTGGCGAGCGTATTCTCCAGCGTCATCTGATACATATTGAGGTTGTTCTGGATACCGTCCCGAATACGCTGATCGAGCAGCGGGTAGACGCTTTTGTAGGAAATTAAGATGACCATCACAAGTGGAATCAGGACGTTGAAGCCTAGGATAATGAATAATCTATTCTTTAATGTCTTCGGCCATAGTCTTGCCACCGAGTCTCTAACCCTGCCCTTAATGTTCATGATGCCCCCCTTGCAGTCCATCGCAATAACTATAGCGCAAATAATCCGAAAAATGTAAAGTTACGGGGGAATCCGTAGGAAAGTGTAGTTCAGCACGTAATTTCGGACGATTTTATACCCTGTTGTAAGGAAAAAGAGCCTTATCCGGTACCGGATAAGGCTCTTGCTCCAGGTATGGTGCCGATATTGGCTGCTTCCCAGTGTGAGAGTTCGATTTTTGAACTCTCAGTGCAGCAATCGGCTGTTTTCCTTTCTGAGAGTTCGATTTTTGAACTCTCAGTGCAGCAATCGGCTGTTTCCCAGTCTGAGAGTTCAATTTTTGAACTCTCAGCGCAGCAATCGGCTGTTTTCCTTTCTGAGAGTTCGATTTTTGAACTCTCAGCTTCACTACGGTGCCGATATTGGCTGCTTCCCAGTGTGAGAGCCTCTCTGGAACCCTGAATGTGAAAGGTAAACAAAAAGAGAAACCCACCGTTTTGAATAAACTGGGGTTTCTCTACACTCTTGAGCCCCATCCTCTAAAGGTTAAGGCTCCAGGCACTTTATCTTTATCTGCATCTTTATTTATAGCGTCATTACAGCTTGAATTTCTCGACTGCTTGCTGAAGCTCGCCTGACATCCCGTTCAGGCGGGTTGCCGTCTCCGTGACTTCGGACATTGTAGCGAGCTGACGCTCGGAAGCGGCGGAGATGTTCTTCGTCATTTCGGATGTCATGCGGGATTGCTCGGCCATCTCGCTAATCGATGCCGACACTTCCTCGGAGCCTGCCGACATCTCTTCGGAAACGGCAGAGACATCGACCATTTGCGAGGCTACCATCTGCACCGTGACAGATAGCTGGCGGAAGGCATGATCCGCCTTCTGCACGACTGCTTCAATAGCCTCGACTTCCACCATGCCGCGATCCATCGCGACGAATGCCGTTTGCGTCTCCTGCTGCACACGGCCGATCAAGTCGGCGATCTGCTCCGACGATTGCTTGGACTGCTCGGCAAGCGTCCGAATCTCGCGCGATACGACCGCAAAGCCGCGGCCATGCTCGCCTGCGCGGGAAGCTTCTATAGAAGCGTTAAGCGCAAGCAGGTTCGTTCGGTTCGTCACTTCCGCGATCATCATCGTAATATTGCCGATCTCTTCCGACAATGCTTTCAGGCTGGTCATCGCCTGCACGCCTTGGCGGATTTCGCTCAGCGCTTGCGTCATTTGGTCAAGATTCTGCTGCATATGCTGATTGCCCTCAGAAGTCAATTGCATCGCTTCCTCGGAGCCTCTCGAGGATTCGCCCGCAGATTCCGCAATGCGCTGAATGCCGCTCGAAATTTCGTACATCGCTCGGCTGTTCTCTTGCGCCCCGACTAGCTGTTCCTCGGAACGGGAGGATAGCTGTTCGATCGAACCGGAGATCGCCTGCGTAGCTTGTACCGTCTCGGCTGCTCCGCTTAACAATCTCTCCGATGCCCCGGATACTTGCCGCGAGGAATCCGCGATATGCTCGATAAGCGATCGGAGATTGCCGATCATTGCATTGAAGTGATTGCCAAGAAGGCCAATCTCGTTGCGGCTCTTGATTGTAATTTGACCGGACAAGTCGCCATTTGCCGCATTCTGGGCAATGGTGCTCAGTCGGTTGATTCCGCGAAGGTTGTATCTAACCGTGACGGAGAGCAGAATCATAAAGATGACGCCTGCGATAATACCCGCCGTAACACTCTCCATCAACCGTTTATGTAAGATCGATTGAATGAGCTTATAATTGAAGTCCAGTCCGGCGAAAGCGACGAGCTTGCCATCCTTGTCTCGAATCGCGCTGATCGCGCTAATCCATGTACCGTAATCATCCGTGTATGGCGCCGTAACGCTGTAATTGGAAACTTCAGCTTCTTTGAGCGCATCATAGAGCTCGGGTTGAGGGACATAAACCGTCGCAGGAAGTTCTCCGTCTACATAAAGCTCGGAATTGGACAATAAATTGAGCAGTGCGGGCTTGCCATCCTGCGTCATCCAATCGGGATAGAACAAATAGGCATTCTCGACGAGATCGGAGGATGCTGCACGATCCATCTCCGCCTGTACCTCTGCCACCTCGGGGTCGCTTCTAAACGATTCCGCATACTTCTTCGATTCCACTTTCGACTTCTCAATTTCGTCGATTTGAAGCATGAGCGGGGAATGGAACATGCCTTCCACCGCATTCAACTCATCATAGACTTGACTCGTCTGATGCTGGTAGGAAACGTAGGTCAAGACGAAGCATAGACATAAACAACAAATTCCGGCTAACAGGGAAATACGAAAAGGAAGGGAACGAAAGTAAGAGACCTTCATGACTTTCATGCTGCGATGCACTCCTCGGGCGTTGGTGTCTTTGATAGATTTTGAGAAACTTTTCCTTCAATATATCACGAAGCAGTATTTCCTGAACACCAAAACCATATCTTGGGAGTTACGTCGCATTGTTAATAAAAAACAAAGCCGCCAACCGGAATACATCTACCGGAAGACGGCTTTTTTAGAGCTGCTTTTATGACAGTTATGAAATAACAGCTACCCGCGCAACTAGGTTATCTCCATACGGATAACCTGTCGCATGGAAACATAACAATCCTGATTCCGCATCGTGAGTGAACGAAAGCTCCTCATCGTTATCGAACCAGCGTACGCTAGAAACTTGCTTCGTTACGTTCGTAAATACTCTAGGCCCGCTTCCTCCCACGGCTGTCGTTACATTCGCATGCCCGTCAATCGTCAAATCATGTACAAACAGATAGGTGTTTCCGTTACCGTCACCCGTTTCTAGCGCAAAGTTATTTCCTTGCCCTTTAACTGGGCTCGGTTTTCCTTCATAGATAAGATTGCCGTGTAGACGTATCCAATCCCCGATAACCTCAAGCGTTGCTTCTTGAAGCTTCGATATGGCACCGCCAGCCAGAGGACCCACGTTAAGCAAATAGTTCGCTCCAACTTTACGGCAGGCAAGGAGATTGGCGATCAGCTCGCCCGTTGACTTATTCGAGTAATCGTTACGCCCGAAGCCCCAGTGACCATTAATCGTTTGGCACATTTCCGCGGAGATGTACTTGCTCATGCCTTCTCGCTTCATCGGCTCCGGACGCCCTTGTTCAAACGTCACGCTATCCACTTCCGGATGTCCGATTTCACCGCGAAGATCTAGTCCCGTATTGTTAATAATCATAGCTTCTGGCTGCAATCTACGAATCGTTCCGTACAATTCATCGAGCTTCCAATCTGCATCCGGCTTGCTCCAATTCCCGTCAAACCAGAAGCCTCCGATCGGTCCGTAATGCGTACACAATACCTCGACCGATGCACGCAGATATTCCAGATAGCTGTCAAAGTCATCTTGAAAGCTCGGCTGGTACCAGTCCAAGGTGGTATGGTAGAAGAACGGCGTAATGCCCTCTTCCCTGCAGCCCTGAACAAATTCTGCGATTAAATCCCTTTTGGCCGCGCTGTGCGGTGCATCATGATCCGATAAACCTCGCGTATCATAAAGCGAGAATCCGTCATGATGTCTTGTTGTTAGCACGATATAATTCATGCCCGCTCGCTTGGCAGTTCTCGCAATCTGCCGCGCATCGAAATCGGCAGCAGTGAACGTATCCTTCAATGCGGCGTACTCATCCATCGGAATGTTCTTCAAGTGCTGCACCCATTCCCCTTGCCCCAGCTGGGAGTAGAGCCCCCAGTGAATAAACATACCAAAAGCCTGCTTCTCGAACTTCGCCACTCGCGGTGATGGAATTGGCATTGCCATAATCGGACACATCTCCTCTAGTTCAATTCATTACTTAGAACGATTGGCTTTCCTACCTTTTCCATTCGCTTGTTTGCGGCCTAGTTCCTTCTTTGCACCCTGAATAGAAAAAACCGTCGCTGGGAGGGAGTCTCCGACGCCGGTTCGTTGGTTGGTTGTGAACCTATTAGATCGACCATTCTTTCCTTGCTTCTTCCATCGACTTCGGCTTCTCTTTGCCCCACGCATAATGACCTTTGGGCTTGCTGCCTACCCAGCGCTCATCAACGGCTTCCGAACGAAGCTGATAACGCGTATCGGAGCTTAGACGGAACTTGTTCGTTGTATTATTAACCGAGCCATGCATGAGGAACATGCCAAAAATAATGATGTCGCCTGCTTCAAAAGGCGTCGTTGCCCATTGTCCGCCGAACTTCTCCACGCATTCAAGCGGGTCTTTCGAAATCCAGCCCAGCTCAATATTGTCGCGGTCGACATCCATTTGACCGTAGGTCGATTTCATTTTCTCAAAATGCTGGGATCCCAGGCAGATCGCGAGCGGTCCCTGTTCATAGGGAACATCGCCGAGCGGTGTCCACATCGTATACACCTGTTTCGTTCCGCGCCCCATATATACGATGTCGTAATGTGCACCGGTGAATTCGCCGTTGCCAACTGCACGCGGCCATTTGAAATCATAGGTCATCGCTTCTCCGCCAAGCAGACGATCGAAGAAGCTCATCACTTTCTCGCTGTTCACAAGCTCATAATAAGCGGACATCAGCTCATCTTCCGTATTCGCCGCTCCTCCGAACATCGCTCCTCTGGCCCCTTCAGCGATGACGCCTTCTTCGATCGGGAAGCCAGGATCAAGCTTGCCCATATGATGAAGCTTCTGCAACATCCCGCTGCGCGCCTTCATGACATCCTCACGATTATGGAAGCCGCGAATAAGCAAATAGCCGTCCTCTTCCAATAGGTGTCTCATTGCTTCTACATCATGAAGCAGCTCATTCGCGCTGCGAAGCTCCGTCAAATACTTGCTGCCCATCTCCAGCTCTTCGTTCCCCATCTTGATCTTCATGAACCGATTCCTCCAATGCTTGGTTGGCGTCCCGTGACAAGGCAATCATAGCATCGGTTACACAGGTTCAACCATTCATAACGGTATGGATTTGTTGCATAATTGTAGTCTACATTTATATAAACATTCAGGACGATTCGAAATGGTCTACCGCGCTGCCTGATGCTACTATGAAGCTATTAACGCGGGTGAATGCGCATAGAGGAGCACTGAATCAATGACCATACAATTGTTTAAATCACTGTGGGGTATGGAGCATTTGCCTTACCAGACAAGTATTGAGCAGATTGCGGCCGCAGGCTATGACGGCGTGGAAGCAACCTTGCCTCCTCCCGAACATAAGAACGAATTTATAGAGCTGCTGCAAAAGCATCAATTGAAGTTTATTGCGCTAATCGGCTCTAGCGGCACGACAGTCAGCGCGCATGAAGATACATTCGCTGCAGGCGCTGAGCAGGCTGCGGCTTTCGACCCGCTGCTCGTGATATCCCATAGTGCTCGCGATTGCATGTCCTATGAAGAACAAGTTCGTTTCTTCCGTTCGGCACTTCGCGCAGAGCAAGCGGCCGGCATACGCGTCGGACATGAGACCCATCGCCGCCGCGCCATGTATACGCCATGGAACACAGCTAAGCTGCTGCAAGAGCTGCCAGATCTGCGCATCACGGCAGATTTCAGCCATTGGTGCTGCGTCTGCGAATCGCTGCTTGAAGATCAAGCGGATGCGCTGCAAATCGCTTTTGAACGCACGATTCACATCCACGCGCGCGTCGGCTATGCGCAAGGGCCGCAAGTTCCCCATCCTGCCGCGCCGGAATATGGAGTGGAATTACAGAGGCATGAATCGTGGTGGAGAAGCATACTTGCAGTGCGGGAAGAACAAGGCGCGGCATCAACGCCAATCACCCCGGAATACGGGCCGCCCGGGTATATGCATACCCTCCCTTTCACCCAGCAACCGGTGTCCGACTTATGGGACACTTGCTTGTGGATGGGGGAGCGCTTGCGGAAGAGCTTGGGTTAAACAAGAGCCCCGTAAGCGATGTACGGGGCTCTTGTTGCGGCAATTGGCTGATATCTTTTGCTGAGAGTTTGATTTTTTGACTCTCAGCCTCACATTGCCGCTATTATCGGCTGCTTCCCGGTCTGAGAGTTCGATTTTTGCACTCTCAGAGCAGTAATCGGCCAATTTCTTTGCTGAGAGTTCGTTTTTTTTGACTCTCAACCTCGCCATGCCGCTGTTATCGGCTGCTTCACACTTTGAGAGCCCCGTACTTAGATGTACGGGGCTCTCTATCATTCGCTTCTATAGCGCAACCGGCTGTCCCAGCTTATTCGATTCATAACCGGCAATCGCTACCTGCGCCGCCTTTAAGCCGTCTTCGCCGGAAATCGGTACCGGCTTGCCTTGCAGCAATGCGTTTACGAAGTCTCGGACCAAATAGAAGTCCATGTCATCGCCCCAGAAGGAATAGACGCCTTTCCCTGTTGCATCGCTGAACAGGTCGTTCTTCTGCGCGAGGCCATCGACGGAAATAACCCCTTTGGTGCCCACGATCTCCATCGTGACATCGCCCCAGGTCGGGAACGACTTCGGACGAGACCAGCTCGTATCCAGCACGGCGAATACACCGTTATCGAACTTGACGTGAAGCATGCCGGCATCGTCGACTGCAAGCCCTTCCTTGAACAGCGTTGCCGCATACGCATAGACTTCTTTGACTGGCG
The DNA here is from genome assembly GCF_056269245.1 of Paenibacillus sp. J31R98. Classification (NCBI taxonomy): domain Bacteria; kingdom Bacillati; phylum Bacillota; class Bacilli; order Caryophanales; family Paenibacillaceae; genus Paenibacillus; species Paenibacillus sp. J31R98. The sequence continues at coordinate 200,833 of NZ_JBWDNO010000007.1, forward strand.
ACTGCAATATCCAGTTCATTAGATCCATGACATGGACCGTATGATCCAGAAGCGCTCCGCCGCCGGAGAGACTTGGATCGACAAACCATCCGCCCGGATTGCCGCCGTGATTCGTTCCTTTGATCGCAACGATCTCGCCGATCTCACCACGTTCGATCGCTTCCTTCGCGCTAATCACCGCAGCCAAGTAGCGGCATGGGAAGGCCGTCATCAGCTGGACGCCGTTCTCCTTGCATTCGTCGATCATCAGCTGCATCTCTGCTACCGATACGCCGAGCGGCTTCTCGCAGAGCACATGCTTCTTCGCTCTCGCCGAATCGATGACGAGCTTGGCATGATGCACGTTCTCCGAGCATATGACGATTGCGTCTATATCTTGAGCAAGCAGCTGCTTGTAATCCGCGTAGTATGGAATGCCATGGCGCTCCGTAATATCTGCCACGCGGCTCTGGACGTCATCGGCAATGCCGACAACCTGAACATCCGGCAGTTGCTGCAAACTATTGAAGTAGCTGTATGCATGTCCATGTGCGAAGCTGATCATGCCTACTTTTAACGTTGTCATGCTAGTGTCCCTCCCGTTTCCGTTTCGTCATCACAGTACTACGACCTTGCCTGTCTGTAAGGATTCGCGCGCTGCTGCTGCAATTTCAAGTGCCTTGAACGCGTCATGCGCAGTCACAATCGGATCGTTGCCTGTCTCAATACAGCTCAAGAAGTGCTCCAGTTCCTTATAGTAAGGATCGGTGAAGCCCGGACTTTGCGGGATTTCTACGACTTTGTCTCCGCTCTGCTCTACGGCAACTTTACGAATTTGCAGTGACTGCGACTTCACGCTGTCCGTACTAACGAGCCCGCTCGAGCCGGCAACTTCAGCCGCATAACGGAATGAACCCGGGTAGCCCCAGAATGCTTCCAGATTAGCGACCGCGCCGCTCTCGAACACCAGCGTAACTAATGCGTAATCGATCTCGCCGTTACTATGCCCCATCGCATACACGGACTTCACTTCGCCAATCGTCCAGCGCATAAAGTCAATGTCATGCACCATGAGATCGACGATGACGCCGCCGCTTTTATCGATTTCCTTGAACCAGCTTCTCGCTTCACCCGGATGGCCTCCCACACGGCGCGCATTGGCAACGCCGACTTTACCGATGAGACCGGCATCAACCTGCTGCTTGATCTGCGCATATTCCGGGAAGAAACGCACCACGTGACCGATGAATAAGCGAACGCCGTATTCCTCGCAGCATTGGATCATCTCAAGGGCATCCTCCTGCTGAAGCGCGATTGGCTTCTCGCAGATGATATGCTTGCCCGCAGCAGCTGCTTTCACGACCATTTCCTTATGCAAGTAGGAAGGTACCGCAATGCTGACCACATCAAATTCAGCAGACTGGGCCATCTCCTCAAAAGAACCGAAAGCGGATGCGCCTACCTTCTTCGCAGCTTCCAAAGCTAATTCATAATCGACATCGCAGACGCCGGTGAGTTCAACGCCGGGCATCTTCGCATAGCACTGTGCATGATACTGTCCCATGCCGCCGCAGCCAACAATCGCTACTTTCATCTCTCACTCGCCCCTTTAGTTGGTGTATACTTGTTAAAGCTATCATAACGATTCTCATAGATTTCATGTATGCCGAGTTTTGACTCGTTTATATCCAAATTTGCACTTGCCGGATAAGGTGACCCCATATGGTGGAGACATTTCAAGAACCAATTCATTATCAGAATGAACGTTTATGCATGAAGGTATGGCAGTTTACTGACCTGAGGTCGAAGCAGCCACTCGCCAGACAATGGCATTATCATAAAGAAGTAGAGCTCATTGTCGTGCAGGAGGGGCAGCTTGACATCCGTACACCGGAGAATACATACATCCTCTCCCCAGGCGACGTCGTCCTCATTGGCGCGAACCAGCTTCATCTTAGCAACAAGGTGGATATCGGCCCTCTCGTTTATATTGTGCTGCATCTGGACCTGAGGCCGTATTTTGACGAAGCGATGATGGGGTATTACCGCCATTTCTCCGAGATGGTCAGGCCGCTGGAAGATCTGAACTATATCTTTAGCGAGAATGCTCGCGTGAAGCAGAAGATCGGCCAGGTCATCATTGATATTCACGATGAAATGATGAACAAGACCAAAGGCTATGAAATCGCGATGAGCATGTACGTCAAGCAGCTGATGCTCACCCTTCTTCGCAATGACGTGCGTGAGCTGCTTCAGCCCTTCGAGCATGTGGATGCTGCGGTCATGCAGCCAATTCTCGACTATGTAGAAAGTAATCTTAGCGGCAAAATAGATATGGAAGAAGCCAGCCGAATCGCCGGCATGAGCTACACTTACTTCTCTAAGTTCTTCAAGAAGTGCGTCGGCGTTTCGTTTACCTACTACGTCAACAGGCAGCGCATCCGCAGAGCCGAGCAGCTTCTTATCACGAAGAACATGATTATCGGAGATATTGCCGCCGAGGTCGGAATCGAGAACATGGCGCATTTCTATGAGCTATTCAAGCGATTCACAGGCTGCACGCCGAAGCATTATGTGCGGAAGCTCTCAACATAACGCAGGAGCCTGCTGCTTGCTTCGCAAACACAGAAAAACCGTCCTTCATAGGGACGGTTTTTCTTTACTCCAGTGTCAATCCCGCTTCCAGCTGAGCCAGTGCTTCATCGACCTTCGCTATAAACTTGGCTTCTTCATGATCGAGACAATATTGCTGTACCGCCATAACAGCCCCGAGGATGGATCCGGATAAAGTCATGATTTTGAAATCATCCTTCGGAACGCCAAGCCGCTCGGACAATATCTCCGTAAATATCATCAGCGTATCATTCATATGCAAGAGAGAAGCTGCCCGAAGTTCCGGAACGCTCCCCGTTAGCTTAATCCGCTCCTGAAGCGCCTCCCTCTCTTCTTCCGAAATCTCTTCGAAGCCTTCCCGAATGGCTGCCCGGAACGCCTGAATCGGTGTCAGCTCAGAAGACTGCCGCCAAAAAGCCCCAATCAGAACCGGATCGTAATCATCCTCCAGCACGAGCGCTTCCTTGGTCGCAAAATAACGGAAGAAGGTGCTCGGCGAAATCTCGCTCGCTTCCGCAATCTGTTCGATAGTCGTCGCCTGATAGCCCTGCTCATTGAATAGACGCAGCGCCTGCTGCTGAAGGGTCAAGCGTGTCTTTTGCTTTTTCTTCTCGCGAAGTCCGATCTTCACCGGCTTTAGGTCATCGAGGGACATGGCCATAACTCCTTATCTACAATGCATAATTAAGCTTCGATAGTTGATGTACCTCCTGCTGCTGCATGAACGTCTTTCTTGTCCGATACGATCAGCACTTCCTTCCTTAGGAAGAAGCAGATGACGAATACGATCAACACGAAGATAAACGAAATTGAGTAAAGATGCTGGAATGCATTCGAGAACACGCCTTTGATCTGTTCGGCTAGCCCTTCGTCCAACCCTTGGGGTATACCACCTTGAGCAGCATGGGTTAATGATTCCACGCTATCTGTAGGTATCGAGCCAGCAAGCTTGCTCATCCCGGAACTAATCCTCGACGCTAGCAAACTGCCGAATACGCTGACACCTATGGTCAGACCAAAGGATTGAAACAGCGTGACAGACGTTAACGCAATGCCGCTGTTCTCCTTCTCGACCGATTCCTGTACAACCAGGTTGTTATTAAACAATACGCCGAAGCCAAGGCCGAGAATGAGGAAGAAAACAATAATCTCGATCAGGCTGGAGTGCATCGTCAATCCCGTCATGAGATAGAAAGCGATGGCTGGCATCACCATCGATACGACGAAAATATACCGGTAAGGAAGCTTTGTCATCATTCTACCAGAAATAACACTTGAGAGCACTGCCCCTACCATCAGCGGCATCGTCAGATATCCGGATGCGATTGGCGTCAGGCCAAGCACGTTCTGAGCGAAGAACGGGAACGACGAGAAGGAACCCATGAGACCGATCATCATGATGAAGATAATAAGCGAGATGACGACGAACGTACGGTTCTTGAACAGATGCATAGGCAGAATCGGTTCTTTCGCTCTGCGTTCCACGAGTACAAATACAGCAAGCAGAGCAGCTCCAAGTACCCACAAGCTGATCAGAACCGGCGAGTTCCAAGCATAACCTTCCGTTTCATGAAGCACTGGCGTAATAAGCAGCGAGATAATTGCCCCTACCAGCAGCAATGCACCCGCCCAGTCGATGCTTGCCTCCTTGTTCCCCTTCGATTCTTGAAGTCCCGCGGAAAGCACAATCGCTGCGAGCACCCCAACGGGAATGTTTACCCAGAAAATCCAATGCCACGAAATATGCTGCGTAAAATAGCCGCCGATCAGCGGTCCAAGCAGCTGCGGCACGAACATAATCGCTCCGAATATGCCTTGCGCCTTGGCGCGCTGTTCGACGGTAAAGATATCTCCAAAGATAACCATCGCGAGCGGCATTAATCCGCCTGCGCCAATCCCCTGAATACCGCGTCCAAGCAGAAGTACAGGCATTGCATCGGCAAAGCCGCTAATGATTGATCCCGCAATAAACAAGCTCATGCTCAAAATATAAATCCTCTTCCGTCCGTACAAGTCTGCCAGCTTGCCCAGTATCGGCATGAATGACGTCATCGTTAGCATATAGATGCCGGCCACCCAGCCATATAGCGATAATCCGTTCAGATCCCGGATAATCGTCGGCAGTGCCGTATTTACGACGGTCTCATCGAGTTCGGAGAATACGAAGCCGATGAGCAGCCCCGTCACAATAAGTGCCTTATTATTCGTGCGTGCCAATATAAACCCTCCTATATTGTGATGTCGCATTCCATAGTGAGAGTTTATATAAAATAATAGTAACTGTCAAATTAAACTGTATGTCATTTTATTAACAAAAAAGCCGAATCCCTATACATCTAGGGATTCGGCTTTGTGTTTTGCCATTTATGGCACAGCATCGTCGAAAGAATCAATACCGACGATCGAAGCGCAGGACTCGGAATGCACGGCGGCTTGGCGGAGCTGAGAGTTCAAATAATGAACTCTCAGAGTGAAAATCAGCGGAATTGAGGGCTGAGAGTTCAGATTTTGCACTCTCAGCTATGGAACCTGCCGAATTCGGCGGTCTGGCGGAGCTGAGAGTTCAGATAATGAACTCTCGGAGTCAAAATCGGCGGAATTGAACGCTGAGAGTTCAATTTTTGCACTCTCAGCTATGGAACCTGCCGATTTCGGCGGCTTAACCGAGCTGAGAGTTCAAATAATGAACTCTCAGAGTCAAAATCGGCGGAATTGAGGGCTGAGAGTTCAATTTTTGCACTCTCAGCTATGGAACCTGCCGATTTCGGCAACTCGGCGCTGCTGCTCTAAGACTTCACCGTAATTTGCATGCCCTTAATAAAATTTTTCTGGAGGAAGAAGAACAGCAGTAGAGTCGGTATAGACGTAATCACGATACCTGCCATCAAGGTTGTAATTCCCGTAGAGAAATAGATGCCTTGCATGGCGGCAAGTCCCGACATAATGGGACGAATGTCATCGCTTCGCGTGAGGATCAAGCCGAACACCAAGTCATTCCATATGAAGGTGAATTGGAATAAGAACAGCACGGAAATCGGCGGGATCAAGAATGGGAAAATGATCCGGAATAAGATCCCTAGCGTCGTATAACCGTCCATTTGAGCGGCTTCCACGAATTCCCGCGAGATCGTGGTCATGAAGTTACGCAGCAGAAATACGCAGAACGGAATACAGATGGCGGTATAGAACAGGCACATCCCCAGGAAGGTATCATAGATGCCCACTTTCTGATAGCCCGTGAACAACGGAACCAGATACATTTGGAATGGGAATATCGTTCCGCTGTATATGAGCAAGAACCAGTAGAAGGAGCCTTTCAACCGCAGGACAACCAGGCCGTATGCCGCAAAGGCCGAGAGCAGGATACTGGCCGACGAACCGATTATGCCGTACGTTAAGCTGTTCTTCACATATTTGGATAGCTTGCCTACTTTCAACGCTTCCTCTACGTTCTGAAAGAAATGAAAGCTCTTCGGCCACGCCCACATCGTCCCATTCGTAAAGTCAATTAACGATTTCGTCGAGTTCATGAGAACGAGCACGACGGGAGCCATCCATAGAACGGCCAACGTAATAACGATTAAGTATTTCATTCCGCTTGCGAGCTGTTTCATGCTCTCACTCCTCTACGATCGTTTTTCTCAAATAAAACCAAGACGCAACGACCGTCAAAATCGTTAACAGAATTGAAATCGCAGCACCTTGTCCGAAATGGAACAGCATGAAGGTTTCGCGATACATCGTTACGGCCAGCGTCTCCGAGGAACGATAAGGTCCCCCCTGCGTCATGACCCAAATAATATCAAACGTCTTGAAGCTGTTCACGAGAGCCAGCCCCAGCACGACGATGGTTACCGGATTTAAGAGCGGCAGCGTTATTCTCCAGAAGATCTGGAAGCGATTCGCGCCGTCGATCGCTGCTGCCTCGAACGGATCCTTCGGCAATGATCCTAGCCCGACTAGAAACAGCAGCATATTCGTGCCTGTTCCTTGCCATAAGGAGGCAATGAGCATGGCAACTGTATTATAGTGAGGCGTTTGCAGCCAATCCCTTGTCCATGATTCAAGTCCCATATGGGTCAAGAGATAATTAATGCCGCTCGAAGAGAATAGGAAGATCCAGATCACGCCTACTACCGTCAGCGACATCGCATAAGGCAAATAAAACAGATTCTTGAGCAATCTCTGTCCTTTGATTTGCTGCAGCAAGATGCTAAGGAGAAGTCCAAGACCAACGGGAAGAATTAAAGAGAGTCCCACCCACATGAATGTATTCTTGAGCGAGGTGATATACGTCACATCGTTGAATACCTCGATGTAGTTTTTCAATCCCACCCAATGCGATTTCGTCAATCCATCCCAGTCCGTAAAGCTGACCACGAAGGTGTAAATGATGGAGGATATGAAGAATACAGCTATCATCAAGGCCGCAGGCAATACATATAGCAATGCCTCTCCGTGTTTTCTGAAGTAATTCATCTGCTCACACTCCCTATAGGTCCCGATAATAAGCAGGGTTAAGAGGCGGTCTAACACCCCTTAACCCTAGCGGCTATTATTTATGTTCCGCCCAGTACTTATCCGCCTTCTTCTGGATGTTATTCAAGACATCCATGTATTGGTCCGGATTGAGCATGAACCTGATAAACTCACTGGAACCATATTCCGAAAGCTCCGATGGCGTCGCTTCCCAGTACCTTGTTATAGCGGAGTAGTTGTCTTTGGAGATATTGTCCACGAGCGCTTTAATCGTCGGACTGCTTGCTTCGACATCCTTACGGGTAGGCACGCCGCCGAATACGGCGAGCAGCTTCTCATTCGCATCTTTCTTCGTAAGCGCAATAGCTGCCTTAATGGCACCTTCTTTGTTCTTAGCGTTCTTCGAAACGAGGAACGGCGTAATTTCGGAGATGACGGTTTTGCCAGCTTCCGGCTTGATCGCAGGCATAATGAACGAGCCATAGCCCTCTTCAGGCTTGAGGCCTGCGCCGGTCAAGAAGCTCTCGTACCAGGTACCGCACAGGAACATCGCGATTTGGCCTTTGGCAAATGCCGGCGGAGCCTCGACGTCCATCGTCATCGGTTTCGCGAAATAGCCTTTATCGTACATGGACTTCCACAGCTCCATCACTTCTACCACTTCAGGGTCCGTATATTTGGCCTGACCGATAACGAGCTTCTTATAGACTTCAGGGTAAGAGTGAATCATCAGATCTTCGAACCAGATAAATCCGTTCCACGAATCCTTGATCGAAGTACCAATAGGCGTGATATTCTTCGCTTTGAGCGTATCGTTGATTTTGATGAACTCATCCCATGTCGTCGGAACCGTTAATCCATTATCCGCGAATACCTTCTTATTGTAGAAGATGGTCCAATAATGGGCGGACGCCGGAATGCCGTAGATTTTGCCATCAACAGTCAATGGACCGGAGAGCGAAGGCAGAATGCCATTCTCATCCGCGGTTAGCTCATTCCATTGCTCCGTCATATCCGCCAAGTTCCCGCTATCTGCCAGCTCCTTCAATTTGTAGCCATTCCACCATTTGAACAGATCAGGCGCTTCTTGCGTCGTGAATCCGATGCGTACCGCGGTTTGGTAAGCCGTCGTGTCCGTGTAAGGAACGCCTTCGAAGGTGATATTGTCTGAGGCTTGAACAATCGGATTGACATCCGCAATATACTGGGTGAGTGCTGCAAAATCATAGTAAAACTGAGCCTTAATCGGTTCTGCTTGATCTGCTGCAGCCGCATTGCCATTATTTGCTTCGGCAGATGCGTTAGCCTCTGAATTGGCAGCCGCATTCCCTTCTGTATTAGCCCCGGTGTTAGCTTCCGTATTGGCCGCGGCATTGGAATTAGCGTTCGAGTTTGATGAATTGTTGCTTGAGCATCCTGCCATAATTAGAGACAAGCTAGACAAAGCAACCACACAGCTGAGCAGCATATCTTTCTTCCGCATTCTTGGTCCCCCCTAATGGATTTGACTGAATCGTGTACGTCTACCTAAATTGTATAGGGGGAACGCACCCGCTCCCATGAAGGAAATATAGATTATCTTCGAATATTTATAGTTCTGTATTCGTTTGGAGATACGCCGCAGTATTTCTTGAATAGCGTGGAGAAGTATGCAGCATCGTTGTATCCGACCATCTCCGCAATCTCATACGTCTTTAGCTCCATATTTAACAGCAACTTCTTGGCTTCTCCCATTCGCACCTCGGTTAAGTATTCGATGATGCTTGTCCCCGTCTTCTTCTTGAACATGACGCTTAAATAAGCCGGATTCATGTAGATGTATTCCGAGATTGAAGTTAGGTTGATATTCTCGTTGTAATGTTCCCTGATATATTTCATGACTTGTTTGGACGTACAATTCTCGATTAACCCCTTCTTGCTGTCTGAGCTGATGGCCTTAAGCACGTTTAACAGCGGGTTCATTCTTGCGTAGAAGGAGTCTGCCGTTTCCATGATTCCGATCTCCACTCCGAGCTCGTACTCGCGGTCACCCAGCTCTTTCACAAAGTGTCTCAGCAAAGAATGGAACAGCACTCGCACTTCTTGTTCCAGTACCTCCAAGGAATCAATGCTCAGCTCCGCAGCCTTGAGCGCTTCATACCATTCTTTGAGCTGCTCGATGGCGGTATCCGCATGATCGAGATCAAACAGTTCTGCCAACTGATCCATATGCGGTTTCATTGAATGGTTCTTGAATCGGCTGACATGCGAGTGGAATTCAATAATAGGCTGGTCAGAGATGAGCCGGTACTTCAGAACCCGTATGGCTTGCCCGTAACCGATAGACAAGCGATATAAATCTTGCTTCTCGGAAATTCCGATAGAGACGGATAGCTTTAAAAGCTCTCTGCTCTTCAATGCAATCCGATTGCATATCGCATACAAGTCTTCTTCATCCGCAATGCCCGCATGGAGCACTATGAGCACTTCATGCTCGTCATAATAACACGGCATGTAACCGGTCAATTCTTCTACAATATTGTGCAAGGCGAATTTCATAAGCGTCCAACCGCTTTTGCCATAGTTATGCTTCTTTTCCGGCTTTTCTTCGAGCTGCACGGCAATGACCGAATAGCTGCTTGCTTGCAGCTGAAGCCCGATCGTCTCCGCCTCAGCAAGGCGTGCTTCAATCTGCTGAGCCTTCTCCAGCTGGATGAACGTTCTCAGGAACTCGTGCCGAATGAGAGCCTGATTCTGATTGAGAATCCCCTTCAGCTTCACTTCTTCAACCATCTTCGTCTGCATTGCAGTGAACTCGGCCTCAATCTTGCTTAGAAGCTCATAGAGATCCTGGAACATTACAGGCTTCAGCAAATAATCTTTACAGTTAAGCTTCAGTGCTCGTTTCGCATATTCGAAATCATCGTACCCGCTCAAGATGATGGAACGTATATCGAGATTCAATCGCTGGACTTCCTCCAACAGCTGCAATCCGTCCATTCTCGGCATTCGAATGTCCGTAATGATCAGATCAACGCCGACGTGGGATAGCTGCTCTAACGCATCCTCTCCGTTACCGGCAATGGCAACGACAGAAGAACCATTCAAGCCCATTCGTCCGATCATCTTCATAAGCCCGTCGCGAAGAAGCTCTTCATCCTCGACAATCATGATTCTCATGCGCCGATCCTCCCCGGGATTTCAATATAGAACCACGTGCCCATGCCTAGCTTGCTTTGCAGAACAAATTGAAAATCGCCTTCATAAGAGAGAGCGATGCGATTATAAACATTTTGCAGGCCGATTCCCCCCGGCTGTGTTTCGTACTCCTTCAATCGTTCCATGGTCTTGTCAACAGCCTGCTGGTCCATGCCAACTCCGGAATCTTTGATAGAAATACACAGCCTGCTCTCGCCCTCTGGTGCCTCTTTCGCTCCGACATGGATAAGGACTTGTCCTTCCTTTCCTTTCGGAACGATGCCATGAATGATGGCATTCTCTACTATGGGCTGAATCAATAAGCGAATCATTAACCAGTGATTGACGCTCTCGTCGATGTGCAGGTCGAATTGAATCAATGGAAATCGATATTGCATGATACGTATGTACGTCCGGATATAATCGCATTCTTGCCTTACCTCTACCCACTCCTCCTGGCTGCCGATGGAATAACGCAGCAGCTTTCCGAGCAAGGCGGACATGTCCGAAATTTTATAATTCTCGTCAAGCTCTGCCTGCATGGTGATTGAACTTAACGTGTTATAGAGAAAATGCGGGTTAATCTGCGATTGCAGCGCTTCGATCTCCGACCGCTTGCGCCTGCGTTCCGTCTCCGTCACCGTCTCGATCAGGTCATGAATTCTTCTTACCATCTGATTGAAGCTGCTCGTGATCATGCCGATTTCGTCTCTGCGCTTGAAGCTGATCGTGTCGATGATGAAGTTCGTCTTCGACGCCTGCTGCATCACCCTGCTAAGGTTCCACAGCGGCCTGGTAACTCGGTAGCTTAGCAGATAAACGATTGCCATCGTCAATAAGATGAATACAATATTGGCCAGCAAGATCCATTTGCGAAGGTAATCCACCTTTTGGAATAGCACATCCTCGGGCAGCGTGCCGACGAGCCTCCAGCCTGTTAAGCTCGAATCGTAGCTGACGTGAAAATTCTGATCTTGCCGGTCCCAGTTCATTTTCTCCTCGGTCCATTTGCCATTCAAATCAAAAATAACGTGGTCCTTCTGATCCAGAATGAACAAATCTCCGTGCTGCAGAAAGTTCTCATTATCCGTTTGCGTAAGGAAATTTAGCTGGAACACAAGCTGAATCGTCGCCGTGATATGGAAGGTATTCGGATTAATAATCGTTCTCGTCACCGAGAATACCGTTTCGCCGTTCTTAAGCTTTACAGGGGGCCAGATAAGGCTTCCCCCATTGTACGCGCGGGTTTTATTAATCCACTCCTTGTTAATATCCACATAGTCCTTGCCCAAATGAAAGCGGTTACCACTTAGGTCAACGAAATTGACCGCATAGATGTTGTCATCCATTTCTCTTAACATGGACAGCCAGCCATTGATTTGCACCTGCTCATCAAAGGAATAGCCGTATAAACCGTGCGTATTAAAGCGATGCTTCTCAAAAATGTTCATCAGCGTGCTGTCGTATGCCGGATTCTTGGTAATCCCTTTGACAAGCTGAACATAGCTATCCATCGTTCGCCCCGAGTTTTCCGTGATCCCTTTCAGCCATGTAACCGCGTCGTCTTGCATTTGTGTCTTTATCGTGGAGAAGGTAAGGAAATTAAGAAGTACCGACGGCAGCAGCACGGTCAAGAGGATAACCAGCATTAATCGGTGTTGAAAGGAAAGTGGTTTACGGATCATCGACTCAGCCCAATCTATGTGGATTGAAAATCCGGCCTTGCTAGCATTACGACAATTATAGAGGGTGGCGCGAGTTCATGTATAGCCTATTACGCTCAAAAAAAAACCACGTCTGAACAATCAGACGCGGCTTTGTGTGGAAGTGCATATTTTAGAATCCATCCATTAGATAGGAAGTGCGCTTGGAAATTCTACGTCTTAACATCTCGATTGCTTCGGATTCCGCTCTTAGCTTGCCGGAGTTAACGAGCACATCGATACTCCAGTTACCGATGAGCAGAGCCGTCAGCGCGCCGATCTCGCATTCTATCGAAGGCAGACCGCCAGCTTCGTTGTCCATTCTCTCAAGTCTGGCTGCTCCATCTGCCGCAATCTCCAATCGGAACGCTCCATCATTCCATGATGCATGCGGGTCATGCAGCTTGAGCAGCAGTGACTCCTCGCGCGAGTGCGGATTCATCGGGTAATTGGCCATGAAGCCGGCCACATCCACGATACGAGACATGAAGAATGGGAGAATCTCTTGTTTGAATCTAGGATCTGGCAGGTGTAAATGCAGAGTGTCGTCCATCGGCGCGGTCATCGTCAGCTTATCGATCATGGAATCGTGATTACCTACGAAGCTCCATAATGCCAGTCTGGCTGTATCCGTGAGTTCTACCCACTCATGTACAGTCATTGTGCGGCCCGCGATCTGATAGATGACATAGCCTTCCGCCTCTCCATTCTCGCCATAATAGATGGCGGCATGGCCAGGCTTGGTCATGATCAAGCGATTCCACCAGCCCTCGTCCCGAATCAGAGTCCCATTATAGCGGGCTGCATATTGCTCATACATCGCGCTGAACAGCTCCATCTGTTTCGGTACGAGCTTGACACTCCCAGGAACATCCACGCGAGGAGGCAAATACTCCTTCTGGATGGTATACGCTTTGCGGTCCATGGACAACTCGTAGCCGTACTTCCGATAGAAAGAGAAGGAGAACGGGGCGAGCATGCTCACCGTTTGACCATCCGCCTTCATCTTCTCCAGCGAATAACCCATCAGCTTGGAAACGCCGCCCTGTCGCCTCGCATCCGGCCAAGAGGCTACGCAGCCAATGCCGCCCATCGCGAAAGCTTTCCCTTGAATCCAAACCTGTAGCGAATTGATAGCTAACATCGAGAGCAAGCGGCCATCTTCATCGACAACGCCATATTCCGCGCCTGGCTGGTAGGCTTCGCGCTCCTTGTCGAGACGATCTGCAGAAAGCTGTTGTTGAAATGCATACTGAAATAATTCCATACGTTGCTCGAAATGCTCAAGTGTCAGCGGTTGGATCTTTGTCACAAATATCCCGTCCTTCTTATGCGAATGTATGTCGGTATGACGTACTCATTACGAATAGAGAAACTGCACCATTAACTGCTTCCATATGCAACCGTCATTTTCCTGCAATTAGGCTATCCGCTGACGCATCTCTCATAAATACGACGATTTCGTTCGTCAAGTATTCATACGCAGCTACCCACTCGTTAGCAATCAGGAGCTCGCTTAACGCCTCATCGCTTATTAACCCCATCCGATTGCGAGCAATCAATTGATGCAGGGCTAGCTTATCCCAACCCATACAATCTCTTGTCACGATTCCAAGTCTTTGGCACCGATTCTTTTTCTGCTCCTCTTCTCCATCGTGCCCGTCGTCTTGCAGACTGAGGAAGTGCATGAGCAATTCATCCAGAAGAGCCATGCTGGACTCGCTTATTGACCGCTCTCTCAGCTCCAGAATTTTATCCGATATGTCCAGAATAGCTTTGTCATGCTCACTCAACTTGCCGGGGATGAACGGTTTGACGGTCGAAGCCGAAATTTCCCATCTGCTCTTTCTCCCCTTACTCCTGCGCTTCCCTTGCAAGGTGCCCGCCGCCAACCACTGATAAATAATCCGCTTATCTTTATTAAGCATAATCGCGACTTCTTCCACAGTAAACACTAGCTCATGGGTCATTTTCATACGCCTCCTAAGCTATGAAACTATCAATTAGTCTCATAGCTATTCTTCGACAGAGGAAGATATGACGTAAAAATTAAAAAGCCCGCGAATTTCATTCTCGCGGACTCTCTTATTACAAGCAGGTTGATCAGATGACTTCTTTTCTCTTATACAAATATACGTATAGAATAAGTCCAGTTATTGCGCATAATGCCGCACATAATCCAATAAAACCGTAGCCAGCTTGAAGCCCGCGAAGCAGGCTTGTGGGTGAATCTTTGCCGACGATGCGTTTGACGGTCTCTGTGACTCCTCCAATCAGATAATTGCCAATTACGCTGCCTAGTCCCATCAATGTTACGGTGAACGTGATCGCCATATCGCTGCCTTTGGGATATCTCTTCGCGATAAACGCCATCACCGTCGGATAGATCATCGCAATGCCCGTTCCCGAAACCGCGAACAGGAATGCGACTTGTTCTCCCCCGAGGATAGCAGCAAATGTACAACATGCCGAGAACCCCGAGAAGATAATGAGTGAGAGAACAAAGCCAATTCGATCGGTCAATGGACCAAGGAGCAGCCGAGCAAGCGCGAAGCACAGGAAGAACACAGATAACATTCCGGAAGCAGTAATGGTATCCCACTCGTACGCTTTCTCTAGGAAATTAACAAGCCAGCCTCCGACTGCTAGTTCAGATACGACCCCAAACGTGAGCACCAGCACCATTAGCCATAGTACACGGTCTCTTAGCAAATCCTTGAATGAAGTTCGGTCCTCGAGCGAGATGTCATCCCCGGGGAAGGTGCTCTTCATCGCAATCACAATCGGAATAATCGACAACAGGAGCATCACCAGATACATGCCGCGCCAATCAAGCAGGTGACCTGCGATTGTTACCTGCATCAGTCCAGTTGCAACAAGCGGCGCAACCGTTGAGCTTAGCCCGTAGAAACCATGCGTCATATTCATCATCATGCCCGTGTTCTTCACGAAAATCCGAGCGCTAAGAATAGCTAGACCGATCTCCAGCATTCCGTTGCCAATGTACATGAGGAAGTACGAAGCCGAGAATAACGCGTAATAATGCGAGAAATAGATGAGGATACCGGATACCGCCATCGAAGCGAACGCAGCAACCGTCACCCACTTGATTCCCCATAACTTGGTCAAATACGCGGTAAAAGAACAGGCGATCAAGTAACCCAACGCATTTAAAGATAACAAAGTCCCCAGCTGAGACTCGCTAAGCCGAAAATCGAATTGAATACGCGGGATTGCCGGGCCTTTAATATTTTCCGAGAATCCGAAGATGACGAAGCCGATAAAGATGGTTACCAGCTGCATGGCATAAATCTTGTTGAACTTGCCTTTACTCTTCTTCACTCACACATACTCCTAAATGAATGACATACTTTCTCTATGCTGCCTGCATTTGATAGGTACGGCATGAAGTATAAAGTTTAATAGAATTGAAGTCAATTCGAATTAGGAAGATAGAGACGGATTCGCGAGGCAAGCGAGTTAACGAAAAAAGCCGCGATTTTCGCGGCTTTTTCCTAAACGTCCGTATTCCGTTTTTTGCTTATGCTTGTTAACTCGAAATCCTCTTTGGAAATTCCCATGTCCAAGGCCAACTTCTTCTTTATCACCATTGCTTGCTGTAAGCTGGTGGCTCGGTATTCAAACGAGGTACCGGATGGATCTTCGAAGGTATAGTAGCATTTTTGATTCGACAAGAACGATTCACCTCTCTTTGCAGAACGTAATCAGAATCATTATGTCCCTGATTAAAGTTTATAAACTATATCTTACTTTTTTACAATTGATAATCGACTGTACAATACAGGCTCTCTCGCGCAATTTATAATCAACTCATAACTTGAAAGCAAGGAGTGAACAAGCATGTTGATGAGAATGACAGCGCAAGAAAGTAACGCTAGTATGCTGCTATACCTTGGTGTTTTAGCCAAACAAACGGATGGCTCAACCAACAAATCCGACGCACCGAAGAGAAAATGTTCGAAAAACCGTGCAAGCTGCAAGCTTGATCACAAGTCGTAATTATACTCATCTCATCTAAATATCCTTCATATCTATATAACTTTTATACAATAAAAAAAGGGTGAAGAAAACAATAGAGACCCTTTCGAAGGGTCTCTATTGTTATCCGATATCTAGCACACTTTCGGTCATAAAGTTACTCCGTCTTTAAAGATGGCAATTTCTTTATAGCCGTTATTCTCATTATGAGTTCGTGACTCTCCCGAGGCGATCGCAAGCATGAATTCCCACAGCTCGTTCGTCATTCCTTCCATGGACGTTCCCTCTAGGAGTATGCCGGCATTAAAGTCGATCCAGTTCTTTTTACGCTCGGCCAGCTCGGTGTTCGTAGAAATTTTCACCGTTGGTACCGGACCTCCGAAGGGTGTTCCTCTGCCTGTGGTGAAAAAGACGATATGCGCTCCCGCTGCGGTAAGTGCCGTTACAGAAACCAAATCGTTGCCTGGCGCTTCCAACAAATTGAGGCCCGTCTTCGTAGCCCTTTCCCCGTATGGCAATACGTCAGAGACAAGAGCGTGCCCTCCCTTTTGCGTGCATCCCAATGACTTTTCTTCCAACGTGCTGATGCCCCCCGACTTGTTGCCAGGGGATGGATTCTCGTAAACCGGCTGGTTATGCCTTATAAAGTATTGCTTAAAATCATTAACGAGCCTTACCGTTCTCTCGAAAATATCTTCATTAAGCGCACGATTCATTAGAATGGTCTCGGCTCCGAACATCTCGGGAACCTCCGTCAGGAGCGCAGTACCTCCTGCTGAGATAAGCCGGTCTGAAACAGCCCCAACCAACGGGTTCGCCGTAATGCCGGATAAACCGTCTGACCCCCCGCATTTCAAGCCGATCCTGAGCTTGGATATGGGAAGAGGCTTTCTCGTAAAGGTGCTCGCATAATCGACCAACTCACCGATAAGCATTAACCCATCCGCTAACTCATCCTCCGTATCTTGCGATTTCAAGAACTTGATTCTGCTCGAATCATGGTCGCCAATGGCAAGCTTAAACGATTCGATCTGATTGTTCTCGCAGCCCAAGCCGACTACCAATACACCGGCAGCATTGGGGTGATGAACGAGCGAAGCCAGCAGCTTCTGAGTATGCTGAAGATCATCTCCCAGCTGGGAGCAACCGAATGGATGCGCAAAGTGATAGATGCCGTCAACTTGGTTACCGTACTCCGTTTGACCGCTGCGTGCCAGTATTTCGCATGTCTTATTGATGCATCCGACCGTATTAATAATCCATATTTCGTTACGAATACCGACTTCCCCATTCGGCCTCTCGTACCCCATAAAAGTACGGATAGAATCCTTGGATTCGGATTCTACGAATGCGGTCTCTGTTAATCGTTCGCTCTGGTTAATCGGCTCATAACGATAATCGATTATCCCGTCTAGTCCAGTCTTCAGGTTATGGGTATGAATCCAAGCTCCTGGCCCAATATCGACGACAGCCTGTCCTATGGAATAGCCGAACTTGCGAACATGGTCTCCTGAGCATATAGGTGTAGTCGCAATTTTGTGACCTCGCGTTACTTCTTCTGTCAGGGTAAGCGAAGTTCCATCCTCCAGCGTTAGCTTCTCGCCAGCTGCTATCGTATCAAGCGCAACAATAACTTGATCGTCTGGTGACAACCGAACCCAGGGCTTTACCATCCGCTTCCGTCACCCCACTTTGACCATTCTGTGCATACCGCTTCTTGAAGTCCCGGCCA
This sequence comes from Paenibacillus sp. J31R98, assembly GCF_056269245.1. Taxonomy (NCBI): domain Bacteria; kingdom Bacillati; phylum Bacillota; class Bacilli; order Caryophanales; family Paenibacillaceae; genus Paenibacillus; species Paenibacillus sp. J31R98. The sequence continues at coordinate 218,515 of NZ_JBWDNO010000007.1, forward strand.
TGCGGATAAATCATATCCCCAGATTTCTACCTGACTCAGCAGCTGACCTACGACATCTTCCAATGTGCTTCCTTGTTCCCAGATATCTGCTAGCTTATTCAAAGCTTGAATATCGTCGCGTACGAGATACGTTCGACCATGGAGATCCCTTCCTTCGAATCCCTCCTCCGTACGACGAACAGCATAATATCTTAAGAGTGCCGCCAACCCCAAAGCTAGTCTTCCAGGCTGCTTCTGCCCTAGTAATGCATAATGTTTCATAGAAGGGAGCAAGCGTACTTTGAACTTGGTCAAACTATTCATTGTGATATCTGCCAGGCGATGACGGATGAATGGATTGTTAAAACGTTCAAACACCGTATCCGCATATGCATTCATGTCTTCCGGAGGATAAGGCAGAGCGGCGATGATCTCTGATCTTACCATCAGCTGTATTTCCTGCCCCCAATCGGGGTGCTGCATCATCTCCCTAACGTGATCGATGCCATGAAGAATGCCGATGGACGCCATCCAGGTGTGGGAAGCATTCAGTATCCTCACCTTCCGCTGCTGGAAGGGTCGAAGGTCATTCGTCCAATGAACATTAAGCCCTGCTCTCTTAAGCGGCAGTTGGTCATCTAGCTCCTCTTCCCCTTCAATGGCCCATAGGTGGTATGGTTCCGCAACCGTCAACATGCTGTCCGTATAGCCCCACTCGGAGAACCATGCCTGCGCTTGATCTTCCTCCGGATAACCAGTGACGATCCGGTCAACCAACGAGTTCAAGAAACGATTACTCTCCTGCAGCCAGATTAGAAATTCGTCCGGGAAGCCCCAGTCCTGGCTATATTGAACGACAATGTCCCGTAACGCATCGCCGTTTCTTTCTAAAAGCTCACAAGGCAGGAAAATGATGCCCTTATCCTGAGCTCCTCCGAATGCAAGATAGCGGCGATACAGCAAATAAGCGATTTTTCCCGGGAAGGAGGCAATTGGGCCATCCGTAAGAGGCTCGGGAGTATAAGCGATACCTGCCTCCGTCGTATTCGAGATGACGAATCGCAGCGAGTCGCTTGTTGCTAGCGAGGTTAAACGGTTCCATTCCTCATAAGGATCGAACACTTCAGTAAATACAGAGATAATGGATGCTCGATCAACGACCTGGCCGTCCTCTAGTCCCCGTATGACTAACGTATAAATTCCATCTTGTGCCGCCAAAGCCTGTATTTTAGCCCTTCCAGATCGTCTCGGCTGGACGACAGCAACACCTCCGTCGAACTCGCCTTGCTCTCTGCTGACTTGAAGCATCCAGTCTACAAAACCCCTTAGAAAATTCCCTTCCCCGATTTGCAATACGGTAATTGGTGTTTCTTTCACGTCCTTCATCATCGATAAAACTCCTTTGCAAGCCTCTATATGCTCTCATTTTACATCTCTAAATGCAGAATGAAATATCGTATATTTGCTATTTTGTTCCGAGTTTTGATATCACAGAATCATTTCAAAAAAAGCCTTTCAGTCCTTAATGAAATGGACCAAAAGGCTTTTAGGCTTTTTCACGCTTTTATTGTGCAAAAGTCACTCTATTCATGATAAAGCCCAGCTCTGCTTCGTCGTACGGATTGTCTCTCCGGTCTTCGCTGCGTGGTGGAGCATGAGCCCCAAATAATGATCCTGACAAGCTTCCGCCAAACCGTAAAAGCCGTGCTCATCCGTGCCATTGGCGTAGCCGTCCATCCGCTCGAGGCAAGCCGCGACGGCAATTTCATCATCGGACAAACGGCCAGGGGCAAACGGATTCACGTAAGCGTACTCTGAACCGCACAGAATGCCCTTCAGGTGGAAGCCTTCCAGATTGCCGTCCTTGCCTGCTTCCAGACGATAGAGGTCGGCTTCAAGCGGCGTCTGATGATCCTGGAGCCAGCGAACTGTCATGCCTTCGATCTCGCCTCGCTCTCCTCGAACAAGTACACGGGACGAACGAATCCAGGAGAAGTACTGTTCGCCGGTAAAGTCGTATACGCCTACTTTTCCGCCGAAATCAAGCGTAGCAATCGTCTGTGAGTTCTTGACGATCCGCTCAGCATTCGGAGGACCGCCGCGACCTGGGCCTTCCACAATCGGCGATTCGAACGCTACCGCCCGGATAACCGCATCCTCGAAGCCTAGGCCCATATAACGGCGCATCAGCGCCAAGCCGTGATAATCATGCGCCGAGGACACCTGCGCCGAAGAAACTTCACCCAATTTGCCGGATGCGACGACGGCAAGTCTCGCCGCATGATTAGGCTGGAACGGATATTGCTCGGCAACCTGAATACGCGCTTCTCGCCCAACCGCCGCGTACAACTCGGACATGCCTTCCAGTGTTTCAGCTGGCGGCGTCTCGCACAGAACCGGCATGCCGGCGTCCGCAAGCGTACGGACGATGCCCGGCGCGACCGTTCTAGGCACGCTGACGACAACAAATGATGGCGCAGCAGCAAGCAATTCATTGATATCGCGATATGTCGCAACACCCCAGACCTGCTCGAGCTCCTTTCCTTTGGCCGGGTCGCGGACGACAAGACCCGCGACCTGGAACCGCTCCGGAAGAGCTGCCGCGATCCGAAGGAAGAACTCCGCTCGCCAGCCGCCTCCGACAATGCCGAACCGCACTATGCTCATAGGAACCTCCCGTTACGGCCGCCGCCGGTTCCGGAATACGGAATGCCGGCTACCCAATCGCTTGGCTGTTCCGGTTGTTTGAATTCGTCTACAGGGAACGGAATCCGGCAGCCTGTGCGGGCGGAAAGATACGAGCCTTCAACGATCTCAAGCGCGGCGAGGGAGCTGTCCACGAGCGCGTAATCGGTCGTGCCCTCGTCCATTTGCTTAGCCAGATTCTCCAGGTGCCTGCGGTGGCCGATGACCGGGAACTCCTCCGGCACGATGTTTGCTCCGGCTGGATGTTCCGCGTTAACGATCCAATAGCCGTTCTCCCAACCCCAGAACTCGATGAGGCCCTTCGTCCCGACGATCCGGAACAGCGTGTCTTTCCCTTCGCGATTGACGAGAATATCGTCTCCGGTCATCATCACGACGCGGATGCCGCTAACCGTCTGTGCGTAGGTGACAGCTGCTGTCTCGACCTGCATGCCGTCGCGATACGTTCTTGTGCTTGTATCCGCTTGCCCCATCACATAGGCCATCTGCTCGTTGCCGGTCAGCTTGACGAAGAAGTTGAGCCAATGAATACCGGCATTGATAATGTCCCACTTGTCATTTTGAATCTCGACGAGCTTCAGCTCCCCGATTTCTCCGCGCTGCACGCGTTCAATAATTTCAAGCGGTGTTGCTTTAGCCAGCATCCCGTGCGGTACTGCGACCGGAAGCCCTTTACTCTTGATCGCATCCAGCAAGCGGCGGCCCGATTCGACGGTATGGCCGAGCGGCTTCTCTACAAGAATGCCTTTGATCGGCGACTCCAGCGCCGACAGTGTCACTTCTTCATGGGACGGAGGGAACGTGCTCACGCACACGACGTCCGTCGGACATTGCTCGAACATTTCCTCATGGCTCGTAAATGTCAGGATACCCGGAAATTGCTCCTTCAGCTGCTCGCATACCTCCGGCCGCAAATCCGCGACCGCCTTTAATTCGTAACGCTCCGATAGTGCGAGGGCGTTCAAGCTGAGCTTGCCGCCATGCCCACCGCCGACTACCGATGCCGAATAAGTTTTCATCCGGAATTTCTCCCTTCGCATTGGCGAGGCCGTCCTCGCCATCCTTTATTTGAATGTTGCTTCCAAATACTTGCCGTTCGCCGCCGTCGCGCCGTCCGGGTCTATCTCCGCTTCGGCGGATTCTTCCTCGACCATAATCCAGCCCTTATATCCGCCATCATCCAGAAGGCGCACAAGCCCCGGATGGTCAATCGCGCCTTGCCCCATCGTTCTCCAAGCCCCGTCCGCGGACAAGTCCTTGAAGTGAACATGCCGGATGATCGGCAGCGTCTCGCGGATGATCTCCGTCGGATTCATGCCGCCTTTGGCAATATGGCCCGAGTCGGGGCAATAGCCAAGGTAGCGGTCGTCCATCCCATCGAACAGCACCTTGTAATCCTCCGCATTGCGAAACACCGAGCCAGCCGGCGAGTTGGGATGATAAGAGGTGATAATCCCCGCGTCATGCGACCGACGGGCAACCTCGTTCGCGCAGGAAAGCGCAGAACGCTGCCTACCCTGCAACTCCGACCGGTCAAGCCCTGGCAGTTGGACGAGTACGAGCTTTGCCTCCGGGAAATGCCCCAAATAATGAATCAACCTGTCGGCTTCCTTACGCTCCTCGCCAGATTCGGCGCCTCCCAGCCAAGGAAGGGCAAGCGTAAGCGCCGCAAGCTTCAGCCCCCGAATCTCCAGCGCTTCGCGCAGCAGCGACGGGTCTTCATAGTAAGAACCAAGCATGCATGTTTCGGCTTCGACGCCAGCGAAACCTGCGTCTGCAATTACATCAAGAATGCCGGTAAGCCTGTCGCGGTAGCGTTCGTAAGACATTTGCCAAGTGTACGTCTGGCATCCAAACGGAATCGTCATAGACCTGCCTCCTTCGCTTTAGCCCGCAGGAATGGAATCGCATCCTTGCCCCACGCTTCGACCTGCGCGTTGAAGCAGAAGTCGACGCACCACCACTCGTGGTCCAACAGCAGCTTTCGATTCTCCGAGAAGAACGAGGAGAAATCGATGTGTCCCGCCCCGAATTCCGCATGCGTGCTTGTTTCGTCATCATGCAGCGTACCGTCCGAGTCTATGAGATGGACGTGGTTCACATGCCCTTTCAATAAAGCGGCATATTCGTTCACGCCAGGTATCGTCTCCTTCGGCTCTTCTTGCCTTGCGCCAACCACGCCGCTCATGTACGCATGGCTCGTGTCAAACAATACTCCGAATGCCTGATGGCCAACCTCGCGGACCGCGCGAAGCACTTCGGACGGCTTATTCAACCAGAAGCCCGGCTCAAATTCCCACGAGACGCGAAGACCGGCGTCAGCTGCTATTTCCGCAGCCCCATGCCATGTTTCCGTAAGCCGTCCGAATCGGTCGGCATATTCAGCCTGGCTAAGCGGACCCGGAGGCGATACGGTATCGACTCGGATAATGGATGTCTCCAAATCCTTCGCAAACGAGGCATACCGCTTGAACAGTTCCAGATATGCAGCCGGGCTTATCACGCCGGGAGGAACAATACGGAAATCCGGTGCATACGCCGACACGCCAAGCCCTCTGCTGCGAATGCCGTCGATCAGGCTTTTGCGCTTGGCAGGCGTGTCGTAAGCTTCTGGAACGGGATGAGGCAGAAAGCCGTTAATTTCTACCCCGTCGTATCCCGCATTCGCCGCGTATTCGAGCACTTGCTCGAACGACCACGGGTTTTTCTCGAAAGGACCAAAAGCAAACGCCCAAGATCCGATGGATATTTTCATGGCTGTTGCCTCCTTGCGTGTTTAAACAGAAATTCGAGCGTACGATGGTTGAATGCATCCAAGCTGTCCCAGTGATGGGTATGACCGCTTCCCGGAAACACCTCGAGCTCCGCTTGCTTGATCTCGGCCGCAATCTCTCTTGCCAGCGACGGAGGAGTGAAGATGTCTCGTTCTCCGACCGTAATCAGGACAGGAGCGTGAATTGTGCCGAGCCGTCCTGTCGCGTCGTGGGAGAGACAGGCGTCACACTGTGCCCAGAACGCATGGGCAGGCATCATGGAATCCGAATCTCTGTCCGCCGCATGAATGGCTTCGTCCAGCTTGGCCCGGTGCTTCTCGTGGTAACTCGGCGTATAAATGAATAGATGCAGTAGACGCTGAAATTCTCCCGCCGCAAGCTTGCCGTAGCTGTCCCTGAACGTCCGGAATATCCGGCTGGTATATTCATCTACCCGCATCCAGGGACAATTGAGCGTCAGCGACTGAATTCTCTCTGGCGCCGCAAGCGCGAGCTCCTGGGCGATAATGCCGCCCATGGATATGCCGGACACATGCGCGGTATCGAGACCCAGCGCGTCCATCAAACCAAGCGTATCGGCTGCCATCTGCTTCGCGGAATACGGTCCTTCCGGCTTGGAGGAGCCGCCGGCTCCCCGGTTGTCGACGAGGATGCAGCGAAAATGCTGCTCGTAGGCTTGCACATGCTCTTTCCATACCGAACCGGGAGCCCCAAGGCCCATGAGGAGCACCAGCGGTTCCCCTTGCCCTCGCTCTTCATAGTGAATGTCAATTCCATTCCTTCTAACCGTAGGCATCTGTTCCCCTCCTCAAGCTTCAGAAGCCAGCTGGCTCTGAATAAAGGCCAGACCTAGGCGAGCTGGATCGTCAGAATGTTCGGACAGTTTACGCCACAGATGCAGGCGGGGGACAAGACCTGGCACGTCAAGACCAAACGCCTCGATTGTAAGCCACCCGTCGTAGTCCATATCGCGCAATGCCCGGAAGATCTCAGGAGGGATCGCTTGCCCGCTGCCCGGAACGCCACGGTGGTTTTCGGACAGGTGCACGTGCAAGATGTGGTCCTTCGCTGCCCGCCATGCATCAGCAGTGTTCGATTCCTCAATGTTGCCATGATGCGTATCTGCCAAGAGCCCAACATTGGGCAGACCAACCTCGCGAACGAACCTGGCGCCGTCCGCAAGCGTATTGACGACGTACATTTCGAACCGGTTTAGCGGTTCAAGCGCAAGCTTCACGCCTTTCGTTCTGGCATAAATGCCTGCTTGTTGAAGCGTATCTACCGCTCCATCCCATTCTTCCTTGCTAGGCCCTTGACCGCTGAAACGTCCGAGACCTTGGAAGAGCGGCCCGCATAGCAGTTCGCCGCCGAGGGCAGCGATATTATCAATGGCCCGCTTCAGCGCTTCAAGAGCCGCCTCCCTCTTCGCCGGATCGAGACTTGCCGGATCGGCTGAAGCTGCGTCAAGGGCGGAAATGCCCGTAACGCCAAGTCCCAGATCGGAGAGCATGGCGGCGAACTCGGCGGTATCCTCGTGAGACAAGCCGTCTACGGGAATCTCGACTCCATCGAAGCCCCAATCCCGAATGCGGGAGAGCAGCTCTCCGTGTGTCCACGGATTCGGAGCGTCCGTCCAAAGCAGCAGGTTGATACCGATTTTCATGATCCGATCACTCCCATGGTTTCAGAATGATTTTGCCGCTTTGCTGGGAAGCGGATTTCTCGAATGCCTCCTGGATGCGGCTCATCGGATACGTGTGCGTGACAAGCAAGTCGACCAGAGGTGAAGTGCGGATCATCTGCAGAATCGCCGGGAACTCCTTCAAGTTGTAATGCCAGGAGCCAATTAGGCGGATTCCCTTGCGTAGCATGTCGTTGCTGATTCGGATCGGCGTTTCTCCGCCTTCCCCTACGAAAGCTACTGCTCCTTTTCGTTTCACCGCGTCGATTTGAAGACGGTGCGCGGCCGGTGCGCCAGAGCAGTCAAGGCCGTAGTCATTTCCTTTTCCTCCCGTGAACGCTTTGATTCGTTCCACAACGTCCGAGTCTCTCGGATCGAGCACGAGGTCCGCTCCGAGCTTGCGTGCCATCTCAACCCGGTATTCGTTCATTTCGACTGCGATGACTTTCGCCCCTCGGTATTTCGCCGACGCGATAGCGCCGAGGCCAACCGGTCCGAGGCCGGTGATGAGCACCGTGGAGAACGCGTCAACACCCATCAAGCTGAAGGCTCCGTGGGATGGGCCAAGAGCGCAGCACGCCAGCGCCGCTTTCTCGTACGAAACATCGTCCGGAACAACCGGCAGAATCCACGAAGGCTTGGCAATATATTGCGCCATCGTTGGTTCGCCGTGAGGCAAGCCGTGCTCGCAATGGATGTAATCGCCAGCTACGCAAAGCTCGCATTTCCCGCACGGATATTGCGGCATGACCACAACGCGGTCGCCGACCTTAACGACGCTGCCCGGCGCTGTCTCAACAACTTCGCCTGCCGCTTCGTGTCCGAGGCAATCGTTATGGCTGCCGTCCAAGAAAGCTTTGTATTCCGCGCACATCGGCGCGGCGTGTATTTTAACGAGCGCCCAACCGTCGCGCAGCTCGGGCTTCTCTTTTTCTACCAGTTCCGCTTGTCTTACTCCGGTAATCGCCGCTGCTTTCATAAGCCACTCTCCTTGTTTTCATTGCTAGATTCATAGCCAAGCGACCATGCCATTCCGTTAAAAGCCATTCTGCGGAACGATTCGACCTCGAAATCCTCTTGATGTCCGAGCGTCGTCGCGAATACTCTTCCGCCATTGTCTCGTGTTCTCGTCCAGGCAACCGGATGGATGAACGGGGTTTGATCATCATACGACCAGCCGTTGTTCTCCGGACGAACCGTCGAGCCGTTCAATAACACCTGAACGTTACCAACCGGATAAGGAAGTGTGTGGTACAGCCAGGAACGAGATTCAAACCGAGATGATACGCCTTCCAAGGCGGGATGCCCTTCGGCCCCCCATGCAAGGGATACGGTCGTCGAAGATGAGTGGCCAAAATGGCGAATCCACGGGGCACCCATTGTCTCCATGCCAAAGCGATTGTTCCACTCTTCCAGCGGATGGTCCTTCGGATAATTGAAAGCATGTGTCGTTGTACGGAAAGCCACGATCGGCTTGCCTGAATCCAGGAACGCTTGAATATGTCGAAGCTGCCCTTCAGGCAGAGTCAGAAACCTTACGTAGAACACGGCCAAATCGGCATCGGCAAGCAAATCGAGCCCGGGTATATTATTGATCTCCTTGCCCCCGAGCACGGCGCGAATCACGGTTGTCTCCGCTCCATAGCGTTCCTCCGCCTCCGCTGCAAGAGAAGTGAGTGTCGTTTCCGACTCGTACTCATCTTCGCCCGCGATGAATAGGATACGACGGCCAAACAGCGCGCCGGCGGTACTGTTCATCTTCTAATCAACTCCCGTTTCTTTGTCATGCTCCTTCATGCGCTCACCTGTCTGTACGGCGCGGAAACTGCCCGGCGTCAGCCCGGTGACTTTCTTGAAGGAACGGTTAAACGATACGATATTGGTAAATCCCGTTCGAATTGCGATATCCATGACAGCGTCTCTCGTGTCTATGAGAAGCGTCTTCGCATAAGCGATCCGCAGCTCCAGCACGACATCCATCAGTCTCTCTCCAAAATGGTCCTTGTACAGCTTGCTCAGATATTTCGCATTCAAATGAAACGCATCGCTAAGCAAATCAAGGGACATGTCGGGATTGCGGAAATTGGCTTGCACGTATTGGCGCACTTCCTGCAGCAGGCCGGTATGATTCTTCTTGTCCTGTGCCTGCTCCACTTGCTTCCGAAACGTTCCGAGCACTTCTTTGAAGCGCCCGAGAATACCCGTAAGCGTCTCTTCCCGGTCAAAGGCGTCGGAGAGCGGCTTCAGCCCCTCTTCCTGCCATACCGACCGGAAGTCCTCGGACATCTCGCAGATCGCTCGGTCGAGATTAAAGATCAAATAGTTTAATAGGCTTCTCACTTCATCTTGCGGGAGATTGTCCTCGCGGATTCGCTGTTCCAGATGCTCCAGCCGGGCTTCCCAGCCCTCTTCCCCCGAGCGATATTCGCTCACGAGATACTGGATAACTTGCAAATGCCGGAATAAATCATGCTTCACCTTCGCCAAAGCCGGCTCGTATAAGAGCACGGTTCCGCCTCCGCGCAGCATTTTCGCAGACAGTGCGGCTTTTGCCTCCCGGTAGGACATCGGAATGTCCGCTATTCTAGCGGCGAACACGCCAAGACCGGCCGTCACCGAGCAGCGCAGATACGCGGCGATCCAATTCAATATGCCATCCGCGGCTTCTCGGACGATGAGATCTTGTTCGCGTTGTTCGCCGAAGAGCAGGACAGTGGCGAATCGATTCTCCGTCATCCACTCTCCGATCGCAGGAATTCCCCGCTCCTCCCAGGATTCCATCACCGCGCATTGCACCGCGTATTTCAATAGCATTTGATCCTTCTTGCCAAAGCTCCTCACGAAGCCGGAGTAATTGTCGAGCTCGAACACCACAACCCGAGCTCCGCCGAATTCGGGCGAGAGCTTATAGGCGCGCATCTCCTCCGACCATTCCGCCTCCCCGATCAATCCTTCTTCCTCCAAGAGCTCGTAAGTGAAATGCTGCTTGCGGAGATGCAGCGTCTCTTGCTGCCTCTTCTGCAGCACATTATTGTTCTGGAGCACGCTGGAAATAGCTGCTTCGATGACGGAGAACTCATCCTTGCGCCCGGTATCCGTTTCTTCCGTCCGTAAGGCCGGCAAGGATCGGATCCGCGCTATCATCGATTCCAGCGGAGCGTAGTTTTTGCGTGTAATAATAACGATAAAAATAAGTCCCAAGGCCGCGATCACATAACCCAGCACCATCCAAACGCCGAACAATTGCGAGACGACAGACACCAGCCGCTCGTTGGGAAGACCACCGGAGAACGTCCACCCTGTCTGTTCCGATACGCTGCTGGACAACGGCTCTTTATGGCCACCCGCAGCTTCGCCAAGCGAGAGCACCGTCTTGCCGGTAGCGCTCCGAACCTCGAGGTAGCTGTTCTTCTGATTAAACGCCTGATCGACATTGTCGCGCAGGGCGTTCAGGCTTAGATTGGCGACAACAATGCTCGGCTTTCCCATCGACAGAAACACATTCTTGGCAACCGTCACGACATTTCTCTGCTGAGAGAAATCCGTATAGCTCCTTGGGTCAGACCACAGCAGCGCAGACCTGCCTTGCTCCAGCTTCTTGGAATAATCCCGATCAGGAAAATTGTCAAAGTTGTAGATAAAGTTTTCCGTAAATATGGTGCCGTCCTGCATGCGAACCAAATACATGGAATCAACCAGCGGGTTTTGGCGCTTGAAGTTTTCCATTTCCTTCTTCATTTGCATTTGCAGTAGAACGTTATCGAGGCCTTTATCGCTGAGAAAGCGGCTCAGGACCTGGTTATTGAGGGCGAAATCGGTCAGTGCGTTGTCGATTGATTCCATCGAGTAATCTACTCTGTCCATGATTGTCCGTGTCAGCTCCTGATTGGCTCTGACAGTGTCTTTTCGCGATTGGACGCTCAGCTCCTGGAAGAAGATAAAAAAGAGGAACGAGGTCAGGAAAAAAAACACGGGCAAATAGGACAAAAGCAATCGATAAAACCAAGACTTCCGCATTCGATTCCAGCCTCCTTATGGCGAAGAACCCGCCGCTCGCGGCGGGTTTCTTCGCGAAATGAACTTATTTATACTGCTCGTTGTAAGCCGTTTGGTTCGCGTCAACATACGTTTTCAGGCCAAGTCCATCAAAGCCTTTCACGTAAGAATCCCAGTCTTTATCCAGACTCTTCTGGCCGGTGATGAATTGGGCGGCATTGACGGTAATATAGTTCAGAATATCGACTTTGATCTGCGATAGCTGCGCCGCATCCTCAGGCTTCAGCCAGATCGCCGAAGGGAACGTTTCTTCCGGCTTGTACTTCGCATACTTATCCGTCATGACAGACAGGAACTTCTCGTAGCCTTCCGGACTGCTGATATCCTGGCTTTGAGCGCGGGCATTAAACAGATCGGCCTTCGTATAGCGCAGGTCGGTATCCCAGTTGACTTGGCGCTTATCCTCACGGGCATACGCTTCTTGCGCCGTATATTCCGCCGGATTGCCGTTGATGTCTAGATCGCCGGCCTTCGCGTCGTCCCAGCCGATGCCTTTCGGGCCATACATGGCATCCAGCGTGCCTTCGTGCGAGTACAGGAAGTCGGCGATTTGGATAGCCTTGATCTGCTGTTCAGGCGTCGCATTGTTCGTGATGGCAAAGCGTGCCTCCCCTACAGAATCACCGAAGTAACCGGCGAGTTGCGTGCCGTTAGGGCCTTTCAGCGGCGCAATGGCAACGTATTGATTAAATTTGCCGTTCTCGACCGTCGGCATACAGCAGCCGCCTGGAAGCGCTCCAAGTACAGGAGTATCGGCATCAGCGAGCTTTCTGAGTCCGTCGGCATTTTGCGTGAACGTCTGCGGATCAATTAAACCGTCATCATATAATTTCTTGACGTAGGCCAAGCCTTCCTTCCACTCCGGCTTGTTTGCGGTAATATCCACCTTGCCGCCGCTTAGCGTAAGGAAGTCGCCGTTCGCGCTGTAGGTAAATGCGTTCATTAAGAAGTTATACGGGTTGCCGTTCCATTGGTTCGGTGAACCAGACAGCGGAATTTCATCTGCCTTGCCATTGCCGTTCGGATCCTTATCCTTGAACGCCTTCAGCATTTGGTAGAACTCTTCCGTAGTCGTTGGTTCTTTCAGGCCGAGCTTCTCAAGCCAAGCTTTGTTCACCCACATCTTCTGCGAGAAGCTGCAGTGATAGCACTCTTCCAATCCCGGCAGAGCATAGATTTTGCCGTCCGGCGCCGTTGCGGCTTTCTGCAGGTACGGCGTTTCATCGAATGCCTTCTTAATATTCGGGCCGTACTTATCGATCAAGTCGTTAAGCGGAATAAACACGCCGCCCGTGCCGTACTTCAGCTGATCAATCTGGTTGAACTCACCGCCGAAGAAGACAGCCGGATAGTCGCCGCTGGCTAGCAGCACGTTCTGTTTCTCCAAGGCTGCATCTGTCGGACCGATCGTCCATTGGAAGTCGACATTAAACTTCTGTTCGAGAAGCTTGGTTAAATCGTTGTTCTTGTAATCGCTGATCGCTTCTGACTGGAAGGTATACGCCGTCATCTTGACCGGAGCTTCGCTTCCTGCTTCACCCGAAGGCGAAGTGTTGTCGCTTGTCCCCTCATTGCTTTTTCCGCAAGCCGATATTACGAATAAGCACATCAACAAGCAAATAATAAGTCCCCTTTTCATATGCAGACCTCCGAGTATAGTTGTTATTTACCTTCCGAGTTAGCCTTTCAAAGAACCGATCATGACGCCCTTCGTGAAATGCCTTTGAATGAATGGATAGAAGATCAATACCGGGATGCTCGCGACAACAATAAGCGCGTATTTGAGCAGCGTTGCGATCTGCCTCAAGTGATCCATGCGAAGCGGATCTCTGACGAGCTTCGTTGGATCTGCGTTAACAATTAATATGTTCCTCAGGATGACTTGAAGGGGGAACAGCTTCTCGCTGTTCAGATAAATCAAGGCATCAAAGTATGCGTTCCAGTTGCCAACCGCGTAAATAAGCACGAGCACTGCAATCATAGGCTTGGACAATGGAAGCACGATTCGGATGAAAGTGCCGATTTGGCTGCAGCCGTCCAATTCCGAAGCTTCGTGCAGCTCCTCCGGAATCGTCGTCTGAAAGAACGTTCTTGCCACGATGACTTGGAAGACGGCCATCGCGCCGGGCAGCACCATCGCCCATCTCGTATCGATGATACCAAGCGATTTGACGACCAAATACGTCGGGATCAGGCCGCCTCCGAAGAACATCGTGAACACGAGCACGCCCATAATTACGCCGCGACCGAACAGCTGCTTTCTAGCCAGCGGATACGCCATAATGATCGTGAGCAACACTTGAATAATGACAGCAGCGGTCGTATAGATGATCGAATTTAAATACCCGAGCATGATATAGTCGCTTTCAAATATATACTTATATGCCTCGACGTTAAAGCCGATCGGAAAAATCGTAACTCTTCCTGCGACGACGTCATCAGAATTGCTGAACGACGACGCGACGACATTGATCAGCGGATAAGCGACGGCGATCAACACGGCGATAAGCGACGCGTAGATGAAGCCCAGGAAAATTCGGTCGGACGCGGGCTCCTTTATTTTTTTCTGAACCGCCATGGTTTTCCCCCTACCACAAACTATTCTCGGAATATCGTCGCGCAATCGTATTAACGAGCACGAGCACCGCGAAGGTAATCACAGCGTTGAACAAGCCCACCGCGGTCGAATAGCTGTAATTCGCGTTAATTAGCCCAATCTTATACACATACGTGGAAATGACTTCGGATGCGGGCATATTCAACGGATTTTGCAGCAAATACGTTTTTTCGAAGCCGACGTTCAAGATTTCGCCCGCGCTCAGAATGAGCAGGATGACGATGACCGGGGCGATGCCAGGCAAATCAATGTGAAGCATTTTGCGGAAACGCGACGCTCCGTCTACCTTGGCAGCTTCATACAAATCGGGGTTGATTCCCGACAATGCCGCCAAATAGATGATCGCTCCGTACCCCGCGTGCTGCCACACGTCGGATAACGAGTAAATAAATTTGAAATTGGATGCCGTGGCTAACAGGTTAAGCGGCTCCATGCCAAGCAACTTGTACAAGCTGCCAATCATCCCAGTGGGGGACAGGAACAATACAATCATCCCGCCCATCACGACTGTCGAAATAAAGTGCGGCGCGTAGGTAATCATTTGGATCGATTTCTTGAAAAAGCCGCCGCGGATTTCATTTAGAAACAGTGCGAGTATGATAGGTGCCGGAAAGTTAAACAACAAGGTAATCAAGCTGATGGTCAACGTATTGCGCAGAATCGGCCAAAAATTCGGGCTTTCGAAAAACTGCTTAAAATACTTCATCCCCGCCCAATCGCTTCCCCAGATGCCCTTGGCGAAGTTGTAGTCTTTGAAAGCGATCTGTACGCCAACCATAGGCACATATTTAAATATAATAATGTAGGCCAGCGGCAACAGCACGAGCAAGTAAAGCTGCCAGTATCGGGCGAATTGCCTGCCCGGCTTGCTGAAAGCACTGGGCTTCGCAACTGGTTGTGGATGCACTGCCATTGCTTTGTTTCCGGTTGCGCCCATTACGATCACTCCTTTGCCGCAGCCTTCCCTTGCGTAGCCCGAGATCTTTGCACGCGTTTACAAAGATCATTGCCGGGATACTCGCTTATAGCGGGGTCGAACTTGCGGATAGTCTCGCGGCCAGGCCTTGTCGATCAGCCGCATCCTCAGAATACGGACTTGGCATCCCCGCTGCAATGAACAAATCATCTGCTGCTTAACAAAAGAGAAAACCCTTTGCCGCCCGCCTCTTTCCAGCCAGATGCTTCACGATATAGCCATAATTGCCTGCTTATTCAATGAACAAATTGTAAAAAAACATACGTTATAGCACAAACTCGATCGTTTCACCCGATCCGATGTCGAGTTGGCTGAAAGCTACGCCGCCGTGCTGGCCGAGAGCCTCCGCCATTTCCGTTGAACGTTCGGCCATGACTTTGACTCGTGCCGGATACCCTGTAGGATTCGTCGCTCGCAGCACAGTCCTGCCGCTTGCATCTTGATAGGTTTCAATATCAATGTGGTCGAGCGCGATGGCGAAGCCCGTATCCGGTTGGACGTAGATCCCCGGCACCTCGGCGAAGGTCAACATCAGAGAAACTTCGCACCAGCACGACAGAGGCACAACTTCGCCGACTTTGTCGCTGCCTTCCCAATCGCTCATGTTCACCCGCTCGCTCATGTAGCCCGGAGGCAGGTCGTCCCCGTCCCAGCCGCGCATCGGCCGGTCCTCGCGGGACAAGTATTGCGGCAAGCTATGCGCGATCTCCTGCAGCAGTTCCAAGTAGAAGATATTATTCGTTGCGCGGAACAACTTCAGAAGCGAATCGCCGGACAGCGTGCAAATGCCTGGAGCGCTATGTTTGTTCTGCGCGTTCGCGATAACCGAGCCCGTAGAGCGAAGGTCTAGTCTCCCGAAGGTAGAATCTTGCGGATATTCGAAGTCATAGGATACGCACCAAGAGGCGCATTGAACAGCCGTCTCTTCCGCTAGGGTCAACCAATGGGCGTTGCCAGTCGATTCATACAGCACGACATAAGATTCGAGCAAAGAGAACGCGGATTCGCTGTCCGGGCATTGCAGAATTTCCCCGGGACCTCCCGTCGTGACGCCTTGTTTCACGTAACGCAGGTAGTAATCTGTCGCGGATGTCTCTGCGATGGCCATATAAGGCTTATGCTCAAAGTAATCAGCCGCAAGCGCGAGCCCCGCCGGAACGAGTGCTCCGCCCGCCGAGCCGCCAACGAGCAGGGTGCCCTCCTTCGAGTCGACCCATTGGCCGAACTGTCCGTATTCGGACCATAATGCGGCGAAGGCATCGGCCAGCTTGCGGATCCCCGTCTTCCAGCTAGGCTTCACGAGTGAACCAAGCCCCTTGCTCTCCAGGTACAAGACGTGCTTCATTAAGAAATAGAGCGTATCCGCGCTTTTGCGGACGATATGCCAACGATCCGGATACTTGCGTTTAGGATCCTCGTTAAATTCGTCACCATAGAATTCGCCGTGAAAGCTCACGCCATGGAAGAAGCCGGACTCAGTCTGGCTCGTGAACAGGAAATCCAAATTACTTAGCGCTCGCTCTTGTGAGATGGCTGAACCGTTAGAGAGCAGCGGAAACGTAGCCATGCCGCCTCCAACCCAGCCGATTTGCCAGTCCTGGTACTTCGTTTCCACGTTTCCGACCCGGTAATACCCCCGCTCCTCCTGCCAATTCAATAAGTTGTACTTGTGCTCCTGTATGTCCCACGCCGCAGAGAACGGCAGCATGTGCTCGAGCTGTACCGGACCGCTTAAGCCTTTGCGCATTGCTGCGAAGACGTCGAAGAGGCATTGTATATGTTCAACGGGAAAGACGACAAGACGGAAGCGCAGGATAACTTCATCCCCTGGCAGCCAATTCGCACCCTTGTCCTCGCTCGGTGCCATTGTCGTACAGGATCCGTAGCGATAAGGGCGAACACCAGGTACGGAGAGCGCAAGGACGGCTTCACACCGATCTTCATTCTCGGTAAGGTGGATACCTGTGTTGCCTTTCTCGGTCCCCTGCTCCGTTAACAGCAGGAAACCAAAGCCTGCTTGCGTATCGGCAAATCCAACCGCTGGCGTCGAGGCGTCGCCTGTCAATAGATGAAAGCCGGAGGGCATCTTTCTGGAAGCCGATAACCGCGGCACGTCCGTGATGAGATTAGGCATGTCCGGGCCAAAGAGCTCTAGCTTGGACCAGCATGGTGGATAGCTTAAAGGGCTGACCGGGAAACGGTTGCCGGCATAGATTGCTCAGGGTACAAGTACGTAACGCTCCTCCGACCACTCCTCGAATGCGATGGCCAAACCGACGGAGGTCTCCTTCGCCTTCCCCGCTTCCAGACGGAACGTCCATTCAACGTCGACCGCTTCGTATTCCCCCGGTACGGTCGTTATGCTCTCGCCAAATCGCCACTTGGCGGTGGTCTCTGGGAATTGTTCAAATCCTCCTGCCATTTGTTCCGGGTCAATGTTTAACTCTTTGGTCGGAACAACACCATCATACTTCGTCATTCTTGCTTCCAGCCTGCCGCGAACACGGTCAAGCAAACCATTTAATTGAACCATCTTATCCCCTCAATTCATGCGTGATGTAATTCTATCGTGAAGGGAAAGAACCTTTGCGGGAATAAACAAAAGGGCAGAATAGGAAACAATCCGGTGAATGAACTGCAATCCTCGTATAACTAGAGAGCAACCGAATACTCACCGGCTGCTGTAGGCGCCGAACCTGCCCGTTCCAGGCTTCTATGGGTAATGAGAGCACATATGTGCTCTCTCAGCATTTCACAAAAAAAATGGTGGTGCAGAGACAAGTCTCTGCACCACCATTATAATACCGCTACTTCCCTATCCCAAGCCGCTGCATCTGGCTATGTCATTTGATCAATTACGACGAGCCGTCCGCTCTATACCATCAGCGACTACTTTGTACAGTTGGTGCGGCAGGTCGTGACCCATGCCGTCAACCAGCATGAACTCGGCGCCCGGAATCGCAGAAGCTGTATCCTCGCCACATGCTGGGACGAACAGAGGATCGTCCACCCCATGAATGACAAGTGCTGGTGCTTTGATGTTCGCCAGCCGTGGACGTCGGTCACCGGAGACAGCGATCGCAGCAATTTGACGGCCGACACTGCCGGGATCATAAGCCCGCTTTACTTCCTCCAGAATGAGCGCCCGATAAGCGTCCTCTTCAAATGGATAGCCCGTTCCGGCGATGCGTTTGGCAAAAGCGACGCTGTGCGCCAAATATCCCGCTTCATCCTCAAATGGGTTCGGCGCCGGTGTAGTCATCATCGCCATGACTTCGGGGGAAGCTGGCGGAAGGCCCGGATTACCGGAGCTGGACATAATGGAAGTCAGTGATAAAATCCGATCAGGGTACTCACTGGCGGCAACCTGAGCGATCATTCCGCCCATCGATCTACCAACCAAATGTGCCCTCTCAATGGATATGGCGTCAAGCAATCCGATAACATCGCTCGCCATGTCATCGAGCGTGTAAGGGATGCCCGGTCGCTGTCCCGACATGAGTGCAGTCGCCAGTGCTGCAAAATCCAGCGTCTGATAATGGCTAAAGTGCGTCGAGCAACCTACGTCACGATTGTCAAAGCGAATCACGCGAAAGCCCCGCGCTGCTAATATCCGACAGAACGAATCCGTCCATCGGATCATCTGGGTTCCAAGCCCGGCAATTAGAATAATAGCCTCGTCATTTTCGTTGCCGAAACTGTCATAAGCCAAATCGATGCCATTTATCTTCAGGATGTTCACGATTATCTTCTCCTCCAATTCATTCCGTACAATTCATACGTTCTCCTCCGAGAATGCATTAGCGGCTAATTTCTTCACATGGTTTCTAATATCAGGTGCCCAGTCATCGATGAAATGATAGAAACGATCCACATCACCAGCATACAGTGCCCGTAGAGCTTCTTCGTATTGATGGAAGTTCCCGGCCATAGCTGTCATGAAGTTATATGTTGCCTCTTGTGACTCTCGGATATTGCTCTCTTTCCCTCCAGTACGGCGAGCCTCATCAATGAGTTTTCGTAAGGTTACCGATGCCCCACCAGGTTGACTCTTGAGCCATTCCCATTGGCGTGGCAATAACGTAACCTCTCCGGATACAACCCCCAGCTTAGGTCGACCAACCCGTTTTAAAGGCTGGTGTTGCACTTCCGTACCGGTTAGATCACCTAATCCTAGCTGTTCTTCTAATCGTTGGAGCACATCATCTGTCTTCCCACGAAAATCAACATCTATCGGCTTCCCTGTGGAATCGTCAAAAATAAGCAGTTGTGCGAGGTTTCTGTCATCCAGAGCATCCTTCACTGTAGCAACAACATGCTGTAACGAACCAGTGGCGACGACTTCGACACCTGAAAATGCCGTGTAGTAAAAGTGCGTTAGAATATTACTCATATTGACCTCCTCTCTTCCCCTCGTATTATACCCGGGTAAAAATAAAAAATCAATATTACCCGGGTATAATTTATCATGTTCGTTATAGTGGAAATAAATACAAAAAAACGCGTCCTAAGAGGACCGCGTTGAAGAATCGTTTTTACTTTATTCAACCATTACAATATCATTGTACTTCTGTGCAATCATTTTCCAATCGGCATCTTTATCATCGTTAGAGTTCATCAGCTCTTTCAATTGAGCACTGATATCCTCATCTATTTTTTGATTTCGTTGATTGTCCATATCCAATACAACTAATAAGAGTTTAGCTTTGTCCATTTGGGATACATTCATTGCGTTTATATCATTTGGAAAGAACTTATTTAAGACTTGATATGCAACTTCAATATCTTCTTTGGAATAGAAGGAGTCGTACAGTAATGCATAATTTTTCGAATACTCGGCACTTTCAAACGTCCTTAGGAAAGTCGAACTGTTCGGTGTTCCAATATAGATGGTATTGCCGCCAATATCCGTCAGAGTGAATCTTCGATCGAGTGATAAATCTTTCAATTTGGAAAGCCTCGGTATTCCAGCACGCGGAATCTTACCTGTGTTCTTCTTCAACTCAGAAGTGAACGTTTCATACATCACGTCTACATCATCTACTCTTATGTAACACATACTAGAATTCTCGGTAGGTAATATTTTTTTGGTTCCGTAAAAATGGATCTCAAGCTCTCCAAACCGTAAGCACGCATAGGGGGCCGGACTTGTATAAATCTCAACAATCTCAAAACCCATTGCCTCATAAAAACTCGCTTGTTCCCTTACATTGGGGCAAGGTAAAATCGGGATAACTTTGTCCATCATTCGTTACCTCCTCGTTAGTGAAATTACCATTAGATATACATACTGAAAAATCACCATGAAGTTTCATAAATCCCTGTGTACCACAACAACGGCAGCCATAATCTGGCTGCCGTTACGATGTGTTTATTGAACGTCCTGTGCTCCGCGCCGATTATGAATCCAACCCATGATATATTCGGCAACTTCTTGGTATCCAGGTTCTGCTATAATCCAATGCGTGCGTTTGGGGAACTCTACAAACTGAGTCGCAGCTCCCGAGTTTTGATCGTATAGCCGGAAATTATTTTTCACCATGGCGGCAGGTACGATATGATCGTCCTCTCCCGCAATGAGGAGAAGCGGTCCCCGGTTGCCATTCTTGTAGTTTATCGCAAACGGACTTGATGGATTTAAAGCTGCAAACGCGCTTTGGAAGAAGATTTTGCTCGTTTCCGGAACAGAGTAGTTGAATGCTTCTTTTTGTGCGCCGACAGCCATGTTGTTGACGAACGCGTATTGGAATTGCTCGAACGTCAGATTGGCCGTCCTCTTCCATGGCTTAAGAAGAATGGAAGCCACCGACTTGGAAGCCGACTTATAGGCCCCAGGGTTAATCCCTTTGGAAGCGGCGGGATCGATCGCGATGCCGGCAGCCCCCAAGTTGCGGTCCATCAGGAGTTGTACAATCAAACCGCCGAACGAATGCCCGATCAAGATAGGCTTTTCCGGCAAAGTTCTTAATATTCTAACGTAATGTTCAACAATCTCCGCAAGCCCAAGCTTTCCGAGTTTCGGGGAAGGATTCTTCCGAAGCTCATCGATGCTGCGATCATGGTGCGGCCAGGCAGGAGCTAGGGTCTTAAACCCACGCTTATCAAAATAGTCCCTCATTGGTGACCAGCTATCCGGTGTCATAAAAGCGCCATGTATAAACATAATTAGTGGTGAATTCGATTGTGTTGTCATAAACAAACCCTCTTTCTCTACAAGTATGATCATGCGGTGATGTGTGCTTTCCACAGGTAAGATCATAACAAGATCGAGAAAGACCAACCGTAACTTTGTCACATATGTTTTAGAGCATGGCATTCGGCCGTAACAGATAATAAAGAAAGGACGATAGACATTTTTGTGAATGCCTACCGTCCATATCTTCACGTCAACGTTCTTCGGCAGAACAATTGACTTCCCTATTATCTCCATCCAGAGTGGCTAATTATACATTAGTAATAAATCAAATCAGCCTTACAAGCCTTCAATTATCGTGGCGGTAAACTCATTATTAAAAGCATTAAATATAAATTCAACGACAGTGTTATCCTGCGCGACGTTCAAAGTCGCTTTCGTCGAAGACCCGCTGCGCGGATACCTGTCGATCGAATAAGTGGAAGACAATGTTCCATATGGAGCCACCGCATAGGTGTACGAGCCCTTGAACGGAAGGACAAAATCCCGCCGATAGATGCCATTGCCTATATAATACATCCGCGTTGTTTCGCTGTTAGAATCATTATTGATCGCTCCCACATGATGCTGGAAGCTTCCGTATAAGATGACTCGGCCCGGGAGTTTGATACCTGTCTCCGGATCATAGCTGTTCTCCGCTCCATAAGAGGTGTTTGGAATCGGGTTGCCTGCCTTCTGCCTGAGATCGCTTTCCGATTGCCAAAGGAATTTGATCGACTCTTCCTGTCCAAATCCAAGCGGGCAGCCTTCGCCTGCACGGTTCGCCTGGTAACAGTTTGAGATTCCGTCTCCGAAACCACTCGATGGCATTTGAACTTTGCAGCTGCCCAGCGTTCTTCGGATCGGCATCTGTAAATAGGCATTTGCGTTGTTCACAGCTGTCCATTTGAAGGCGTACTCAAGAAACTGGTTGCGGCTCTCTTCATCCTGAGAAGCAAACCATGCGATCTGATCGTACCCCCACCATTCCTTCCATGCTCTGCGTTCATTGGGAAGATTGTCATTTACGCTAAAAAATTGTCCGCCCCAGTTATCGAGTTCCATTAGCATTGGCAATGAATCACAGCTCCAGCCGCTCGGTGTTACGCCGCCTTCACTGAACCCCTCTTGTATCAGCGCGAGCTTGTCCCCAGGCACATCGAGAATCGGCATTCGTGAATAGGGCATAGAGTGGAAATCAAACAGCAGTTTGCCATCTATATTGACTCCATGTGTATGTGCATCGAGCAGCACGATGCCTCGCCTTGCATGGTCTTTGGCATACTTGCGAATCTTCTGGAATAAGGAGATCGTTTTCTTGAGACCTTTATCATCAGCGGTGTATAGATGAATTTGTCCCATATGGATCGCTTCAAATCCAGCATCGATATAGCGCGCCGCCCTGTAGAAGAACCAAAGCTGTGTCTCGAGCTTATCCATGTTCGGAATGCCGCCATCTTCATCCCAGACATAACCTTGCGGTCTCGTGTCAAACAACATGTCGTTATAACAGAATGAACGGTGCTCCACAGGCAATTGGAAAGCTGAGAACACCCATTCCGGTATCTCAATCTTCTCCACATCTTTGAAAACAGCTTCAAAGATACAAGTCTGCAGAATAATATCGAGATCAATCTCGTGCACACGTTCCGCGAGTTTCTTAGACTTCTGGAAATGCACATCATCATCCGGCTCCAGCACCCATACGCCTGAAGCACGCCCCAGGAACTTAGCACCAATATTCTTAATCATTCTGAGGTCGTCGTCAAGTGTGTCACTGTTGACAAGATCTGCGGAAGTCACCGCTCTGGAAAGATAGGTTTCTAGCTCATTTCGGCTGATTTCTCCGTTAAATATGGAAAGAGTCATTTTACCTCCGAGGTAGTGGTTCGTCATGGGTGAACATTGTTCAGAATTACATTAGAGCTTTTTTTCAAGCATCAGCAAATGTTCGAAGCTTTGGGCCAGACTATCCATAGGAGAGCCGGAGCAGTAGTCCTGCTCGACAGCAAACCATTCGACCCCGCTTTGCAATCCCCAACTTAGAATTGGAGCGAAATCGATGATTCCGGATCCGATTTCTGCGAAATACTGCCTTCCGTCGCCTGTCATATCCTTCAGATGAAGAATCGGCATGCGGTTCGCATATTGGGAAATGAAAGTTAGTGGATCCTCGCCTGCTTTCAAGACCCAGTAAGTATCAATCTCGGGCGTAATGCCGGGTTGATCCAGTAAATATTCGAGCGCGAATTTGCCTTCAATTCGCGTATGAAATTCGAAATCATGATTATGATAGCCTGGGCGAAAGCCTTGTTCTTTCACTTTGGAATAGACATCGAGCAAATCTTTCTTCACGCTCACGTAACCTTCGGGGTTTTGCAAGTCATCTGGAAGGGAGTGGCAAATAAAATCTTTCGTATCAAACAGCCGTGCTTCTTCTAACACAGCATCCAAGTCATGCTTCATGCGCTCCAGCCCTACATGCATGCCAGCTGTGCGAAGACCGACTTCTTTCATTATTGCAGCGATGTCGCGAGCTGGATAGCCGTGAAGACCATCAATTTGAACCCCTGCCCAGCCCATCTTGGCTAGTTCGCGCAGTACGCCCTCAAAGTCTTTCTTAACTTCATTTCTCAAGGTAAACAGCTGAGCCGCTAATTTATGTTTAATCATGCTTTAGGCTCCTCCCTTACAAGATCAAGCCATTCTACTTCCTCGGATGATAACGCTACATTCATCGCCTCAACTGAGGATTCCAGTTCTTCACGGTTCCGCGGACCGATGATCGCTCCAGTCGGGAACGGTTGGCACAATACGTAAGATAATGCAATTTGAATCGGAGTAACGCCTTTCTCATCTGCAAGCTTCACTGCCCGGCGATAGCGCTCCCAGTTGCCTTCATTATAGTAAACCCTTACCATCTCTTCGTTCGTACGGTTTTCTGGCGAGAAGCTACCCGAGAAGAACCCTCCGGCTTGGGAAGACCAGGACAGCAGCGGAAGCTGGTTGCCGGTATGCCATTCACACATCGATTGATCCGCAGAAACGCATCCTTCCCAACGAGGCTCGTTGGGCCTCGCCAGACTCAAATTCGGACTGCTGAAAGTAAAACCCGTCAAGCCGTGCGCGGCCGCATATTCATTTGCAGCCTGAATGCGCGCTTGCGACCAGTTGGATGCGCCGATTGCGCGGATTCGCTTCGCGGCGAGATGCGCGTTCAATTCCTCCATCACTGGCCCGACCTCCACTGTCTCGTCGTCGCGATGAAGCGCGTATAAATCAATATATTGGGTATCGAGTCTCTCCAAACTTTCGAATAAATCTTTCCGGATTGCTTCCGGATTGACCCTCGGACCCGGTTCTCCATCGTCATGATGGGCACCTTTGCTCATAATTACAACTTGTTCCCTCAGCTTGTTCTCAGCCAACCACCGGCCAAGGAGCTGCTCTCTGCCACGGTATTGATGAGCCGTATCGAATGCGTTGCCACCTGCCTGAATAAAGGTTTCCAGCATGGCGCGCTGGCTATCTCCCAATTCTCGCAACTCACCCGTTCCCATAAACAACCGGGAGATCGGCTTCTGGGCCCCATCAATGTTCATATATTTCATACCCTAATCTCCTTTATTTTGAATGAACGGGCTCGAGCTCTTGAATAAAAGCAAGCATGCCGGCCAAGTCGCGTGTACCTGTGCTTCCACCGGGGGCAATGACGGACAAAGCACCGCAAGCATTCCCATACTTCAAGCACGTCTCCACATCCGCTCCCGTCAGGAAGCCGTACAAATAACCGGAGTTGAATGAATCTCCTGCTCCTGTCGTATCTACCGGTTCCACCTTGTAAGCTGGACGGCGGAAGAGCTGTCCGTCTTTCATAACCGCTGCCCCGTCTGCTCCAAGCTTAACGACGACATGATTGCAATACTTTGCCATATGGCCCAGAATATCGTCTAAATGCTCGCACCCTGTGTAATGCTGTGCTTCTGTCTCGTTCATTAAGAATAAGTCAAAATGACGCATAAGCTCGAACACACCGTCGTACCATTCACCGGAATCATCCCAGCCGACATCGCAGGATATCGTAAGCCCTTTGGCCTTTAACGATTTGGCAAGCATGACGAAAGCGTCATGCGTTTTACTTCCAAGCAGGTATCCCGTCAAATGAACATGCCTGCCCTGGGCGATTGTCTCCCAATCCATCTGGTCCATCTGAAGCTCCGAATTCGAGCCCGCATACGTGATAAAGGATCGATCCGTCTCCGGGTTGAGTGCAATCGAGATGCCCGTGTTATTCATGCCGCTTGTCCGGATCATTCTGGTATCGATACCATGTGAGGCAAATCGCTCTCGAATAAACGCGCCATAACCATCATTCCCCAATATTCCGTTAAAGGCTACCTTCACGCCTAATTTGGCTAGGGACAGCGAGAATAATGCCGCTCCGCCTCCCACGTGCATGCTCATATTATCGACATGAACTTCCTGGCCAGGCTGGGGGATTTGCTTCAAACCTTCTACAATAAGATCAATATTGGCATCGCCGATCACGACGGCGTCGAATTTTTTTTGCATGCTACTCCCTCTTCCGATCCGCTATTGTGTTGGCTGCAGAAATTGTTCTTTCGCTGCTTCCCGCGTCTAGCTATTGACTGCGCCTTCTCGGCGCAGTCACCCTAAGCGTCCCGGTCATAACCATCGAATAATCAGCTGTCTGTGCTCGTCTTTCTCTCTGTGCAGCTTTCCCGCGCAACCAATCGATGCTCTAGAATGATGTCGCTCGTCGGTACATCACCGTTCTCGACTTGAGCGAGCAGCACTCTCATCGTCACCCTGCCCATTTCATGAATCGGCTGTTCCATGGAGGTGAGTGTCGGGCGAGTGAGCTCCGTTAGCTGGCTGCCGTCAAATCCCATAACCGAAATATCCTCAGGCACGCGCAGTCCGTTGTCGCGAATGCAGTTCATCGCACCGACAGCCATATCGTCACTCACGGCGAACACCGCTGTCGGAAGCTGCTTCACGCGCAAGAGCTCCTTCATTTGCTCATAACCGCTCTTCACCTTGTAATCGCCGAAACGAATATGCTCATGAATGATTTTAATGCCGCTGTTAGTCAGAGCATTACGGTAACCGCTATAGCGGTTCTGGCCGGAAGTGATGTCTCTCATATCGCCGCCGATAAACCCGATCGCTTCATGCCCAAGCTCAATTAAATATGTTGTCGCATCGTAGGCTGCCTTGTAATCATCAACGATGACGGATACGAATTCCTGCTCCATCGGTTTAACACTTGAGAAGATGACCGGGATTTTCATCTTCTGAATCAAATTCCGAATATCCTCGTTAATTTTCTCATGCATAATGATGATGCCTTCAACCCGCATCTCCTGAAAGACATTCAAATATTTATGCTCTTTATCAATATTCTCGCTAATGTTGCACACGAGCAAGTTGTAGTCATTCTCGCTCGCCGCTTCTTCAATGCTGCTCAGAATCGTTGCATAGAAGCTGGACGTAATATCCGGAACGATAACACCGATCAGGTTTGTTTTGTTGCGCACCAAACTACGGGCAATATGGCTTGGGGCATATCCCAATTCCTGAATGGCAAGGGTTACTTTCTGCTTGAGATCGTCTTTGACATACTTCTCGCCGTTCAGCACACGGGAAACGGTCGTAATGGAAACGCCCGCCAGCCGTGCCACGTCTTTAATCTTTGGTTGCACATAACTCACCCTCTATATGGAAGTATCTTTAGAAATAATTTCTTCATTTGCTGCCAATTTCCTCTAATCCGCTATTCTTTCATCGATCCGATCATGATACCCTTGGCAAAATAGCGCTGAACGAACGGATAAATAATAATAATCGGAGCGACAACGACGATAATCGTTGCCATCTTGAGCGAATTCCCTGTAATTTGAATTTTATCAAGCATCGAATAATTGACCGTACCAGCAGCCTGGTTGAGCGTATTGCGCATTGCTTCAGCGCTGGTCAGCATCTCCTGCAGCAGTGTAGACAGCGGTCTTAGATTCGCCTTACGAACGAAGAAAGCGCCCGTAAACCAGTCGTTCCAATGAGCAACCGCATTGAACAAAGCGATTACTGCGATAACTGGACGACTGAGCGGCATAATAATGCGCATGAAGATAGCAAAGTCGTTATATCCGTCAATTCGGGCCGACTCTTCCAGACTCGGGTGAAGTTGTTGGAAGAACGTACGAATAATGATCAAATTCCATGCGCTATATAAACTCGGTATGACATATACCCAAATGTTGTTCGTTAAATGGATCGACTTGAGCAGCATGTAGTAAGGAATCGTGCCGCCGCCAAACAGCATGGTGAAGAAGATGAACATCATGAAAAACTTGCCGCCAGGAAGCGTCTTACTCTTAAGCGCGTAAGCAGCCATCGCTGTCAAAAACACACTGGAAATCGTACCTACTACGGTACGGAACACCGAGATCCCGAAAGCTGTTGCAATGTTCGAGGATTCAAACACTTTATTGAAGTTTTCGAATGTCCAGATACGCGGGAAGAAGTAGATGCCGCCTCTTTCTGCATCTTTCCCGGGATTGAATGCTAGAGCAAATATGTTCAGGAAAGGCAGTATAATAGATAAGCACAGCAATACGATGAGCGTATAATTGATAATTCGAAAAACTCGTTCCCCTAAACTAAGCTTATAAAATTCGTTCACCGCTTTCTCCCTCCTGCTGCAAAGCTGATCGAATAATCAAGAAAGGCGGTTCATCCGAGCTGCGGACGAAACCGCCTAACCATCTGTAATTGAGATGCCCTAGCTGCTACAGTTTCACTTTCGTTTTTGGATCCGCATTCTTGTCAGCAAGAAGCTTCAAGTAGTCATCAAGACCTGCCGATTCCATTTGTTTCAAAGCGCTGTCCAGAATCTTCTTCGCAGCATCGATGTTCTTGCTGTAGTAAGCTTGAACCAAGCTGTCATTATAGTTATCGAACGCCGTTTTCAGATCAGTACCATTTTGGAACTCGCCGAGGAAGGAATTTGGCACGTAAGCATCCAAAACTTCAGCGTCTTTGATCTTCTCATCGAGACCGTAGAATGTTGCAATTTTCTCAACTGCCGGGAATAGACCGGAGTTCGTGTTATCGCCATAGTTCAATTCACCGAAGTCTGCTTTGTTATCAGTGTCCGTGCCGCCGAGAAGTTCTCCCCAATTGTTGCCTACGCCTGCAAAGCCAAGCTTCTTCGCCTCGTTCGGATCTTTCGCCTTCAAGTCGACAACTTCTTTCTTCACAAGCGGGTTGCCATTAGCGTCAAGCGTGTAGTCACGGCCTTCGATACCGTATTTCCACAGCAGCTTGCCTTCGCGGCTTGCAAGCCAATCCGCGAACTTCACAACTTCTTCCGGTTTCTCCGTTGTAGCTGGAACTGCCCAAGCCGAGTAACCTGATTTGAAATCGATTTGCATCTTGTAAGGAGCGTCTACTTTGTTGAATGGACCAAGCGGAATGTAATGCATATCTTGGTTAAAGTCTTGATAGCTGTGCATATCGGCAATAATTGCCCATGTACCGTTAATTGCACCTTCTGTAGCGCGACTCTCGTCCATCGTGAAGAATTCTGGTTGAAGCAGTTTTTCTTTGATCAATCTTTGCACATACTCAACCTTTTTCAAAGCGATAGGCGTTTGCGCTTCGTGAAGGATTTTTCCGTCTTTGTCTTGCTTGATACGCTGGTCAGACGCGCCCCACTCCAAGTCGTTGAACAAGGCACCAACTTCATGACCGCCCCAGTATGCAGGACCGATTGGCGTTACAGCAGCGCCGTTGTTATCTGTGAAATTGCCTTCTTTGATCTTCTTAGCCAGATCTTCCAGCTGAGCAGTCGTTGTAATTGTACGCGGGTCAACTCCAAGTTTATCAGCGATATCTTTGCGGATGTAAGGACCGCCTACACCTCTCCAGGTCACTTGACCGCCAGTGCGCTGAATGTTCATATGTGTGAAATAAGTAGCGCCGTTAAACTCAGGACGGAACATGACACCGTACTTCGTGTCTGCAGGCAGGTAATCGTCTTGCAAGTATTTGCTATATACTTTCGAATCTTTGAAGAACGGAGCCAAATCAGTGAACATGCCCTCGCGCGCTGCTTTCAGAGCAACTGGCATTTCGGGCCGGCCGCTGTTATTGAGGTAGAAAGCGATAAAGTCCGGTAGGTCATTCGCTGCAAGACCTGCAATCATGCCTTCGAGCGAATCGGCAGCTTTCATAATTTCGATTTCGAAATCGATACCTGTTTTCTTCTTGATTTCTGCTTTAATTTCAGGGTTCATCTCTTCGGTATAGTCATCAGTTCCCATAAATACGAGACCCTTGATTTTGCGGTCTGCAATCCATGTTGCTGGCTTACCTTCAGTTGCATTTGTAGCAGTTGCATTGTTAGTGGTAGCGTTCTTGCCGTCCGAAGCTTGATCGTTGCTTGCTACATTATTCCCGTTGTTGCCGGAGCAACCTGTGAGTAGCATTGACGCCATAACAGGAAGCGATAGAAACTTCATCCATTTTCTGCTCATGCGTATAACCCCTTTTTTGTGCAAATTGTTATGAATACGTCTGTTGACGTTTCCACCGAAGATTAGGTGCTGCGTTACGGATAAACTGGAAGCGTTACCATAAGGAAGTGTCAGAAACCTTTCTTGAGAGGCGATTCGCTGATACAACAAGTACTAATCCAATTACGCCTTGTATCATACCGACAGCAGTCGCATAACCAAATTGACCATTTGTTAATCCTACACGAATAATGTAAGTATCCAATATATCAGAAAGCTGCATATTCCCTGGTGTGCGGAGCAAGTAGAGCTGATCGAAACCAGCCGATAAAATGTTGCCCAGCGATAGAATGAACAGGATAACGACAGTCGGCATAATCGAAGGAAGCGTAATGCTCCATATCTCTCGAAGTTTGCCTGCGCCATCGATCTTGGCTGCTTCATACATATCAGGATTTACGCCTGAAATCGCTGCCATATAAATAATCGAATCCCAACCAATCGACTTCCACAAATGGCTGCCGAACATGATTTGATAGAAGTACTTCGGGTCCATCATGAAGAAGGTGCTGCCATCGCCGCCCATGTTCGTTATGACCTCATTAAGCAAGCCTGTATCTGGAGCAAGTATGCGCTGAACAAGACCGACTACAACGACCCATGAGAGAAAATGCGGCAAGTAGAGAACACTCTGCGAAACGTTCTTGAACCACTTGTTCCGAATCTCGTTGAACATAAGTGCCAGCACAATTGGGAACGGCAAGTACAGGAACAGCTTCATACAGCTAATAATGAGCGTGTTCTGAATCAATTCTCTACTTTGGTAAGACTGAAAGAATGTTACGAAATAGTCAAAGCCGATCCATGGACTACCGAGTATACCCTTGTTGAACTTATATTCCTTGAAAGCGAGAAGCAAGCCTCCCATCGGAATATAATTGAAAATAACGAAAAACAAGAGACACGGGAGCAGCATGAAGTATAAGTAGCGATGGAGTACAATGTTTTTCCACAAAGCAGCTCCAGGCCTACTCGGCTTCATCTTCGAAGTCGACGTCTGTGCCATAAGCTTCCAATTCACCTTCTTCTCTCAATGATAACAATCGTCTCGCTTTTGTTCACCAAGGCACCTTGGAAACGATACCAGAATGACTGAAAAAATATTTCATACCCTAAATTCAGGATATGAAAACGCTACCATGTTGTTTATTATATCAACACTTCCCAAATAAAGCTATAGCCTATTTTCAATTTTACAAAGTCTTATTGATGGCTTGTACATCCCGTTTCTCTTTTTCTAAAGCAGGTAAGGACAAATAATAAGGGAATATACGCATAGATGAAGTAAAAACCGGCAGAGGCATGCCACTCGGACATCCGCTTGATTATGATCTCGTCTTTCACGAAAACGACGAGCAACAGAAATCCGGTTAATAGCACAATCAAGCTGATCGGCTGCTTCAAGCGCAGGCTGTGCTTCGCTCCGCGGCAAGCGGACCATAAACCGATCGCGATGGAAGCCACGATTTTGACAAGCAGCACGGAAATAACCAAATACTCCAATCTTTGAATTAGCGGCAGCTTCAATAAGGCAACCCGATGGAGAGTCGGCCAAATGATTTTCTGCAGTTGGCCTTCGCTATAATACATGAACGTAATCATGGCCGTGATCAAGTAATAACCGGTTACGACCAATACCGTCCAATGAGCCCATTTATGCGACTTGGCCGGGGTCTGGATAAGCGGGTAATAAACAAGCAGAGCTTCAAACCCCAAGTATTGCATGACCATGCTCTTGGCCGAAAGCAGCAGGTCAACTGCCGAATGGTTCCACAACGGAAGCAGATTCTGAGGGTGCAAATAGTGTAACCCAAATAAATTTAAGGGGATGACAAAAACAAACGAGCATAGGACTCCCCAGAAACTGAGTCCCGCGACGGAGCGAAATCCTCCCGAAACCGTGTAATACAAGAGGATAGCCATTATTATGCTGATGGGTAACAGGTTCATTTCAGGGAAAAGCATATAGTGGATTATAGCCAAGTAAACTCTGAAGGTGACGAATGCCCCAAAGGCAAAATAGCCAATGATTGCCGCATTAAGAGCTCTGCCAATCCACTCGCCAAAGTAACGCTGGTTGATTTCGTTAACGTCCATCCCCCCGTTGGAAGAACAGATCCGGTAAATCATCCAGATGATAAGATGGACGCTGATACCCGTTAGCGGAATCGACATCCATGCGTTATAACCTGCGTACCGCACCAGAGCTTTCTGGTAATTCAATATCCCGACATCAACCATGCTGGCGTAAAGCAGGAAGATTAAGAGGTACGGGGATATTGCCAATTTGTTGGTCGCGTCCTGCTTCATCTAGGCCTCCCTCCTGCCGGTAATAGCCAATGTCATTCATTACTCTGTTATTACAGGTTCGACGATTGTAAAATGAACCTGCACTTTCAGGTCTGCTTTCGGATATCGTGCACGAAATTGCTTTTCGTTCCAATCCTTCGACTTGCTCCGGACGAAATCGCCAATGCCAACCGGGTCGACTTCGTTCTTCTGGAAGAAGGCAAGAAGCCGACGCAATTCGTCCTCTAAATAAGCGATGATGTTCGTTTCGAGCTTGGAGGTTTGTTCGAACGAGCTGAAATCTATACTGGCCGGGTATTGTCTGGCTTGAGCGCGCAAACTTACTTCGATGGTGACGGAAGGAACAGGTTTTACCCGATCCAACCTATAAACTGCTTTAGAACCCGAACTTTCGAATTGAATCACATTCTCATCCTTGCGGCTCGATCCAGGAAAAGGCACGATAAAATTCCCTTTTTTCGTGTTCTGAATAAGCAGCTTTAGGAAAAATGCCTGTTTAATCCCGATCCTCGTTACGTATCTGTCATCTCGGAATAATGCCAATCCATCCATCCGGATATCTTCCCCTTCCAGACTGAAATGCGGCAAATACAAATCACGGCCTTCTCCGAAATATTGAAACATCGTCTCTTGCAAATTGATTCTTGGCAAATTGCCATACTTGATATGTTGGTCGATCATGTCACACAAGAAATAAGAGTCCTGTGTTTGCCGGGCTTTAGCTAATAGCACCGAAGCCGTAGTATCCGTGACGCCAAGCTGTATGCTGCTCGATATTTTGGGACTGCGGCAGAAGGACTCCAGGATCGGCGCAATGCCTTGCTCGGCATAGCTTTGTCCGAAGAGCGCCACGCCAAGCTGACCGTATTCGATCCTGTTCTTCGTCTTCGTGTTTAAACTCGGCATGATATCGAATGTGTTTTCCGCTACCGTGCTCAGGAGCTGAACGTTAGACTCCCCTTTCTTTTTAAAATTACCGATAAGCGCCGTGCATTTCACGCCTTTCTCCATGGAATCAAGACCGATGGTTTGGACAAGGTTGATTTTGTTCACGATGGTTTGCCCACTGCAGCCTGTGAGACATCCTGTTATCAGAAAGATGGAAATCCATTTTTTCAACGGCAATGCCGGCACTCCTTTTGACAATCGCCTACTCATGTTTCGTCCCAATCGAAGCGCCGTTTTACGGGCTCTGGCAGGTACCGCTTCTTAGACTTTGTCTTGAGGTAGCCCGGCCTGTTTTCCGTATATTGAAACGAAGAGCGGATGAAGCTGTCTCGGAAATCTTTAATCCGTAATGGAAACAAAGGCACCGTATAGGGATAGCCCAACGATCGGAGCCTTGTAATATGGACGATCAGGAAGCAAACCCCGATAAACAACCCCACGCTGCCCCAGACGGCGGACAACAGAATAATCGGAAAGCGCAGGAAGCGAATCGTATTCGACATTTTGTAGATCGGCGTGGTAAAGGAGGCCAATGCCGACAGGGCCACGATAATAATCAAAATATTGCTTGTTAACGCGGCTTCGACCGCTGCTTGGCCGACTATGATTCCTCCGACGATGCCTAACGTTTGGCCGATTTTGGTCGGTAATCGGGCTCCGGCTTCGCGAAGAAATTCGATTGTTACTTCCAGAAAAAGCACTTCCAGGACGGGCGGAAACGGCACGTTGAGCCTTGAGAAGATTAAAGGAGCCAATAAATCCTTAGGAATGACCTCATAATGATACGTCATTACTGCGACATACATAGAGGTTGCGAACAAGGAGAATATCACCCCGAAAATTCGAATGATGCGAAAAAATGAGCCAATAATCCAAGGCATATAATAGTCTTCCGGGGAGATAAAGAAGTCGAACAAGGTTGATGGCCCGGTTATAAAATAAGGCGAGCCGTCGCAGATGACGGCGACTTGTCCGGATATGAGCGAGTAGACTACCCGATCCCTGCGTTCGGTGCTAACAAACAAAGGGAAAGGCGACATGGAGTTGTCCGATATAATCTGATCCAGCTCGGACGTGTCGAATACAACATCGCAGTCGATCGAGCGCAATCGTTGTTCCAGTGTTTGAACGTTCTGCTCATTTGTTACGCCGTCTATATAGACGATCGCCACTTTCGTTTTGGACACAGAGCCGATGATCAGTTCCTTGACGATTAAATTCGGGATATTAATCTGAACTCTTAAGAGGCTTAGGTTCGTATCCAGATCTTCGACGAACCCCACCTTCGGCCCGACAACGCTGAATTCATTCTCTGTATCGTTATTTGTTCGGATTCCTCGTTTGTTCTCCAAATCAATCAAGGCGCATGCAGAATCCGATTCGTGAAGCCTAAGGACTACCGCGCCTTTAAACAGCTTCGATTGAATGACATCGATTTGATCCGTAATCTCGATATTGTCGATCGGAATCCGTTCGCGAAGCTCCTCTAACGTCGGGATAGCAGCCGAGGCGCACTTCTGTATGGGCTTTATGACATGCTCCTGAAGCAACTTTTGATCAATTAATGTATTGAAGTAGGCTATGTACAGCTGCCGATTCGAATACGTAATCTTGCTTATCTTGAAATCACTCGATTGGCTTGAAAGCCGCAGTAATGCCTCGAGCTCCTTTTGCTCTGTTGTCAGCATATGAGTCCCGTTCTCCTAGATTTATGTATATTGATGTATTATGCGGCAGAAAGAAATGGATCATTCATATGGACAGCTCCGTCCGAAATGACAAAAACGGCAGCCCTTATTCTGGCTGCCGTTACTAGTGTTTATTAAACTACGGAAGAAGATTCTGTGATGACCTCTCCGAAATGTAAATCCGTGAGTACCACCCATTCCGATCAATCTACCACGATCCAAGGATCTTTATCCACAAAATTAGATATCTAATCAAGGAATAGGATCGCATGTAAAAATCCTCCATCTTATCTTCAGATACCGTTAAACTTCCGAAAATTTTAGGGTATTGCCTTGTTTTAACGAAGTGCTAGGATGAATGCAGCGTAAAATGTATGCGCATACAATTCGAAGGGAAGGTGACATACTCAGCTCACAGTTTATTGCAAGCTCAGTTTTTCTTTCTAATCTAAGGAGGGATTTGAGTATGTTGACATCCACATCAAGGCCAAACAAACAGTCCATTTGGTTGCTAATGTTGTCTCTTATACTTGCTACACTCACCGCTGCGACGGGTCCAATTACGCCGCAACAAACAGCTTCAGCTTCAGGAGCATTATATTACGTCGGGGGAACCGGTGCATCTGACAGCAATCCGGGTACTTCTTCTCAACCATTCGCGACGATACAGAAAGCTTCGACTGTAGCTACAGCCGGAGACACCGTCAAAATCCGCAGTGGCACATACCGTGAAACCATAACTCCTACGAACTCCGGTAGTGCCGGAAATCCGATTGTTTACGAGCCGGACGGTGATGCAGACGTAACGGTAAGCGGTGCAGACACCGCTGATGGCGGATGGACGGTTCATAGCGGCAGCATCTATAAGAAACCGATTACCATGACAAGCGGTTACAACGCTAACATGACAAACAATACAACGCTCATGGCTAATCAAGTGTTCGTAAACGGGCAAATGATGATTGAAGCTCGCTGGCCGAATTTACCTGATTCTAATGATTTGCTCAATCGTAATGATTATCGAGATGCTACCATTGGCACATGGTCCACAAGCGGATCACAAACGTTGACCGATTCCTCTATTCCGAGCATTTCCGGCGGTTGGGCGGGCGGTACGATTTGGGCGAATGGCTGGTTCATTTCCCAAACGCAGAACATCACGGCACAATCCGGATCGACACTTACGCTTTCCGGAGGTCTTATCGGTGCAGACTTCCGCAAGTATTATTACTTGACCGGCAAGCTTGGTGCGCTAGATTCGGCGAAGGAATGGTTCTATGATGGCTCTCAGCTTTACCTTTGGGCGCCAGGCGGAGGAAGTCCAGCAAACGTTGAAGTGAAAAAGCGTAATTACGCGTTCGAGCTGAGCGGCAAATCCTATATTACAATTCGTAAGCTCAAGCTATTCGCAGCTACGGTAAATACAAATACATCCAGTACGAACATCACGTTGGACGAAATAAATGCAAAGTACATTAACCACAGTGTAACGATAACGGATTCCGACGTCATCTATACACACACTGGCCAGATCGATACTTCAGCAGTCTCGACAGGCATACGTTTAATGGGAGCGAACAGCCGTATTGAGGACAGTGAAATCTCGTATAGCTCCGGAATGGGCGTGGTATTAGGCGCGAATTCAACCGCGAACAACAACTTGATCCATGATATCGACTACGAAGGGGCATACTCAAGCGGGGTTGCTCCTGTGAACGGAAGCGATGGGCAGACGATTACGAACAACACGATTTATCGGACCGGACGTTCAAGTATCGATATTATGAATAGCAAGAACGTCACGATTGGCTATAACAATCTGTACGATTTCGGCATGAATAATATCGATTTAGGAGCCATCTACTCTGCTAGAAATGCCGACACAACCGGTTTACATATCCATCATAACTGGATTCATGACTTGAAAGCGCCTACGAATGGATACGGCCTACAAACAGGCATTTACTTTGACCAGAATTCTGGCCCTTCTCTCATTGACCATAACGTCATTTATTTTGCGAGCAGCGGTCCGGGGGTTGGCGATCTCTATGTTCAGCACACTTCTGAACGAACCTTCTCGCATCAGGTCTATAACAATACTTTTGCTACACTTGGTGGCTATACATCTTATAAGAATGAGAATTCAGATTCACCGTCAACGTTTGATATTATGAAGAACAATATTTTCCGTAACGTGTTTCACTATACGTATATTGAGAACACTCCTTCCGGTACGAATTCCCTCTATCGAACGACTGATCCGTTGTTCTCGGGAAGCGGATCGGGCAGTCTTGCTTTCCGCTTGCAAAGCAGTTCACCTGCCAAAGATGCTGGAGCAGTCGTCTCCGGCATAACCGATGGTTATGTAGGTGCTGCTCCGGATATCGGCGCATATGAGTACGGAGGCACAGATTGGGTTGCCGGATATGTCGCACCTTCAAGCTCTGGAGGAAGCACCATTCATCTTGAGGCTGAAGCCTACAGCGCCATGAGCGGCATCTCGAATACAGGATCAGCCGTTGAGAGCACTGACGGTGGAGACTATGTCCGTTATAACGGCGTTAATTTAAGCAGCGGCTATACGACGTTCTCCGCTAGATACGCTCGCGGAAATACAGGTACAGGCAGTGCCGAAATCCGGTTGGACAGCACGACAGGCACACTTGTCGGAACACTCACAACGAACAACACCGGCGCATGGGGGACGTTCACGACTGGCACGGCAAGCTTAACTGGGGCAACCGGTACGCATGATATCTTTATTGTTTTCCCAAGCGGCACCGGCAATGGCAACTTCGACTGGTTCGAATTCAGCGGCCTCACTTCCCCACCTCCTACTTCAAATAAATACGAGGCAGAGAGTGCTGCACTCTCTGGCAATATTGCCACGGCGACCAACCATACCGGCTACTCTGGTTCTAGCTTCGTCGCGAACTATTGGGCAGCTGGTGATGCCGTCACCTTTACGGTCAATGCGTCAAGCGCTGGCAATAAAGACGTGACATTCCGTTACGCTAACGGTCAAACGACGTCGAGAACGCTCAGCATTTATGTTAACGGAACGAAAATCAAGCAAACCAGCTTCTCAAACCTAGCGAACTGGGATACCTGGGGCGATAAGGTCGAGACGCTTAACTTAAATGCAGGAAGCAATACGATTACCTTGAAGTTTGACAGCGGCGATACAGGTATCATTAATTTGGACTACTTGTCCTTGTCCAACCCTTTGTCTCCAACCAAATACGAAGCAGAGTCTGCCTCCTACGCGGGCAGTGTCGCAACAGCCACGAACCATACCGGTTATTCCGGTACGGGATTCGCCGCTAACTTCTGGGGTACTGGCGACGCAGTTACTTTTACAGTAAATGCTTCAAGTGCTGGCAACAAGGATGTTACAATTCGCTTCGCGAACGCTCAGACAACATCGCGCACGTTAAGCATCTACGTGAACGGGACTAAGATCAGACAGACGACTCTCGCCAGTCTGGCCAACTGGGACACTTGGGCCGATCAAATAGAGACACTTAGCTTGAATGCCGGCAGCAATACAATCGCTTTGAAGTTCGATAGCGGCGATACAGGTGTCGTGAATGTGGACTACATTTCCCTTATCAACTAATACCATCCTCAGGAGAGCAAGGTACCGTTATTCGGTGCCTTGCTCTTCTTTTTTATGTCGAAATCCCGCTGCAAGCTCCCGCATTTTCCGTTACTTTTCCGTAAATCGTGTGGTATATCGGCAAGAAACCGGGTGTTAAGATAGCCATAGATAAAGAAACTGTATGCGCTCACAATTAGAAAGTGCAACAGAACATCGGAAAGGATAGAAGCGGCGATGAAAACGCACAAACGCAAGCTGCGCAATGAATTTCTCATTCTCTATGCGC
The DNA here is from genome assembly GCF_056269245.1 of Paenibacillus sp. J31R98. NCBI lineage: Bacteria > Bacillati > Bacillota > Bacilli > Caryophanales > Paenibacillaceae > Paenibacillus > Paenibacillus sp. J31R98. Next base: position 256,909 of record NZ_JBWDNO010000007.1, read on the forward strand.
TATTAGTTCCCGGATTACTGCTAACATTTATATTTCAGTATTTGCCCATGTTCAGCAACATTATCGCCTTCATGGATTACAGCCTTTTTGACGGCTGGATGGGATTGCACAGTCCTTGGGTTGGCATGAAGCACTTTGAATTCGTAACCGAATCATGGTTTCATGAATTACTTTGGCGAACCATTTATTACAACGTTATAAGCCTAATCTTCAGTTTCCCTGCCCCCCTCATTCTCGCATTGCTAATGAACGAGATTCGGAGCGCGAAATTCAAGAAGGTCACTCAATCCATTACTTATGTCCCGCACTTCGTATCTTGGGTAACCGTTGCTGGATTGTTTTACATCTTTCTTAGTGTCGACCCCTCCGGTTTCGTAAACAACATTAAAGTAGCTTTATTCGGAGGAGAACGTATCGTATTCATGCAAGACTCCAAGCTATTCCTACCGTTGCTCGTCATCTCTCAAACCTGGAAGGAAATTGGATGGGGCAGCATTCTTTACTTGGCAGCTATGACGATGATTGACCCTCATCTCTACGAGGCCGCACGGGTAGACGGCGCAGGACGCTGGCAGCAAATGCTAAGGATCACGCTTCCTGCTATGATTCCAACGACGCTCATCCTGCTGATCTTTGCCTTAGGGGGCATGGTTGGCGGCAACTTTGATCAGATCTTCAACTTCCAAAATATCGTTATTCAAGAAGATACGAACATTATTAATACGTTCACCTTCTATAAAGGGGTACGAGAGCAGCAATTCTCCTTGGCAACCGCTGTTGGATTATTTTCCGGATTAATCAGCTTCCTGCTGCTGATGGCGGCTAACTACACGAGCAAAAAAGTGAACGAAACTTCGATCATTTGATGGAGCAACGAAAGAGGTGAGCAGATTGAACGGATCCACCCTACGCGAAAAAAGCTGGTTTGATACCGCGAACATCGCGATCATTCTTATCTTGTGTGCACTCACACTGTACCCCTTCTGGTATATCGTCGTGCTTTCCTTAAATGACGGGAAAGACGCAGCGCTTGGACCACTCTGGTTGTGGCCAAGGGAATTTACAATCGACAACTATCGTTATGTCATTCAAAATCCTTTCATCGTGGACGCATTCGTCATCACAATTGCAAGAGCGATAATCGGAGCAATCATTTCGGTAGGCGTGACCTTCTTGGTCGCATTCTCGCTTTCCCATCGCGCCCTTCCCGGCCGGAAAGCGATTCTCTTCTACTTCATGATGCCTATGTTCATCGGCGGAAGCGTCGTTTCGAACTATGTTGTCATCGCTAAGCTCGGTCTGATTAACAACTTTCTGGTTTACATTCTTCCCGGAGCTTTTGTCTTCTTCAACATGATTATAATGCGAACGTTCATCGAACAAATACCTCCCGAAATGCAGGAATCTGCAAATATGGACGGGGCAGGAAAACTTCGTACGCTCGTGAGCATTATTATTCCATTAGCCAAACCAATACTAGCAGCCATGTTCTTCTTCGCGATCGTTGGCGCTTGGCTCGATTTCGGAACGAGTCTCTTATACATTACCAAACGAAGCCTATATGTACTGCAATATGTGCTTTACATGACGGTATTGTCCAGTCAAAGCAATGAGATGATTCAACTCATGGCCTCTACCGGCAAGATACCCACAAATGTGGCAAGTGAGCTGCCAACACCGGAAGTGTTAAAGATGAGCACGCTAGTTGTCGTAACACTGCCTCTACTATTCGTTTATCCGTTTTTTCAGAAGTATTTCGTAAAAGGTATGATGGTTGGAGCCGTAAAGGCTTAATCATAGCACTATCTCAAGTTATACTCATAATTAGGGGGAGCGTGAACGAAGTATGCAATGGAACAGTAAAAAAGGAGCAAAGCTCGCACTTGCGTCCGTCATGGTTTTGACGCTTTTGGCTGGCTGCGCGAAGGATAATGGCTCTAATGAATCATCTTCCGGCAATACCGCAAACACGTCCAAAAACAACACGACAACAGATGCGGCACAGAACACATCACAAGACACATCTCAACAAGATCCAGTAGCTAACTTCAAAGATTTGAAGATTACCATGCTCGGCAACATTCAAACTGGTACGTCAAAGCCTAACGAGGATGTACTGACCCCGATCTGGCGCGAGAAAACCAAGGTCATTCCTGAGATCGTTCAAATTCCGCCTGGCATGGACCGTGCACAATGGTTCCAAAATCAGATTGTCGGCGGAACATTGCCAGACATCCTGGCAGTAAACGGTATTTTCAGTGTCGCGCAGCTTCGCAGCATGTTGATTGAAGGTAAGTATATCCGGGAAATCAGCAAAGATGACATTATCAAATACATGCCTCGAACCGTTGCTTCCCTTAAGGAACTAGGTGTATCCGTAGACCAATATTATGAGGACAATTTGATTGACGGCAAGCTGTGGTACATTCCAAGCGGCAATGATACAAGCACCTACGATCCAATGGCCTTCCCTAATATTCGGGATGCCGTCAGCGAGAAGAACCCGCCTCCAACTGAACCATATGCCGTTTATCTTCGCGACGATATTCTGAAGAAGATCTTCCCGCAAGTAAAAACGGAGAAAGAATTGAAAGACCTATACGTCGCTAACGGCGGCAAGCTCAGTTTCGAAGAAGCAAACGACATTCCAATCAATAGCCAAGCCGACATGCTGGATTTCTTGCAGAAGGTTAAAGCTCTTAATATGAAAGTCGGCAAAAAAGAGGTCATTCCTGCCCACTTGAGCTTCAACAACACTGTTGATTCCCTGGCATGGTCGAGCTATACTACGGCTGGTTTCTGGTGGACAAACTTTGCCTTTAATGTGGCGAATGGCGACCAGATCAACTACGCTCCACTCACGCCGCAATGGAAGGATTATATTAAGTTCTACAATACGCTCTACAACGATCAATTGATCGACAAAGAGAACTTCATTCAAAAAGATGAGCAAATGAATGCAAAAATCATCAATGGCGAGTATGCCGTATTCAATGCATGGGGCCCTGTGGCTGACGCTCGCACACTGTCCGACAAGGAAAAACGCGGTTACGGTTTCCGCAGACTCATCCTCTTCCCTCAATCGCCGATGTCAGGTCCATCCCAGAACGCAACGATCGCACCGACCAGCCTCGACGGATCGGCTGTGGGAATTGGCATCAGCTCCAAGATTACAGATGAAGAACTACCACAAATTTTGAACTGGATTGACTGGAACCAATCGAAGGAAGCAAACGAACTGCGTGAATGGGGTCTTCCTGAATGGTCGACAGGCACTGGCAAGGATCGCAGATTCAAACCTGAGTATAAAGGGATTGAGCAGTGGATCCTGTATCAAAAAGAATCCGATAAAGACGGTCCGCACTACGGTCTCTACTTGCAAAATAACTCACATACCGCTTGGAACGCTGAGACTTATCAAATTGCAGGCTTCCCTTATGCCGAAGGTCCGATCTACGTTTACCCTACAGTAGCAGATGCAAACAACGTCAACATTGATATGGTCACGCAAGTTGTAAACCGCCAACATTTTGCGAAGAACGTGACCTATTACCGTAAAACCGGCTGGACAGAAGCGCAACTCGATCCGGACAGCAAGCTCGGCAATTTGAATAAATCGAATGGCTGGGAAAGCGACTCCGGAAGAACCACGATCGTGAAAGCAATTGTTGGTAGCCCAGGAGACTTCGAGAAGAACTACGATGCTTACCTGGGTACTTATAGCCAAGATTGGAAGGATGCATTCACCGAGATGCAATCCAAGTATAAAACGATCTATGACGAGCACATTAAACCGGAGCTAGACAAATCAAAATAACAGACGCTACAATGATTGCAACCCTCTTGGTCGACAAGAGGGTTGCAATCTTGCATCTTGGGGTTTCTGAGGGGGAGACGGTTCATGTTAACACTGCTCATAGTAGACGATAACCCCATGGATCGGGAAGGCATCCGCCACCTTGTTCCTTGGGACGAGTTAGGTATCCAAGTCATCGACAGTGCTGTGAATGGCGAAGAAGGATTGCGCAAATGTATCGAGATTGAACCCGATCTTGTGATTACGGACGTTTCCATGCCGATAATGGATGGGATTCAGATGGCAGGCGCCATACGTCAAGTGCTGCCAAATACAGCGCTCTTATTTATGAGCTGCTTTGACGAATTCGATTATGTGAAAGGCGCACTAAAGAACGGCGCTTTTGGCTACGTACTGAAACCGATCAACATTGAAGAATTAATGGAAGCAGCAGGTAAAGCAATTACGGAGATTCTTCGTGAGCGGACACAATCAAGTCGAATTATCCAGCTGAGAGAACAAGTCGAACAGAGTCTCCCTGTTCTGCGGGAAAGGTTCGTGCAGGAGCTGACCATGCAGCCCCATCTAATTGATGCGGAAAGTTTGCCTGACCGCGTGCATTTCCTTGGTATTCCAGATGGCAAGGTATTTACGGTCATCCATATTGGGTTGGATATTCGGGAAGAAGACCGCGAAGTATCCATGGATCGTCTCTATATGGCAGGTTACTCACTAAAGATCGGTTTCGAGCGTGCCATATCCGGTCGATACGAGGGGTATGTGATCATGCAAGACCTGACTACCGTCAGATATATGCTGTTCATTGATCCGTGGAAAGATGAGGACAGTGTCAGCCAGCTGTTGGATTTAGTAGGCGAATTTAAGGAAGCGGTTACAAATGAACTGCATTTGCCGGTCTTTGTCGTCATCGGAGACTTCTCTTCGCAACTAACTGAAGCGAATCATCAATATGAGCAAGTTTTGTTAGCCGCCGATTCCCTTTATTATACAGGAACCAACCAGATCATACTCGTCTCTGAAGTTAAAGCAAAAGACACGCCTCCCGAATACGATTACAAACTATTGAAGCAACGAATTGCAGAACTGTTGGATCAGGAGATCACTTCCCGCGAAGACGTAAACGCCTTCTTGGACGGTTATTTCTCTACCGGACATAGGTACCCTTCCTATTACTATAAAGGTTTGTCTTTGGCTATGATAACGACGCTGCAAGCGGGGCTACTAGAGAAGAATGAAAGCCTCCTTCGAGTCATCGAAGACGTTGAAGGTATCTGGCGCGCTCTTGAACATATGGATAATGTCGAGTCAATGAAACATAAGCTTGGTGAGACCATCCACTTTGTATGCTTGCACCTCTCTCGTTCGCATTCGGGCGGCAAATATAACAAAATCGTCGAGGATATTAAGGAACTTGTCGACCGCGATTATGGCAGTTATACAAACATTGAGCAAATCGTACAACCACTTTACCTTAGCGCAGCCCATGCGAATGCTATTTTTAAGCAGCAGACCGGCCAAACGATATTCGATTACTTAATCAGCAAGAAGATCGAAGTGGCCAAGCGCATGCTGCAGGATCCCTATATTAAAGTGTATGAGGTTGCTCAACATGTCGGGTATCGAAGCAAATCTTATTTCTCCCTTGTATTTAAGGAATACACGGGCATGACCCCTAGACAGTATATGGATAAGCAAGGCGTTCGGGGGCAATAAGATGAGATGGCGAAATCGCTTCACCTTCCCTGCTGGTAGCGTGAAATTAAGAGTATTGCTCAACCTGATCCTGTTCACGACAATTCCGTTCGTTATCATATCCATCCTGATTGGATTCTATCTGTATAACGACTTTAAAAGCTCTTACATCCAGAAAGTGCAAGAATCGGTTGATCGCGCGGCCGATCCGATCAATCACGATTTTGCTCGCTATATGGATCGAAGCAACATTATCTTGTCGGGTCCTTACTATGTTCCGCTCTTGAACAACAAAGACAGCATTACAAACATTAATACCATGACCGAATTTCAAAGGCTGTTCGAAGCGACTTTCACCGAATCGGACATTTATCAGTACCAGTTTTACTTAAAGAATTATACAGGCCTCAAGGGCAGCTTTATTGAAGATCTAAGCGATCTGGACGCATCCGAAGTCACTTTCATTGAAGAGCAGGTCATCAAAGGTAATCCAACGGGCTTCGTTTGGGCCCCCGAGTGGACAATTATCAATAACAAAGCGTACATCACCTTTTATCGCAACTTAGTCACTCTATCTACCTTTAAAGGTGCACTTGCAGTCAATATCCCATTGCCTTCGCTGCATTATTATTTAAGTGATCTCAATATGCAGAAGAACGTGCAAGTCGTGATGCGTAAAGGTTCGAAATACTATTGGAATGACGAGTTATCTGCCGTCAATCCGCTTTCCGGCCATAGAGCCTTACTAGCAGAAACTGAACTAAAAGACGGAAGCCGTATGATAGCATATGTTCCCCAGTCGATATTCGACCGGCGACTGCTGGAAATCATCGGATGGATGACGGCATGCCTGTTGCTGCTCGTCCTAGCGGTCATCTATACTTCGTCGGTCACAGCAAACAAAATTACTCGCTCTTTTAACGAATTCGTCAACTATTTACGAACACATGACCTTTCGCTTGAAGATATTGAAGCCCAGCACTTGTCGCAACGCAACGACGATGTGGATGTCATAAAGAACCGGCTTATCAATGTACTACGTAAGCTGAACGACTCTTACTCCGCATTAGCCAGCAGCCGAACGGAAAACATGAAGCTGGAAATGGACTTGCTGCAGGCTAGAATCAACCCTCACCTGCTTTATAACACGTTGTCGGTTATCAAGTGGACCCTCATTAAGCAAAAGGATCGGCAAGGGGCGCATACCATCGATCTGATGACCAACTATTATCGGATTGCGCTCAACAAAGGAACTGGCCGAATTGCGGTAGCTAAAGAGATGAAGATGATTGGGCTCTATGTCGATATTATTCGATATACGCACGGCTGCCAGTACCAATACGAAGTCCAGATTGATGAGGATGCCATGAGCCGCAGCATCCCGCTGAACCTGCTACAGCCGATCGTGGAGAACAGTTTAATGCACGGGTTGAACGGCAAGGGAGAGCACGGCAAACTGCAAATTCACGGGTTTATCAAAGAGAACGAGCTCGTCTTTACAATAGAGGACAACGGCTACGGAATTAACGCAGATAAAATCGATCAACTGGTAAAGCTAGAATATCAGCCCGAATATGGCGGCTACGGCATCAAAAATACGATCCGGCGCTTGAATAATTTGAATGGGAAACCAGGCGGCCTGACGCTCGAAAGTTCGCTCAATCAGGGAACACTAGTGACCATACGAATTGATCTTGGCAGGCTGGCAGATCGAGAGGCTGGATAAGACGGCACCGAATCATATGGAACGTAAAAATCGCCCGCGGCACACATCGTGTACCGCGGGCGATTCTATTATTTGTTCAAACGCTCCAACAGTCTAAGCAGCAATTCAGCCGCTTGTGCTCTCGTACTGTACGATTGCGGACCGAACGAGCCGTCCACGAAGCCTTTACTGAAGCCAAGCTGAACTGCAGTACGGATAGAATCAACAGCCCACGTGCTAATCGATGCTTGATCAGAGAAGGCTTTGTCTGCTCCGGAGTCGTCCGGCTCGGCCACTCCGATTGCGTATTGATAAGCTCGCATCAGAATGACGATCATTTGCTCCCTTGTCATTTTGTCATTTGGAGCAAACTTGCCACTAGCGATTCCGTTAATGATCTTCGCTTCATATGCCGCATATACCGATTCCTTATACCAAGCGTCACCATCGACATCGGCAAAAGCAGATGCTACGTTTGCTTGCTTCAGACTCAATGCTCTCGCAATCATCGCGACGAACTCCGCGCGGGTCACTTCACCATCCGGTGAGAATTGACCCTTCTCTTTTCCGACAACGATTTGCTTGGCTGCTAGCCGTTCAATTGCCGCTTGCGCCCAGTGACCTTGAATATCATCAAAGGTCAAATCACTCTCCATAACAGCATACTTGGAAAAGTGTTTCAACTGCGCAATAACATATCCATCCGTGTTCAGAGTGCCTCCGATGTATTCCCATGCTTTCGTAATGTCATTGAAATAATAGACGCCGACCTTATTCGGATCCTTGATCTTAGTCCCGTCTACCTTAAAGCTCGCTTCGATCGGATTCTGGAAATTGTGAACTTCCGAATCGCCTACCGATAGGCCCAAATCATATACGGTCGATGCCGAATTGAAGCCTTGCGGAGGCTGTATACCATCCGTAGTCGACCAGCTGATTCGGACATTTCCAGCCTCAGACTGTATGCCGAGCGAGCCTGGATTCAGCTTTAGCTGCAAACCGCTGCTTTCAATGACGATTGGTTTACCGAGCTTATTCGCGAGTGCGATAACTCCGGCATCCAACCCCACTTCGACTTGATCGACGGATCTTGTCGGCGTCACATCGATATGGAGTTCAGCCGCACCATTAAGCGAGGCAAGCAGCGCCTCCTTATTCGTTGCGAATGTCCATACGCTGCGGCCATCCATCGTTGTGCTGATTATACCTTGTCCGATAACCGAACTTGGTGTCGATGGAGTCCTTGGATTCGATGGAGTTGTCGGTGTCTCTGGCGTAGTTGGTTCAGCCTCTGACTTAGCAGGAAGCGATAGATAGTCAAGATTCACGACGCCTGAATCACCATCATCGAACTGAAGCTTAATCGTATTCGTACCAGCAATCAGCATGAGCTTCTCGATTTTGCTATCCCAAGTATCCCAGTTCGCAAGGCTTGGCAGGCTGGTCTGTCTAATTTTCGTTCCGTTCACATAGATAGTGAGGGTTCGATTCTCTCCCATACTATTGGCATAGCGGAAAGCGACATCCTTATATCCGGCAACTGCAGCATCAACTGTAAAGGTCACAGCATCTCCCGGTCCCCAGTAGTTCACTGCAAAGCCCGTGCCCGAATAGCCTGTATGATTCGTGTCTGTTGCGATATTTCCATTGAACGCTGCGCTTTCAGCTTCATAAATGGTTGGCGCAGGCTCCGGTACGGACAAATAATCGAGATTCACAATCCCGGTATCTCCGTCTTCGAATTTAAGAGCGATTGTGTTCGTTCCCGCGTTTAGATTCAACGTTTCGCGCTTATTACCCCACGTATCCCAGTTTGCTAGGTTAGGCAGGCTGGTCTGCCTAATTTTAGTTCCATTTACGTAAATGCTAAGCGTCTGGTCCTTACCCATACTATTCCCATATCGGAACGTGACGTCTTGATTGCCTGAAGCAACGGCATCCACGGTGAACGTTACCGTATCACCTGGACCCCAGTAGTTAGCTGCGAAGCCCGTACCCGAATAGCCCGTATGATTCGTATCTTTCGCAATGTTCCCACTAAATGCAGCATTCTCTGCTTCGTATATCGTCGCCGGCAACGCAACGCTAATATAGTCCAGGTTCACGTGCGCGATATCGCTCGAATCGTACTTATAGGTAATTGTGTTGACGCCCTCGTTCAAATTGAGCGAGTCTGTGATAAAGCCCCATGTGTCCCAATCGGCGAACCCCGGCATAAGCGTTTGTCTGAACTTAACGCCATTGACGTAAATCGTTAAACTAGAAGTCGCGCCTCCGTTTGCATAACGAAGCGTAACGTCTGTCGCGCCTGCAACGGCGGCATTAATCGTAAATGTAGTCGAAGCGCCTTGGTCGCCGAAATGATCAACGAAGCCTTCACCGGAATAGCCCGTATGATCGGTGTTGACCGATGCGCCTCCATCAAGCACAGCTTCCTCTGCCTCGTACTTCGTTCCTGCCGCAGGCTGCTGCGTATTTGGCGATGGCGGAGGTGTGACCGGATCAGTCGGCTCGATTACCACCGGAGGCGGTACGGCCGGCTCCTCATAAGGCACATAGATTGCATCGAGCAGAACATTCCCCGTATCCCCTGCATCTGCTTTGAATGTAATCTCGTTTTCCCCTGCACTCAGGGAAACCGTTTCTGTCCATACATCCCAACTATTCCAATCTGACGTACTAGGTAGATTAAGTTGCTTCACTTTGTTGCCATTTACATATAGGCTTAAGGAAGCGTCCGCCTCATTCCCATTGGCATACTTCAGTGTCAGCGTTTTGTCGCCTGCAGTTCCGGCATTTACCGTGAATACAGCCGACGAACCCTCGCTTCCAAAATCGCCAAGGTACCCGTTGCCGGAATAACCTGTTTGTTCAGCTACAATTCCCACTCCTGCCGTCGTATAGGCTTCTTCCGCTTCATAAACCGGCATCGTGGTCACGACCACCCGATCGGCGCTATGATAGAAATTATCCGAAGCTGGATTCTTCGTTCCCGTCACGCGAACCTTCATAATATGGTCCCCGTTCGTTAACACGGGGCTTGTATACACAAGCGTATTATGGATTTTGACGGGATTATACGTGTCGACGAGCGTCTCATCCCCACCGTCAATGGACACCGCGATGATGCCTAACGATTTATACTTCTGTGCGTATAGTCTGACTTGAGTACCGTTGAATCTGACATTATAATAAGAATCCGTCGTATTCGAGTAATGCTCGTTATCCAAATACGCGCCCGCTTCGGGACTCTGTCCCCATGTTCCGACGAACTCATACTGATTTGTTCCCGTACCCATATCCATATCGTTTATCGTGATAGAGGACGAGTATGGCACAAAGCCCGTCACGACTTGTACCCGGTCTGCACTATGGTACGTATTGTCCGAGGCTTCGTTCTTTTGCCCAGTAATTCGCACTTTCATTATATGACCGCCATATTCAAGAACAGGGCTCTCATACACGAGCGTATTGTGGATCTTGGTCTCGCTATAGCAATCAACCATCGTCTCCTCTCCGCCATCCACAGACACGGCCACGATTCCTAGCGATTTATACTTCTGCGCGTATAGCTTTGCTTGTGTGCCGACGAACCTCACTTGATAATAGCTGTCGGTTGTGTTCGAGTAATGCTCGTTGTCCATGTAAGCACCAGTCTCAGGGCTTTGGCCCCAAGTGCCAATGAATTCGAATTGGTTCGCTCCGCCACCTGTATCCGCATCGTTAATATCAATCGTTCCAGTAGATACAACAATACGGTCTGCTACGAGGTTATAATTGTCAGCGTTTACATTTTTATTCCCCGTTACCCTTACCTTTAGCACATGCTCGCCGAGCGGCAGCTTCTGGCTCGAATACAGCAACGTGTTATGAATCTTTGTCGCGCTATAGCCATCCACAAGCGTCTCCGAACCACCGTCGATGGATACGGCTGCGATGCCAAAGGAATTGTTCTTCTGCGCGTATACTTTCACTTGCGTTCCAGTAAATTTCACCTCGTAGTACGCATCGGTTTCGTTGGAGAAATGCTCATTGTCTTGATAAGCTCCCGTTTCTGCGCTGCTGCCCCAGTTGCCGACATAATGGAACTGATTCTCGCCGTCACCGATATCGGTATCATTGATTGTCAGCGTTCCATTCGTTGCTCCGCCAGCAGAAGCATCTTCGTCAGGAGTAGTAGCGTCCGGATTCTCATAATTCGGTGTCCAGTCCGGCCCAATGTAGCCTGCAACCCAATCCTCTGCACCGAATTCGTATGCACCGATATCCGGCTTGCTGCCATTGTTCCCTTCCGTCACATCCGCTATATCCGTTCCGGCGTCGATTGCTTGCGAACTCTCCTGCAACCGGAACCGAAGGCCGCCATCCCCTTCGTTCAAGAACTTTGGCGTTTGATTCTGCCCGAGTGAAGTCGAAGTCAGCGTGTTGCCGATGACCTGATCCCTGTAAATATTATTCAGGAGCTGATCCGCCGGATCCGTCGTGTAATTCAAGTACGAAGCCGTTCCATTCGTTGCGAACGTATTGTTGTAAACATGGTGCACTTGTTCTGCCGTGCTTTCATGCTGTACATAAAGGTCCACGTCTTCGTTGCCCCAAAGGACATTATGATCCACTTGAGTAGGACCTGCGCCTTGATCATAATAAATACCGGCGACAAGTCCATTACTCTCCGTGTCCGCCTTCGAGTCATGAATCCAGTTGTGATGAATCCGTGTGCCGTCCAAATCCGCATTGCGAGCGGAATAGATGGCTCCGGTATCCGTATTAATTAAGCCATAGTTATAGAGATCGTTATAACCGATCTCTACATTCTTGGAAGGCTGCAAATCAATGTTTGAACGTCCTACATCATAGATCGTATTATGAAGAATCTTCTGATTATCGGCTCCGGGTACCGGACTAATGCCGCTAGCGTAAGTTCCGTCATACGCAACGTCGTGTACTACGTTATTCTCCGCGATATTGCCTTCTCCCAGCACGATGCCCTGGTTAGAACTGTATGCAATGTTGCTGTTCTTAATTGAACTGTCTGGGCCCATCAAACGAATGCCAGTTTCATTCGTGTGCGAGTAAATCACGTCTGAATCCGTCAATGTAACGCCATGACTGATATATTGTGCATGGATACCATCAATCGCAATTCCCGAACTACTTTCATTCGTTGTAATCGTTGATGCAAACAGATCAATGCCATGAATAGCAATTTCAGACTTACCACTCAGGTCAAACGCATAGTTACGCATTTTCACTTCGACGCCTGAAGGACTCTCTCCGTTTGGCATCCACAGATAAAGATCCGTTCCATCATAGAACCATTCTTTTGCCGTATCGAGAGCACCTAGCTTACCAGTCAAATAGTAATAATCTCTGAAATCGGAGTCAATTAATCCCCCAGACAGCGTCAGCTGCGTTCCGGAATCAGCGGTTATGCTTCTTGTTTGGGAGATAAACCAGCCGTTTGCCCACAACGTTCCGCCTGCCCAGCCGCCTTCGATGACCGGAATCTCGGCATCCGTGAGCTTCAGCTCGCCGTTGGTAGACCATGTAGCCGCTTTGCCGTCCCTATAGTCCGCTCGGTTTAACAGATTGTCCGAATCGGATACGTTCGGCCAACGTGCTTCGATCATCATCTTGCTGTTCACGAACACTTGATTGGCGAGCAACGACTCGTTACTCGTAATGTGATCGTTGTATCCTGTTACGGGAAGCGAGATCGTTTTCTTATAAATGTTGCCCGAATACAAGCTCCATCCGCCCTCTGCGGAGTCCGTGCCGCTAACCGTAACTTGTGCATCTCCATCGGGCTCGAATACGATCGGCTCACCATCTGCACCGGAATGTGCCGGTGTGACGGTCTCGCGGTAGATACCGTCACGGATCTTGACCGTATCTCCCGCCTCCGCCATATTCGCTGCTTTCTGAATCGTTGCAAAAGGTTGCATCTCGGTGCCTGAATTGTCGTCAGACGCACCGTCGCCGCCGACATAGTAGACATTTCCATCGGCATGTGAGCTTGTCAGCGGAAATACCGACAGCAGCAAAGCCGCCAACATGGCAAGTACAATTGCCTTTCTCGGTGTTCCTTTCAGTAAAACGGAATTACTGAACATGGTTTCCCCTCCAACTTAGAATGAGTTGCGGCCTATATATAACGGAACGCCTCATACACGTACTTCAAACGCCCGATAAGCCCATGGCTCTAAAGCAAGTTTTACTTGATTCCTCACGACCGGAATCCTCTCGCCTGACACGCGATCAAACAACACGCCGGCTGAAACAGGAATTTCTAGTGTAGCCGCAACCGTTTCATCCGTCGGATTGCCGATCGTAAGCACATACTCGACACCTTCAAATAAGTTCGTTATACAGTTCTCCGATTCCACATCGAGTGGAGACATCGGGTTTTCACAAATCTCGGGATAGGCATCATAATAATCTCTTGTATTCTTACCATGAGGAGCCATCAGCTCGTTGTCAGCTGCATGCATATAGATGTGCATGCCATTAACTGCATTGAATAAGTGATTCTTCCGAATGTCTGTCGGCGAAGAATCAGAATGAGCATAGCTCTCGAATATCTTCAAATCCGAGTGCAGGAAACGAACATAGGGAACGTCAAAGTGATATCTTGACCAATCATGCGTGTGCGAGAGGAAGCCATCAGCGAATTCAGCTGCCAAATCGGAGAATCCTTCAATAATGAGAACCGCGCCTGGATTCACCTTGTCGAGCGAGCCTCTGATCTTCCGAAGCAGTCTGCGCAGCCCCCAATTCCAATAGTCAGGATGACTATGCGGATGATTCGGATCATAATTGCGGTGATTGTACGTCGCGCAAGAGGAGTCGAGGAAGAATCCGTCAATACCTGTTGTCCGTATGATGTCTGAGCAAGTCTCAGCAAGCCAGTTCTGATATTCCTCGTTCGCCAAATCCATATGCCAGAAATCGCGGTAATGCTCGGTGTAGGAGCCGTCTGCTTCTTTCAATGCCCACTTTTTCCCTTTACTGAGTCCGATTCGAGATTGCTTCCACATGATCAGACCTTCGATGTAATAGAGAACGCGTCCACCCCGGCGATGAACGGCTTCCACGCCTTTCTTAACCGCTTCGAAGCCTCCGAGATTTTGGGCGGCAAAGAAGTAGTCACCGCGATTAAGCCAGTTTTTAAATGTCGTCGCCATCTCAGCGTCATGAAACCCCATGACGTGGAACATATTCGATCCCAGCGACTCTTTATGTGCCGCCAACTTTGGATAATCATAAAAGGACTGTCCCTCTTTCACCATTTGGTCTCCCATGTGCTCAGCCAGAAAGGACGTTTGTTGATACCACTCGGCAGGCGAGCGCCGGATCGGAATGTGAGATCGGCGAGAGCGTACCCACCCAGCCCCAACTTTCCAATTACCTGTGTACGCATACGTTCGTACAGGTCCAAGATCAATATATTCTACGGCCATACCATGATCCGAATAAGAGATCGTGCCTTCGTCGCTATTGATTTCAGTTCTGTTTTGCAACCCATCTGCATGAGTTCCTGCAAAGTGACGGGAATGACAAATGCCAACAAACGGACCATCACTACCTCCACCACCGTCGAAGTAATCATTGATCCAAAAATCATGGTGAGTCGAGTAACGCGAAACATGGCTGAAGTTGTTACCAATCGCGTATTCCCGCCGTACGCAGGCGCCTGGGTCTGCTGTCAAATCGGCTCGGTTATCATCGAGAAAAGCGATCCCTCTTCCTTGACCTTCTACAAGGAATGATGGGGACGACAGTGTCCCTGAATAAGCGTTCTTGTAATTAGCTTCATTAAGCGGGCTTAATGAAGCGCCAGCTATGTGTGGAAGGATCGCTCTAGCGTCACTTGCGTTTCCAAAACTTAATTTCGATAACAAAGGGAAATAAATATCTAGCTCAATAGGTTCAATGCCTCTCCATACTGCCTGTCCTCTCCAGGTCGCCACATGGCCTTCCGCCTCGATAATCAGAAATAACTGAAGCGGCAAATAATCATGTGTCAGTTCAACTTTCATTTGCCAATCATTATGCTCCATAGTCCGAACAAGGAAGGATTCAACACCATATTGACCAGCGTATTTACCTTCATGAACCACCACGGTCAACGGATTTCCTAGCTGTCCACTTCTTGCTGTATCCAGCAATTCCCCGTTCTCTTCCGTGCTCATTTCAACCAGCCTCATGCGCTCATTCTCGACCTCGAATGAAAGCACAAGCCCCGGTCCAGATAGTTTAATAACCGCCATCCCCATACGCTCCCTTTATTTTTGATTATGTATAATTACATAGATGAACTTGCTAGATGAACTTGCTTGTTTAATCGTAGCTCTGCCTTAGCTCGGTTTATACCCTATAATCTCAAGAAATGTATCGGACATTGAGGAAATCCAATCGATTGCTTCCTAGACTAGGCGGTCGATTTCAGGCGAACCGCAAAAAGCCGCCAAATCGTGGATTTGGCGGCTATCAACTATGCTTATTATTGTGGACATATGTATGGAACTAGATAGCCGGGGAAGAACGTCACTGACCGTGGGGTTACCGGCCAATCTTGAGAGCTTCACATTTTATGTCGATTATTTATGAACGGTTGCCCTCATGTCTCGCATCTGGTATTCAGTGTCATATACAAACATAAAGTAGTATGAACGGAGCGTAAGATAGCGTCAGATACACGTATTCTACGGGAGGAGATACGATTGAAAATCTTTGTTCTGGTCCATGGTGCTTGGGGGGGGAGGTTGGAACTGGCGTTTTGTTGCAAACTATCTTCGTGCAGCAGGGCATGAAGTACATACACCAACTCTCACAGGTATGGGTGATCGTTCCCATCTTGCGAGTTCAAATGTAAATCTGGAAACACATGTGCAGGATATCGTCAATCTTTTGTTCTATGAAAACCTAAGTAACGTAATTTTGGTTGGACATAGTTACGGCGGAATGCCGATTACAGGAGTGGCGGATAAAGCTTCAGAAAGACTAGATCACCTTGTTTATCTAGATGCAGCTATGCCAAGTGATGGGCAATCCTTTTTCGATGTCTATCCAGATAGCAGAGACTGGTGGGTGTCCAGAGCACAGAATAATGATGGATGGTCAATCAAGCTTGATCCTGCCGATTTTCCACATGTAGCTGAAGCCATTCCAAATAAACTGATACTTGAATGGTTTCTTGAACGTATGGAGGGGCAGCTTCACCCCTTGGCTACACTGTCCCAGCCTGTTCAATTAAAGTCATTAATTCCTCGTACTTTCATTTATTGCACACAGATGTCCCATACGTCTAGTTCAGATGAAGTGAAAAATAGTCTTGATCCTAGCGTGAATTTTGTAGATATAGAGACGAACCATTTCGCTCCTTTCAGTGCCCCTGAGCTGGTGGCACGGGTACTGTTAAAGATCGCTCAAGGTGAAAAATGAATAACCAATCGTATATTCCGCTAATCTGCCCGTTAGCGGAACCAGGCCGTCGATTGAATCCTCGGCAGCCTCATAAAGTAGGTTATTCAACTATAGTTACCCGTTAGCTGAACGAAGGCAGCTGCTAATTTTCTCTGAACAGCTGCCTTCGTTTTTTGGAAGCTAACGTACCATTAGCTTTACCCTTGTTTCACTAAGTTCTCAGCTGTGCGGAATGCTAGAGCCATAATGGTTAAGACGGGGTTAACGCCACCATTGGTTACATGCACAGAGCCATCGCTTACCCAGAGATTGTCATATCCATGCACGCGGCCACTCGGGTCGGTAACGGAAACGGATGGGTCGTTACCCATGCGCAGTGTACCCGATTGGTGCTGCCCGCCGCTTAGCCCAGCGCCGGCCTTTGTTCGCCAAACCTGGTGTGCTCCTGCTGCCCACAGCCACTTCTCTGCTTGTTCGGCGAGCATCGCAGAAGCTCGAAGGGATTCCGGATGGACGCTTCCGGAGAGCTGTGCAACGGGTAGGCCGTAGCGATCTTTTACTGTGGGAGAGAGCCTTACCCTGGAATCAGTGGTCGGGATTTCTTGGATAGGGCCTTGAATCTGGCTTGTTCTCAGATAGGTTTCGCGCATCGTTTCTTTTCCAGCGATCCCCCACCTCGCAGCATCTGGCGCAAGTGCACGATACCAGTGAACGAGCGGCAGCCTGGTAAATTCGTTAGCCAGCAAGCCTCCTCCGATAACTCCTGCTTCGCTGCTATGCTCAAAGCGGAAAGTAGCAATGCTTACTCCTGGACCAAGACCGTCTTGAATTGGCTCATCGAATAAGCCGTATGCACCGGCATACACATGTCCTTGAAGATGTCGACCAACCTGACCATACCGATTGCCGATCCCGCTCGGTTCTAAATCGCTTGCCGAGTTAAGTAGAAGACGCGCACTCTCAATAGCCCCGGCGGCGACCACAACATGCCCCGCCTTCACATAGCGGCGCTCCCGCCTACCGTCGATTTCCTGTACAAGATGAACGCCGGTAGCACGCTTTCCTCCCTCCGTTTCAATACGTTCTACTATGGTATCGCAGATCAGGTCGCATTTACCGGTAGAGATTGCCCTTACCAGCATCGTGTTGTGTCCGCCATTTTTACTGTCCGTTGGGCAAGCGAATCCGACACACTGGCCGCATTGACCGCAGGCTGGCCTGTTGTCGCGTTCCACTGAATTAATTAACAGTGGTACTGGCCCAGCAATCCATCCCAGTTTCTCCGCTGCTCGGGCTAAGCGATCGGTTTCCCTAGTCCTTGGCAACGGTGGCATGGGATAGGTATATTTACTAATGCCGCGTCCGGAGTGGGCGATCCCATCCCCCGAAACTCCGACTTCCCACTCGGCGCGCTCGTAATAGGGCTCGAGGTCTTGATATCGAATCGGCCAATCGCTTAACGAACTCCCGTCAGGAACGCCATAGCGTGTTGCCATGCGAAAATCATCCGGATGGAATCGCCATGCCTGTGCTCCGTATACCCTTGTTCCGCCACCCACAGTCATTGCGTTATTATGATAGTCACCTTCAAAAGGCGCGGTGATCCGCTCTTCGCCACCTGGCAAAATTATCGTGCGAGGGTTGCCTTCTCGTGAAGGGCCCGTGTTATGACCATATTTACTCAAACGGTGGTTCCGTAAATGATTGCTGCCAACCTCAGCATATCGGAGCCAGCTGCCTCGCTCAATGACGAGCACGTCAAGTCCCGCTTCAGCAAGTACGCCAGCAGCTACGGAACCACCGGCACCAGCTCCAATCACGACAACATCATACTGGTCACGAAGTTGGTCAAATAACTTCTGCGGTAAATCGACTTCCTCGACTGGTAATTTCGTTCCCGATACCGTTCCAGGCCGGAAGCCGATCATATCCCATGATTTGCCCCCGTGATTCCCCCCAGATTCAGGACTTCCGTAGTATCCTTCGATGATAAGGCTTAATAACGTTTCAAAAAACAGCTTCGACTGAATGGGCCAATTCCGAACTTGATCTTGCCGGACTTCATGGAGCAGACTGTCTTTCTCGACTGCAGACAGATCGGTGAAGGACCGTCCATCGCGCTTTGTCGCTTCTGCATTTAACGCGAGTAGACCTGGCTCCAAGAGATTCGCCCAAGTACCAGGATCTTCTTCGGTGTGACGCTCCAAGTATGTAAGTACACCAGCTACTGTCGCTGACGGCCATGCATCTTCCGGAACCATACGATCGGAAACCGCTTCCAAAACAGTTCTTAACTCTACTGAAAAAGACTGCTGCCCGCGAGGCTTCATCTATCTACACCACCTAGTGTCTAGTGAATTGTATTTCATCTATTGTATCATCAAATCCCTTGTTGAGCGTGAAATGAAATTGCGCGAATGCAACTAACACTGTACTTCTTATATAGCATTCGTGCCCCGTTAGTGCAATCCGAGCATTCAAATCTGAGGTAACAATTTTTTTAACTTCTCATTAAAAGATTCCCAATCCCCTGAATTCGAAAATCCAATTCCCCATTCTACATCTCGCAATGCATTTCTTAATTGAATAAGCTTACCGATCTCGGACTGTTCTAGTTTGTTTATCGGTTTGGTCATATCATCATTTGGATAATCATTTAGGGTCTGAGAAAGAGTGTTTAAATCATTTATTTCTTGTTCAGATAAAAAGTAAATGCCTGAGTTTATATCCAAAATGACAACAATATCTTGCAGAATATCACCGACCTTCTCTCTCACATAGGAAGGCTGCGACCACTGAGCTTCAATCTGACTAGCTATCGCCCCATCTAATTGGACAAAATCCCACTGGATTTGAGATAGGGTCAGCTTATGCTTTACAGTGTCTACTTTCCCCTTTAGCTTGTAGTTTTCATTGACAACCCATACGAAAAAGATTATCAGCAGTAAAATGACGGATAATATTATACTTCTACTTACTTTCTGCATACAGTCCCCCATCCTCCGCATTTTCCATTCGCTTCCAATAATGCTAAACACACGGAAACCCGTAAATACCTTATGTAACAAAACTGCCCGTTACTTCAATGACAAACGGCAGCCGGTAAACAATCCAGCTGCCGTCGTTCTATTGTGCTATCGTTCTCCGTTAACGTAATCGAGCGTTTTCACTTGTTTTTGTTATCTCTAAAAATACCAACTGCTAATCCGACTACAATTCCAAATGAAGTTCCATATACAATTCCAAGACCTACATTACCGAATACTGCTCCAAATGCGACACCAAAAGCGGAACCAAAAGCGGCACCTAGAGCAATTCCAAGGCCTATGAAAGAACCTTTTCCGTCATCTTTCATTTTCAAGTAATCACTCCGCTTCTTAATTTCATTCCAAAGCTTTACTGCTGTGACAGTTTCGCCTCATACAACGACTTTACAAAAGATGTAGGTATAGCTCAATACGTTGCCAACTACTTAATGTTTCGCTACATTATTCTGCCCGTTACTTCAATGAAAAACGGCAGCTGAACATCATGCCAGGCTGCCGTCGTGTTGTATTGAGCGATAGTGCCCGTTAGTTCAACAAACTGCACGAAAAAGAGCTTTTTAGATTTATCTACACACCTCAACCTAGCAGAGCTTACGCCAAATGAGCATATTCACCTGCGCCTTCCTTATATATAATTTCAAACGCCCATTCCGGATATTGTGCTCCAAACGCTTCCACCGTTTTCACTAGCTCTAATATTCCGTCAGGATCCGTCTCTTGAATAACGGTATGATTTACAACCGTGATCCGTTTGTGTCTAGTACCCGGCGCGTGCTCGAGCGTCTTTGCGAAAAACTCGTCGATACCGACCCAAAAACAACAATTTTCAAATATATAACGGTCTTTCCAATTTGGACTGCCCAGGTTTTGCAAATTTCTTCTAACCATTGTTTGCATATCCCACATATCCAGCTTGTTCCCATCCGGATCATAAAGCTGGAATTGATAACCGCAGCCTTCCCGGTCCAGAATGTGTTCCTGGACCTTATAGCCGTGCGCTTTGAGTTGGCCATGCGTCGTTTCCAGCTCATTGATATTGATCATGGCAATCGCCATATGCTGGATTTCCCCCGCGCCGGTATAGAAATTCAGCGTTTTCCCCGGCTCCATCGATCTTAGAAAATATATTTCTTCTCCGCGTCCGGTTACGGTTTGCCCAGAGTCGTTTATATGTACACCCAGGTTGACGTACCATTTGCGGGTAACTTCAGGATCAGTAACCGGAAAAAATAATGTAGCAACTCCTATAAACGCCGGCACACCATCCCTTAGTGGTTGTGTTTCAGTGCCAGCACGCTGCCATACTTGAAACTTGTTTCTTTGAGGATCTCGATAAATGAAAGAGGCTCCGCTCTCGTCAAGTTTCATCGGCTCTAATTCGACCTGAGCCTCGGTCAGGCGTGCGTATAATTCTTCAATCGCATCAGTTTCAAAACGTACGGCAAACATTTCATAAGGCTCGCCCGGAACCCATTCATCCGTCATGAAATTGCAGGTCAACCCTTTTTCTTTCGTAGTCTCCCAAATGACGCCGCATGTTCGTGTTCCCGCTGAGTTGAATAAATTCTCATACCAGTTAGATATGGTTTCGCTGTCATCAACAGGCAAATAAAGACACCCTACACTATTAAATTTAATTTTCGTTTTCAAAGACAGATCTGCATTTATCATATCGCGATCATTCCTTTCGAACATTTTTTTGGATGGCTGCGGAACATATGTAATGGTTAATTTACCCAAAATTCAACACCCCCCTCATTCTATATACACTGTTCTTCGGGAAATCCCTTCTGTCTTATTGCATTAAACTGCCCGTTAGCTCAACAGGCTGCCGATGATGTTCGGCAGCCTGTTCAATCTTGTGCTATCGTTCTCCGTTAGCGCAACTCCTAACGGAAATTAATTACCATTGCAGTCTTGTCGTCCGATTTCTTAAAGCGGATATGTTGAATACACTCAGGATCGCATTCTTCTAGTTCTATTAATTCTTGAGTATAAAGTTGTAGACCTTTATTCAATATTCTTTGCGCAACAAAACTCCAATACGAACTCTGTTCGGGTACGATAGTTGTTGGTAAAAACATCCCATCAGTCAACAAAATGATATGTTTTAAACACGTCAGATTAATTTTTCCGTATTCGAAAAAGCGAACAGCATCCTTTTCCCCATTTAAGACCCCGTAACCACCATTAGTATTAGCGCAATATCGGTTCTTTCTTATTGTATCAATTACGGTTTCATGAAGCTCTTTCTGGCTTTTCAAGCCTTCGGTTATTCCTTCCTGCCATTTAGCGAATGCTGGTGCTTCTAAGTGAGAAACTTGTCTCCAAGTTAATGGACGAACCTCCTCATTATCATAAACGGCTAGAATCATGCAATCGCCCGTCTGTATGTACTCTACACCATCATCTTGTACACGTACGATTGACACTGCTGCTCCCCAAAGTTCTTCTTTTTTTTCCAGATCAATATTTGCGAGCACCATTTGTTCCCTAAGAAGATCATTCACCTCAATCATGTGGTCCATTAAACTTCTACGATCGGTAACGGATTCGAAATAATTTTTCACTAGATTCGCCGCAATAAAACCGCCAGTTTCCTTTCTTGAATTTAGATAGGGTACCAAGGAAGATACACCATCCAAAGCCCCTTACAAATTTGCATTCGGAAGCGTAATAACGGCATCCTCATTTAGAACCCCAACGCCTTTCTTAGTGATCTCTTCATAAGTAACAAACAAGTTGTTTACCCCTCTCTTAAAATATCAAGTATTGGAACTATTCTGCCCGTTAGCGTAATGAAAAAATGGAGCAGCTGCCGTCGGCAATCTACGGGGAGAACGTCGGAGAGAGCTATACCGGCGTTACTTTTAGCCAGTTTATGTCCTCAATATTTAATTGATGCACCTCGCCAACACGGCAGCCAGTACAATAAAAGAAATCAAGAAGTGCGTGTTCACGTCTAGAAACGCAAGAAATCTTCAGATGAATGATATCTTCTTCAATTAGAAATTTAGGAATGCGTTTGTCCATCTTTGGTTCTTTCAGTTTTAGAGCAGGATTACGAGCCATATGTCCTTCTTCACATGCAAAACGGAATAGGGATCTGATGAAACGAACTTTGTGGGCTAAACTGCTTGGCTTCAAGCTTTCAGATTGTTTAGATAAATATTCCTTGAGCAACGTTAAAGATACCTCTTTAATATTTAGGTTGCCAACTTCGCGAATCAGAACTTTTAACTGTAGTGAATATGCCTTCAACGTATAAGGACTAAAACCCAAAATACGCTTATCGGCCTCATACAACAACCATAATTCGCTCATCCTCATAACAAAACCTCCCAAGGGCTAATACTATTAGCTTCGCTAAATTTGGGAGGTTTAATCTGTATACTATGTTACCTGTACGGCACCTTATGGTTGTTCCATGTCTAACTAGCGCCGAAACTGCTGTGTGATACATCTGCTGTTCTATCTCTCCGCGTCAGTAATATCAAGCGATTAAAGAACTTTATTTTCAACAAGACTCATTTCAGACCCAGGTGATTAAAGAACTTTATTTAGCGTTAAAGAACTTTATTTTCAATTAAAGTGGTGAGAAAAAATAAAGTTCTTTATCCATGGTCCAGTAAAATCAAGGGTTTTCAGGGGATCAAAATCACATTCAAATAAATTAATGTTGTTTAATTGGGCGAATTTGAGTTGTGCCGCGGCTGAAATCGTAAAAATAAAGTTCTTTAATCAACGGCATGCAAAATGTCTGGAATAAAAATAAAGTTGTTTAATGAAATTTAAAAAGTTGGGCCCACACCCAACTCCCTTGATAACACAAAAAAACGGCAGCCGATCCGGCTGCCGTCCAAAAATTAGTATTGAGCAAATGTGTCCCGTTAGTTCAATAAGCATTGGTCAATATCTTATCCTGCATCTGGATGTGAACGGCTGGAATTTCACAATGGCAATCACGCTGGCGAAAATCTCACGCACACTCGGCTGCGATATAGAGGATTTGCTTGAACCAGAATACCAGTAGCAGATTAACAGAAAATCATTGCAAAAAAAGAACCTCTGTGCCAAATCATATGAAGCAGAGGTTCTTTCTTCATAACTTTGTTTTATACTAAACATGTTTACATTTTATATAAAATTAGGTACATTTGTAAATATAAAACAGGTGTGATTTCAGTTAAATGTGCAATATCTATATTTGCTCATTTAACTGGTTGCAGTAAAAACATAAGTGAAAAATTTATAAAAGGAGGCAGGAAAAGAGAGCTCTGCTCTGAAAGCGCTTAACCACGTTGCGCATCAGCCAATGCGGCTGAAAACGGGGAACCCCAAACTCACAATAAAAGAGGCATAAAAATATAATAACGGAGGATCTGAAAAAATGAAAAGACTTCTTTCATTAGTCCTTGTTGTTTCAATGCTTTTCGCCTTTGCTATTCCGGCAGCGGCAACACCAGATAAGAATAACGGCAATGTTCCTGCAAGTGAGACATACGGCGCGGTTGCTGAGGCAAAAATCCAAAAACAAACCGGAAATACCAATCTGATAAGCATAACTGTTAAAGTTACCGATAATAAAGGCAGAAGTATAACAGCCGCCTATGGTACGTTTGAATTAAAAAAGAATTCGGCGGCAACATTTGAGGTAGGTGCATACACGGTTTATGTAAACACTTACGGCAACGATAAAATTGATGTATGCCTGATAAAAGAAGTCAGCGAAATGCTGATTCCGGACGAAGAAATACCCGGAGACGTTTCTGTTTCGGGGACGGGAGCACTACAGCCTGACGGAAATCTGAAAGTATTCCTCAATATAACCAAAAACGGAATCATAAATGCATTTGGTTCAGTTCTTATGACAAAGAATTCATTTGGAGTATTCAAAATCGGCGGATATGACGTATTTGTAAGTACATACGATGACAAGCATATTTATGCTGTCCTCACCAATATCGAAGAAACCGAAGCTGTACCCGAGCCTGAGAGCTCTACTTATCTGGTTCAAAATATTACCAGTCAGGCAAATATCAATTACGGGGGCGACCAGCAGCAATCAGGACGTTTGGGAACTCATACCGTTTATTGGGATAACGGCGGCAGCAGTAACAATCCAAACGGTACAAGCCGCTATATTCAATTCACAGTAAATGTTCCTGCCGAAGGCTTATACAAACTTGATTTCAGATGGTTCACACGCGGAGACAATTCAAGAAGATTGAAAATCAACAGCAAACCGTATGAAATCCTGTATTTTGCAAGAAAAGATATAAACACTTGGGAAAACAATGTCATTTACAGACCGCTCCAAGCGGGAGAAAATACCATACGCATCTGGTATCATAACAGCGGTACCGAAAGACCTATGGACCCATGGCTTTTCATTGATTCCCTTAAAGTCACCGCTTACGACGGAACCGCCGAGCGGAACACTTTCTGGAATGATTTCTCAAATGTCCTGACGTTAAATGTAAACGCTTTAAATATTACGAACGCAGAGGGAATAAACGCGGCTCTTGCAGCCTATGAAAACCTGACAGACGTTGCGAAAACACGCCTCGAAAACGAAAAATCATTGCTTGACGCTTTAAAAGCAGGCGTTACGGAACTTGAAAAAGGACGCGATGAAATCCTCAATAATTTCGGATTTGCGGATGTTCTGTCGAAGAGCATCACTTCCCTGAAAATCACCGACGCAGGCAGATTAAACGCTGCTCTTGCGGCATTCGCAGCTCTGCCTGAGTATTCCAAGACTCTGCTTGTCACCGAGAAATCCCTGCTTGATGTTCTGGCGGTGAGAATGGCGCTCCTTGAAAAGGGCGACACGGTAACCGTTATGCTGGAGGACTGGCTCAATGCCTACCTCAAGGACAGAGGCAACGGAGTATATTCCACATATCTCTGGAGCGACAAATCATCGAGCGGCGAGGAAACCGGATTCTGGCAGGCAGCCAATGTCTACGAAGTTTTCAACGACTACTATGAATACACGACAGACCCTGCTGAAAAAGAACTGTTCAAAAAATATATGGACGGCTACCGCACCCGGTTTCTTGACGGAAGCTTCTCATGGAGCGGTACATGGAAAAACAACGAATACACCGACGACTTGTTATGGTGGTCAAACGCTTTCATACGCACTTACACCCTGACAGGCGATGAAAACTATCTTGCAGTCGGAGAAGAAATATTCAAACATCTTTATGCGCGCGCGTGGGATACCAGAGAGATTTCCGATGCGCACTATTATTCAGGCGTGCAGGGCGGTCTGCTGTGGAAATTCAACAAGTCCTCGAACTGGGACGGAAGCTATCCCAATGACAGCAATAACTCAAACGAAAAGAATATCGCCACCAACGGCAACGGCACAATAGCTGCGGCACGACTTGCAAAGATATACGCTGCCAAAGGCGATTCAGTAACAAGCGGATATTATGCAGATGTAGCAAAAGGAATATATGACTGGATGCGCGCTTCAATGGTAGCGGATGAAAACACAGGGAAGCTTTGGGACAACTTCCAATCGCAGGCTGGCAAAAATGGTCCCCGTGACTGGCAATTCTCCTATAATTACGGACTGTTCGGCGGAGCAGCCTATGAAATGTGGGTCAACACAGGCGATGACAGTTATTTAGCCGATGCGAAGTTAGTCCTTAACTACGGCTGGACAACACTGACGCTTGACGACGGGCTTACTTTCAAGATGGAAGGCGGCATGGATGGCGGCGACGGCGCAAGCTTCAGGCTCGTATTTGCGCGCTACACAGGGCTCGTTGTGAAAAGCCCCGAATTCGCCGAATTTAAGAAGTATATGCTTGCAAACGCATATCAGACGTGGAATTTCCGCAGGTCAGGCGACGGTCTTGTGGGTGAAAGCTCCATTTTCGAAACCGACAGCGCGACCCGTATTCCTTCACCTATCGCGGCATACGGCGTTCTGATGCAGATTTATTCCGATTTCAACCCCAATATAACGTATGGCTTCGAAAACGGTCTAACAAAATGGAAAACAGGTTATAAAACATTCGCCGAAGCGGCAGGGGATAAAACTGTCAGGTTTGACACTCATTTTATAAAAGGCGGAAACGGATTCGGTGCAAGTGAAGGTCCTTCATCTCTGTTTGATTATACTTCTCTGGAAAATGCGGGTACAAATACGAAATACGGCGGAGGCGTGCCTTACTGGGCGGAATGGAATTATGACAATGCGTTCATCGCAAGCCGCCTTATTATTGCCACGGCAAACGACAATATGTCATGGCCGCGCCGTATGGGCGACGGATGGACTCTTTCGGGTTCAGACGACGGTGTTAACTGGAATATAATATATATAGGAAAAGCCGATGATTATTCCAATTTCAACAATACTTTCTATTCATTTGATTTAACAGATAATACTGCCGCATATTCTTATTACAAACTTAATTCGGAAACAGGCGGAGACGGAACTACAGTTCAGTTGTCTGTTGTCGCACTTGCCGCAGATTAAGCGATTTTTCTTCCGGAGATAGTGGCGGGAATCAGTCATTTAATGCCGATGCGCACTTTACCAAGGCGAATCGGTTATCGTTCCAAAGTCTTGATTGCGTGCGAATAACAAAAAGGAACATAACGGATATCCGCTATGTTCTTTTTGTTATAGCTTTGATTTCTCAACAAAAGAGCCGCCCGTTTGATTGAGCTATCGTGCCCGTTAGTGGAAAAACATAAGCTTTATAATTCCTGCTTGAGTGGCATAAATCTAGTTGGTTCTAGTTGTTCTGATTCAATGACAATTGCAGTCATCCCTACATCAGTACCCGACTCATGCCACTCCCCACTATTCCAAAAAACAGCACAACCGCTTGTCACGGGTATCTTCATTTTGTCTTTACCAGTTACCCATCCATTACCTTGTACTACAAGAAATAATTGATTTGTAACAGCTTGGTGGTAACCTACAACTCCCTGGGCATTAATATGTATACAGCCAATACTTGATTCCGTCGTAGTCTGAATCACCCTTGACATAATAAAGTTCGAATCAAACTTATTAATTTGTACACCAACATTTTCATCGAAGCGGAATATCTCCACACTTGTTCACTCCTTTCACACTATCGTGCCCTTTACTTGAATGGTCGGCCTACACAATCCTGTTAGCGGCATATTGCTTCGCTACAATCCAACCATTTAATCCGTATGAAGAATAGATCACATAATATAGATATCCTTCTTTCATAAGCCGAATTGATAATTCATCAATGCTGTCATAGTGCAATGGCCAGCAATAGTCTTTTTGTTTCTCCAACAGCTCTTTTTCATTCTCAAAAAATCGGTTCAACCCATATTCTTGAATGTCCAAGATAATACTTCCCTCTAGTTGGGTTTCGAATCGATGAGCTAGTACATCTTCAAATGAAACTTCCACTCGTTCGGAGTTACTTGGTGCTTCCGTGAATAGAATTATTTTGTGATTTTTCAAATCAACAAGATAAGATGTGATCTCGTTATCATGAATGCTAATCATTTGGCACCTCCTCAATAAGGATACTTTACACTCTTTTCTAGGATGGTTCATTGACATAAATGTCCGATAGCGGAACAGGCCACCGTTATTTTTCCGGCAGCCTGCTGTCATTGCGCTGTGCTATTGTGCCCGTTAGTTCAAAAGAATTTTATATAGCGATCTCCATATTAATGGACGGATGATACTCATAATTAATCAATTTAAAATCATTAATAGTAAAATCATCTATATTCTTTATTTCCGGATTGATCCAAAGTTCAGGAGCTGAAAATGGAGTACGTTGAATTTGTTCTTTAAGAGGATCTATATGTCTTTCATAGATATGGATGTCATTTAGATTTAGAGTTAGTGTTCCTAATTTGTATCCTGTTACTTGTGATATCATTCTTTGCAATACGTAATATTGGAAAACATTAAATGGGTTTCCAAGGCCGATATCATTTGACCTGGCATTTACCACTAAATGAAGAATCCCCTGCTTTACAAGCCATTGATTGTTCCAAACACAAGGGTAAAGTTCCATTTGATCTAGATCATCAATATTCCAAAGAGACACTACGTGTCTTCTTGACGCAGGATTATTGATTAACTCGTTAACCAAATTATGAACTTGATTTGTAATTTGACCTTTTAACATAATTGGCTTGCCTAACTGGTATCCATAGGCTTTTCCTATATTATTATTTTCGTTTGTCCACTCTCTCCATATCTTCACTTTGTTTTCATCTAGGTAGGAACAGTCACTTGTTCTTTTAACATAGAACCACAACAATTCGTGAATTGCAGACTTCCATGGGACTCTTTTTGTTGTTAGTATCGGAACTTCAGAGTTATCGAATTGCATTTGCCTTGATATTAAGCTTTTTGTGAAAGCTGGAGAACCGTCTGACCAAATCGTTCGAACATTTTGATCTTTGTCCCAAACTCCTTCATTTAGAATTTCAGTCACCAGTTTACTATATATCTCATCAGCCTTTCCCATCCTTATAACCTCCAAAAATTCGAATATGCTTTTTCTTTATTCGGTGAGAATAACTCTATCTCCTCTTATATTGAAACAACGTACTTCCACGCAAAACTGCCCCGTTACTTCAATGAAAACGGCAGCTGATCGTTAAGCCAGCTGCCGTTGTGTTGTATTGAGCGATATGCCCCGTTGGTTGAACAAACTCAAAGTTACTACTCGTTGTATAACCTAGACAATAAGTTAAATGCTGGACTTACTTCCCAGGTTTCATACGGAATAAAACCTTTTGCACGCATCGCATCCAGTGTACGAGACTTTTGGTTTGGACGGGTTATATATTGGTCTATATTCGATTCATTTAACTCAACATATCTGGCTTCTATAATTTCTTCTGGTTGAATTTTTATTTCTCCACTCACATACTCAGCCTTAAAAACAATTGATAAAACATGCTTCGTTGCATTATAGTACACACCTGTAATTCCTAGAGGGCGGATTACAATACCAGTCTCTTCAAGAAACTCCCTATAAACAGCTACATCTAAAGGTTCGCCAACCTCAACGTTTCCCCCTGGCATTTCCCAAGTATCCGAGCGCCAATGTGTCCGTAGTAATAACACTTCACCTCTCTCATTCATAACGTAAGCAGAAACAGAAACAGTATGTTTGGGTTGTTCGTGTACCATGTAGTATCACCATCCTAAAATTATCACTTAGCTATCCAGCACATTAGAGCAACGCAGCTGCAGATCTATGTCGGTAACCGCATCTAGAACTTCGTAAATAATTCCATTTGTAGGGTATTCGCGATATTTTAAGCCTATGCTGCCCGTTAAAGTACTGAAGCCACCGATCATGCAGGCAGCTTCGTCATAGTTGTGTTTGATGTGAAACGCGACCGCTGAATGATTCCTCCGCAGCCCCTTGATGTAGATCGTTCAACTCTTGTGCCCCGTTAGCTTAATCCTTTTTGGTAATCGTAACTTATCTCAATTGAAAATAATAATTTCACTTTTTATTATTCTTATATAACATTGCGGAGATTACTGATAACTGCAAAGAAATAATAATAAGAAAAGAATAAATCACTTCGGAATCATTAGCTAGAAAGCTATTAATTATGAAGAATAATATAATTGACGCAGTAAACATACTTATAAAAAATATAAATTTATCCATCAAACATCCCTCTATTTCTTGATTAATAATTACAAACCATTAGCAATTGTGAGTTATTTTTTGAACTATCGTGTCCCGTTAGCTTAATATCATCTCTAGAGGACATTCCCCTGGGCTCTACTCCTCAAACCGTAAAGTGAATACGAGCGCCCATTCCGTTCTGCTTAACGACTCCGGCGAAAGGTCAGCGGTATGTATGCCATTGGAACTGGTGGCTTGCATGCCGAACACATGAACAGGCTGATCGGCCGAAAATGTATGCTGCTCCGTATCCTGAATCAAACCTCGTGCGGTTAACTTTTCATCCCACGGGATAGTAAAGGTAGAGAGGCTTGATCCCGATTGATTTACCGTACAGACTTTAATCGTGCTGAACTCGTTCTTCCCCTCAATGGGTACCGTATCTATAGAAATAATGACCTCGATTTCGTTACTACTCTTCTGCTCTTCCGAACTAAAGAATAACTCCCCGATCGAGCCCGAGGAATTCATTTTCCGTCCACTCTTCCAAATGTCTATATCCAATTTAGCGTTTGGTTTGCTGCCCTCATAAGTTAATTTAAAAGCGCCGGTCATCGAGCCGAGGAATAGCTTAAACTTGGCTGCATCTCCTTTGAATAAATCAACAGGCGTCAGCTTAATCTTAGCAGGTTCCGGCTTGCCGCCAGGTGGGATCTCATAACTTTCTGCGAAACATCCGGTTAAGACGAATAACACAATTAATATGCAAGCTATTAACCGCATGGCACCACCTCCAGCCTTAGTTGAACGATCCAATAGTTCATACTGACCCATATCGCTTGTGCGATTGTGCTAACGTGTCCCGTTAGCTTAATTTTTCATCATTTTCCTCTAATTACTTAGTTGAAAAAATTCTTTATTGTGGTCATTCCAGCTAATTTCCACTTCGATTGGCATAGTCTCGTCAGTTACTGTGCAACCGGCACAACTACGCTGAATTTCAATAATTCTTCCTTTGTAGTCACTCTCTTTACGTACCACTTTTCCATTAATGGTTATTTCTAAGTTTTTCAGGCCGTTGTCTGTTTCATTCTTATAACTAAATGTGTACTTTCCATCCTCCCTAACTCCTTCAGTGATGTTTGCAGTGTATTCGCCTTTCCAACTCATACCCTCACCGATAAGAGAAATTGATTTATCACTACAACCGACCAGCACCAATATCATGAACAGAACAATAACTAATTTGTTCATTAAGTCCTCCTGCGGGATATTTCAATTTTGTGCCCCGTTAAGCCAAGCACTTATGCAGAGCGCGGGGAATCAAGGAAATTATAGCTTCGGGCAACAGTGATGAGTTTAATCACCGAACTTTCTGTTGTTCTTCTCAATATAAATTTCTAATGCCTTGATTCCACGGATCAAAAATTTAATTAATAGGTAAAGACTATAAAGACCAAGCAAGATAAACAAGCCATATACAACAATCATGACCTGGGTAAAAATCGAGAATATAGATAGATTACTAGAAACGTTCATAATCTTACCTCCCCTATAGAGATTAATTCATCATGAAACAGCAGAGTGAGTGGGCGCTAGTTGCTAACATACATTCAGTTAATACGATTCCATGAAAATTGCATTAAACTACCCGTTACGAAAATTGGAACAGCGGCAGCAACTCCATTGGAGCGTCTAATGGTTTATGATATACGAGAATATGAACACAATTCGTTGTAAGATTATTTTTCTCTTTCACAGCATCAGTTTAATGAAGGGCCTCTTAAAAGCAATGATTAACGTCATATTCTCATATTCCTACCTGCCTCACAAAATCATTCTCTCCTTGTAAATTTATCCCACTTTGTCTTATTTAGACGCATTATGTTACCAAGAAGTTGCGTCAATCTTCCCTTTAACGTAATGAAGCCGCCGAATAGTGCCGGCAGCTTCGTTATAGATTTCTATTGAACTATAGTGTCCCGTTAGCTTAAGTAGGAAATTGAAGCTAAGCGTAATATCCGCCTGTTACTGGATACTCATTATGTTCAAGAAAATGTTTATACACCTTACTGAAAACTCTGTTCGCCATTGCCTGCTCTTGTTTATCGTTAATTAGCCTAACAACTTCATTAATAGGAGTATCCTCAGGTATTTCACCGTTTTTCAACTTATATAAATCAAGTTCGATTTCGCCAACTAATTCACGCAAACAATTGCCGAATCTGTACCTTGCTATGGTGCCGTTAATTTCTATTAATTCAAACTCAAGACAAATAGCCATTTACATCCCACCTCATTGCATAAAAACATCAAGCCAATTATCACAAAAAGTTTTTAGTTATTCTGCCCCGTTAGCGGAACAGGCCGCCGATTAGTCTTCGGCAGCCTGTTCTCTTTTACGCTAAAGTGTCCGTTAGCGCAGCGAGACCCGCTGTTGAATAACTTCACAATCACCGTTTATCTTTTTTCAGCTATCACAAATGTGTAATCCCCTAGTTCACTACTGTATCGATCAAGGATTTCTTGGATCTGTCCATTTTCAATGTCAGTTTTTAGTCTGGTACAGCCAGCATCGATCTCTTCTTGAGATGCCAGACTTGCAAAGGTCGAAATGCCTGTGCGAACATTCGGGTTTAAATACATGCTTGGATCATACTTACCGCTGTAAAGGAAAAAGTCCTGAAGTGTGGGCTGAATTAAAAATGTTTCAAGTCCAACGATTATAAAGCCAGCCTGCTTTAGATAATCAACTACATCCGTAACCTTTGGCATCTGGCTACACGAATCCATCATTGCTTGAGGAAAATAATCTTTTAACCAATACCTTTCCATTTGTTCTGGAGAAGAAGTAAAGATTACAAATCTTCCTTGACTTAGCACCCTGTGCACCTGCTCGAATGCTTTCAATAGATCCTTAAAATGGTGAATTGCTAAAATACATGTAGCCCCTGAAAACTCGCCCTCTTGGTACGGCAAATGCTCTACATCTGCCTGATCCCAGGTAACATGACTTGATTTGTTGCGTGCTTTATTTAACATTTCCTCCGATATGTCAGTCCCCGTCATATTCAGTCCTAGGTTAGATAAAGCAATGGTATAATTACCAGTCCCACAACCGACATCGAGAACTTGCGAATCATTAAAAACTTGAAGGTGGCTCATTAGTCGTCGTGTGATCTCCAAATCAGCTTTGCGCGTTGTGTCATACTCTATCCCAATTACATCATACAATGCCATACGAGATACCCAACCTTCTCTCTGGGATTAGCTACAACAAATAATTTACCATAAACAGGGTTGAACCAATAGTTCTAATACGGTAACAAAGGTCGTCGAACCGATCCGCAGACAACCTGTAAATTGTTGAAAAAATGAAGCAGATGGTAATTATATCAATACGCAATGCTGCCCGTTAGCAGAATAGGCTGCCGAGTCAATTCGGCAGCCTATTCCTTGTTGATCTCTTGTGCCCGTTAGTTGAACAAAGGCAACCTCGCTTCTAGTCGGTTGCCTTCTTGCTTATTAAACTATTTTACCTGTGAAATCAAGACAAAACTTATTTTAAAAACTAAATCACTTTGGGCTCACATTCAAATGATAAAGTTTAACAATGTCCACTTCTTTATATTCTTTGATGTCTTTCATTATTCCAAGTGCACCACCAACATCATTGTCGCAACCCGATAGCACCGTCCAGGTACCATTTTCATTAGTCATGGTTCCAAACCCAGCACAAATCGTGCTATTGCTTATATCAGTCGCCAAGGCGTCTCTTGAGTTGTCATATTTGTAATGAATCACTTTACCATCATAATATAATTCTTCAAAAATGAAACCAATATCAATGCCTTTGAGTGTTATACGAATTTGAGCTGGTGTTTTTTCATCTACTTGTTTGAGAAACTGAGCCCATTTGTCTATGTTATAACTCAGTCCAAACCCCCAAAGGACCACATCTTCATTCTGAACGGCTTCTTCAAAAGAATAATCCCCGATTATCGGAGGAAACTCTCCATTTGCAGTTATAGCATTCTCTCGACTTCCGCAAGCAGTGAGTAAGACAAGTACAAGAGGCAACACGAATACAATTCTAATCAAATTAATCACCTCGAACCTTAATATATAGGTGGAATTTCTGAGTTCTCATGCGATTGTTTCTTCAAGTTAAGCGAGTAAGCCCAAGTGTGCTGAAGCAGTTAAATTCCTCATGAACATCACAATTATTAACAATAATTATTCAATACTTCGTTGATGAATCCTGCCCGTTACTTCAATGAAAAACGGCAGCCGATAATCATTCCAGCTGCCATCATGCTATATTGAGCTATTGAATCGCCTCAGCCATTTCTACTGCGCAACCAACTTCAAGAACTAGCCTTTACTATTGCAATGTAAAGGGATCGCTCACCAAATCAATTTGCGGGCTATCCGCTTCTGTGCCAAGACGTATCCGTTTCACAACCCGGTACTCACCTGCTGGCAAATATTTTAGAATGACGGGGTCATCACTAAAATGAGTGCCAGGTTTTAATTCTATACCAATAGAATCAAATGCGAAATTGTTTAAGACGACAGTCTCCCATTCCTTATTCTCCAGCTTCTGGGTCGTAAAATCAGTACCAAATGACAATAGCTTATCGGTATTGTTCGTGACTGTAATGCCAAGCCTATCATCGTGTACGTAAGCTGTCTTATCTAGCGAAAACGTTATTTTATTCTTTATCTGAAGATCATCCAACTTAAAGTCCTGCTTGAACACCGTTTCAACTGAAGGTTCGACTATGTTGTTTGAATGGTTCGATTCGACTTGTCCAGACGAGCATGCTGTTATGGAGATCGCGATTAGAGCGAGCATCAAAAATGTTTTCATCGTATCCCCCTATCATGCGCTGCTTTATCTTTGAGGTATTCTTGAATTGAATTCAACTATCCTGCCCATTAGTCGAGCAAAGGCTGCCGTTCATGTCGGCAGCCTGGACATGGTTGTTTATTCAACTATCGTTCTCCGTTAGCTTAACGGGACGCGTTGTTAATTATTCTTGACCTGGTTCTGGAGAAAGACTGATTTCTTTTAAAAATGGTGCTCGTAAATTATTTCGATAGATTGAGACCAAGTAAGTAGATCCTTCTTTAATTAGCGGGAGAACTATTTGGGGTACTCTTACTTTTTGTTCTGAATTGTTTGCAAACCGAACAGTCATAGCACGATCTTCCTTGTTTACTACAGTAATTATTGCACTATGTCTGGCAAAAACATAGTTGTAGTAGCAGAAGTAATATCCTGCAATAAGCAAAATACAAACAATCAAATATTTTTTCTTACCTATGTTACTCACCTCACAGAAGATCTAAATAAGATTCAACAACCTGTCAATATTACCTTATATTGGATGTCCATGAGAAGAGGCTTATTACGCTAAACTGCCCCGTTAGCTGAATAGGCTGCCGATCCGATTCGGCAGCCTATTCCTTGTTGCGCTATTGTGCCCGTTAGCTTAACACACCACGTCAATAAAAGCCTGCGGCATGAAAACATGTGTAGTCACTCCCCATTTTTCAATTGAAGCTGACCGGTCAAACTTTCTACTGCGAGAATAAAATCTTGTTTAGTCATTAAGTTATTGCCTAGAACGGTAAACTGTAGCTTAGTGTCGTCCTGTTGAAGCACGAAAGTAAGAGAACAATGATTCGGTTCGTAAATGACTTCCCTACCGCCAATATTGATAATTTCTGCCTGTGCATCAAGATTACTTGTAGACATGGAGCCAGTAGATTCGGTCATATGTACACTTAGAACTGAAAAAACTGGATTGTCCTCATCGACATAACTGAATTCGACCCGCTCGACTTGATCGGTTAGTTTCACCGGTTCAACCAGATAAGTAAGATTCGAGTCAATCGATTTAGAATACCATTGTTCCAACTGCTCATGCTCAACTTGATCAGTCTTATATCGAATCGTTCCTTTGGAAAACCTGTAGGATGGATATAATTTCGCAGGAGGCTTGAATTTCAAAGAAGGCAGGTTCTTCATTTGTTCCAAATCGGTGACTAACATATCTTTTTGCAACGGGAAGTAGTGCCCATCAATTTGATAGGCTTCAGCAATCAGAAAAACTACGGCTTCTCCTGGTTCTAATGAACTTGCGACCTCCGACATTTTGCTCTTGTACTGGGAGAGAATGCTTTCAATTTTACGATTTATTTCCACCCTCTCGCTTGAGGACTGTTTATATTCAAAAGTAGCGTTTTTCTCCGCGTCGTGAAGAATGAACTTGGATAATAAAGCATAGGTATGAGATCCTGAGACAAAGATTACGCATATGCACAGTACAACAATCGAAACAGGGATTGGCCTAATCCATCGCGATATTTCAAAATTCTTTTTCTTAAGCAACAATAAACCCGTTTTAAAAGACTCTACATCTGGCTTTGGAACAGACTCTTTTTTCCAGGACTCTTCAAACTGTTCATAGGTATGAAATGCTGGTTTGTTCATGTTCAGGATCTCCTTTTTCAGACTCAAGCGACTTTTGAAGTTTTCGTTTTGATCGTTCGAACTTCTTCCTGGTGGTTGCGGACGAATAATTAATAATTGCTCCGATTTCTTCAAATGATTTATCCTCTATAATTCGGAGCACCATAATGGAACGCTCCTCGGAAGATAATCCGGACAACAATCGATCAATGTCCAATGACAATTCCACATTAGCCAAAGAAGCATCCTGAAAGGAATCAACATTCCGTTCTTGTACGAAAGGTAGTAAACGGAGCAACTTTCTTTTTTTAAGGATGTTCAAGCAATGGTTATGCGCGATTCGATAGATCCAGTTTGCTTCGGATTGAATATTCTGCTGATCGTTGAAACTCTTCATCGTTTTTACAAAAATATCCTGACAAGCATCCTCCGCATCTTGCCGTTGCCGGAGCATGTGGTAACAGTACTTAAAAATTGGATTGTGATATCGATCAATCATGCTCTCTACCCATGTATTGCTACCGTTAGTTTCCAATTTCTCACCACTTTTCAACCTTTATACTATTAAAGACAATCAAAGAAATGATAATGTGACCACAAAACAAAAAAACCGCAACATTGCTCGGTCTTCTGTTCGACATATAGATTGATGCGATGTCCATAAACACAGTCGGTCGTTGACTGCAAACCATTGTACCACATATTGGAACTAAACTGCCCGTTAGTTGAATAAACGGCAACCTCTCAGCAGGTTGCCGTTTATTTCGTGGGCTCGCTGTTGATCTTGCACCAATTCGCGTGAATGTAGTTTCACCTGGAATCGTAGACACCTATATATGCTGGAATGGCTGAGGACGATCGTAATGCTTTGTTTAATTCAATTAGTAAGCAATTACCGGTAGGTCGGATTGCTCAGCCAGAAGATATTGCAGCCACTTATGTTTATCTCGCTCAAAACGGCTTTACAACGGGTTCTGTAATTATGATTGAGGGCGGCGCGCTATTAAGCTGAATCATAGCTTGCCAATGACAGAGAAATAGGCATTGCTTTCTTCTTATTCCTGGTGCAGACAAAATAAAGGAGCCGGGTACGGAAAGCTATTTCATCGCCATCCTCGACGAAGTAATGGCCAAGTTCGAAAGGAATTAAGTACTGCATGGATAAATGGAGGGTGTTGGAGGACTGGCTAAGCGGATACCTTGATGCAATCAATACGGAATTGGAGCATCGTACGGGCAATGCTTGCAGTTTAGAAACCGAGCGAGATACAATCATGGCTGTTCGGTACACGATGAGCCGAATCAGCGATATCGTACAAGATTCGGATGATTTAGACGAGTAGTGACCATATAAGGTAGCTGACGTGCCGATTAGGCATGCTCTGAGCAACCGGAGGCAAAAAGACTTTTCCGGATCGTGTTGTTCTGATCCTATGTGATGATCTTCGCAGTAAACTAACAATAGCAATGCAATGTCACAAAAAAGACCCGAGGAAACTTATCCTCGGGTCTTACCTTTAATGCCAAACTGAATTACAACTCACATATACGTTTCTGATCAGCTAGCTATACCGCCTCTGTCTCATTGCTTCATAGAGCAGCACCGTCGTCGCCATCGCCACATTCAGCGATTCCGAACGCCCGTGCATCGGAATGATGATCCGCTCATCGACCTGAGCGAGCGACTCCTCGGACAGCCCTTGCGATTCGCTGCCCATCAGCAGCCACGTAGGCTCGTTCCAGTTGTAGCCGTAGCAGGTCGATGTCGCCTGCAGGCTTGTCCCGACGAGCGTGATGCCGCGTTCCTTCGCTTCCGGCAGCAGCTTCGCCAAGTCGCCTTCGATGACTGGCAAGTGGAAGAGCGAGCCCATAGTCGAGCGGACCGTCTTCGGATTGTACAGATCGACGCAGCCTTGGCCGAGGATGACGGCATCTGCGCCAACCGAGTCCGCGCTGCGGATAATAGTGCCGACATTGCCGGGATCGCGCACGCCGTCCAGCACGATGACGAGCGAGTTCGGCCCCCAGAGCGCCGACGGATTCGGCATCGGCTTCGCGACAACGCCGAACACCGGCGGCGGCGTGTCCGTTCCGGTACATTTTGCGATAATGGCCGGCGTCGCTTCAATCAGCTCGCAATCCGTTTGGCTCAGCAGCGTGCGCAGCTCTGCGGGAATGCCCCGCTCCATGTCGATGACGATCGTCTCGACATCTGCTTCCGCCTGCAGCGCCTCCTGCACCAGATGCACGCCCTCCACGATGAACCGTCCCGTACGGTCGCGGTGCTTCTTCTCGAGCAGCGCCGCCATCGCTTTCACTTTCTCATTCTGCAATGAAGTAATACTCATCATTCGTTTATTCATATGTATTCCCCACGTTCATTCAGCCTTCCGCATATTCACGCTCTAGTTTCGATATATCTTTGTTTCTGCCTGCGATGACCAGCACGTCGTTCTCTTCAACCCAATCATCGCCAAAAGGAGCAATATTCATTTCCGCGCCGGACTTGATCGCCAGCACATTGCATTTATAATTCGCCCGGATATCGAGCTGCTTTAAGGTTTTGCCCACCAATTCAGACGGAGCCTTCAGCTCCACAATGCTATACTCCTTAGACAGCTCAATAAACTCAAGGATATTCGGAGATACTAAGTTATGCGCTAACCGCATGCCCATGTCCCGCTCCGGGAACACAATCTTATCCGCGCCGATCTTGCTCAGCAACTTGCCATGAAGCTCGTTCTGCGCTTTCACGATGACTTGCTTCACGCCGAGTTCCTTGAGAATCAATACGGTCAGGATGCTCGCTTGAATATCTTCGCCGATCGCCACAACGACCACATCGAAATTCGAGATGGCAAGTGACCGAAGGGTATCTTCATCTGTCGTATCCGCCGCAACCGCATGAGTAGCCCAGTCCGATACATCCTGAATGATCTGCTCACTCCGATCTATGGCAAGCACATCGAATCCAAGTTCCATTAACGTAGTGACTACGCTAGAGCCGAAACGCCCCATTCCGATTACTGCAAACTGCTTCTTAGCCAAGCTCATGTTCCTCCCTGACCAGTGGTCGAAATCCTTTCGCCTAGTATATCACAATTACCGGATTTATCCGAATAAGCAGCCTGCTGCTTCCGGCATGAAATGAAGCGACGCAGGAGATATTAACTGTCGAATCTGTAGTGAAGATGGAGGGATCAGATTGAACAATCTTGATTTGCGGCAGGCAATCGTTCGTCGGGTACAAAATAAAAATGGTGAGGAACTGACCGACGTGATCGAAAGCTCCATCGGCAATGATGAACGAACGCTGCCCGGACTCGGGGTACTGTTCGAAATGATATGGAAAAACAGCGAGAAGCCCGATCAAGAGCGCATGGTCGGTGTACTGTACAATGAGCTGAACGGCGTAGACGAGAGCGCTCCGCCAAGTCCGAGCTGAACGAAGCAGAATAACAAAAACAGCTTGCCCACAGAAGAATCGAATCATCCCGTCTATAAAGCCGCGATGATTCGATTGTCCGCTGGACAAGCTGTCTTTATTTTCTTACAGGGATGGCGCGTTCTCGAGAGCCGGCATTGCTTCCGGACGCTCGCAAGTGCTTTCCATCGTGTAATGCTTGCCGTCACGGGAAGCATCGTGGAAGCCATGCATCGCTTCAAGCACGTGATAAGCCATCGCGCCGTTCGCACGGTGGGTGCGCCCTTCGACAATTGCACGCGCCATATCCGCTACGCCGATGCCGCGGTTGTTGTCCGTGTGGCCGTGCGTGAGTTCGACTTCTTCCCACTCGCCGCCTAGCTTGCGAACCTTCACCGGACCGCCGAACGTGTTCGGGTCTGGCACAAGAATCGAGCCTTCGCTGCCGTGCACTTCGATGTTCGGAAGCGATGTGCCTGCTTTCGTATCGAAGCTTGTCATCAGCGTTCCGACTGCACCACTATGGAAATCAAGCACGCCTGCAATATGCGTTGGCGTCTCAACTGTAATCACTTTGCCGTTCTTCTTCTCGCTCGTAATCGTACGCTCAGGGTACGAGATGACAGCAGAGCCTGTCACTCTGCGGATTGGACCGAGCAGAGTAATAT
This sequence comes from Paenibacillus sp. J31R98, assembly GCF_056269245.1. Lineage (NCBI taxonomy): Bacteria > Bacillati > Bacillota > Bacilli > Caryophanales > Paenibacillaceae > Paenibacillus > Paenibacillus sp. J31R98. The sequence continues at coordinate 297,794 of NZ_JBWDNO010000007.1, forward strand.
ACGCTGTCAGGTAGTATGGACCCATATCGAACATTGGACCGCCGCCCGCTTCATAGAAGAACTCCGGATCCGGATGCCAGCCCTCAGGGCCGCCGCCAAGCATGAAGCCCGAGATGGAGACAGGCGTACCGATCGCACCGTCATCAATCAGCTTACGGCAAGTTTGGATACCGCCGCCAAGGAAGGTTTCAGGAGCGCTAGCAACGCGAAGCCCTTTCGCAGCAGCCAGTTCAAGCACCTTCTTGCCTTCTTCGCGTGTTACCGCAAGTGGCTTCTCCACGTACACATGCTTGCCTGCTTCCAGCGCCTGCAAGCAAACCGATGCATGAGCCTTCGGAATCGTCAGATTCACGACAATCTCAATCTCAGGGTCAGCGAGCAATTCTTCTACCGTGTAGGCCTTCGCCAGACTGAACTCTTCCGCACGCTGTTTCGCACGCTCCAGGTCGATATCCGCTGCTGCGACGAGATCAATTTCGTCATACTTCTTCAAGTTAGTAAAATAAATCTGGCTGATATTGCCGCAGCCGATTACGCCGACTTTCACTCGTTTCATGTTCGTATGCGCTCCTCTATCTATGTAGTCCTGTCGTTAAAAGGAACAGCTTACCCAAGCCGGGCAAGCTGTTCTTGTCTGATTCTAATAGTGTATCGTTATTTGGACTGTGCTTCAAGCGCTGGCATAGGTTCCGGACGCGTGCACGTGCTCTGCATCTCGTAATGTTTGCCTTCGCGGGATGCATCGTGGATGCCATGCATCGCCTCAAGCACATGGTACGCCATCGTGCCGTTCGCACGATGCTCGCCGCCTTCGCGAATCGCGCGCGCCATATCCGCTACGCCGATGCCGCGGTTGTTGTCGGTATAGCCATGCGTCAGCGAAATCTCTTCCCAGTCGCCGCCTCTGCGGCGCAGCTTCACAACGCCGCCGAAACCGTTCGGGTCTGGTACGAGCAGCGTGCCTTCACTGCCGTGAATTTCGATGTTCGGAAGCGTTGTGCCAGCCGCAGCGTCGAAGCTCGTCAGCAGCGTGCCGATCGTGCCGTTCTCGAAATCAAGCACGCCTGTAATGTTCGTTGGCGTCTCTACCTCGATGATTTTGCCACGCTTCTTCTCGCTCGTAATCGTTCTTGTCGGATGCGAGATGCGCGCCGAGCCGGTTACACGCTTGATCGGGCCAAGCAGCGTAACGAACGCAGTCAGATAATAAGGACCCATATCGAACATCGGGCCGCCGCCGATCTCATAATAGAACTCAGGGTCCGGATGCCAGCTCTCATGACCGCCGCAGAGCATGAAGCCCGTTGCGGACACCGGCGTGCCGATTGCACCATCATCAATCAGCTTGCGGCAAGTTTGAATGCCGCCGCCAAGGAACGTCTCTGGCGCGCTTGCGACGCGGAGCCCTTTCTCAGCTGCAAGCTTCAACACTTGCTGGCCTTCTTCACGAGTCACGACGATCGGCTTCTCCACGTACACATTCTTGCCCGCTTCAAGCGCTTTCAAGCAGACCGAAGCATGCGCCTTCGGAATCGTCAGATTGACGACGATCTCAATCTCCGGATCGGCGAGCAGCTCATCTACCGTATACGCTTTCTCCAAGTTAAACTCTTGCGCACGGCTCCGAGCGCGTTCAATATCAATATCCGCTGCGGCTACCAGCTCAACCTCGGGATATTTCTTCAAATTCGTAAAATACACATGGCTGATATTACCGCAGCCGATAATGCCCACTTTAACGCGATTCATCTAGCAGTACGCCTCCTCTAATCACGAACATTTCATTTTCAACTATAGTTACTTCGCTGCCCACAGGAATCCGCGGCGCATCAACTCAAGCACTTGCGGCATCGCTACGATGTTCGCTTGGTGACCGAGCGAGTTGTAATAAACGCGGCCTTGACCCCATGTTTTGGTCCATACGATTGGCATCTTAACATCGTCAAAATTCGTCGTTGCATGCACCTTAACCGCTGGATCAACATGCATATAATACTTCTCCGTACGCACTTCGAAGTCGCCGATACCCTTCGTCAGCGGATCTTCCTCGCTCACCATGTTCACATCGTAGCGAACGCCGTCATTGCCCGGATGAGCAACCCACTGGCCGCCAACCATGAACTGATAATCGACTTCATTGCGGAAGGAATCGCCCATGCCGCCATGGCAGCCTGCGATGCCGCAGCCGGCTGCAACCGTATCAAGCAGCGGTCGAAGCTGCTCTTGCGTAATCGAACCCATCGTCCAGATTGGCACGATCAGATCAAGCGACGCCATCAGCCCCGCATCCTTGTAAGCATCCAACGTATCCGATACGGTTACGTCGAACCCTTCTTCCTTCAATACGCCTTCACAAATTTCAGCGACTTCCTTCGGCTGATGACCGTCCCAGCCGCCCCAAACGATGAGTGCTTTTTTCATTGGTGATACCATCCTTCTTACCAAAGTATGTTTATCTCAGCTCTGAAATCGAAACCCAGCGGCGTTCTTCAATCGACTTGTCGACCGCTTCCAATACAGCCTGGCACTCTACGCCGTCCACGAAGTTCGGCACCGGCTGGCGATCTTCTTCAATCGCAAGCATGAACTCATGGAACTCGTGCGTGAACGTGTGCTCATAGCCGATACTGTGACCAGCTGGCCACCAAGCCTCGCTGTAAGCGTGTGCACCTTCTGTCGCGTGAACACGGCGGAAGCCTTGTACGTCAGCGGCATCGTCCGTGAAGAACACTTCCAGCTCATTGACACGCTCAAAATCAAACTTGATACTGCCCTTGCTGCCGTTAATTTCGAACGAGTTCGTACAGCGGTGGCCTGGCGCGAAGCGAGTCGCTTCAATGCTGCCAAGCGCGCCGTTTGCGAAACGGGCAAGGAACAATGTCGCATCGTCAACGGTAACTTCGCCGCGCGGCGCGTCTTTATCAGCTTTCTTGCTAAGTCCAGTATTAAGCTCGCTTGAAGATGCTTCGAGTGGACGTTCTTTGACAAACGTCTCGCTCATGCCGATAACCTCTTTGATATCGCCAACGAGGAAACGAGCCATGTCGATAACATGCGCGCCAAGGTCGCCGTGCGCGCCGGAGCCGGCAATTTCCTTCTGCAAGCGCCATACGAGCGGGAACGAAGGATCGACGATCCAGTCTTGCAGGAAGAAGCCGCGGAAGTGATAAATTTCACCGAGACGACCTTCTGTCACGAGCTTCTTAGCCAGCTGAATCGCAGGAGCGAAACGGTAGTTGAAGCCAACCATATGCTTCACGCCAGCTTCCTCAGCCGCGTTCAGCATTTCAATCGAATCTGCAAGATTAAGCGCAAGCGGCTTCTCGCAGAAAATATGTTTACCCGCTTTAGCGGCGGCAATTGCAATTTCTTTATGCGCATCACTTGGCGCGTTGATGTCGACCAAATCAACATCATCACGGGCAATCAGCTTACGCCAGTCTGTCTCCGCTTGCTCCCAGCCGTATTGTGCGCGCGCTTGCTCAAGTGCAACAGGGTCACGTCCACAAATGACTGCCATCTCTGGGCGAACAACCTTTGGGAAGAACATCGGAAGGGCACGATAACCATTGCTATGGGCCTTTCCCATAAATTTATAACCAATCATACCGACTCGAATTTTGCTCATCTTCTCATTTCATCCTCTCAAGCGAATTAGGTTTACTTTCGTCAATTAATCGCGAGTTTCTCTGAATACTTGGGATGATGCACGTTCAATCAGTTTCACAGGCAGTTTGATTTCGAAAGGTTCAGGCGATTCGTTCTCCGACATCGCGTCTAGCAGCCTTGAAGCCGCCTCGCAGCCGACCTCGTAGAATGGAACACGGATGGAACTTAGCGGCGGCTCGGTCATCCGAGAGATGTCGGAATCGTCGCAACCGACGAGCGCAAGATGCTCGCCAACACGAATGCCACGCTCCCTGAGTCCTTGCAAGAGCCCAATGGCCATCCGGTCGTTCGCAGCAATGACTGCATCCACTTCACCGCATTCCACCAGCTTTGCAACCGCTTCCGAATTTCCGTAGCCGCTCTTTCGGCTATAGTTGCCGACGAGAACATGCTCCGGCTTATACGGCAGCCCCGCTTCCTTCAGCGCCTGCCGGAAACCTTTCAGTCGATCTAAGCTGTTCGAATACTCCGCCGGACCGTTCAAGAAACAGATTCGGCTATAGCCTTGTTTCACAAGATGTTTGCCTGCATGATAGCTGCCCATACGCTGATCGGCATCTACGGTGCTGAATGCTTCACCTTCGAAACGTTGATTGACCAGGCAGAACGGAAAGTCTCCGTCCTTCAACTCCCGAAGCGCAACACGCTCGGAAGGAACGTCCTGCGCACCTAAGATGATGCACCCGTCAATCTTCTGTGTTCGAAACAAGCTGGCGTAATCCCGTGGCTCATGGGGTTCTCGGAACAAGAGCAGCAGATCATACCCCCGTTGTTTGGCCGTTATCCCAATGCCGCTTAACACTTCAGAGAAGTAGTGCGTAGAGAAGAGATTCACTTTAGGCAGCATAGGCAGGATGACGCCAAGGTTGCCGCTTCTGCGCAGCGCGAACCGCTGTGCCAACGCATTCGGAACATACCCCAGCTGATTAGCCGCTTCCATAACTCGTCTTGCTGTTTCTTCCTTCACGTTATCAGCGCCGCTTAATACCCGCGACACCGTCGCTTCCGATACGCCTGCAAGCTCCGCTACTTTTCTACGAATAAGCCCTTCCTCCCTTCCATGTTACTGGAAATGTACACGCGTACATTTTCTCATGCAAAAAAGCGCCTGTCAATATGTAAGATTACGACTTCAGGCGCTTTATCTGATATTCTTAGAAGCTGTTCGGGTGCGGCGGGCTCGGCGGCGGAAGTGCTTCGTTGCGATCCTTGGCTGCGCTTACCATTAACAATATAGCAGTTATAATATGCATAATCATACCGACAATCGGAATCCACGCAACTACTGAAGTAATAATGCCGAGAATGCTGCCAGTCTTAGATTTATTCTCCTTGGAGCAGAACACTAGCGTAACGATATGCAGAATTAACATCACAAACAGCGGGGTCCATGCCATCGAGATGACGAATAGTCCCCCGATAATCGGAATGCCCAGAAAGGCTTCAATCCCGCCCGATACCCAGCGTAATACGCGTGAAGTTGACATATGAGCTTATCTCTCCTCTCCAAAATAAAACAGCCGATCAAGGACGCGTCCTTAATCGGCTGTTCGACATGCTTCATTCCGCGACAGCTAATTTAAGGTGCCATCTCCAAAAACTTGGAGGTTGGGTTCTTCTCCATTGCTGTGCGCATTGCGTATTCGTTCTCGAATAGCGCAACATAGTTATCTTTCTTATCCTTCACAAGCGTGGAATTGATCCGATACTTGGTAGGGTCAATCTTATCATCTACAATCCAGCGGGCGAACTGGAACGTCATCCGGTGGAGTTGAATTTCGACGCCATACTCGGCACGCATCCGATGCTCGAATACTTCGAATTGCAGCTGGCCGACTACGCCGAGAATCGTCTCCTCGAAGCCGCCTGTTGAGTGGAACACTTGAATCGTGCCTTCCTCCGTCAGCTGGTCGATGCCCTTCTGGTATTGCTTATGTTTAAGCGCATTCTTCACCGTTACTTTTGCGAAAATCTCCGGCGAGAACGTCGGCAGCTCGTCGAATACGATCTCGCTGCCCTGCGACAACGAATCGCCGATCCGGAAGATGCCCGGATCGAACAAGCCGATAATATCGCCTGGATAAGCATTCTCGACGATGTCCCGATCCTGCGCCAGGAACTGCTGCGGCTGCGACAGCTTAATGTCTTTGCCGTTACGCACATGGCGTACGCTCATGCCGCGCTCGAAGCGGCCGGAGCAGATACGCAGGAACGCGATACGGTCGCGGTGCGCCGGGTTCATGTTCGCTTGGATTTTGAAAACATAGCCCGAGAACTTCTCGCTCATCGGATCGACGGTTCCGGTCGTGCTCTCTCTTGGCGTCGGTGACGGCGCCAGCTGCAGGAAGTTCTCAAGGAACGTCTGCACGCCGAAGTTGTTCACCGCACTGCCGAAGAACAGCGGCGTAAGCTCGCCTGCACGGACTTTCTCATAGTCGAATTGGTCGCCTGCAACGTCCAGCAGCTCCAGATCCGAGATCAGCTGATCGGTCAGGTAATCGCCCGCCATCTCGCGAATATGCGGATCATTGTAATCCGCTACTTTTTGAACTTCAATCGTTGAATGGTCGTTCCCGTTGAACAGTTCTACCTGACTCTTCATCCGGTCGTAGACGCCGCACAGCTCACGGCCCATGCCGATCGGCCAGTTCATCGGAACCGCGCGAATGCCAAGCACGCGCTCCAGCTCTTCCATTAGCTCGAAGGGACTCTTCCCTTCACGGTCAAGCTTGTTGATGAACGTGAAGATTGGGATACCTCGCTTGCTACACACCTGGAACAACTTAATCGTCTGTGCCTCGACGCCCTTCGCGACGTCGATCAGCATCACGGCGCTGTCCGCTGCAGTGAGCGTGCGGTACGTATCTTCAGAGAAATCTTGGTGACCAGGCGTATCGAGAATGTTTACGCGATGTCCGCTATAGTCGAATTGCATAACCGAGGAAGTAACGGAGATACCCCGCTGCTTCTCGATCTCCATCCAGTCGCTCGTTGCATGGCGGCTTGCTTTACGCGCCTTAACGGAACCCGCTTCACGGATGGCGCCCCCGAACAGGAGCAGCTTCTCCGTCAGTGTTGTTTTACCCGCATCCGGGTGAGAGATAATGGCGAACGTGCGCCGTCTCTCTACTTCTTGCTTTATTTCATCTGCTATCGTAAGTTTGCTCATCGTTATTCCCTTCGTCCTTTACAGCCCACAAATCAATCATGGCCATTCGTTTCAGTCCTCTTGCCGTCCTTCTAGCATATGCCTCACCAGCATCCGCGTGCGTCCAGACTATCTAAGGTCACTTCGGTCCGCCCGAAATCCAGATGACATTGTCTTCAGCTTGCCCGTTCACCGGCCACCAGTGGAAGCCGTCTGCTGCGAGCAGCTCTTCAGCGCTCTTCGGTCCCCACGAGCCCGCAGGGTACAATTGCAGATTAGAGCTGTCTTCGCGCCAAGCCGCTGCGATACGGTCAACGAACGACCACGCCTCAGCCACTTCATCCCAGCGCGTGAAGTAAGTCGATTCGCCGCGAGCCGCGTCATAGATGAGGCGCTCGTAAGCTTCCGGCGTGTTGATGCCGATCATGCAGCTTTGGCAGAACTCCATCGATACCGGCTGAACGACATTGTCGACGCCCGGTTTCTTCGCATTGATCTTGATATAGATGCCTTCCATCGGGTTAACCCGAATAACGAGCAGGTTCGGCGCCAGATCGTGACGCTGCGCGAACAACATGTTGTCCGGCACGTTCTTGAACTCGATGACAACCTCAGTCGTCTTCACCGGCAGGCGCTTGCCTGTACGGATGTAGAACGGAACGCCCGCCCAGCGGAAATTATCCAAGTACACACGAGCGGCAAAATACGTCTCCGTCGTCGATTCCGGACTAACCGAATCTTCTTGGCGATAGCCGGTGAGCGCTTTATCACCGATCGAACCTTCGCTGTATTGACCGCGAATGACGTGCTGATTCACTTCCGCAGCCGATTCGAACGGACGAAGCGAACGAAGCGCTTTAACCTTCTCGTCGCGGAGATCTTCTGCATGAAGACGGCTAGGCGGCTCCATCGCAATCATCGCCAGCATCTGCATCGAATGGTTCTGTACCATGTCGCGCAGAGCGCCTGACTTATCGTAATAGCCGCCGCGCTCCTCAACGCCAACCGTCTCCGACAGCGAGATTTGGACATTGGCAATATGTTTATTGTTCCACAGCGGCTCAAAAAATGCATTCGAGAACCGTAGCACTTGAATGTTCTGCACCATTTCTTTACCAAGGTAATGGTCGATGCGGTAAATCTCTGACTCCTCAAACACTTGGCTCAGCTGCTGATTCAGCTCACGAGCGGATTCCAGATCGTAGCCGAACGGCTTCTCAATAACAAGTCGATTCCAGCCCGTCGACTCGAGGAGTCCGCCATCGCGCAGGTTGAACGAGACAGGTCCGAACAGATTCGGCGCAAGCGCCAAGTAGAACAGACGATTGCCCGGGATATTGAACTTCTCATCCAAGCCTTTGCTTAGACGTGCAAGCTCGCGGAAGCCTTCGACATTGTTGATATCGAGTGACATGTAGACAAAATGCTCCGCAAAACGTTCCCAAGCTTCCGCATCGTCAGCTTTATAACGGCAGAACTCACCGATCGATTCATGCACATCGGCGCGGAATTGCTCATTCGTCCGCGGTCTGCGCGCAAGTCCGACAACAGCGAAATTCTCAGCCAGCTTGCCTTCCTTATATAAGCTGAAAAGCGCAGGAAACAGCTTCCTCCGCGCCAAGTCGCCTGTAGCTCCAAACAAATAATAAACCGCACCCTCTGCGGCAATCGTATCCTGTTTGCTCACTTCGGTCTTTTCCCTCATTCTCTGTTATGTATTTTCACACATGTACTGTGTGGTTCAATTTATGTTAGTTTAGCATATTGAGCCAGTAGATGCTATTCATGCACCGACAAAATATCGCCCAGCAGCTGGTAAATTTTCTTATTCCTGCTCCGTATAATCGCCTGTTATGAGTGGCACTCCAATGATCAGTTCCCGAGCTGTTTCGCCTGTCGTCAGCGCACCTGCAATTTGTAAATTCACCTTTGCCGCCCCGCTCTGCACGCTGCTTCGCAGTAACTCGGTATAGTACGTCAAGCTGGACGTATGCTTATCGTCGTACGACTCCACTTCCTTCGCTTCCGCAGCTGCCGCAACTCTAACAGGAGCATCCACTTGCACCATCTCTCCGCGAACCGTAAAGCCCCCCTGCAAAAGCAAACCAGCAGCATTTGCCGCACTTTCCACCTTTCCCACCTCATCCGAAATCACCTTGCTGCCGGACCCTCTGGCCGTATCAAGCAGCAGGACAAGCTCGAATGAAGCATCGGCAGAATTGCTTAATTGGCCGACCGGCTTTGATCGGACCCACAGCTTCAACTTATCTACATCATTCGTGGCTGTAATATCAACAGGCGCGTCACCACTCAAGCCAGGTGGCAGCGTGAATCCAAGCGTCGAGGCAAGCTGCTCGATTCCTTCCGCATTCGCTTCGCCATCCCAGCGGAACGACCAATGCGCCCCTTCTGCTCCGCCTACGTAGGACGTGCTGCTCCATTTCCACACTTGTTCAAAATCATACGATACCGCATGGTCTGTCTGACCTGATGCGGGGATGTTGCGGTTATGCCATAGGGTCCAGGTTACGAGAATGAGCAGCAGAACGACCACGGCGAGTATGCCGCCTCTCGATTGACGGCGATGGTTAGCTGGCATACGAAGATCCGCTCCCTTCAAGAGTTCTTATATCCTTATAAGCTGTAGGTAAACATCCATACGCACTTACCTGTAGGTGAATACACTGTCTCAGGAACTTTAAAGGGGAGGTGTCATCGAAGTTGCAACCTATATATCCACTTCATGAAGATACAATTAAACAGTATTGCGGCATGCCTGTCTGTGTCGTCACGAACGAAGGCACGCGACATGTCGGTATTCTCAGCCGATGCCACGGCGGACGCATAATGCTGAATGAGACAGAAGCAAATATGAAGCAGAAGACTGCTGGAGCTACAGTTGGGCAGCAAGGAAAGGTCACGAATACGAAGGTGAAGAAGAAAAAAGGCGGCAAGCCGGGCAAAGCGGCGGTAGAGGGTAAGTCTGGGACGAAGGAAGCCGTGCAGACGCAAGCTTATTATCCTTACGATCCGTACTACTATGGCGATCCTTACTACGGGTATGGTTATAATCCATATTGGGGCGAGGCGCTTGCTTTCGATTTGGCGTCCCTTGCATTTCTGTTCCTGCTCATATAATTCGGCATCCAAAGCCCATACCCTTTCGCTTGCAGCTTAGCTGCGCGGGGTGCGGGCTTTTTCATTGCTGGCGGACAACGATATGATAATCGACAAGATGGAAAAATTTATTTAAAATGTAAGGTAGATGAACAATTGCGATCGGAGGGATTGCTGTGGTTCTGCCTTACTCTGTACCCGCTATATATGGAACGGTTCGGCATACGCGGGAACCGGTTCAGCCCGTTGAACGGTACGCACTTTATCCCTATTCGGGCCAAGGCTATATGTCGCTGATATCGCAAAATAGGAGGAAGCAAGTCGCCGCATCCATTCCGGCACGCGGCTCGGTGGGCAGCTTTACGCTTCCGAAGCAGGCACTCGCTGCTCTGAAGGCAGCAGCAGACAGCTCAGCGGCTTGGCTCGCTCAGAGTGATATTACTAGCGATGCGCTCTCAGACATTCGGATGAAGGGCAAGTCTGCATTCGAACAGCGCTCCGTGCAAGTGGATGGGACGAGCGCTGCCGGCGTATTCGGGGAAGCTGACGCCAACGCATCCCGGACAGACTACAGCGTTCAAGTCGCCTCGCTTGCCAGACGTCAGCAGAATCAAGGCTATGAGCTAACGAAGAATGCGCCTTCCGTCATCAGCTCCGGTGCGCATATCTTTACGCTTCAAGCAGGCGGGCAGACACGTTCACTCGCTACCGTCATTCGTCCCGGAGATACGAATGCGTCAGCGCTAGGCAGATTGCAGAACAGTATCAATGGAGCTTCAATCGGCATATCAGCATCCGTGCAAGAGAATCAATCGAACGGGACGGTTAAGCTTGTCTTGGAGGCTAGCAGGATAGGAACAGAGCATGCTTTCTCGCTTCAGGATCAGAGAGGCAACGCTACGGCTTCGAGCGGCGCAGACCGGACGGTCATCAAGGCATCGGACCCGCACGTTCTGGTGGATGGCAACGTGATTGATTCGGATGAGACGAATACAATCGTGCTGCAGCAAGGCCGTGTGCGAATCTCGCTGAACGATATGAGCGGACCTGCTGATTTCACGATCAAGGTACGCAATAATTCCGATGCGCTGCACAGCCAGCTGCAATCGGTAATCCATGAAATCAATATGCTGCAGCATACTTTCGATGCGTCCAGCTACTTGAACCCGGTGCTGAAGCTGCGTGTGGATGACGTGCTGCGAAGCCCGGAGCATGCGTCGATCGGCATTTCACAATCGCAGCAAGGCAAGTGGAAGATCGATGAAGAGAAGCTGAGTGCTGCAGTGGAAGCTCGGCCGGAAGAGGTAAGCCGAATCGTAAACAGCCGACACGGGCTGGCGTCCCGGCTGCAGCAGACGATTGCCCAGCTGTCGGAGCTGCCGACAAAATCCCTGATCAGCACGAAGGCGAGCGGATTTCAGCCGTTCACTCTGTACCGCTCCTCTTCCGACTCGTATTTGCAGCTTCCGCTGGATGGGTTGTTTATGAATTCGTTCATGTGAGTTGGCGGAAAGATTGTCGCTCGCATATTTGAATAGCCGGCTGGCCGGTTGGCTAACGAATCGTAGGCATCTTATTCGGCCGAATGCAGCGCTTGGGAAAATGTAACGAATTCCAGCAGCGCTATTCGGCACTTTGGCTGACGAAAGTGCCTGATTTAGTCGGAATAGCGCTTCTAGGATTCGTTAGATCCTTGAGGCGAGCTAGATTCGCCTAATAGGATCGCTGGAGTTCGTTAGCGTTAGCGAGCGCCAACTACATAAAAGAAGTGCCCGTGTAAAAAGTCCAACTGACTTCTTACACGGGCACTCTGAACCGCTCTCTTGAATGAGCGGTTTTTTGCATTTTATAGGAGAATAACATCCACTATGGCTCCCGCTTCCACGCCACTTGCACCCGCCTTCAGCCGAATAAGTACGTCCGCATCAGGGATGGACGCCATCATGCTGGACTTGGCGAACGCCAGCGGATCGGCGTAGAGCACGCCGCCTTCGGTAGAAAGGCGTGCACGCACGAATCGCTCGTGCGGACTGCCTTTGGCGAAGCCTGCGGCGAGCTTCGCTGTCGCCTGCTTCGGCTTTGCGTTGTCGGCGGCTGCGCCTTGAAGCCGACGCAGCGCCGGCCGCGCGAAGAGCTCGAAGCCGACGAAGCAAGCGCCGGGGTTGCCCGACAGCGCGAGCAGCAGCTTGCCGCCAACGACAGCGGCGGACGTCGGGCTGCCGGGGCGCATCGCCGCCTTGTTGAACAGGAGGCGGCTGCCTGGAGGCAGCTCGGCGGAGGGGCTGGCCGTGGCGGCACTGCCGGGGACGCTTGGGACGGTATGGCCACCAGTGCCGACCGCGGCAAGGTCGCTGGTCGCGCCGGATTGGCCTGCGGCGCTTTGGACGCTTGGCGCGGCGGGTACGCTAGTCGCGGAAGGATCGACGGCACTTGGGATGCTTCGCACGACGGAACTGCCGCAGGCGATTGGGACGCTAGTCGCGGCGGAATTGCCCGCGACGGCAGGTGCGCTAGTCGCAGCGGGACTGCCAGCAGCTCTAGCCGCGGCTGCTCCCTCACTTACTTGCTCTGCCGCCGAGCCGGCGGCAGGCAAGCCCGCGAGCAGACTCGCCATCACATCATAATCACCGACCGATACGCCGCCGGTGGTGATGATGATGTCGCTTTGCGCGAGCGTAGCCGCAATCGCGCGAGCCGCGGCTTCCGGCTCGTCCGGCACGCGGCCGAGCAGCAGCGGAACGCCGCCGCTTTGCTGCACGAGCGCGGCGACCATCGCGCTGTTGCTGTCGCGGATGCGCCCCGGCTCAAGCGGCGCCTCAACCGGCAGCAGTTCCGTGCCGGTTGCCAGCACCGCTACGCGCGGGCGCGCGAACACCGGCACGTCGGCGCAGCCAAACGTGCCGAGCAAAGCGACGTGGCCCGGCCGCAGCTTCGTGCCGGGCTCTGCGAGCACGCTCCCGCGGCGGAATTCCTCGCCGAGGGGCGCAATGTTCTGCCCGGGCTCCGCGGCGCGTTTCACGCGCACCGCGGTTCGCCCGTCAATAAGGGCATCCGCCGTCTGCTCCAGCATGACGACGGCGTCAGCCCCCAGGGGCACCGCGCCGCCGGTCATGATGCGGACGGCGGTGCCCGGCTCCACGGCCGCGGAGGCAAGCTTGCCCGCGCGGACCGTATCCACCACGCGCAGCGTCACCGGTTCACTCGGTGACGCTTGCGCCGTATCTGCGCTGCGGACGGCGAAGCCATCCAGCCCCGACCGCGCAAAAGGCGGCCAATCCGTCGTCGCAACAAGCGGCTCCGCCAGATAACGGCCGCAAGCCTCCCACAGCGGCACACGCTCTTGCCGCCCCGGCACTGCCGCTTCAATGACGAGGCGTATCGCCTCATCCACTTTGACCGCGCGCCTGCTAAAACGCGTCTCCCCCTGCAGCTGCACAGCCATCTTCTCCTTTACGCTTTCCGTAACTATCTATTTCCCCATTGTAACAGAAACCGCTAAATCAGTAATACATGCTTATGCTATACTAATCTCAGCTCTAACCATTACCCTTTATAAGGAGCACTGAGCCAGATGCCATCTGATCAAAACAGCCATCATGCCGTACCCCCACAGGCACAGCAAACACCATTCGTGCTCCAAATCGTCGGCTACAAAAACAGCGGCAAAACAACGCTGCTCGCCCGGCTAACCCGCATGCTGAAACAAGCAGGTTTCACTGTCGGCACAGCGAAGCACGACGCACACGAATTCACGATGGATACGCCAGGCACGGACACATGGCAGCATCAAGAGGCCGGCGCGGATATTACCGCGATCAGCTCCGCATCCCGCAGCGCCATAATTAGCAACCGAACCGAGCCGCTCTCCGCGCTCCTTGCCCATATGCAGCAAGTCGACATCGTACTGGTCGAAGGCTTCAAGCAAGAGCACTATCCGAAGCTTGTGCTTCTTCGGAGTTCCGAAGACGAGCCGCTGCTCCAATTAACGAATATTGCGATGCTTGCTACGTGGGACTCTTTTGCCCCTACCTCCCCCCTTCCATCCGGCGTCCCTACTTTCGCCATCAACGACATCGATGATATCTACAACCAACTCCTCACCTTTCACCAACATAAATAAGACTGCTCCATTCAAGGAGCAGTCCAGTCTAAATGTTTCCTCAGTATCCCCCCTCAAGATTCACTCTTCCTCCCCCTTTCGACGCTCTATCCCAATGTAGCTGGTCTGGTGGACCTCTATGCCTCAAACCTGGCAGTTTCCGCAAATGTAGCTGGTCTGGTGGACTTCTTCGAGTAGAATGAGTATCCCCCAGGGTCACTCTTTCACTAAATTCAGCGTTTTTAACCCGATGTGTATCCCTCAAGGTCACTCTTTTACCGTTTTCAGCGATTCCGACCCAATGTGTATCCCTCTGGGACACTCTTCTCCTATTTCGGAATCTCAGCCTCTTACTCTTGCTCTTGCTCTTGCCCTCACTCGCCCTGGCCCTGGCCCTGGCCCTTGCCCTCTCCTCACCCAAAAATCCTACTCCCCCGAATAATAAAACAGGTTCACTTCTACGACGGCGCGAGCAACCATTAGTACGATCAATATGCCAAAAAAGGCGACCCTCTTCTGCAGCTGCAGCGAGAATCACCTATACTCGGACTTATTCGAAGCTTTATTGACGTTCATGAGGGGACTGCGCCTCACACGGAATTGCTTGGCACCAAGCTGTTAACCGAACTCGTGAGCGAGATCATCATTTCCGCCCATATGTCGCCCAACGAATACATCATCTTCTTGCGGATTGTCAGGGCGAAGCACTGCTCAAGTACGCTGACATCCCCCATCGCATCAATCGCCGATGAGGTCGGCATTGACCATGTCAGCCATTTCATTAATCTGTTCAAAACCCGCGAAGGGATTACACCTTTTGCCTTCCGCAAGATGTGAAACACCCTCTAAGTATTGAGCAGAGCTTGCAGCTCTTCCTATTCCGCCAACCCATGCTTATGCGCATAGATAGCCGCTTGCGTCCGATCATCAACGCCGAGCTTGGCGAAAATATTCGTCACATGGAACTTGACGGTCTTAATGCCAATGAACAGCTCTTCGGCGATCTCCTGGTTGGATAAGCCCTTGCCGACGCATTTGAGCACATCCATTTCCCGTTCCGTCAGCTGCTCATGGAGCTTCTGCGCGGCCTCTGCCTTCGGCTGGCGGAATCGATTCATCATCTTAGCGGCAACTTGCGACTCCAGCACCGATTGACCTCGTGCAGCGGCTCGAATTGCATCTGCAATCTCCGTCGCGCGTGACGTCTTGAGCAGGTAGCTGAACGCGCCCGCTTCAATGACCGGATACATTTTGCCATCGTCGAGGTAGCTCGTCAGGACAATGACTTTGCAATCTGGATACAGCTCAAGCAGCTTGCGCGTCGTTTCAACGCCGTCCATGCCCTCCATTACGAGATCCATCAGCACCACATCCGGTCGGTAGGCTTGCGCAAGCCGGATGCCTTCCATCCCGTTGCTCGCTTCCCCGACAACTTCAATGCCGTCCTCGGTATTTAATACGGCCGCAAGGCCAATACGTACCATC
This sequence comes from Paenibacillus sp. J31R98, assembly GCF_056269245.1. Classification (NCBI taxonomy): domain Bacteria; kingdom Bacillati; phylum Bacillota; class Bacilli; order Caryophanales; family Paenibacillaceae; genus Paenibacillus; species Paenibacillus sp. J31R98. The sequence continues at coordinate 313,312 of NZ_JBWDNO010000007.1, forward strand.
TCATGATCGTCAACAAGCAGCACTTTTATTGGCTGTTCCAAGCTGTCCATTCGTTCCATCGCTTCCACTTCGTCATTTCCCCTTCCATCAAGCCCCGCCCGTAGGCACCCATATATCGATCAGCACGCCGTTGCCCGGCGATGTAATAAGCTTCAATGAACCGCCGAGCACGTTCACCCGTTCCTCCATGGTGAGCAGTCCGTAAGACGTTTGCTTCTTCTCTTCCAAATTAAAGCCAAGACCATCATCCTGCAGCGTCAGTCTCACATGCGAGCCTGCATGCTGCAAGTAAATATTGAGATGCTCGGCCTTCGAATGCCGCAGCGAATTGGACAATGCTTCTTGTGCAATCCGGAACAGATGATCCTCCGCTTCCGTATCCAGTTTAATGGTCGGATCGGCCTCCAATGTAATAGTCATCGGCACCTTCTGCTTCAATTCATCAATGAGGCTGTGCAGCGCCTGCCCGAGGTTCTTGCCATCGAGATGTACGGGACGAAGATGCAGCAGCAGCGCGCGCATCTCGGACTGAGCAACGGAAGCCATCTCCTCGATCAGCTGAACTTGGCGCTTCGCCCGCTCCCAATCCTTCTCAAGCGTCCGGCTGACTGCAGTTGCCGTCATGGATATCGCGAACAGCTGTTGGCTAACCGCATCATGCAGTTCACGAGCGAGCCGTTGTCGTTCTTCGATAACCGCAGAGAACCGAACCTGCTCGGTCCACGCTTCATCCTCTTCGGTGAACGACTCCGGCGGCACTTGTGCTCCGCCGTCTTCCGACATCAGCGTTACCCGCTGCTGCCGCTTGCTACGCTGCTGATCGGTGAGCCGCTGCACCGCTGCGCGAAGCTTAATTCCTTGCAAGTAGCTGTATACTGCAGCGAGCGCAAGCGACAGGGCAATGACGGACAGCCCAATGAGTGCGGCGTTGCTCTGCAATGCGAACAGCTTCACATAGCCCGTTCCTTGCAGCAGCAGTACGCTGAGACCTAGAATAACGAGCAGCCACAGCACTGTCTCCGCCGCATTTTTACGCTTCTCCGTTAGGCTGGGCAGCGGTTCTGCACTTTTCAGATAATCTGGGAACCTTGGTCTGTCTGCTTGGACAGGCTGCGAACGATAGGCTCCCATTTGCGCTCCCGTTCCTGCTTCCGCACCAGTACCCGCCCCGGCTTCCGCGTGATCCGGCGTTTTCGGCGAAGACGATTCCGCTGACATGCTGTTCCCCCTTAAGTCTATGTAACTGCAAAACAAGCCGCAAGGCCGATGCGGCAATTGCGCATCGACCAAGTATGGCTACATCATTTGCAGATTCATTCTTGTTTTATTCACCTGTTGGCGTTTCGATGGTTGCTTGCGTCGCAGGAGGATTCAGCTTGCTCTTGAGAAGCTGCAGCTGTTCTTCCACTTGCAGCTGCTTCGCTGTATCAACTGTCCCGATTGCTGACTGTGCACCGGATGCGCCGTAAGGGACGCGCGAAACGTCTGCTTCCGCTTCCAGCTGCATGATCTTCTCTTCCATACGGCTGAAACCGCGGGATGCGTGACCGCTCTCGATGGAGTGCACGGCAGATACTTGCGCCATTTGCTTCTTCGCCTTCGCCATTTGGGCACGGGCTGCAAGCTCATTGCGTTTGTTGCGCAGCTGATAGTACTCGTCTTTCATGCCATGCAGCTGGTTCATCAGCTCATCCGCTTGCGCTTTCGCGCTTTGGTGAAGCTCTGTATATTCCGTCGTCTTCTGGTCGAAGAAGATTTTCTCTTCGAGCAGCTTGCGAGCAAGCTCTTCCTGACCGGCGCGAAGCGCTGTTTCTGCCTTCGCCTCACGATCGCTCACCCCGCGAACCGCTTCCTCAAGACGCTGTTTCATGCGGCGCTCGCTAGCCATTTGCTTCGCAACAGTCAATTCCGCCGTATGGATTTCAGCCTCCATATCGCGCAAATATTGATTCAACATGACGACCGGATCTTCCATACGGTCTAACAGCTCATGCATCGACGCCTTCGTCATATCCCTCATCCGTTTAAAAATACTCATATTAAAACTCTCCCTTCTCATGTTTCGCTAATTTAGCACGAAGCTCTTCGATTTCTTTGCGCAGTGCGCGTTTCTCCAGATCATCCATCATCGCATCTATATTCGAAGCCGACGTTTGTGCCGGAGGCTGCTGCCAGCCGGCAGCGCCAGGACCAGGCTGAGGTGGGTTCGTATAGGAACTTCCACCGCCAAAGCCTCCAGCACCACCTGCACCGCCGAAGCCATGACCGCCGTGGTTACCTTGACCACCCTGTCCGCCTCCGAATGGGCCGTTATTCCAATTCCCATTGTGGCCGGTCGGACCGTAGCCCCCGTAGTGATAAGGGTCCTTCGGAACGACTAGACCAGCCAAGATATAGACTAGAATTAATGCTCCGCTAGTAAAGACGGTTACGACGATCAGAAGAATCCGCAGCAGCGTCGCATCAACATTCAGCATTTCGGCAAGACCGCCGCATAAGCCAAACAGTTTCTTATCGCGGCGCGACCGGTACAGTTTCTTCATTACGACTTCCATCCTTCCTGCTGTAATTTACGTTTCAATTGCTCCATCTCACGCTCTATCGTGTTCTGAAGGGCAAAGCCCGCTTCGCTTATCAGCTGTCCGCCTGCTTTACGCAGATCGCGCAAACTGCGCGCTTCCAGCTCCATATCGCTGATTCGGTCTTCCAGCTTGCGGAACATCCCGCCAGGCTGCTGGCCCGGCGCATTCGCATTGCCGCCTGTGAACCGTTCGTTCATCCGCTGCTGCAGACGAAGCGACTCCATACGTGCGGAGAAGTATTCCCGCTTGTCATATACCGTCTGGTACTCGCTGCGCAGCTCGCGAAGCTGCTGCTCTAGCTCAGTTGTGCCTTGCAGCGCTTGCTCGTAGAGCTCGCGGTACTGCGTCGCACGCTCCTCGCTGGATGCTTTCTCCGTCAGCGCAATGCGCGCTACATGCTCCTCGCCTGCTTTCAAGGCGATAATCGCTTGCTGCTCGCGCTTTTCTTTCAATTGCTCCGCTTGCAGCCATTGTGCTTTTAGATGATTGCTATGTGTCAGGCATTGCTGGTACAACCGCTCTGCCCCGATAATCTCTTCTCTAGTCGACCAGAGGAACTGGTCAATCAGCTTGACGGGATCTTCCGCTTTCTCCAAACGCTCATTGAGCGTTGCAACCGTCATATCCCGAACTCTCCGCATGATGCTCATCGGTTCGCCTCCTTTGTCCCAATTAAATGTTAGTTGCTATAGCATCGTATTTACTTAGACGCGTTTGTGGCGATTCTTGAATAAGGAGACGCCCCACACGATAACGCCGATTGCGATCAGAAGTCCGATAATCTTACCCATCTGGCCAAGAAGCATGATTGCGCCGACGACGATCAAGATGCCGCCAATTACCTTGCTGTTATTGCGAAGTCCTATTACGCCAAGTCCGATTAGGATGAATGGCATCAGCAGACTAATAATCCAGCCGAGGTGAATACCGATAAAGTTCATGATCATGAGTGCGCCGATTACGACCAAAATAGCGCCCAGTGCATTTTTTCCGTTCATTGTTTTAGTCACCGCCTTTCGTTATTTAAACTGCATGTGTTTATTTCTTACGATTTCTTTCTTTGTTTGTTGCGTGTTTTGCTTATGTACTCATGATAGGCTTTTTCAGAACGATTCAAAACGGACCGAGGGCGGTTTTTCATACTGGACCTCAGGCGGGGACCTCTCCGTACCTAAGGCGTAACACCGGTCCGCCTCCCGGCCATTACCCGTCAAAAAAGGGGCTTCAAGACGTCACAACGTCCTCGAAGCCCCTTCATTAATCCTCATTATAGCTGGCCTTTCCGATACTCATTCGGCGTCATGCCGGTCAGCTTCTTGAATACTTTGCTGAAATACTTCTCATCTTGATACCCAACCATCTGCGCAATTTGCACGACACGCATATTCGGATTCTCCAGCAGCCGCTTTGCTTTGGCGATCCGAATGCGGCCGATATAATCCGACAGGTTCTCGCCAAGCTCCTGCTTGAACTTGCGCGAAATATACTCCCGGCTGAGGTAGAAATGGTTCGCGATGTCCTGAAGCGAAATCTCCCGCTGATAGTGGGTCTCGACGTATTTCTTAATTTCGTAGATGACATTGCCCCTCTGCTGCTTCAGCTCGCGAAGCGACTGCTCGAAGCGGATCAGATCTTCCGCTAATGCCTGCTCCAGCTGCTCAAGGGAGAACCGACAATCCACCTCATACCGAAGCGCGAACACATCCTCGCCAATTGCCGGTCCCGGCGAGTCTCCGCTCTCCTCCAGCCATGCCTTCGACCATTGCGAGCACAGCACGCTGTACTCGCTGCGCCACATCTCAATCATGTCAGGCGTAATGCGTCCGGCACCCGCAGCCTCTCGCGCCCAATCGGCCACCGCATCGCGGATCCGCTGCGCCTGTCCGCTATGGAACGCGATTCGCAGCGACTCCCCATGATCGGATAGATGAACAACCTGCATTCTGCCCCGAGGATCCAGCTCCGAGTACAGATGGATGGACTGTCCCGCTTCAAGCAGATTGCGATGATGCAGCGCAGCGCTGGCTTCTAGGTATGCCGTCTTGAGGCCCGACGGGAACGGATAAATGCCGCCTAGGCCAAAATGAAACGATGTATGAAGCGTACGTTTAAAGCCTTCCTGCATCCGGTTCAAGCTTTGCGTCGCTTCCTCAAGCCTGCTCCACAGGATCACGACAATTTCCCGCCGCTGATTCCAATAAGAGAAGGCATAGCCCAGACGCGCTTCCTGCACAATCTCGTTGCTAATATTCATCATCGTAAAGTAGAACAAGTCTTCATCCGATGAGAACGATCGCAGGCTCACTGGATTCACGCCCTCGAAAGAAAGCACCGCTACCCTGACAAGCTCCGCCGAGGCGGGCAATCCAAATTCCTGCTGAAGCAGCTCTGCCTGCGCCAGATAAGACTGCGGTTCCTCGATCATCTGCGAGAACACCTTGTCCCAATACACCGGCTTTAGCTGGTTAAGCTCCATCACTCGATTCTGCGATAGCGTCCGATCTTGATTCTCCCGGCACCACGTCTCGATCGCATGCCTTACCGCCTTAATGAGTTGCTCCGGTTCGATTGGCTTCAATATATAGTCGAGGCCGCCGAAGCGAATCGTCTCACGCGCCAGATTAAAATCATCATAACCGCTAATGACGATCGTCTTGCTCGTCAGCTCCTGCTCATGAATCCAGCGCAGCAGAGCGACGCCGCTCATCACCGGCATCATCATGTCCGTGAAGATAAGCTCCGGCTTCTCCCGCTCGATCATTTCTTTCGCGCTTTGCCCGTCTGCTGCTTCGAGCAGATCCGTTATGCCAAGCTCTTCCCACGGGACCAGGAGCTTGATCGCATCACGCACATGCTTCTCATCATCTACAATTAACGCTCTCATTGTTCGGTTCCTCCTTTCGCAAGCGGAATAAGTACAGTAACGGACAAGCCCGCTGGCATCCGCTTATCCAGCTTAATTTGGGCAGCCTGTCCATTGTACAACCTTAGCCTTGCAATAACATTCATCAGACCAATGCTTGCGGATTTATCAATCACAGAGCCATCCGGCTCCTCCATTTGCAATGGATGATCCTGCTCGCCTGTCAGCATCTCCGCCAGACGTTCGAGCTCATCGCTTTCGATGCCTTTGCCGTTGTCCATAATTTCAAGCACGAGCATCTCATCTTGAATGGTGCTTGTAATTTGGATCTCGCCTGTTTGCACGCCGCCGGTGTATCCATGCTTGAAATAATTTTCGACGATTGGCTGCAGCAGCATTTTCGGAACCATAATGTTCATCGTCTCCGGTGCGAATGATGTTGCCACGCGCAGCTGCTCGCCGAAACGTTCCTTCTGCAAGTCCAGATACGCCAGTACATGCTGGACTTCGCGTTCAAGCCGAACCTCTGTCTCTTCGGTCGTCATGCTGTAACGCATCATTTTGGCGAGCAGTGTAATGAGACTGTAGGTTTTATGCGCATTTCCTTGAAGTGCCTGCGTACCGATCGACTGCATCGCATTGTACAGAAAGTGCGGGTTAATCTGCGCTTGGAGCGCCTTGAGCTGGTTGGTCTTGTTCGCAAGCTCGAGCCTATATTCCTGCAGGATGAGCTGATCGATCGTCTCCATCATGCTCTGCATCCTTCTTGCGAGCAGGCCGATCTCATCCGTATTGCGCACCTCGAGCGGAGCCGACAGATTGCCTGCCTGCACTCTGTTCATATAGCCGATTAGCCGCTTAATCGGCTCGGTCAGCTGGAACGAGATGAAGACCGTGCCAATGAGCGCGATGAGCAAGAAGCCTGCAGCGATCAGCGAATTGATGCGCGTTAGCGTCGTAGCTGTGCTATATAGATCCGAATACGGGATTTGTTTAATGATTGTCGCATTCATATAAGGCGTTGCGAGATGGTCGTAAAATATGATTCCCGAGAAGCTGTCGTCCTTCCATACAAAATGCCCTCTTCCGGTCGTTTGCGCAAGCTTCGCAGACCAATTCTGTTTCAGCTTCTTCCCGTATTCCTCAGGCTGAGATGAGTATAAGTAACTGCCGGCCTCATCCGTGATAGCAAGGCGCTCACGTCCATTCTGATTGTACAGCTGCTCGCAGATCCGGTTGAAGCTGTCCATTTTCAAGTCGAACGACAACATGGCGATCACCATCTTGGTTGGCGTCATATAGATCGGCCGATGCAGCGTAATGACAGGTTCCTTCGACGTCTTCGACTCCGGCAGCGAGAACTGCATCCCATACTGCGTGTTCATATGCGTCGGTTCGATGAACGGATTCGCTTCCCCGTTCCGGTCCAGCGGCACCTTGTAGCTCGGGTTATATTCTCGGCGGAAGAAACCGTTTATCCAAAGATTGGACTGGCTGCCGCTCGGGATAAATAGGTGCAATTGATAAATATCTTTGCTCGCTTGTGACAAACTAAACAAGTGCAGATAAACCAAATCATGACTTGTTGCGACCACGTTGCTGCTCACTGGCTTCGTAATCGACTTCTCCAAGTAGGTATATAAGGAGTCAGCCGCATTGATACCGCCGTAGACCGACAATGACAGCTGGTTGATCGTGTTGAAATAGCTCACGATATTGTTCTTGCCAAGCTCCAGACGGCTGGAATTCTCATTTATTGCCGCATCCGTGACGGAACGCTTCGTATAGAGATTGGATACGGCAATCGATGCGCCGATTGGAATTATAGTCGCAGCGAGCAAGAAGAAGATAAGCTTCTTGCGAATGCTGTTTCGAATCATGTTGTTTTCGCCTCCATCCAGTCATTATTGTATCAGGCAGGTCAATATATTCCACCCTACTCTTCACGATCTTCGGTTTTCCGGCAGGAGGGGGTGCTATATACTGGTTCCTAGCGTACCAAAAGATCACGCAAAACGAACATCTAGAGAGAGGAGCGACTCAATTATGAAAAACAACCGGCTCAGCCAATGGATGCAGCAACTCGTCTTTGTAGGACCTGGCTTGCTGTTCTTCCTGGCTGTCGTGTTTATCCCGTTTTTGCTCGGTTTCTATTATTCCTTTACCGACTGGAACGGACTCGATATGAACAAAGCAAATTGGACAGGGCTTCACAACTTGCATCTGATCGCATCAGATACGAATTTCTGGCAGTCCCTTGGCTTTACGCTCAAATTTACGGTGGTAACCGTTATCGGCGCTAACGTGCTTGCATTCCTGCTCGCGATGGTATTGTCGAAGCCGCTCAAAAGCCGCAACTTCCTGCGGACCGTGTTCTTCCTGCCGAACGTTATCGGAGGGATTCTGCTCGGTTTTATTTGGCAGTTTATTTTCACCAAGGGTTTCACCACCATCGGTGAATTGACGAATCTTCCATTCTTTAACCTGCCATGGCTCGGAACGCCGACAACTGGCTTCTGGGGGATAGTCATCGTCTTTATTTGGCAAACTGCTGGTTACATGATGGTTATTTACATCGCGGCGCTTGCCGGCTTGCCTAAGGATCTTACGGAGGCTGCCCGCATCGACGGCGCGAACTCCTTCCAGCTGCTGTACAGCGTAATCGTGCCGCTCATTATGCCGGCGATTACGATCTGCTTGTTCTTAACAACATCGAATGCGTTCAAAATGTTCGATCTTAACCTGTCGCTCACCAAAGGCGGCCCGGGTACATCAACACAATCGCTTGCATTCAACGTATATGCCGAAGCATTGAACAACAACCGCTACGGTCTAGGCACTATGAAAGCCATGCTGTTCTTCTTCGCAGTCTCGCTCATTACAGTGACCCAAGTTTGGTTTACGAAACGCCGGGAGGTGGAAGCATAATGGAACGCAAAGCGAATTATTCCTTCCCCACTCTTGTTCTGGAGATTGCCGCAATCTTGCTCGGCCTAATCTTCCTCTCGCCGTTTTACTTCGTACTGTCGAACTCGGTGAAGACACTAGGGGAAATTTTGCTGAATGCGGCCAAATGGCCTGCAACTTATCACTGGGACAACTACAAGAAGGTATGGGAGCAGCTTGATTTCCCTCATGTCTTCATGAATTCACTGCTTATTACTGCATTCAGCGTTGCCGGTATCGTGTTCATCAGTTCCATGATGGCTTACCGCCTTGTTCGCAGACCGACCGTGTTTAACAAAATCCTGTTCACGGCTCTCGTCGCTTCAATGATCATTCCGTTCCAGTCCGTCATGCTCCAGTTGGTTCGTATTACGTCCTTGCTTGAGCTGCGCGGCCATATGTACGGTATTATCATTTGCTATTTCGGCTTCGGTCTCGCTTTATCCATGTTCTTATTCCACGGCTTCATTAAGAGCGTTCCGCTCGAAGTCGAAGAAGCGGCAGTTGTTGACGGCTGCACACCTTACGGCGTGTTCTTCAAGATCGTCTTCCCGCTTCTGACACCGATTATGGTAACTGTCATCATTCTAAATACACTTTGGATTTGGAATGACTACTTGCTGCCTGTGCTTGTCATCGGCGGCAACAAAGACTTAACGACGATTCCGCTCGGCATTACGAAATTCTTCGGTGCTTATACGAAGAAATGGGATCTTGCCTTACCTGGACTTGCCATCGGTATCGCACCAATTATCGTGTTCTTCCTCTTTTTACAGAAGTACATCGTCGAAGGTATTACTGCAGGCTCAGTGAAGGGCTAATCAATATGTTCCACCTTTTTGTTCAATGCAATCAGTGTGAGAAGCATGTAATTATACCTACAATGAGAATGTAAGCATTTACAAACCAGACAACTTGGAAGGGGTACTAGAGACATGAAAAGAATTACAGCGCTTGCCATGACTTCTGCGCTTGTTGCACTTCTTGCATCAGGCTGCGGCTCGTCGGACAACGACAAAAACAACACAACGGGTGACACAGGAACCAATACAGGTACGAACACCGGAACTAACGCTCCGTCGAAGGACGTTACGATCAAAGTATTCCAATTCAAAGTTGAGATTGCGGATCAACTGAACGCAATGGCTGCAGAATATGAGAAAGAAACAGGCGTTAAAGTTGATGTTGAAACTCATGGCGGCGGCGAAGACTACGGCGCTCTTCTGAAAGCAGCGATCGCTTCAGGCTCCGAGCCAGAGATCATCAACAACGGCGGTTACTCCGCGCTCGTTCCTTACATGGACCGCGCAACTGATCTTTCGGACCAACCATGGGTAGCCAACCTGCTTGAGACGACGAAAGCTCCTACAACAGTAGATGGCAAACTGTACGGTATGCCAATGAACACTGAGGGCTTCGGTCTGATCTACAACAAAGACCTGTTCCAAAAAGCAGGCATCACAACTGAGCCTAAGACGCTTCCTGAGCTGACTGATGCCGTTGCTAAGCTGAAAGCTGCAGGTATTACACCGTTCGAAACGACGAACGAGTGGTGGTCGCTTGGTATTCACCTTGCTGACGTAGCGCTTGCAAACCAACCAGATCCAGCGAAATTCATCGAAGACTGGAAAGCTGGCAAAGTAACAGCAAAGGGCAACCAAGTGTTCGAGCAATGGATCAACCTTGTTGACCTGATCTTCAAGAACGCACAAAAAAATCAGCTGACAACTGACTATGCTACACAAGTCGCTAGCTTCGCAGCTGGTAAAGCAGCGATGATGCAGCAAGGTAACTGGACACAAGGCGATATCGACAAAGTGAACCCAGAACTGAAACTTGGCGTGCTTCCGCTTCCAATCAATGACCAACCAGGCCACGTATATGTAGGCGTGCCGAACAACTGGATCGTTAACAGCAAGTCCGCAAACGCTGAAGAAGCGAAGAAATTCCTGAACTGGATGGTTAGCTCCGATACAGGCAAGAAGTACCTGACGAAGGAATTCCACTTCATGCCTGCTGAGACTAACATCGACGCGACTACAGAAGACATCGGTTCCATCGCAGCATCCATCAAAGATCAATCCGCGACAGCTCTTGGCTGGCACTGGGATCGTTTCCCAGACGGCACAACTCAAGGCTTCGGCGCTGCAATGCAAGAATACCAAGGCGGCACAATCAATAAAGATCAGCTGCTCGCGAAGTTCGACAAAACCGTTGCAGATATGATGAAGAAATAAGCATCTTGCTGTAAACGTGAACGACCGCTCCCCTGTATAGGAGAGCGGTCGTTTTGTTTTATATCCAATTAGCTTTTTGTTTGATACCATTCGTCAAACTGCTTCTGCTTCTCTGCAATGATTTTATCAACGCCGGATGCTTTCAATTTATCGAGGAACTGTGCCGTATATTTGTCTGGATCGACGGTGCCGGCATTCAATGAACCGAAGTATTCCTTGTACACGTTGACGCATGCAGCTACTTCGCTCTTCACGCTGTCGCTATTGAACGTAAAACCAAGCCCGATCGACGGCTTCGCGGAATCGTTGAATGCTTTGAAGAGATCCCACTTCTTCGGATTCTCCGTATCGAACAAGTCGTTCAAGAATTGGTTGCCAATTTGCCAATTCGTGCCCGGGCTGTACGTCGATTTCGCTGCATCAACGCCGTCCGGATATTTGATGACATTATCTTTGCCTTCCACTTTCACATAGTGCTTGCCTTCAATGCCGTAGTTAATCAAGTTAATCAACGTCTTGTCCGTATGCAAGAGATTTATCAGCATCATGGCACGCTCCGGATTCTTCGAAGTGCGGGAGATCGCCAGCATCGACCCTGTCGTATCGCCGGTCGTAGTTGTCGGTTCCGTCAGCTTGACTTGAACGAGCGGAACGCCGACCGAACGCATCACTTCTTCGGCTGCTCCCGGCTTCAAGGATGCGGTGTAGCTGAACACTTTCCCCGCCTTCATCAGCTCCTCCGGCTTCACCTTCGTTGTTGCCGCATCTTTGTTGATATAACCCGCTTGATACCACTTCCGGCTAAGCGCAGCCGCTTCTTTAAATTCTGGCGTTGCCGGCTCGTTCAGAATCGTTGTTTCTGTTCCGATCTTATGCAGGACGCCTGGCACGGAGTTATCGCCAAGCGTGTCAAAGTTGAGGTTCGTCAGCAAGCCGCTATCGCTGGATACGTAGAACGGCGTCATATCGGCTTCTTTCTCTTTCACCGTCTTCAGCATCGGCTCAAGGTCCGCTGTCGTATGAATCGTGCTCAGGTCAAAGCCGTACTTCTCCACGATGTCTTTGCGCAGGAGTAGGCCGCGGGTTGCCGCTAGTTCCTTGTTCGTCGGAATCGCGTAGTTGCGTCCATTCACCTTCGAACCGTTCAGGAATGCCGGATTCATGACCGCTTTCATCTCTTTGCCGTACTTGTCGATAAGCTCAGTCAGATCAAGAAAAGCGCCCTTGCCGACATTGACCGTAAACCCGTTCCAAGCCGCGGTGAAGATAATATCAGCAGGCTGCGAGGAAGAGATCATCAGATTGATTTTACTGTCCCAGCTGCCCCAGTCAATCGGCATCAAGTCCAGCTTGGCATTGATCTTATCCTTCAAATACGCGTTGATCGCCGCCTCGACCTCCTGCTCATCCTTCTGCGGGGAACCCGGATAATACAGCGTTAAATTCGTTTCTTCCAACTTTGGCGCTGCATCAGCGGATGCCGTATCCGTCGATTTGGCATTGTTTGTGCCGCTGTTACTGCTTGTGTTGCTGTTGCCGTTGCTGTTGCCACTGCTCCCGCAGCCCGATAACGCCAGACCGAGTGCGCACACCAGAGCGAGTGAGGAAATTCCTTTTCTTTTGCCGGAAATCATGCGATAACCCTCCCATGTCTATGAAAGAACAATTTATGCTAACCGGACAATCTATTACGAGTAGTATAGCTTGCCGGAATCAGCCTTTGACAGCCCCGATTGTGAGCCCTTTGACAAAATACTTCTGAAAGAACGGATAAGCCAGAATGATCGGGCCGATGCCGATGACCGCCATTGCCATTCGAATCGCCTCGCTTGGCAGGCGCAGCGTGCCTCCTCCTCGCGTGAGCGCTTCTGAAGCTTGCACATTGGACGTGAGGTACTGGATGTTCAGCATCGTTTTGTACATCAGATACTGCACGCTGACCGTTTCGTTATTGCTGATGAAGATCAAGCTGAGGAACCAGTCGTTCCAATACATCAGCGTGTTGAACAGCGCGATCGTCGCGATGACAGGCAGCGACAGTGGAAGAACGATCTTATAGAAGATTCGAAGCTCTCCCGCTCCGTCTATTGTCGCTGCTTCGATTAAGGCACCGGGAATGGTCGTTTGGAAGAACGTCCGCATGATCAGTATGTTGAAGGGTTGCACGAGCATGGGGACGATCAGCGCCCAGATGGAGTCATCCATGTGCAGGTACTTGGTGTACACGAGGTACCAAGGGACAAGCCCGCCATTAAACAGCATCGTGAAGAAAATAAAGAACGTGAAGCCGTTACGCAGCGGCAGCTCCTTGCGTGAGATCGGGTAAGCGAATGCCGCCGTCAACAGGAGGCTGATCAAGGTGCCAGCAATCGTAACGAACAGCGAGACACCGTAGGAGCGTACGATTTGTGCGGAATCCTCGAACAGCAGCTGATAGGCCATCGTGCTGAATGCTTTCGGGAAGAGCTGGTAACCGTTCTTCAGAATGGACATTTCGTCTGTGAACGAGACAGCGATGACCAGAGCCAGCGGAAACACGCATGCGATGGTGTAAAGCCAGAACAGAGAAGTAATGAAGTAATTGGCGCGCTTCGAGATGGCATTGGGCGAGTGCGCTAACTGTGATGATTTCATTGCCTGTGCCCCCTTAGAACAACGCGTTGTCGCGGTTGATTTTTTTGACGATGAAATTCGATGCGAAGACGAGCACCAATCCGATTGCCGATTGATACAAGCCAGCTGCGGAGGACATCCCGATATCGCCCATGACCATGAACGAGCGGTACACATAGGTGTCGATGACGTTCGTCGTCGGATACAGCGCCCCGGTATCGAGCGTCACTTGGAAGAACAAGCCGAAGTCCGCATAGAAGATGCGTCCAATCTGCAGCAGCGTCATGATGACCATCACAGGCATGAGCAGCGGAAGCGTAATGCTGGTCAACTGCTTCCACTTGCTGGCTCCGTCGATCAGCGCGGCTTCGTAATATTCTTCGTCGATGCCGACAATAGCGGCCAAGTACACAACGGAGAAGTAGCCAACATTCTTCCATGCATTAATGATTGGCAGCAGAATCGGCCAAGCTTCCGGCTTGGCATACCAGGAGACAGGGTCAAGGCCAAGCGACTTCATAATGACGTTGTTCACGAAGCCATGCTCCTCGCCCAGCATCGCAAACACGAGATAGCTGATGACGACAGCCGATAGGAAGTAAGGCAAGAACATCGCGCTTTGGAACCATTTCGCAAGCACTCTACTGCGCATTTCGTTCAGCATGAGGGCACAGCTAACTGCGAACACCAGGTTCGTGGCGATGAATACGACGTTGTACAACAGCGTGTTCCGTGTAATGATCCAAGCATCCGTTGTGGCGAAGAGAAACTTGAAGTTCTCCAATCCAATCCATGGACTTCCGAGAATCCCCAGCTCATAGTTAATCTTCTTGAACGCAATGAGGATGCCGAACATAGGCAAATAATTATTGATGATGACGAGCGCAAGCATGGGCAGCATCATCAAGTAGAGCATCCGGAAGCGGATTAAGCTGCGAAATCTGATACTGCGGCGGCGGCTGGAGTTATGACTGTGGTTATGGCTTTGGCCTTCGCGAACCTGCCTCCCGCCAGTCTCCGCTGCGGCGCTGGCTTGCAGTTTGGCGGACATTGTCTTCATGGTTCATCCTCTCTTTCTCTGGAAGTTTCTCTCACTATCTGAATTATAGAAGGAGGGGATAACCACGCTCTACGCATCGAGGTGACATGATGGACGTTTTGGTTACACATGGTTCTCATGGAAAAAAAGGACATATAAACGACGAAAACCGCCGCAGAGATCGTCTCTGGGCGGTTTCTTGCATCTTATATGCTACGTCACGGAAGCGTCCCGTTCGTAATGATAATATCATCGACATAACCGCGATACTGTCCGGTATCGGCAGCATGATCGTAGTTCAGAATAATGCGATCAATCGTTTTTCCAGCTAACACGGTGCCGATATTGGACTTGATATTCGTCCACGCGTTCAGAGGTATCGCGCCGCCGTGGCCCGCATTCGGATGCATGCTGTAGCCGTTGGAATCGACTGCGCCGCTATCGCGCAGCGTCGTGCCGTCCGTCATAATGAGGTCGACAGCAACGTATCTCGCGTTATTCACCTGTGGATACAGCCAATAGCCAAGCTTCGTCACAGACGTAATCGGAATATTCACGTCAAACACTTTGCACTTGGCGTAAGACGTCGACGTGCTATTGTCAGTGCCTGAGAACATCAAAGTCGCTGTGCCTGTATGCGGCGCTTCTAGACGAGGCGAGCATTCCGGATTAGTACCGGCTGTATAGCCGGTCACGTTGCTGCTGCCATCGAGCGTGTCGAGCCATGTAGGCGCTGCTTCGCTGCTCTCAAATCCGTTCGAGAAGAGAACAGAGCCACCGCCGCCGCCGCTGCCTGGCGTCACTTCGAATGCGACGACTGTCATCGGTGCGATCGAATACGTAAACTGGCTGCCGGAATACGCCTGCGAGGTGCTGGACGTTGGGTTCGTTGAGGCATCCAGCTTCCACACATTAACCGTTCCAGTCGCCGAAGAGATATTTTGTAATTGGACAGAAGCATCATAAGTGACGCTTGCATCCTTATTAACGGCAATAATGTAGGTTTTGCCTGTAGCTGTATCCTTGGACGAGACAAACTCGAGATTGGTCGCTCCGCCGGACGAGGTCAGCTTCTGATTCCCGAAGTGATTGCCGAACAGATGGTACGTATAATATGGCTTGTATGCGCCGTATCCCGCGTTATCCAGCAGTCCGAGCAGATTCGTCCCGGTCTCCGCCAAATTATAAGACATGAACATATCCGCGTTGCCTTTCATCGCATTGATGATCGCGCTCGCCGAATATACCGCGTTAAAGACATTATGGTACTTCGCGTTATACGTACTTCCCCCGTCTTGGTGACTCATGTTGTATTCGGTAATCGCTGCGCCATACAGTTTGCCGGACGGTCCCTTGAAGATGTCGCCAGAGCCGCCCGACTTCACTGTTGCAATATTGTCCTGATAGTGCGGCTTCGTCCATGCGAGGCGAGTAGCGTCCGAGTTAGTAGGATCAGGGCCATAATCATGCCAGCTCAGTATATCGATTTGGCTCTCCAGCTGCTTCGCGGCATACGATAAGTACCCCGTGCTGCTTAAGTCCGACCAAGCATCAACTGGCCCGATTAGCTTAATGGTGCTGTCCTGCGCCTTCATGGCATTCCCGACGGTCTGAGCGAATGTTTTGTAAGCTGCCTGGCTCGCAAATTTGCCATCGCCCTCGATAGTGGGCTCATTCCACAACTCCCAATATTTAATCGTCTTCGTTGCGCCTAGTGCATGGTCCGTATTGTACCGCTTCACGACGCCTTTCATGAAATTGCCGTATTCCGTCCAATTGGCCGACGTAATGGTGCCGCTTGCGTCACGGGTATTCGGCACGCCAGCCGGGAACCCTGCGACGACGAACAGCGGCTCTGCTCCAGCATCGAAGATCGTGTTCAGAATCGCATCCATATCTGTGAGGGAGAACGTGCCGGATGACGGATATGGATCTCTGCTGTTATACAGCATGTTCTGAATCGGATTCACGCGCACAAGCTTAATCTTCGCATCGCTGATTCTCGTCTTGAGCGCTGTGTTTCCCGCCCACCACGCATACTTGTCCGGCGCTCCGACGCCCCAGGTATACGGATTGACCGTTCCCGCATTTGAAGCCGTATCGACGGTAATTGTCGTCGCCGTCCCCGCGAAGCTAACCGCTGCCGGGAACAGCAGCGTCAATCCTAGTGCTGCCGCAACGCCAAGCTTCGACCAAGCCTTCAACTTGCTTTGGTGATAAACCTTCCTCACATTAGTCACCTGCTCCCATAGAATTATGCAGCTATATGAAGGGGAGGACAGCCTATCGTTCCTCCGCTAGCCCTCCCCGTACTGCCTTTCTATTGCATTAGCCACAAGGTACCGAATTGCGAAGCATTTTTGGCGCCGCCGACGCCGGAAGACCATTCGATGTAGCCTTCGCGTCCGCTGCCATCATTGTCATTAACAAGGAACGAGAAACCCGCTTCCTTCATCGCCGTTCCATCACCGAAGCCATCGAGCTCGGCACGAGGAATGCTTAGCTCATACGTAGTCGTTCCGCTGGCTTCATCACGGCTAACGGCGATATTGCCGCTTTCCATCAAGCCTGACTTGGCGAAGCCCATCCCTTTGAAGATCTGTGCTTCTCCACCGTCCTGCTTGCCGATCTGGAGCTCGTAGACGAGCGGCCCATAACCAGCGCCAGCCGTATTCGCCGCGTCGAAAGCAAGCTGCAGCGAGTCTCCCTGCCACATCGCACCGCCGGATTGCGGCTGGAACGCAGTGTCATCCTTGACGACGGCAAGCACGTACAGCTTCGAAGTATCCCACATGAGCTTCACATTCGCCGATACATCGTCTGCCTGCCAGTTGGCACGATAGTCTGCGCTCACTTGCTCCTGTTTATTGGCCAATGCAGCGACGGAGGCTGACCAACTGTCATCTACAAGCCCGTCAATAACGGGAGCTTGCGCAGCATGTGATGCCGTGATGACATAGAGCTTCTGGGTGAAAGGTATCGATTCTCCTGCGGAGCTAACCGTTCCTGCGATGATTATCTCGCTCGAAGCCTTAGTGCCGCTGAGCGGACTCATGCTGTAGGGCAGCGATACGGATGCGCCAGGTGCAAGGTCGAAGCCCGGCTGAGCGATCGTCAGCTGCCAGCCCGTAAGCGCTTGAAGCGCCACGCTGCCGGAGATTGGCTGGCTCGTCGTGTTCGTCAACTTTATCGCTTTCTTGTCGACCTGCACCGCTAGCTTCGGTACGATGTCCAGCGGTACCGATTTCGCTTTTAACGCTGGCTTAGAGCCATTCTCTCTAACCGTTGCTTGCACCGTGCCAAGTTCTGCGTTTGCAGGCGGCTTCAACTGGAACGTAATGGTCTGGCTTGTATATGGCTGTACCTCATACGCTCGGAGCATTCCCTTAGCTGAAGAGAACCAGCTCTTCGGGATACCGGCGAGCTCTAACGAGCCTTTAAGCTTACGGCTGCTGTAGTTGTACACTTCGACTGAGAACGAATTGTCAAAGCCGCGTGTGAGCGTAGCATGACCGATTCGCGTATATGGGCTATTCATAATCCAAGCCTGGTCAGGATCGTTATGCTTACCGTTACCAGACTTTCCAGGATGATCATCATGCTTAGTGCCGCCTGTTCTAGGGACTGCGCTTCCGACATAAGACTGAAGCTTGCCTTGCACATAGATTGGCTGCGCGGACAGCGTCACCGTCACTTTGCCTTGGACAGGCGCAACTTCGGTGGCATTGCCGTAGAAATCGTAGATCGTGACTGACTTCGACGCTTTGAGCAGAATCGTCTTCGCTGTTGTAGACCACATCGCGATCACAGAATCTGCGTTGCCACGTCCACTGAACGCAAGTGCCGTTACGCCATCCGTACCGAGTGCGACATCACCTACGTAAGAACGATCCGCGATTACGCGGTTCATGGCAGCTACAGCCGGATAGACCGGCTTCACCGCTCCGCCGATACTCGAATCAGCAAGTCCGAACTGCGTATCCGTTGCGATATTGAACGAGTAAAGCGCGTTACGCTGCACATCCATCGCATCCGCGAGCAAATATCCCTTCACGGTGTACAACGCTTGATTCGCAGCTCCTTGTTCATCCGTGCGCCAGCCCCATTCCGTCAGCCATACCGGCTTATCTGGAGCCTTTGCCTGTACGCCGGCAATATCGTGAACGAACGCATCACCAGCCTCCGGATCCCCGGCCTGATAGGGATGGATCACGATCGCATCCGTATAGTCCAGTGCTCCGCTCGCGATCATCTCATCCAGATACCCGCCGCCGGTTCCCGATAGCCCGCTCATGACGACAGTCGCGGAAGGATCGGCCCGCTTCGCTGCCAAATACCCGGCTTTCAGCAGCTCCGTATAAGCTTCCGCCGAATGCGTCGGTCTGAAGAAGCCGTCTAGATTCGGCTCATTCCAAATTTCCCATTGATGGACCGTGTCCTTGTATCGCAGGACCGTCTTATAGACGAAGTTCGCGTACTCAGAGACCGTACGCGGCGGGTAATGATCTGGCATATCCGCACCTTCGGCTGCGGTGCTTGCCCAAGCCGCGCTGTATGCCAGCATACCGATCATTTGCAGGCCTTGCGACTTGTTCGCCGCTACGATGCGATCATACAGCGACCAATCGAATTGACCCTTAGCCGGTTCAATTGTATTCCACAGAAAATCATTGCGAACCAGCTGCGCGCCCGCAAGCCTGATGAGTTCCGCTTCCTGCTCGCGAAGCTCGTCGCTGGCCAGATAATCATAGTGAGTCGAGAACCCGCTAAGCGTCGAATCATCATCCTTATGCCCCAGCTTCGCGCCTGCCGATGATGCTGCCGGAGCAATAGCTGCGAAGGCAATTGTCCGCGCCGACGGTACGCCTGCTTCATCCTCTGTATATGCCTCGATCGTATAGTAGCCGTATTTCGGCACTTGGAAGGATAGAGCTACATCAGCCTTGCCGCCCGCATCAATGGCCGGTATATCGGCTGTACCTGACAATACGACCGCCTCAGAGGTATCTTTGACGGTATAGCTTAACTTCCTTGCCAACGATGACGGCGCAGAACCGCTGTTGTCCAGCGCTGCGCTCAGCATGATGTTCTTACCCTCGAACACCGAGCCTGCTCGCGCAGCAGTCAGCTCCGTAACTTGCAATGACGGTTCACTGACAACCGGTGGCAGTAAGCCGCCTTTGTAGAAAGTGAAGTCATCAAGCGACCAGCTGCCGGAGCCATTCTCTTCCGGGCTAATATTAATGCCGCTCACAAGTCCCCAATCCAGCAGAGCGTTGCCTCCGCCATCCTGATAAACGAGGTCTGACGCTGCAATCGTAACTGGCGTCCAACCTTCGCCACTCACATCAATGATGGCGCGGAACTTATCGCCACCGTCCTTCTCCTCCACGCCGATCGAGTAATGCCGATCCGTCCCGTCGCCGCGAATCATGAAGCGCAGTGCCTCCGTTCCTTCCAGCTTCCAGTCTGCTGGGATATTTCCGTGTGCGACTAATCCCCAACCTGCTGCGGAGCGAGTATAATCGAACTTCGCTCCTTGACCTCCACTCGCCCCTTCAATGGCTGACTTTGTAATTTGACTGCCATCACCTGCCCATAGTCCCCAATCTCCGAATGCATCGGGAGAGAACGTATTGGTTAAGCTTGGCTCGAATGTACCCAGAGTCACATCGTCAATGGTGACTTGACCAGAGCGATCGATCTCCGGGCTAATATTGATCGCATTGACGCGATCCCAATCGAGATGCTGATCGCCGCTATCCTGATAAGTCAGCTCAGATACAGGTATCGTAACAAGCGTCCATTCCCTGCCGCTGATCGTAACCAGCTTGCGGTACTTGTCTCCGCCATCCTTCTCTTCGACTCCGACATAGAAGTCCTGCTCCATTCCATCGCCTTTTGCATAGAATTGGATCGTCTTTGTGCCGTCTAGATGCCAATCCGCAGGCAGCTCCGCATGCGCGACAAGTCCCCAGCCAAGCGGCGAACGGTCATAATCAATGCGAACCGCCTTGCCTGTAACGCCATCTACGCTTGCCTGCTTCACAGAGCTGCCTTCGCCAGCCCACAATCCCCACCCCGTAAAGACATCCGGGTCAAAGCTGTTCGTCCATGTGACCGCGCCCGTAGCCGCAGCCGCTGCCTCCCCTTCCGCCGCCGCTAACCCCTGAATAGGCATCGACAATGGCAATGCCAGCATTAACGCCATCAACGATTTGCCAATCGTCCAAACCTTCGCTTGCTTCCCCAACTCGCTTCCTCCCCGTTCATTCATCTCCTTGTGCTCATATGAATAATAACGTTTGAGAGAGCGCTTTCTCTACCGAGTACGGTGACAATTCCGACGTTTCTGTTACCTAGTGGGACATACAGCAAGCCCCCGATCATGATGTTCGGAGGCTCTAATCGTTATTTATTGAATTTTTGCCGATATTCCTTGGGTCCAACACCGACTATCTTGCGAAACACCTTTGCAAAATGAGACAAATTCGCATACCCGACCGCTACCGCAATATCCGATACTTTACGGTCCGTATTCGCCAAGTAAGACTTGGACTTCTCCACTCGTGCATGCATGATATAGTCCGACAGGGCGATCCCCGTTTCTTTCTTATAGAGGCGTGACAGGTAGGCTGGGTTAAGAAAAACATGCTTCGCGATATCTTCTCGCTTCAGTTCTTCCTCCATCAGGTGCTGGTTGATAAATTGATGGATCTTATCAATGACTGCCCTCGTATCCGCCACCTGCGCGTGATAGACTTCGAAGGCCTCTTCAATCGTTTGCTGCGCCCACGAATGGAACTGCGCTAAAGACCGAATACCGCCTTTTACCACGAATCCGCCAAACATAGGCAAGCCTTGACGATGGAATGAACGATAGAGCAGATGCTTGATCGAGGTCATGAGCATATCTACCGTATCTGCGGTCGTGTCACGTTCTCTAATAGACTTTACCGTATCTTCCAGCCGCTTAAGCAGCTCCTGTTTATTCCCTGATTCGAACATTACCAGCCAATCGTCAAACGGGGCAAAAGGAACCGACTGCATCGTTCTGTCCGCCGATTGCTCGCGCGTAAACACATCGTTCGATTCCGCCACATTGTCTTGTTCCTGCTCCAGCAAGGCGCGATAAGACGCGGACAGACGAGGGAGCTCCGTTTCCTCCCCGATATAGCAGGAGATTTCGCAGTAGAAGTATCGCTTAGCCGCCTCAAGCAGCATTTTACATCGATCCTTTAATCTTTCCATCCCCTCGGATAATCCGGCAACTCCGTCATAGAGAAGTGCAACATTGACGCCTGAGCGATCCTGCAGCACTGCGCCGCGTTCTCCCTCAAGCAGAATTTCGAGTGCCGAATTCCGGATGGCGTATTCCATTATCTCCTCGTCACGGGCATCGAGCTCTTTGCTCCATTGTTCCACGCTAATCAAGACAGGAAGGACCGTTTGATTCGAGGTGAGCGGCAGATTGTATAGATGGATGGCTTCATCAATGTTATCCTTCGATGAGGCGATACGCTGACTGAGCAAATCTTGCCAGAACCGTTCGATGAGCAACGGTTTCTGCTGCACCCAGCGGTCATGATAACGCCGGTATGTCTCTTGGTACTCCCTCGTTTCCCTCTTGTCGCTTATCTCCTTCAGGGCGCCTGCGACAATCCTTTTAAGCTCCTCATAATCTACTGGCTTCACAATATATTCATAGCTTCCGAGATGAACCGCCTGTTGCGCATAGCTGAAATTCGCGTGCCCCGTCAGGAAGATCGTCTCCGTCTCTGGAAAATGCTCTCGCGTCCACTCGAGCAGCTGAATGCCGTTGTCACCTGGCATCTCGATGTCCGAGATCAGCAGATCAACATTCGTTCTGTTCATCTGCTCTTTCGCTTGCTTGGCGCTGTATGCCTCGTAGATGTTCTCAATGGGCATGCCTGTCCAATCGATCCCTTGCGTAATACCCGCAACCGAATATTTCTCATCGTCAACGATCAGCAAATTAAACATGCACATGACCTCCCCCGTCATCCCCGTGCTGTATAGGCAGCGTCAGCTTCACGACCGCGCCCCCTGATTCACCATTCGCAAATTCCACAGCGGCTCTCTCTCCAAAATAAAGCCGCAGCCGATACATCACATTCCATATCCCGATATGATTGCCGTCTGCTTCCTCCATAAATCGCGCCGACCCTAGCTGGGCCAGCTGCTCAGGCGGGAACCCGACTCCATTATCCGAAATCACAATCGTGAACTGCTTCGGATCGTCCGTAAGCGCTTCCGCAAATATCCGAATAACGAAAGCCTCGCCTTCCATGCGCATGCCATGCACAATCGCATTTTCGACGAACGGCTGAACCGTAAGAGCAGGAATAGCGGCATCACTGAGAGGAGCCGGAATATGCATCTCAAAGTCCAGCATATCGGGATATCGGAGCTTCTGGATTTCTAAGTAATTGGAGATATGTTTGATTTCTTCCTGCAAAGCGACATGCGTCCGGTTCGTCCGAATCGTAAATTTGAAATAATCCGCCAAGTACAAAGCCATCTTCTGAACGTTGCCGTGCAGCTTCAGCGTCGCCAAGCTATAGATGATATGTAAGCTGTTCAAATAAAAATGGGGGTTGATCTGAACTTGCAGATGTTTAAGCTCCGCTTGTTTCACTCTCAGCTCTTGCTCATAGATACCGATACGCAGCTGCTTAATTTGGTCGGCCATATGATTATAAGTCGAAGATAGGAATGTGAGCTCACTCGTCTTATCCTCGGTTAGCCGATAGTTCAAATCCCCTTGAGTGATGCGCCTCATACCTCGTATGAGATCACTTAGCGGCCTAAACAGAACTCGTTTCAGCAGAAAAATATACAAGCCCAGCACAAGAACAGCGCCAAGCGGAATTAGCCATGCCGCCCTCATGAAGAAGGTTAGACGCTGAAGCATGTTTCTCTCTGGGATAAGCACGACCACTCGAATATCCGATTGGGCCGACTGTGTTCCTACTGCAAGCTTCTTACCGCCCGGCTGTTCCAGAACGAAATACGAGCCGTCTAGTGCCTTCAGATGATGACGGAGATCATTAAGACCAGTATCCGACAACGAGGATGGCGTCAGCGCCTCGCCACTCGGTCCGAGCACCATAACCTCGCCTCCGCCGCCAAGATTCAACTGGCGAAACGGCACGAGCAGATTGTCCACGTTAATCCAAGCGCCGAGCATAACGTCAGGCGATGCGTGGACAGCCGTAAATAGCCCAAATTCATTGCCGTTACGTAGAACGGTCCATTCCGCGTTATCATTCGTACTGCTCTTCTGGAGCCAATCAGCGAGCTCTCTGAAGTCTTTATAATTGCCGTCCGTGACCGTCAAATCCTGAGCCTTACGCGAATATACGAAAAAAGTACTGATCCGGTACAGTACAAGATCATCGCGCAGCCGGTTAATAATGCGTGCTTTGCGCAGCTGATACTCGCTGTCGCTATCGGGGTATAAATTAAGCGATAACACATCAGGGTCGCCAGCAGCCCGAGTCAGCAGATATTTGCTCGTATCCTCCAACACCTGATCTACCTTGCTCTGCATGAACAAGTCGACCAAGTCGTTATTGGAAGACGCTACTTTCTCCCTCACAACATGTATCGCATAAAAGTTCGTGTATAGGTGGTAAGCAACAAGTGGAACGAGCATAGCGAATATGCCGATAATCAACTTAAATTGCAGCGACTGGAACAGCTTCACCTGGTACCATTCCTTTACCGATTTGTTCTTTCGATTATCTCATACCGCGTAAAATCCCGTCCATGCTATTCCAGTGCGTATTTGAACGTTATGGTTACTAGTTTCATGGAGTTATAGAAACAACAAAAAAGCCTGCAAGATCCTAGGATCCTGCAGGCTGTCTGATGTATAAAGTGGTGCCGGCGAGAGGACTCGAACCTCCACGGTTTCCCTCACGATTTTGAGTCGCGCGCGTCTGCCATTCCGCCACGCCGGCTAACTTATGGCGCGCCCTAAGAGATTCGAACTCCTGACCTTTTGATTCGTAGTCAAACGCTCTATCCAGCTGAGCTAAGGGCGCTCATTGCTTGAAAAAAATTTGTGGAGGCGCCACCCAGACTCGAACTGGGGGTAAAGCTTTTGCAGAGCTCTGCCTTACCACTTGGCTATGGCGCCAGATTTAAATGGAGCGGAAGACGGGAATCGAACCCGCGACCCTCGCCTTGGCAAGGCGATGCTCTACCGCTGAGCCACTTCCGCAAATTAATGGCTGGGGATCTAGGATTCGAACCTAGGAATGACGGAGTCAAAGTCCGTTGCCTTACCGCTTGGCTAATCCCCAATACATTAAATGTTGTTTGTAGTTGTTATGGGGCGACCGATGGGAATTGAACCCACGAATGCCGGATCCACAAACCGGTGCGTTAACCACTTCGCCACGACCGCCATACAACTATATTTAATTGGCAGGGGCAGCAGGAATTGAACCCACACCAAAGGTTTTGGAGACCTTTGTTCTACCTTTAAACTATGCCCCTAGGAAATGGTGGAGGATGATGGATTCGAACCACCGAACTCTGAGAGAGCAGATTTACAGTCTGCCGTGTTTAGCCACTTCACTAATCCTCCAAGATGGTGCCGGCGATAGGAGTCGAACCCACGACCTACTGATTACAAGTCAGTTGCTCTACCAACTGAGCTACACCGGCATATACAATTGCTTTTTGAAAATGGTGGCTCGGGACGGAATCGAACCGCCGACACGAGGATTTTCAGTCCTCTGCTCTACCGACTGAGCTACCGAGCCGAACTTTGATTAAATGGCGGAGCCGACGGGATTCGAACCCGCGGTCTCCTGCGTGACAGGCAGGCATGTTGGGCCACTACACCACGGCTCCGCGTTATTAACGTTCGGTATATAACCGAATTGTTTTGGTTGCGGGGGCAGGATTTGAACCTGCGGCCTTCGGGTTATGAGCCCGACGAGCTACCGAGCTGCTCCACCCCGCGTCAATAAAAGATACTTCTTATGAAGTTAAATGGTGGAGGCTGACGGGATCGAACCGCCGACCCTCTGCTTGTAAGGCAGATGCTCTCCCAGCTGAGCTAAGCCTCCGTGACAGCGACAAGTAATATAATAACTCAATTACTATATCGAATGCAAGTCTTTTTTTTCAGGTAATTAATGGTGACCCGTAGGGGACTCGAACCCCTGTTACCTCCGTGAAAGGGAGGTGTCTTAACCACTTGACCAACGGGCCATATCTGGCGGAGAGCGAGGGATTCGAACCCTCGAGACGCGGTTAACGCCTACACGATTTCCAATCGTGCTCCTTCGACCACTCGGACAGCTCTCCAGAAATGGCTCCCCGAACAGGACTCGAACCTGTGACAACTCGATTAACAGTCGAGTGCTCTACCAACTGAGCTATCAGGGAACAACATGAATGTTCGGGCAATACTTAACACCC